>CAZOYD010000014.1:0-61280 GCA_964583985.1 uncultured archaeon
GAACTTCTTTAAGATGAGCCTCTACGGGATCAGCAATAGCTATAATTTCTGAGAGAGGGGATTTTTGATAAGTTGGTAAATGCCCGATTTTTGCAGCATCCCCACACCCCACCACACCAACCCTTAATTTTTTCTTCGACATAATTAATATTTTTAAAGCAAGAAAATAAAAAAACTTTATTTAGATACTTAATCTAAAATAGTAAAGATCTTTAGAATTCATAATAAAACAAACTATTCATAAGAGATTGATATGAAAGAAGATATGTTTAAAAATATGACCCTGATAGATTTATCTGTTCCAATCTATAATGATGCTCCAATTTGGAGTGCTGAACCCCGGTGCATCGTTCATAACTGGTTTATTATCGGTCGAAATAGAGGACAAGAAGAAAGAATAAATATGAAGTATTTTAGCATGTCCGGTCACCAAGGAACTCACATAGATGCTCCTTACCACCTCAATAATGAAGGAGTTAAGCTTGATGAAATTCCTTTAAATAGATTTATGGGTTGGTGCAAAGTTCTAGATTTTACTGATAAAAAACTAGGAGATCACTATAATCCTGATGATTTTATTAAAAAAAATGTCCAAAAAGGTGATAATATTCTAATTCATACAGGATGGGATAAATTTTTTGATCCTTTTGATGAGAAATATTTTAATATGGATCATCCACATTTTTCAGAGGACGCAATAAATTGGATTTTAGATAATAAAATTGGAATCCTGGGTATGGATACCCCCAGTACGGATCCTTCTCTAATAGACCATCCAAAAATATTCAAAAATAGGGAAGATTTTCCGATTGTTATAGAATTATTGACTAATCTCGACAAAATCGTTGATAAAGAAGTCTATCTAATCGCATTACCTATTAATGTTAAAGAGGGGGATGGTTCATGGATACGTGCTGTGTGTTTTGTTCCAAACGATTCTTAAAAAAAAAGGGAAATCATTTATAAATTCGATTTAATAGATTTCTGACTTCTAAATCTTCGTGAACTTTTATTTTTTCCTTGTCATTATGGTTCTTTTTTAGGTTCTCTTATTTTAATAAATCCAATGGTGTCTTTGAATTTTAAATACTAAGAATAATATAGTTAATAAGGAAGGTCAAAGTTATTATGGAAAATTACTTTCTAAAAAAGTTGAAAGAAATAAAATACTAAAGACAAACAAAGATTAGTGTATGTATAATGGGAAAAGGAAATTTTGATAAGCAAGTATTAACCAGATTCGTTCAAACAGAATGTAAAAGACAACTTTTTTTGGATTTATCTCAAACACGACCAAAACTCTGGAGAGATCCAAATAGATTGCTAATGGATCCTAAAGTTATTCGACGAAGTTCAGATAATCTAATAAAATTAGGTCAGCGATATGAACAATTAGTATATAGCCATTTGATTAATTTTAAAGAAGCAATTTATCAATTAAATTCAAATAAAAATGTAAAAAAATCTTACCTTAAACCAATTATATTATTAAACTTGTATAATCAAAAAGACCAACAATCCTGGGTATTATTGGAGCATCAATATCGAATTCCTCCAAGTTTTTTTTTCAATCATTTTTTCTTTCGATCCAAAACTAACACAATTCCTTTTTTTTGGGCTAAACAAAGACCTGATATAATAATTATTCGTCGTGAAAAGGATTTAACAATTCAACTGAATGAACTTTTGACAGATGGCACCATCCGTGCTGTTCCAAAAGAAGAACTCAAAACAAGATGTAGCATATCAATCATTGATATTAAGAATATCAGAGATGAAAACATTGGTAAGAAGCAATTTATTGAAATTTTATATTATATGTTCACATTATCCCACTTCTTAAAAGAATATGATTTATCGTCCAAGTTTTTTGTAAGTATTGAATTTAATGGTATTCTTGCTCGTTTAAACGAAGGGGAGATTCTCAAGATAAAAACCATTGAGAATCTCATCGCTGAAATCATACTTGTAGATTGGGAAGAATCTAATATAATAATTAAGGATTTAATCTCTCAAATAAAGAATTTATGGAAATTAGCACCATGTTCGATTGAGGAAATACCTGTTAACATACAACCTAATTGCGGATACTGTTATTTTATTGAAGATTGCAAAGATTCACTCGGGAAGGATGGAAAAAAATCTCCTAATGAATGGGATCTAGCGTTAATTCCTTATACCACTATGTCTATTGCTCAACAATTAAGAAATGAATATGATTTTTCTACAATAGAAGACGTTGCAACGAGGGTTAGGTCTATTAAAACTGGAGATACTCCTAATCCAATCTATTCAGAACTACCCCTTTTGGAACTTAAAGCTAGAGCATTGATTGAGGGTAAAATCATACAACCAAAACCTGGAGATATTCATGCATATTTTATACCAAAATATTCAGCAATCGGAATAAGTCTTGCTATAGAGACTGACCCTGCAAATCAACGAGTTTATGCTGCTGGATTATTTCTATTTATGTCAGTTTTTTCTAAAGCACCATACAGTCGTATATATGACAATTGGTGGAGAATATGGAAAGAAGGGATCGATAATTTAAAATCAAATGAAGAAATTCAATTGAAGTTAAATGAACATCTGATTCATGAAATACCTCTTCATGTAGTAACCGAGTTTCGGGAATATCTAGAAAAATTAAAACTTAGCAGAACAATTTATCTTGCTGGGGATAAAAAATCAGATGGTGCAATAAGAAAAAAAACTGTTGTACTATATCAATTTGCAAATATCAATGAAGGAGATTCTGATGAAACTGAGGGAAGATTCGCAGAAATTATTATTTTACGATTATATTATTTATTGGAAATGTGTAATATCATCGAAAATTATGTAGTAATTGATGCAAAAGAAGCGGGTAAATATTATGGACCCGCAACAAGTTTATTTTATTGGTCTAAAAGACAATTGAATAATTTCCAGGATATGCTTGAAAGAAATTTAAATTATATAATCAATAACAAAGAAGTAGCAATTGCTTTTGATTCAATATTATCGTTATTTACACCGTCAGACTCTGAAGTAGCTCATCCTTATCAACATAAGAAATTATTTAATGTACAAGAATTTGCAGAATCAGTTTTCGGCTTTCCCAGTATTATCTCATATACTTGGCATAAAATAGCTAAAAAAGAATTTGGAACTTATGTCAATAAGAAATATTGGATTCCTCATTTTAATTACATGGACTTTAATAATTGGTATGATTACATTTTAGAGGATGAGGATGAAAAGAAAAAAAAGGATATAAAAGATGAAATTAAAAGGCAAGTTATGTTTAAAGTTCGAGCGATAAACTCCTTGAGAAGCAAATTTCAAGATGAATTTAGTAATATTATATCCAAGAATGTAAGAGTTATTAACAAAACTCAATTTGATAGTATTTTTCTTAGTCCTGAATACCACCCAATTAGCCAGGTGTGGTATTTATTCTCCAAATATACTGGCGCTATGGAAGAAATGGATACAGAATATTTTAGGACTACTTTTCCTGAATTTAGTATTGGAAAACTTGCTGCGGCTCAAGTGGAAGATTTGAAAATATGGAGTGCAACAGGAAAGAAAAATATATGTGATTTTAAAATTACTTCTCTATCCAGTAATATGAATATTAATCCAGGAGATCGTGTGTATTTACTCCCCGATAATGAGAGGGATGCAAACACAATATCAAAACTCGAACAATGGAAAATAATCATCAGAGAGATGATCTGGGATCCCAAAATTAATGGATATCTTGTTTTTTCACAAGAAACAAATAGTAAAAAATTAGAAGAATATAAAGGAATTGAAGATCATTTTTCTTGGTTTTTATATCATACATCATTAGATGTTTGGTCAAATAAATTATATAAAAAAAATGGATTATTAGAGCGATGTGATTTAGGTAAATCTTGGTTGGGATTTAGACTTTCCTACTTGTGGAAAATAAGATCAAAGCAAGAATTATATTGGCCATATACTTGGGAGTTTTCAACACCCTCTATTTATTTATATTTACCCGAAGTAATCTCTTCTCTTAAAACGGATCTTAGCAAAGATCTCAATTCAAAATTAATAACACCAATAAATCCCATTCCAGATGAGTCTCAAGTTATAGCGATTAATAATTCTCTAAATAATGTTATCTCTGGAATTCAAGGTCCTCCTGGAACGGGAAAATCTCAAACGATTGCTGCGTTAATTGATGAATATTATGAGAGATGTCTTCGTAAGGGGAAGAAAAACGTTAGAATCTTAGTTACTTGCTTTTCTTATGCGGCTTTAAAAGTTGTTTTAGATAAAATTCGAATAGGAAAAGATAAATCAAATAATCCAACTAAATCATCCCATTTACAGCTGATTTATTTAAGATCAGAATACCAGAAACAAATTGAACGAAAAAAAGGATGTCGAAATGTTGATGATTTGCTTAGAAAAGGAGTCTCTTGGAAATTAAATGGAAAAACACGAACAGTAACCAATAAAATCCATCTGGAAGAATCCCTTGAAAAAAGTTTTATTCTTTTTGCTAATGCTCACCAATTATATCACTTAGTAGAAAGAGTTGACCCAGAATTCGCATTTGATTTAATAATTGTTGATGAAGCTAGTCAAGTTCCTATTCATTACTTCCTATCAAGCTTACAATTCATAATAAAACAAAATATCAAATTAAAAACAAAGGGCTCTCCAGGGGAACTTGGTACTTTAATCAAAGATGAGAGCCTTATTAAAGAAATTGAACTTGAAGATAAGCTCGATCCCGAAACATTAACGAAGATTATAATTGTTGGAGATTTTAATCAATTACCTCCTGTACAACCAGTTAAGCCACCTAAGAACTTAGAAATTATCCTTGGTAGTCTATTTACTTATTATGTCAGACAACATAATATTTCTAATATTCAATTGAAAATAAATTACCGTTCACACCAAGATATTGTTGATTTTACATCTACTTTATGTTTATATGAAGATATTACCCCGTATAAGGAAAACGCGCAAAAATTATTAGAAGGAATAATTAATAAAGAAGAAGTATCCTGGATTAAAAGTATATTAGATCCACAAAAAGTTGCATCTGTTATCGTGCACGATAGAAAATATGAAATTGGAGTAAGTGCTCTAGAAGCAGAATTAGTATCTAAGCTTGTAATCAGTTACTTCAATATGAAGTGTCCAAAAACTAAAAAGGAAGAAATCAGATTCTGGAAAGAAAATCTGGGAGTTGTTGCACCCCATAATGCTCAAGGTCGCTTGATTATAAGAAAGATATTTGATAGACTAACCGATGATATGGAACGATTAACAAATTTAGAAAATACTGAATTAATGAGGAGGTTGCGAAATACTGTATATTCTGTTGAAAAATTCCAAGGGTCTGATAGAGATATCATCATCGCATCCTTTGGTTTATCCGATAAAGACCAATTAGATGCTGAAAGTGAATTTATCTATAATTTAAATAGGTTTAATGTGCTGACTTCTCGGGCTAAATACAAGCTAATATTAATAATGAGTAAAAAGTTTCTAGGGTTCATACCTAATGATAGAGATATCATGACTCAAGCATCTCATATTCGGAAATATGCATATTCCTTTTGTAATGAGGAAATGATAATTACGATATTAAATGAAAAAAAGGAAAAAGAAACAATAGTATATAGATATAAAAAATAAAAATAATTAAATGATTATAATGGAACCGATGAAATTCGTTCATGTGTCCGACCTTCATCTCGGTAAAAAGCAATATAATTTAAAAGAAAGATATAATGACTATTTCCGAGTTTTTCAATGGGTTTTGGATTTTGCTATTAGTGAAAAAGTGGATTTTGTATTAATATCAGGAGATCTATTTGATAATAAAAATATTAATCCCTCCGTTCTGAGTGACGTATTTTATTTAATTAAGGATTTTAAAGAAAGGAGTTCTTTAGAATTAAACATTGAAATTCCAATAATATGTATAGAAGGAAATCATGACAATCCCATTTATAAAACTAATTCATGGATGAGTTTTTTGGCAGATTTAAATCTCATCATCTTGCTTGCTGGAAGTTACGATAAAGATAGTAAAGAATTAACTTTTCAACCATATTCTACTTCAAATCATAGAGGTGGAATGATCCAAATTAAAGACGCCATGATATATGGTCTTCCCTATTATGGAAGTTTTACTAAACATTTGTTTCCCGCAATTTATAAAGCAATTCCCAAAAAAAATAATAAATTCAACATTTTATTGATGCATTTCGGTATTGAAGGCCAAGATAAAACGAAGCCAGGAATTGAGTTAACTCCTAATCTTAAAAAATTACATGATAAAATAGATTATTTAGCTTTGGGTCATTATCATAAGAATTATACATTAGAAGAACAAGATAAATGGATATTTAATCCAGGAAGTATAGAATTGAATGATCTTAGTGAACTTTCTTATAATAGAGGTGCCTTTTTAGCAGAAATATCTGGAAATGAATATTACCAAAAGAATTTAAAATTTATCGAATGTGATAATGGGAATAAAGATCCTAACAAGATTCCAAACAGGGAATTTTTTCAAATTCGCCCAATAAATATTACAGGAATGAGCTCTTTTGAAAACGCTATGGAGCACATATTTAAAAGATTGAAGCAATATGGATTGCCACTTCGAGATGAAAATAAAGAGATAAATAAGAGTGATTTAAATTGTCCAATTGCCACATTTAAAATAGAAGGCGAAGTGGGATTCTCTCGATTAGAAATCAATTTAAACAAGCTGAAAGAAGAAATAATGCAAAGATACGCAATTTTAGATATTCGAATTTCTTCTAAAGAGTTATTTTCTGCTTTAGATTTAATAAAAATCGAAGAAGAAGAATTGACTATTGATGCAATCGAACGTATTGTGTTCAGCGCTTTGATAGATCAGAATGAAGAGTATAAATCCTTAAAACCAGAAATCCTTAGTTTAATAGACGATTTCAAGACCGAGTTGATATTAAAAAAGCCAAATTATATGAAATTAAAAGAAGAACTGATTCAATGGAGTGAATTAAATATTAATGATTTTAAAAAACTCGATATTAAAAAGAATAAACCTATCAGTGAGAGTCCTGAATTATCTAATCTTGAGAAAATGAAAAATGAAGATTTTAAAAAAGAGATTGAAGGTGAAGAAGAACAAGATTTTGGTGATTATGATGATTTCGATGATCTTGATAGTTTTATAGATGATGGTTTCGATGATTCTGGAGATGATTGACAAATATGATAATAACAAAAGTAGAACTCGAAAATATAACGACACATAAATCCACCGTTATAAACTTTCAAGACGGATTAAATGTCTTGCTTGGTCAAAATGGTACTGGTAAATCTACAGTGCTAAATATGATTGGATTTAATTTATTTGATTTCTTGCAGGGAAATCAGAAAAGTTATATTCGTGAAGATGTTTTGAATCGCACTAATTATGGGAGTATAAAGGTCTGGATTGTAGGATTAAATGATGATCAATATATTATTAATAGGACAATTGGGAAACAAGCAAATATTATTGAAGTCTCTGATGCTAAAACAGGTACTTTATTAGCGGGTATTAATGACAAATCAAGCTTAAGGCAATGGTTAAAATCTCAAATTGGATTAAAGCGTGAATTCAATTTATCAAAAATATTTAACACGTCTGTAGGCGTCCCTCAAGGCACGTTTACTGAGCCATTTCTAAGATCCCCTCAAGGTCGGAAAGATTTCTTTGATCCTATTTTGCAGGTCGAAGTATACAGGGCCATATGGACAAAAATTAAGGCACTCCAAAATTCATTTATTGAGGATATTCATCAATTTGAAAAAGACGCTCAAAACATAAAAGGATTTATAGAAAACAAAGAAGATTTAATAAAGAAAGCTGATAATGCAAAAGCAAATTTGGAACATTTAGAAGAAAATGAAAAAAAATTACAAATTCAATTGAAAAAGGTGAATGAAAAACACGATACTCTATCGAAACTTAAATTGGATTTAGAGGAAGTTATTCAATCTATTAAAGAGTTAGACGGAAAAAGAAAAGAACTAATTTCATGGATAAAAGAAAAAAAGGAAGATCTTAAAAAAGCAACAGAATCGAATGAGATATGTCGCAAAACTAAAAAGCATTATGATGAGTATGAGAATTTGAGTCAAAAATTGAACAAACTTAGTGATATTATTGAACTTGAATCAAAAATTGAACACAAACTTCAAGATATTGATAAAATTGAATCTTCTGCAAAAGATTTAGATAAGTTCAAGCTTGATTATAAAAAAGATATTGAATTGCAAAGCAAAATCCAGGAAAAACAAGAGTTAATATCACAAATTAATAACTTTAGAAATCAAATGAACGAATATAGAGATAAATACACAGATCTTAGTAAAAAAATCGACGATAAAGAAAAACTTGTAAGTAATTTTCCAGAAATTGAATCAATGGTAACTAATCTTGAGAAAATTCTTGAAAGTCAAGGGATTTTAGAAAATGAAATCATAGTGTTAGAAACAGAATTAAAGCAATTTGAGATTAATAAAGAACAGTCCAAAAATGGGAAATGTCCTATTTTAAATGAAAAATGTAAAAATATTGAAGGAAAATCACTTGAGAAGATTTTTGAAAAGAAAATCGAAACATGGAAGAAAAACCTAAATCCAAAAAAGAAAGAATATTTGGAAAATGAAAAGAAATTGATAAAATTTGAAGCTATAAAGAAAGAATACGAAACTCTTAAGGGGTCCAATTTAGAAATAGAGCTTCTTAAGAAACAAAAGCTAGAGATGGGGCGTGAGATCCAAAAAATCAGCAATAATCTAAAAGATGAAACTATTGAGAAAGAAATATTAACCAATCTGAAAGAAACTAAGAAATCTTTGGAGGAAAACATAACACAATATCATATCCTAAAAGAAAAAATCGAAAAAGATTTACCGAAATTATCTGATGAGGTAAAATTGTTACAAAAGGAAAAAAATATATTAATTAAAAACTTAAGTTTAACGAATGAAGGTAAAGATTCTTCCGAAAATTTCTCTACAACATTTAATTCAATCACGGACAAAATGAATGAAATCCGAGAAAATCATGATGAATTTCAAAAAAATGAAAAACTTGCTATGGAATTGCCAGAACTTAAAATTGAGTTAAATGATTATGAGGAGAAATTAAAAATCAATGAGGATAAGCTAAAAATTCTGATGGAAAATAGGGAAAAAATCGAAAAAGAATTTGATATTGAGGAATATAACAGAATTACAACACAAAAAGAAGAAATTAATGAATCTTTTATTAGAGTTCATGAAAGCATTAAAAATGAGAGTAATAGGATCGAAGAATTATCACATCAAATAGATGTTATTTTTGAAAAAGAGAAGGAATTATTCGAAATTAATGATAAATTAGATAGCTTAGAATTTTTAGAGAAATTCATCGATACCATCAGAACATGGTACAAAGAAGCATCTCCCATCATTACTGAATCACTCCTAAAAAGAATAAATTTAATCGCTTCAGATATTTATCGTGACTTATTAGACATAGAGAATGTTCAACTAAGGTGGGACAAGAATTATAATGTTAAAATCGAAACAAGCAATAGTGTAAGGGAATTTCGTCAATTATCTGGAGGAGAACAAATGGCTGCTGCTCTTGCGGTGCGCCTTTCTATTTTAAAAATCCTTACAAATGCAGATTTTGCTTTTTTCGACGAACCAACAACGAATTTGGATAAAGATAAACGCAACAATTTAGCTAAATGCATACAAAATATCAAGGGTTTTCGTCAAATATTTGTGATTTCTCATGATGATACGTTTGAAGAGAATGCTGAAAACGTTATTAGGTTCACTAAGGATGATGATGAAATAACCCACGTGCAATTTCTAAGTAATTAAGCTAAAAAAGTCTTTGCAAATAATTTCTCATTTTCTCAAAGAGACAGTAATGCTTATTTAAAAGGCGTTCTATTAATCCAAAAGAGTAAAAAAAAGTTTAATAGTTATTTTTATTTGGGTTATCCCAATTCGTATTTCTCCATTAATGGCTCAGTCTTCCTCATTTTTTTCATCCTGTATGCTTTAGTCATTTTGAACTCTATAAGATATACCACTATGGAAATAACCAGAAGCACAAATACGCTGATTGTCATAGGATTTATAAAGACCCTCATATAATATTCCACCACCTGTGCTATTTCTTGAGGACTATAACTCTGCATATATTGTTGCAACTGTTGGATGAATGAAACAATTGCTATAGTCAATTGTGCTATTACAAAACCCATAGCAAAAAGGATGTATTTATATAAATTAAAAGTCATTTTTTCCATTTTTATCACCCTCACCAATGAGCTGTTGAAAGCTCTAATCGGCGTTAATAACTTCAGTCATTAAATATATCAAGATCAAGTCAATATTTAAACATAGAGCGTAATTTTAATGGTAAATCGTGGTAATTAGGGGGTAAATATCAAGATTTAGGTATAATTAGTACTTTTTATTCTCCAAATACAGAATATAAAAAGCAGGAGATATTAGGATTCCGGTGAGAGACTAGTATAATTCTTAAACATTACATGCATATAGAGTCTCCATAAATTTTTATATCAAATACACTCGTTGTTCCTTAGGGAAAATGCAAGAAACCATTTCTTTAGTAATTGGATATTTAGGATTACTCATTATTATTTTTATTACTTATTTAGTAATTAAGAAAAAAAGAGCGAATGGAAGCAAAAAAAAACCAAAAAACGAACAAAGTCAATCCATCCAAATTAAAAAATATACTTGTTTAGATGGTCATTTGGTCAAATCTAAAGGAGAGTTAATAATTGATAATTACTTGTATTTGCTGAAAATAGATCATAAATACGAAAAATCTATCTATATATTTGGTTCAAAAATTAAATATGATTGGTATCTGCCAAAATACGATATTTATATTGAATATTGGGGTTTTGGGGGTAAAAATTATGAAAAACGGAAAAAAGAAAAACTACGATTATACAAAAAGGCGAATCTCAAACTTATTTCCATAGAAAATTACATGTTTTATGACATTTACTTAGAAATGGATAATTTATTGAAAAAATTTATTGATATTAAAAGGTTAAAGAAAATTGTAAGTTTGAACAATTATATTTGTAATTAAAGAATTCTGATAAACGTTATATTTTAATTTATCTCTTTATTTTAAGAAATTCTCAATTTGATCATAAACTTCAGTTAAAATATTGATATCTGGTAAAAATGTCAGCCTAATATGACCTTTTCCAAATTCTCCAAAACCAGAGCCATAAACCGAGCAAACGCCTGTTTCTTTTAATAAATCTATTGCAAAATCTTTGTCATTATCCCATCGATTAAACTCATTAAGCTCAACTTTAGGGAATAAATAAAATGCACCATTGGCATTAACACAACTAATTCCTTCAATTTTGCATATTCTATCATAGGAATAATCTCGTCTTTCTTTTAATTTTCTCACTAATTCCTTTGTATGGTCACTTTTTGTCCTGAAGATTTCAATTGCTGCATATTGTGCAATCGTACTAGCCGATAATCTTGCTCTCGCCATTTTTGCCATACCTTCTTTAAGTTCGGTTAATTTATGTTCTGGGTCATGATAGTATAAATATCCAAGTCGCCAACCTGTCATGAGATCGGATTTAGAAAAACCATTCATTCCAATTATTGGAACATCTTTACTGAGCGATGCTGGACAGACGTATTCCTTTTCGTAGGTAATTTGGTCGTAGATTTCGTCTGAAAGAATTGGTAAATTATATTCTCCAGCTAGATCTATTATTTGTTTGACTTTATTTTGCGAATACAAGACACCAGTAGGATTATTTGGAGAACAAATAAGAATACCTTTAGTTTTTTTAGTGATCTTTTTACGCATATCCTCAATATTTGGATCCCATCCCTCTTTTTCATCTAATTCGTATTCGATGGGAATTCCATCATAAAATTTAGTATTATTAATATATAACGGATAAGTTGGACCTGGAATGAGAAATTCATCTCCTCTTTCTATCAACGCTGCAAGAAGAAAATAAATTCCTTCAGTAACTCCCGTAGTGATTAAAACATCTTCACTATTTACATTTAAATTCTTTTTATTCTTCAAAAACTTGCTAATTTCTTCCCTTAATTCAATTACTCCTAAAGAATCTGCATAGAAATTCTTCCCATTATGACTAGCTTTTGCAAGAGCATCGGAAATAAATGGAGGTGTTATAAAATCATATTTTAACGGATCCCCAATATTTAATTTGTAGACTTTTTTCCCTTTTCGTTCTACTTGATCAGCTATCACTGCTATATCTCGTATAGCATATTCAATATCATTTACTCTTCTAGATATCATGTTTCTCGCAATCCAGATGGAACTTTATTCAATTTTAATATAAAAAACAATAATAATTAGTATAATTTTGACTGTCATTTAAATTAGATTGAAACTAAAAGCAGTAAAAATAAGCGAGAATAAATTAAAGTTGAAATTCTCTATTTCTTAACTTTGAAACAAGATGCCCTCTCGAGAGCAGCTGAATTCCAAATTGAGAACTATAATCGCGAGAAAAGTCTGTACTGATGTTACACACCATTATACCTCCTTCTAATTCAGGAACATCAATACATGCTTTATGTAATTGTCTTAATTGAGTGATTGAGATTTCTCTTTTCCAATCTCTGATAAATATTCCAAATCTACCAAATTTTCCGCTTTTTACTACAGCATTGAACGTCCAAGTTTTCCCTGAATTCCCTTTTAGAGTAGTGGGACCTTTTTCAAAATTATATTTCTCAGAAAATACTTTTTCTGCTAGTTCTTCTAAAGAGGCATCTGAAAATTCCATAATATCACTTCATTTTTATTTAAATATATTTAACTTGTTATATTTAAATGTTATTTTTAATATTATGCGTGTAAATCTTAAAAATATGTAATATGTAGATGATACATATAGAATATAGTTTAATAAAAACACATATACACACCCCGACAAAATTCACCTTGCCCATATAAAGAATTAAAATTATTCAAAATGACTCAAGCAATTTATAAAGAGGATATTCTCCATCGACTTGTAATCCTTGCGATTTCAAAATTTTAACCAATTTTTCCTGTAAGAATCCTACTATTTCATGGGAGACCTTGACACATGTGTTTCTGCACTCAAAATATCTATCGGGAAGGAAATTGCATTCTGGACTGACTTGAAGACAAATTTTTTTCATTTGAAACGATAATCCTTCAGCAGAGAGAATTTCAAAGTGATCCCACCCATCTTTAAATCCTCCTATACTACTTGGAGGTACGGATTCAATTGTTTCTTTTAAATTATTAAATAGACTTTGATAATCTGTTCCATTTTTTATTCCGATTCTTTTAGATATCTTAGCACATTCTTTCCTTGCTTCTAATTGACAAAGAAATACATATTTTTTAAAAAGATTTTCAGCTTCTAGGGTTTTTTCAGGGTCAATTATTTTCCAACCAGTTAATCTTTTACAATTAATACTCTCGTTTTTTGGATTTGAAAAATTTGTTGGATATATCCAACATTGTGGGGGCTTGATTCCAGAATTATGTATTCTGCAGCCATTTATTTGTTTATCAAAAAAAAAACATTTTCCAGTTTGTTCATTAAATCTTAAATGAAAACTAAAAATATTACTCCGGACAAAATCACTTTCACTAGCTAATGATTTATTGATGTATTCTTTTGCTAAAACCTTTGGTACATCAATTTTAATTGAACAACAATCCCCTTTACATAAATCAGGATTTGTACAATTAGGGCCTTCAATTGCTTCCCTCATTAATGTGTTGAATCGCTTAATTATATACCAATATAATTGGTAACGAGGCTTTCTCAAGATATTAATATTAGTATTAACTCGTGGAAATAAAAATATCTAGATTTCCTTAAGTTTAAATTTTCGAATTTTATTATTAATTAAAAACTTCTTTTTAACTAAAATAATAGAATAACAGCATAAAATAAAAATTTTAAAGGTTTTATGAATGTCTGATTTAATAATAATAGATATCACTGAGAATGAAAAAATTCTCTTAGATGGCTCTGTGAATTTAAAAGAAATCGCAGGAACAGGAAAACTAGTAATAAAGAATCCCTCCCAAAAAAGTAGACTCTGGAATTTGACTTGTGACTTAAAAGAAATTGTAAACACAACCATTTCCGAAAGAGAGTTAAATGCTGGAATATTAAATCCTGCCCAAGAATATATAGAACAATATGAAATAAAGAATCTAAAAGGATCAAAATTACAAGTAAAGGAAGAATTTGACACGGATGTTAGCACTCTAAATAAAATAAACAATACTTTTCTTTTTGATTACGATAATCAGTGTAAATTAAAATTAACATTGAATAATCCTTTAGAACGAGCTATCTCTAATATCAAATTACAAAGAGAAATACCCGTATTTTTTCAAGAAATTGAGATTATTGCACCTAAATTCGGTACCGCTGGACTAGTAGAGGATAGTGGATTACGTTTTTTAAATTGGGAGATAATATCTCTTGCAAGCCATCAAAGTGCAGATTTGGAAGTACTTTGTAAAGTAAATGTTTCCGATAAGGATCAGAAAGCTTTAGGTGCATTAAACGTGGCATATCTAGTTAATAACTATAAATTATCAATGCTAAATCCTGAAATACGTGGTTTAACGGATTCAATGAGTGGAATAGATCGTGATGAGGGGTCTCAACCTGGAATCTGGGATTGTACGATAGAATTTATCAATGAATCTGAGTTTCAAGTAAAATTAGAAGATGTTAAGGTCTCTCATAAAACTCTCACCGGATCAGAGATTATGGTTTCGCAAACACCTAACAGGATCTTAAATCCCGAACAAAAATGGGATTTTGATTTCAAAGCAGAATCAAAGGATGTTCCTGAGTTAAGTTCGATAATTGAATTTACTCCCTTGTTTGTAGTTATTACACGATTGGTAGGAGAGATTAATAAAGAATCTACTGTCTATAAAGTATTGAGTGCAACTATTGATAAATTTATTAATCCTGCTGAAGTTGACGCTTATGCAAATACCGATATGACAATAACTAATACTATTCTAAATAATGGAACAAGTTCAATTGATAGTATTAGTATAATTGACGAAATACCTGTTGATTTTATCCCACCCATTCTTGATCAAATTAAAATTACCCTGGGTAGTATTGATATTAGTTCTAGAACTGAATTCACGCGTAAATTTGAAGTGCGTCCTGATGATCAAAGTCCGGATATAATACATCATCTGAATATAGATTTACTAAATTTAGCAAATGAATTTAATTCAAATAAAAAATTAGAACTACATTATCCATTAAAAGCTCGTAATCCACGCCCTCCCCCAGAAACCCGATATATGTCACCCATTAAAATTGAGATTAATAGTTTAATTAAAGGAAAAAATTTTGTTAAAATGCCTGTAGTAGAACCCGAAATCAAGATCAAATATGTCAAGAGAAAGCTTAAAACACTTAAAAGTATCAAACCCGGAGTCACCGAAGGAGAATTTTCAATTTCCGTACGAATTGAAAATAAAGGGAATGTTGAATTAGAAAATATTTTAATAAAAGAAAAGATACCACAAGGTTTTGAGCTTGTTGAAATAAATTTATCTTCCTATGATTTAATTGAGAAAGTAGATGGAAGCGAGCTTCAAATTAAACTGGATGTAGTTAAGGGAAATGATTCTACTGTTATTAGTTATATTTGTTCAGGTAAAGGTGAATATCCTCGAAACGAACCTGAAGTTATTGTTATGGGGAGAGAACATTCAGAAGGATCATCTCAAATGGATGCAGGAGAGTTAAAGCCCATGCAAGATACTATTGGAAGAATTACTCATGAGAAACAAGCCCAGCTAAATGACATTTTTGGAGAAATATTTAAAAAAATAGATAAAACAATAAAAGGAAGCGATCTTGGAAAATTTATCGAAAGCATGCGTGATGAATTTCCACCTGGTCCAATACTTCACAATTTAATGCAATTTGCAAAGGAAATTAAAACGTCAGCAGCAGAAAAAGTTATTGTTGGCACTTTTCGGGATGAAATAATCTCCAAATTGAATGCTTTTAAAGCCAAATATGTTTAAATATTTTTTTATTCATCTTTTTAATTAAAGTAAAGTTAAATTTTTAAAACTAATCGATCATTTTAATGATTGTACAAATTGCATGCTCGCGAAAGATATCTTGCAATATATGATGATTATTTACGTTTAAAGGTTGATAAAGTACCTAAGTTCGTACAATACGTAAGAGATGAATTCATTAGAAAGAATCAAACTGAATTTTCACATACATCATTAATTAATCCTATAGCTAATGCTTATTTTGAAGTTCCATTTAGTCTCGGATTCGATGCGGTTTTTGCTCCATTTCCTTTAAGTGTGAAGATCAAAGCCACTCAAATTAAGATAGAAAATGGCAAAGAGGTGAGGATTGGAGAGGATGGTCAAGGAAAAAAAAAGAAAACCACTTATTATGAAAGAGGATATATTCATTCCCTGGAAATACTCGATAAACTTCGAACAAATATGAAAATCATTGATCGGAGAGATTTGATATTAAAAACTATCAGAAATTATGAAAAATTGGGTAAAATGATCTTTCCTGTTTTGATGGTGGATGGTATATTCGATAGAGTTTGGAAGAGCATGGGAATGGAAATTTTTAGCCGAAATTATAAAAAAAACACCAAGTTGTATCAAGAATTAATTCAATTCTATGCCAATATAACTCGCATAAATATCGAATGCTTGCTTAATGCAACCGGTAATCGTGGAGGTGTCTTAAATGTATTAGACGATGTGGCATTTAAAGGAAGGACAATAATTTCTCCAGAGCGGTGGAATCGAGATTTTTGCCCTTTTTATCGTGAAATAACGGCGATAATTAAAGATAGCGGTTTTATCCCCCAAATGCACTCGGATGGAGATGTTACCGAATTAATTCCTTCCATCATAAAAGCGGGTTTCCAAGGACTGCAAGGATGGGAAGGAGGGAGCAATCCTTATTATATTAATGATAATTTTCCAAATTTTGTTGTCATCGGATTTGGCGATGTTAGTCATATTCTACCTTATGGAAATAGTGAACAAATAATCCATCACGTTAAAGATCTAATGAACGCTTTAAAAGAAAATCGTCATTTCATAATAGGTCCAAGCACGGTCATCCATGAAATGATTCCCTTAAAAAATGTAAAACTTTTCATCTCTTCTGCTGAAAAATTTGGGAAATATTAATAATTTTTTTTAATCACCTCAGATTTATAACAACAACGTTCAAAAAAGTGAATGATCATATTGTCAGCCATTACCGTTATAGTTATTATTTTGATCTTCCTCTATCTACTTGAAGTTTCCTCATATATCGTGATCCTAACCAATTTCAAGAATAGATCATATGATAGAGTGGTAAGTAATGGTAAAAGATTTCAATATTTATCACTAGTTAATATATTACTCATCATATTTTTCAGTTCTAATTTTTTACAATCCTTTTTTCCAGAGAATTTCAGCTATTTTCGAGATTTATGGGGTTGGTTTTCTCTCATTGGATTAGTATTCATCATTGGAGGGTCAAGAATCATGTATTTAGCAACAAGATTATTAAACCAGAAACAGGGTAAACTAATGACAAAAGGGATTTATGGAACGATGAGACATCCTATATACCTTGCAATTATCTTAATTTCATATGGAAGTGCAATTATTCTTGATTCTGTTATTGGATTATTGTTAATCCTTATAAATATAGTAATTTTAGAATTTGTGTCTTCAATAGAAGAAAAACATGTATTATTAGTAAAATTTCAATCCCCGTATCAAGTGTATAAAGATTCATTACACTACAGATTATTTCCCAATCCTTATAATTATATTTTGATTATTATATCAATTCTAATTGCATACGTAGGATTTTTAGATTTCATGTAAGAAAAGTTAAACTTAATTTAATTTCTTTAATTGCTTACCAACTAATTCTTGAAGATTTTCTAATTCAAACAAATGGTCATGAACAATATCATTTTTCTTAGACTGAAAATTCTCTTCATTTTTCTTCTCCTTTTCTAAGTCTAACCAATTCTTATTCAAGAATTTAAGTTGGGTTAAAGATTTTTCCATGTCTCCAATGTTAATTTTGACTTTATCTTTTGAGTTTTTAATTAATAAGAGAATTAGTTCAAAATTTTCGATAGAATTCAACCAGTTTTTCAATCCATTATCATTTTTTAATTTTTCAATTGAATGGTGTATAAATTCTAAAAATGCGATAAATATATCATTTGGTTTTATCACTCTCGTTTTATCAAGAAAATTAGGTGTTCCTTCTGCTCTATCAGTAGGATTTGTTCTATATTTTAGTGAAATATTGATTTCGTCAGATTCTTTATCCTCAATGTCTATTTGTTCCAAGACTTCAGTATCAGTAATCAACTGGAATTCATCTATTTCTAATTGTGTAATTAAGGGCGTGAATTTTACTTGTAATTGATCCTCAGCGATATATTGATCTGTTTCTCGTTGAATTTGTGTATAAGTCTGGATTGTATCTTCACCAATAGGTGCAAAGAGAACACCATAATTTGAATCTAATTGTTTTAATAACGGATAAATTCTACGTGTCTTAATTGAACCAGTCACTAAAATTTTTTGCCATGGTTCAAATTCTGGCAATCCTTCTAATGGATTTTTAACAATAACTTCAATATCGTCTTGGAGGTTTAATTTTGAAATATTTTTAGATGTAATTTTAGCGATCCGTGAATTCGCTTCAAGAATTTTTATTTTTCCTTTAGGTGCTAAATAATGAGCAAGTGCAGCTATATACCCGCTTTTTGCACCAAGAATAAGTAAATCATCATCATCTTTTAACATCAGATTTTGAATCATGATAGTTATCATGTGAGGTGCACTAATTGTTCGAATGCTTTCAGGATCATCTTTATCAAAGTAGAAAAGAGATGGAGCATCTTCATAAATTTTAGAGTATTTTATACATCTTTTTGGGATAAATTCCTTTAGAGGCAATGATAGAAATGCCTTAAATAATCTAATATCATTTAAATACCCAGAATAAAGCAAATGATTTAATAATCGGATTTTATCTCGAAATAAATTATTATCTTCCATTTCAATTATAAGATGATCAAATTGTAAATAAATGATGTATTGAATTTTTATATATATTTTTATAATAAAAAATTAACATTTATATTATAATTCTAATAAGGCTCTTTCTAGCTATGATTATTCTTGATGTTAAAAATATACGACAAGTTAGAATAACCCTATCTCTGATCACTATAAATATCATTCTTTTTTTTACTTTAAATAATCCGATTTACATAGATTATTTTTACAACTTGGTACAAATTAATTCAGCTGTTATATATCAAAATCAAATCTGGAGACTTTTCACTTCAATGTTTATGCACGGTGATTTAAATCACTTGATATCAAATATGTTTGGCTTATTGCTATTTGGTAGCTATATTGAACAATATCTCAGTAAAACCAAATACATTTTTATTTATGTAATTTCGGGATTAATTGGAAATTTATTTACATTAATTCTTTATCCTAGTTATGTTGTTAGTTATGGAGCATCAGGAGCTATATTTGGAATTGTTGGGGTAGTGGCTGTTATGATTTATTTTGAAGGAGAGAGAATTTTTCTTATATTGGCAACTCTGTATTTATTATATTTTATTAGTTCATCATTTGGACCTGGAATAAATTTGTGGGCTCACTTATTTGGGTTAGTATCTGGTGGTATTTTTGAGTTAATTAATCAATTTATAGGTAAAGAACACATAAATCGTAAACAATAATTTTGTAGAGGAAATGAAATTCAGAACTACTTTTCTTTTTTCTTTTTTTTGTGAGCTAATTCCATTGAGAAATCTTTACGACAATAGGATGAAATTGGACAATATTCGCATTTTGGACGACCTGGGAGGCAAGTTTGTTGACCAAACCTAACAAGAATTCGATTTATTCTAATCCATTGATCTTTTGGAATAATCAATTTTAGAGCTTCTTCTGTCTGTTCAGGTCTAATAGTTTTAACCCATCCTAACCTATTCGAAATCCGATGAACATGAATGTCAACGGGAATAGCAGCTTTTTTAAAAGCATATACAAGTGTACAGTTCGCCGTTTTTGAACCAACTCCAGGTAAAGAAATTAAATCTTCATAATCATCTGGAACGATTCCATTAAAATCTTTGTCAATTATCTTTGCTACTTCTTTTATTCTCTGAGCTTTTACTTTATAAAAACCAGCTTTATAAATCAATCGTTCTAATTCATCGTTATTAGCGTTAGCTATCTGATTAGGTGTCTTAAACCTTGAGAATAATGTAATAGTTGCTTGTCTTGTATTCTCATCTCTGGTTCTAGCTGATAAAATTGTTGAGATTAAAATTTTAAAAGGATCTTGTTTTTTAGATGCTAAATCATCTAAATGGGTTTCTCCTTCCAAACTTTCCTCGATTAAATCTAAGATTTCTGCAAAGTTCATTATTATTCATTTATTCTTTTCAAAAACGAAAATCTTTCTTTTTATTACTTGTCCTTTTTTTGCATCGAGGAACGCTCTAACTTGAGATTTTTGGAATTGCAGTCTTTGATTCGACTTATTAACAATTCGCTCTAAATTCATCATTGGCACTACTTTAAAATTATTACTAACGGCAATTTTTTCAATATCCATGCTTACATCTCCACCATCAATAGTACTAATAATTGGTGAGATTATAACTATTCTACCATTCGGTTTTAAAATTATTTCCGCTTCTCTTAATGTATATGAATACAGAGGAATCAATTTGTTTTGTATCAAATCCATCGCATCTTTATACAACGGGTTAGTTCTGAAAAATGGTCCTAAATCTGGTTCTGTACATATCCCATCGAAAGAATTCTTTTCGAAATGCTTTGACAAGTTCACTATCTCAACTGTTTTAATTTGATTCATCAAATTATAAGGTATTTTGTCCTCTAACTCATTATACAACCAGTTCAAGTTTCGATAAGTATTATCTACTTTTTTGGAATCCCCATCAGTTCCAAATACTTGAAAATCTTCAACCATGGCAAATAACAATATCGTTCCGTTTCCTACAAAAGGATCCAGGATTTTTTTAGATTCCCTTTCTTGAAATAGGTTTAAGAAATTAAGCATAATTATTGCTAATTTTGGAGAAATACTACTCTTGAAATCTTTAAATGGACGCTCCTCATCAATCTTCTTTTTGAAACTTGGGTCATCACAAGTATAAGTTCTCCCAATATACATTCCTTCTTCAGTAATTCCAAGAAGTATCTCGGCTCGATCTTCATTAAATAATCCGTACTTTATGAGATTATGAGGGAAAAGCGGATTTAAATTTCCTTTTTGAATGTTTTCTTCAGGATATTGGTAATATAATGATTTTTGGGCTCCCATTTTCTCTAGTATATTCATTATTTCTTTATTTAGAAATGGTAATAAATGTTTTACCAATACATTTTTATAATAATCGTCATCATAGAAATTAGGGTAGATAGAGACAGCAAAAAATAAACTTTCATTTTTAATTCTCTTAAAGATTTTCGGCAAACTATTGCCAATTAATGTCAGAATTTTACTCCTTGTTTTTTCTACGACTTTAAATTTCTCAATTTGAGAAGGAAACGCTTCCATTAACGTACTTATATCAATAAAATCAAAAACCTTCGATATCTTCTGACATCCTCCCAGTAAATATTGTAATTCCATTAAATCATTAATATAATGTTTGTTTTTATGTAATTCGTCAAATTCAACAACAGCGATGTTCGCTGAATAATCAACAATTTTACCTTTAAATCTTGAAAAATTTAGAACGTTATCCAACTCTGCTAAGGAAAGTTTAAAATTTGAACCTAAAACAAAAATAAATTTATCCATCATCCATCAAAACTAAAAAATTAGAATATTAATTTTAAAGGTACCATCTAATATCTTTTTTTCGACTTCATTCAGTACCTAATACAAATTTGATAATTTTTATTATATCTGATTTTCGTGCATTATTCGGTAAATGAATATCCTGATCATCACAGAATTGTTTTAACTCTTTCACAGTCAAGTTTGAAAGGTCATCAGGAAGCTGGTTTATTATATCTTGAGATATGATATTTTCCTTATCTTTAATTTCTCCAACGTAGTCTTCTTCCATTAAAATTGAAGATTCGTATTTTTCTCCTGATATTTCCTCAATTGCACTAATGATATCTTGTAAGTCTTCTTTTTTTCTTTTTGATGAAAACTCTGGAACTTTTTCAGTGATTATTTCATCTGCAGATCCTGTTTTTGGCTCTATATTTTTGAGTTGGTCTTCTTTCATTTCTTTCATTGATTTTGCATAATTATCTCTTAGGATTTTTAAACTCAGATTTATTAGATTTGAAATACTTTCCCACCCATCTTTTTCTATAATTGATTTTGCCCAAAGATATAAATCTTGTTGTAAATCAACTGTAATTACATTACCTTCAATATCAATATCTAAAATTAACCATCGTAAGATATTAGCAATGATAATATCATTATCAAAAGCTTTAAATCCGTATTCTCTTCCAAGACTTGAAAATATTGAAAGGCTACCAAATGCTAATACTTTTCCCTTAAAATATTCAACACATACCATAAGTGGAATTTTTGGAGAATCTTCTTCAATCCATATCTCACCATTAAAATAATTACGAAAGCAATAAAGTCCTCCTCTTATAACTACTTCAGTTCTCACATCTTTCTTATTTTCTTCTAGTTCAAGAATTTCAATTGAGCATGCGTTAGATAAAACGATTTTTTGAATTTGTTCAGTAATATAATGTGATTTGAACTTATCTAAAATCTGGCGCTTTTGTAAGCTCACATAATTTACGGAATCAGAAACTTCGTCTGCTACAAATTTAAAGCCAAATTTTTTTGTAAGATCATTCAAATTAGTACGATTTACATGATCTCCTCCACGAGAACTTACAAGCAATAATGCCCCACCATTTTTCACGTATTGTTCTAGATTTTCAATTTCTTGAGGTGTAAGGTTTACATTTTTAGGAGATGATATGATAATTAGATCATATTCATTCAGTGTGAATTCTGAACCAAAACCTGCTTCTATCTTTCCTAATTTGTAACCCGAAGCAAATAAAAACTGAGTAAACTCAGAATAAGATGATGCTTCTAATGTTAACATGTTATTATGGCTATAATCAAGGGCAATTGAGTGTTTCTTTTTCATTTTAAGTACCAAATTCTTTTTTTCCTATTCATAGTAACAATAGTCCTATTATTTAAATAACTTACATCATGAGAATTTTGGATTTTTTGATTGGATTATTGAATTACAATCATTATCACATTATGTTATAGAAAAAAAAAGAAGTAAATTAAATTTTAATTTTAATGTTGTATTTGGCTAAAAAAATCGCTATACCTGCTTCTATTAAAATAGGTAAAACTCCAAGAACTAGCATTGTTAAAATGGGAAGAGCCACTAGTACATCTCTAAAACCATCTACTAAAAATTGAGCTAATAGACTAAAAACGAGCGCAAAAATGAATAATATTAGTAAATTTTTACCCATTTCACTTAAAACGGGAATTTTAAAATTTAGCATCTCAAAACTGTAAAACACCGCAATCAAGAACCCAGAAACCGCAATGGCTAATAATGCTAAGGATGTAGTACAATCGTGATGCTCTGCAGGTTGAATCCAATCTATAACATAAAATGACATTATAGCAATGGTGGATACTGGTAAAATTCGTTTTTTAAAACCAATTTTTGTATCATTAGGATCCATTTTGAACCATTGGGAGAAACAAGTAGCCGCAATAGCTATTGCTGCGTGATTAAATGCATTAAATGGAAATATAATACTACCTCCAGTGAGAGGTCCTTTATATTCAAATATTCCACTCGCATACAATAGAGAATGAATTACCATAATGGCTATGCTTAAAATCATCCTCTTATCAGCACTTTTTGGCATTAAATAAGTAGCTAAATAGGCCGCAAATGTGCCTATTGCAAGATTAGCAAATGTACCATACCATAATACCTCATCCCATGGGATAGTTCCATCTGAGATCAATCCTCCTAAAAGTCCATCATCGATAAAGGCTAAAGCATATAACACTGCTACCCTGATTAAGCCGTGCTTCCAAGCAGCTCCAATTCCTTTTTTTTCTCTTCGACTTGTGAATGCTAAATACGCGCCAAACCCCATTACAAACATAAATATTTGTTGTCCAATGTCTATTATCGTTATTATGGGAGGATATCCATTATAATATTTATATCCATGATTTAATAGCGGTGGACCAATCGGAGGGATTCCTAACCCAAAATTCCCTGATAATTCCCATGTAACTACGGAAATGATCAAGATTACAATAATTAGTCCTCGAAATTGGTCAAACCATTCATAACGAACGTGTAATGGCTCTTTTCGCTCACTTTTTTGCTCTTTTACTTCTTCTGACATTTGTTCTCATATGAATTTTTTTTAAAGAAAAAAATAGTAAATGAAGATTTATTGTTAATTTATTTAAAAATTACGGTCTTATATCAAGGATAAAAAAAACTTAATATAACAACAAGACCATTACAGCTTAATCTTACTTTAAAAAAGTCAGTGAAATGAATTGAAGAAACGAGAAATGTTTTCTTTAGTTATTTTTTTGATGCTTATTTTAGTTATTATCATGGATAGTGCTATATTACTCCCGAATCAAGTTTTAATAGCTGCAGAATTAAACGTTTATTTCGATTCAATTGGTATTCTTATTGGAACTTATACAATCATATATGGTGTATCCATTATCATTTTTGGATATTTAACAGATAAATATCTTCGCAAAAATTTACTCATTCTTTCGGGATTTTTATGGTCAACCTCGGCATTACTTTACATATTCGTTGAACAATTTTGGCAATTGATGATATTAAGAATTATTGCTGCAATAGCAACTGGAATAACGGCTCCCCTTTCAATCTCATATATGGCTGATCTGATATCATCATCATCTCGTTCAAAGTCTTTTGCATTTTGGGGTTTAATCACGACGATTACGAGTTTATTTGCTAGTGGTATTGCATTAGCTTTTAATTTAATCGATTTTGATGCGATAACTCAACCCACAATAACTGAAAAGATAAATTTTATTAGAATTAATTTTCCTAATTCCCTATACACTTGGAAGGTACCATATTTTTACTTGGGTATCACGGCTGTCATTTTGACCATTTTGAACCTCTTTTTAACAATCGAGCCTAAGAGGGGAGTCAAAGAGAAATATTTTGAAGATCTCTTATCAGATGAGAATATTCAATATACTTATAGAATAAAATTATCAGATTTAAAATATATTTATAAGAGAAAATCAAATTTTTTTTTAACAATGAATTTTTTCGATGTGGTAGCTTCTGGACTCTTGCTCGCATATATTTTCCCCTATATTGAGCTTGACATCGGTATAAATATTATTGATTTGAAAGTTATTGTTCTTATATTAGTAGCGGTGGTTTTTGGCTTATTAATCGGACAATTTGGATTGGCTCATTGGGGTGATAAAAAAGTTCAAAAAGGAGAACCCAACGGAAGAGTAAAAGTTGCAACCATTTGCTCAATCTTAACTCTACCTTTCTTGCTTGTTGCTTTTAGCATGGCTCCTAACGTTCCCTCTCAAACATTTTTCTTTGGTGCCTTGCATGTCGTTGATGAGATAGGGTTTTGGGTTCTATGGATCATCTTTTCCTCATTTTTAGGAACGGGTCTCGCACTAACAATGGGAATAGGGCCAAACTGGTACGCCTCTTTATTGGATGTTAATTTTCCAGAAAATCGTGGAACCATGGTAGCAGTCGGATCTTTTATTGACACGATCGGTCGCGCTTTGGGTGCTTTAATTGGTGGGTTTATAGTTTCTTATACTGAGAGCTTCTCCGCTACAATTTTTTGGTCAACTCTCATATTTGGTATTTTATCGGTTTTTCTTTGGATACCCCTTTTCTTTACATCTAAAAAAGATTTCACTACCCTCAATGAAGAAATGAAGCAACGCTCAATTCAAATTAAAGAAAAAATAAGATGACTCTTTTTTTTTTAAAAAAAAGCAATTAAGATTCTTAGCTAGCTCAATTACCATTAAAATTCTTTAATAGAAAGAACTTTCTTTATCCATTTTGGTAAAATAAAGCCCAAATAAAAAAAGAACATTGATAATGCTAATATTATTCGAATAATTACCAATGTGATTGCATTCATATCTATTAATGCATCAAATATTGCAGATATTCCAAACAGGAGGAACGCTATAAATAAAAAGTATCCTTTCCAAATTAAAGCTTGATTTTCTTTTAATTTTATAGAAGAAAGGGCGAAATGAATCCCTGTGACACATGCCGTTACAATACTCAAACCTAAAAATACTAATATAAAACCTTTATATTCAATATCCGTAGGATTGCTCACATCATTAATTATCCCTAATAAAAAGTCAACTGGTGCTCCTGGAGCAAAATATAGAAAATAAAATAAATACAATTCAAAAAACAATGAAATAATTGCATAACTAATAAGAACCAGCTTTTTTCTTTGTGGTTTTAATGTTGTCATATAGACATTTAACCACGCAATAATTGCGATAGGAATGGTTACATTTCCTAAAAGGACGTAAGTTTGATAGGGCAATACTACTCCAGTAATTAACCAATATATAAACCCTAATCCACTTGGATACCACGGAGTTGATGTAAAAACAATACAGATGAAAAAATAAAAAATCAAATTATCTTTGGTTTTCAAGTATTTCGTTAAAACAATTAAACCAAGGAAAACACTAATAAAGACTGCTATAGCAGCAGTAAGTCCGGATATTATTGCTAATTCACTTATTGCTTGATAAATCATTTCATTTCTCACAATTTCATACCGAATTAATTATAGAGTTATTGATAAAGTTAATAAATCTTCAGTTTTCAGTTATGAAAATACTAATAATAATGATTTATGATTTTAGATTTTAAAAACGAGAATATCAAGAACGGTATGATAGAGATGTGGTCCGTAACTTTTCACAAACCTTTTTTCTAGCAATCGGCATCCAAAGCCTTGCGTTTTCGCAATTGAATCAAAGTCATTGAATAAGTCTATGTACTTATTTTTTTCTGACACTCCTTCATAATGATAAATTGATCCCTCATCCCGAGCAATTGATAATGCTTCTTTTATAAAATCTTTTGGAGCGGGAAAAATACCCATTATCACTCTATGGGCTCTTAATCCTGAAATACTGAGTTTTACTACCTCTTCTTTACTATTACCATTAATTGGAATAATTAGATTTTCGAGATGATTGAGTTTAATATTCTTAACTAAATAATTAAATGCGTCTGGATTTAATTCAATACTGTAAATTCGACTCGGTTTTGAATGCTTTCCGATCGAAAGGGAGAAATAACCAATTCCCGCAAACATGTCCACAATTATTTCACCTTCCTTGACTAATGATGCTAAATATCTTCGCTCGGATAAGTTACCTTGGCTAAACATTATCTTAGTGAAATCAAAGCTATAAATGACCTCATGTTCTTTATGCATAACCATGGAATTGTTTTCCCCCGCTATATATTCCATGCTATTTGGTGTTCTAAACGTTCCTTCTATTTTACCATTATTTAAATAAACAGATTTTATACTAGGTAATATCTCCATGCATTTTTGAGCAATTACCTCTTTATTCTTCAAAAGAGCTGGATTTAGCTTAAGGATCATGATTTTTCCTATGGTCTGAAAACCTCTTGGAAGTAGATCAAGTTCAACGTCAGTCAATTTCTCCTTTAGACTATCCTTTAGTTTTGCTTTAAAACCCATTATATTGATATCCAAAAATGTAAGAAATATTAATAATAATATCTCACTTAGAATCGAGTTAAATTATTATATTATAGTTAATCAATGATAATATATTAAATGAAATTTTTGTAATTAAGAAAAAGTTAATTACGAAAGGAGTATGAATAAAATGACAAGTTTAGAAGATAAGCAATTCATCGTTAATGAACAAAAAGTATGGTTCACTGGAGGCTATTGGCCGGAAGGGGTTCCAAAGCAATTGAAAGATGTTGAAGGATTAGAAATCACCCCCATGTGGGAAGGATTCATTAAATCTGCTAATGACTATGGAATCTGGGATAATGATATTTGCATCTTTGTATATGGACCTTACATAGAAAAAGTTAAATTAAAAACCTTGTTTGAGTATGCAAAGAAATTCGGCACTTTTTTACACGATCACGGCATTAAAAAGGGAGACGTTGTAGCCATAGATCTTCCAAATTCTATTAATTTTGTAGTGGCGTATATGGGATGCATGTATATTGGTGCTATTGCACAAGGAATCAACCCTACATATAAACCAATGGAATTATTGCATTCTCTAACCATGACCAATGCAAAAGTCCTAGTTCTCATGGATATGCTGTATATAGCTGGTCCTAGTACCATTCTTCCAAAAACAAGTGTTGAATTATTAATTCCTTCTAACTTTACTGACTTCTTTACTGCTAATGAAGAAACAATTACGGCACTAGGAATTCCTAATGCAAGAGAAAAAATTCCTAATGAAACGGAAGATTACAAAATATATTGGATGAATGACATAATAAAAAATACGGAACCAAAGGAGATTTCAGTAGAAATTGATCCTTGGACTGATTCCGCTGTATATTTAATGACGGGAGGCACTACTGGTTTACCTAAAGTTGCAATGCTCAGTCACGCTAATTTAATTTCAAACCTTTTTATGATTAAACCTTGGACGAATTTAGAACCTGGAATGATAACTATTGGAAGCATCCCTTTTTTCCATAGTTTTGGGATGACTTGCGTGATGAATGGAGCTTTATCCTTAGGTATGGTAATGCTACTCTTTCCAAAACCACCAACTGATGATGTACTTTCTGAAACGATCAATAAATTAGACGCCCCACAAGGAATTATGTATACTGGCGTTGAAATGCTCTTTAAAAGGTTGACTGATTATGTTAATGAAGTCGGAGTTGAAGAGTATAAGAAAAAGTATGATTTTTGGAAGAAACTGAGGTACGCAACATCCGGTGCTGGACCACTACACGATTATGTGAGGATCCCATTTGAAGAAATTTTTTGCCCTATTCGCGTTGGGTATGGGTTAACTGAAACATCTCCAGTAACTAGCGTTGCTCCATTTTGGGGCCCAAACAAGACAGGAAAATTAGGATTACCTATAACTGGAGTGGATTGGGCAATATTTGACTCCGAGAATTTTGATAAGGGGCCAATATCTGATGGTACACCAGAACGAAATAATTTTGGAGTTGAACATACTGGTGAAATTTGTGTCGCAGGACCTCACATTATGCTTGGCTATTTAGGAGTTCAAAAGGAACAAGAAGATAATCTTAAGATGTGGGGTGGAAAGCGCTGGCTATTAACGGGAGATATTGGGTTTATGGATGAGCATGGATTCTGTGAGATTAGAGATAGAAAGAAATCTTTAATCAAGGTATCTGGTCACTCGGTCTTTCCTAAAGAAGTAGAAGATTACCTAGGACAACATCCTGCCATTGATGAAGCTGCCGTAGCGGGTTTACCTGATGAAAATACTGGTGAGAAAGTAAAGGCCTGGATCACATTAAAACCGGGATTAAAGATTGATAGAGACGTTACAATAGATGAGATTAAACAATGGTGCTTAGAAAATATGGCAAAATGGAAAAGTCCTGTTTTAATTGAAGTAGTGCGGAATCTTCCAGTTAGCATGACAGGTAAAGTTCAACGCCGAGAACTTCAAGAAAAAGATATTTCAAAACTAGAAAGTGGAAAATCAATTAAAGGTTAATTTTTCATTTTTTGTGATACTTTTTTTCTATTATTTTTTTTTACTAATATTATAATACACGTTTTCATACATCTATGGATAAGAGTTAATTTAAATATGTTCAATCTATTTTATTTGTAAAAGAATCGGAACTATTATGATTTCTGAAAAAGCGGAAACCAAAATATTAAGACCAGCATGTCCAAAATGTGGTGTCTCTAAAGTTATACCGATACCAGCTTACGTATTTACTCAAAAAACCTTTGGTTTTATTAAAATCCAAGTTCCTCAGGGTGCTTGTTGTGAAGAACACCAATTCATCGTAATTGCAGATATTGAAGGTAGGATCATAGGATATGAAGCAATTGATATGTCTGTATCTAAAGAAGAAGAGGAAGAATTACCAGAAATGCAAATGGGATCTGAAATCAAATTTACATTGCTGTATTTGATTAATAAACTGGGTTTTAATACTGTTGCTGGATTAATACATGCAAAATTATTTAAATATGATTCTTATCTTATAAAAAGTGGAGAAGTTGACATAAATTTAACCGATTTGAATGAGTATTTTGATTTATTGATTCCTAACTCTTATAAGAATTCAATCAAAATTGATGTGATTGATTATGATAAAGATATTTTTCCAAATCCAGGATATTTTTATTCGTTAGTTGCAAATCAGAAAACAAGAGCATTTCTATTTAATCCAAGCAAGCACATTGTCCAAATGCCTTGGCGCACTAGTGTTTTCTATGAAACAAATATTATTAACTATGCTTTAGAGCGAACAGATCGAGAGGAACAAGTTAAGATAATTCTTGATTCTATTCTAAGATTCATTAGTGATTCTGAATTTGCAAAAACAGTTTTAGAAAATGTTAAAAAAATTTCGGAAAAAGATTTTATGAAAACCTTAGATGAGAAATTAGCACTTACTACGATAAATAAATATCGGATGACTTTAATTATGGAATTCTTAAGGAGAAGAGTGTCTGCTGATTTACTTAAAAAGATAAAAAAATAAGATATTTTAATGCATTTTGTTTAAAGTTTTATAAGTCTTTCCCATTACTTTATAGATATTAAGAAATTCATTGAACAATCCATCATATATCTCTTTATTCTCTAAGTTTGGTTCAAAGATATTGGAGTATTCAGTATATTTTGGAATATCTTCCCACTTGATATGTCCTAATCCTACAGAAGCAATGAATGCCGCTCCCCGGGCATTTGCTTGAATGGGATTCTTTACCTGCTTAATCGTTCTGTCAAGCACATCGGCAAAAATTTGACACCAAACATTACTATTAGCTCCACCACCAATGATGTTAAGCTCCGGGATGATCTTCCCATCTTTAATTAATTCGGGTTTGTTCTTCTTGACCCATTTCTCGATAAACTTTTCAACGTATATTAATAACCATCTTAAGTTGTATGCAACTCCCTCAAAAATAGCTCTAATTAAATGTTCTCTGGTTGTATCAAGTGATATATTATAAATACCACCTCGAACTGTATGATCATCTACTGGTGCTCTTTCTCCAAAGAGCCAAGGAGTGAAAATCAAATTGTGAGCTCCCACTGGCGTATTTTCAACGATTTTATCGAAAATTTTATAGACATCAGGCACGTGTTCTTCTCTTAATAACTCATCCTTGTGATATAAAATGTTATCTCTTAGAAAACTCAAAGCTCCACCCGCTATTTCTTGTTCGTTAAGAAGCATGTATTTTCCCGGTATGCCTGAAGGGGCGGTACCCATATTATGGAAAATATCGACTTTTTTAAATGGGAAGTGACAAAGCATCCAATCTGATGTTCCTATTGTAAAGTGTGCTTTATAATCTTCAACCGCTCCAGAACCAATTGTAGCAGTATGTAAATCAGGTGCACCTAAGATAACTTTCACATCACTATTAATCCCAACCTTTTCAGCAAATTCTTTTGTTACAGGCCCTAATACATCAGTAGTTTTTTTGATTTCTGGGAATTTATCAGCATCCAGCTTTAATTTCTTTATAAGTTTCTTGGAGTATTTTATATTATTAATATCTCGAATATCTGTAATCCAATGCATATGAATTGTCGCTTCAGAAGTAGCAATTTGTCCCGTTAATTTGTAATTCACCCAATCTTGAGGTTCTAAAAATTTATAGGTCTTTTCATAAATATCCGAATAATTATCTCTAATCCAAAGAACATGTGCTATAGAGTCCTTACCTGATAATGTAGGTCCACCTCCAGTAATTTTAATCCATTTAAGCATTTTTATCATGTTGTACCCACTTATCTTGATAAGACCTTTATGTAACTTTTTCATTTGTTCTGCCCCCCTTGTATCCATCCAAATTATGCAATTCATGAGTTCTTTTCCGTCTTTATCAATTGGGATTGTCCCGCTCCATTGACTCGTATTAGAAACAGCAATTATATTTTTAGGATCGATCCTTTTTTTCTCGATAAGTTCTTTAGAACCATTTATTATAGCTTTCCACCAATCTTGAGGATCTTGTTCTGCAGCTCCTGGCTCGGGTAGATATAATGGGACTTCTTTAAGCACCCAGTCAATTACTTCTCCATAAATAGATACTATAGCTGGTTTTGGTCCAGATGTACCATGATCGATTGCTAAAATATACTTTGATTCATTTTTTGAATTTGACATATTAATTATAAATGTTAAAAAGCTAATTAAAGATTTATTGAATCTAAAAAACTATCTCAAAAAATGATTATTAAATTTAAGCTATCAAGTATTTACAGATTGAATTTCCACTACACTGTCCTTAAATTTGGAATATAAGGATATGATGACTCTTTTTATCTAGTATATCGTGATGATCTTGGGTTCAAAAACCACGAATTTATGATAAAAAAATAAGCTTAATTTTGGATGTATTTCTTATTGTATGTAATTAAACAAAAAATAATTCTAATTAGGATGATATTTAATGGAATATGAGGAAAAGGTAGCAAAAATTAAAAATATAGTCGATTCGCCCATCAGCAAATTTAAATCCGAAGAGTTGAAAGCTATCCTCGATAGATATGAAAAAAACCATGTTAAGTCTAAAGAGGCTTTTGAAAGAGCAAGAAAGATCATTCCAGGAGGTGTAGAGCATAATCTCGCTTTTAATTATCCATTTCCTTTAGCTAGCAAACGCGTGTATGACTGTTACATGGAAACTGTCGACGGCGTAATACTGACCGATTTTTTAATGGATGGAGGGCCCATAATTCTAGGTCATAACCATCCCGTCTTAACGGAAAAGGTTATAGAAGTCATTCGTGAAATTGGTCCATGTCATGGAATAACTAATGAATATGAATATCTTGCTGCCGAAGAACTTCAGAAATATTTTCCATCTTGTGAAATTATAAGATGGCTCCAAACGGGAACAGAAGCCGATATGCTTGCAATTAGGATTGCTCGAGTTGCCACGAATCGTAAATGGGTTATTAAAATGGGTGGTAGTTATCATGGATGGTCAGATCAGTTGGTTTATGATATGCACGTGCCGGGATCAAAATTATTAGAATCGCATGGAATACCAAAAGATATTTTCAAGTTCATTGATTCTTGCCCCCCAAACGATATTGAAACATTACGAGAAATGTTTGCAGAAAAGCGAAAAGTGGCAGCCGTTTTAATTGAGCCTATGGGAGGTGAATCTGGAGCTATTCCTGTAAAACCAGGATTTAACAAAGAAGTTGAAGAACTTTGTCATGAAAATAATACTCTTTTAATATCTGATGAGGTTGTATGTGCTTTTAGATTACATATGGGTGGTGGTCAAGCATATTATGGATATGAACCAGATTTATCCATCTTTGGTAAAATCGTTGGTCATGGATATCCATCCGCTGCAGCTATTGGTGGTAAAGAAGAATACATGAAATATTGCGCAGCAGGAGTGGGTGGTGGAAAAAGAGCATATAGTGGAGGAACCTTAGCAGCAAATCCATTAACATGTGCTGCTGCTTATCATGCCATTAAATTAGTCGAGGAAACGGGAGCAACAGAAATAGCCACAAAAGCTGCAACTCGTTTAGCTGATGGATTGAATCAAGTTTTTGAAAAATATGAATTGCCCTGGTTTTCATACAATTTAGGTGGAACGGTTCATTTCCATACCTCATGTCTTTTTGGGTTAAGTTTTGACATACCCGATCAAGTAGGGCAATTACCATTAAGGAAACAATTTATGGAACATATGGGAGCGGCTTTAGTAGACGAGGAAATTATTTCAGTTGCAGGGAGCAGATTCTATACATGCATGCTCCATACTGATGAAATAATTGACGAAACTATTCATAAAATTGACGAGATTTGTCAAAAAATAGATAGAAATTAAATTTTCATATTACTCCATTTTCTTTTAACATTTTCTTAATTCTCAAATTTAAAATATAAACCAAGAATCTAATAAATAATTTAACCTAAATACGGGTCTATTTACTCATGGGGATAAGTAAAAATTGGTTCATAGAAAAAATTAACACATTTTTGGAATTTGATGAAAGCAATAAGATGATAATGGGTGATAATTCTAGAATGTTTGAACCAGACGTAATCGTCGGTATAGTTTCAGGGAACGATACGATATTCACCGATTATAAGAAGATTATTGGTGACTTTTATCTTACACCAATAGAAGCTTATACATGGTACTGTAAAAAAAGAGGAATAGACTTATCAACACAAAATTTAAGCGTAGTAGCTTATATTCTCCCAATTAATAGGACTACTAAAAAGGAAAATTTCATATATTCAAGAGAGTATCCATCGAAAAGATGGGCGAATACCAGATTATATGGAGAACAAGCCAATATGAATATTCAAATGCATTTAATCAATGAATTAAACTCCTTAGGAATAAATGCAATGGCACCAACCAATGAAAGATCCTTATTTAAAATAAATCGTGAAATTTGGGCTTCAAATTGGTCTCATAGGCATTGTTGTTTCGCAGCAGGATTAGGATCTTTTGGTTTATCAGATGGATTTATCAATTCTCGAGGAAAGGCGATGAGGTGTGGAAGTATAATTGTTGATTACAGCTTACCATCGGATGCATCAAAGAGACCTTCAGATCCTTACGAGTATTGCATCAAATGTGGAGATTGTATTAAACGGTGCCCTGTCAATGCTATATCTTTTAAAAATCGACATGATAAAATTGCTTGTTCAAAACACGTAATGAGTACCATCCCTTATATTAAAAAGAATTATGGAATCAATATCTATGGATGTGGATTATGTCAGGTTGGAGTTTCGTGCCAGAATGGGATTCCAAAAAAGATTTCCTAATTATTTAATTCATTATAATAAATATCCAAAAATTAAATTTCTATTCTTAATCAATTAATCTAACTAAATTTTATTTTTTATTCAGAATCCTATACAATTAGGAAAATATAGGTCGATTAATTTGGGAAATCAAAATGAAATAACAGAACAATCAAACTTGTTTAATAAAGATGGGACGTTAGTCCAGAGAGGGTGGGCTCGCAAACCAATTTTAAAATATAATAAAGAAGATATTGGAAAAAGTTGGATGCGAATTAAAGAATGGGATCATTATTCCGTGTTAAATAAAGACTTCGGATTTCAATTAACTATTGGAGATATTGGATACTTAACACAAATGAGTTATGTCTGGATTGATTTTAACAAGAAAGAAAGGAATGGGCAATCTATCATGAAGTTTTTTACTAAATCTAAATTACTACCATTAAGTTCTTTAGAAGATAGTATTATAGACTTCCCAACAGACAAATTTAATGCTACAATTGAGAAAAAAGGAGATAAGCGAATTCTTACTATTGATGATCCAACCTTATTAGAAAAAGGAATTAAAGGAACTATTACACTGGATGATCGGGAATCTTATGATAATACCGTTGTAGTTACAGGATATAAAAAACCAAAATTATTTTACTACAATCATAAAATCAATTACATGCCGGCTAAAGGAGAAATTACAATTGGAGAAAGCCGCTATGCCTTTGAACCGGGATCCTCATTCGGACTTATGGACTGGGGAAGAGGAATATGGCCATATAAAACTCATTGGCTCTGGGGATCTGCTTGTGGATTGGTTGATGGAGTCCCCGTAGCATTTAACATTGGATATGGGTTTGGAGATTTATCAACTCATACCGAAAATATAATTTTCTATGATGGGAAAGCCCATAAAATAGATGAAGTTACTTTCCATCATGAAGATCGAGATCCTACAAAACCTTGGAAATTTTCGAGCAATGATGGTCGATTTAACATGACATTGATACCTATTATTCCACATAAAGAGAAGTTAAACTTTGGATTAATTTATCTTAATTCTTCATTACTACATGGTTATTATTCCGGAGAAATAATCCTCAACAATGGAGAAAAAGTAATTGTCAAAGATTTGTTAGGTCACGCTGAGGATATCTATTGGAGATGGTAATTTAATCCAATATCACTTTTTTTTTCTCAAGTGAATTCTGATTTTATTTGATTATGTATTTTATGTAATTGTATATAATAAAAGAAAAAAAAATAGAATATTTATTTAAGACTTAATTCAGCAAGACCCATCTCAGCTAATTTTTCTTTATTTGCTGCGACTTTTTCTGGCGTTAATTGGTAATATTTCCAAAATAACAGTACAGTCACGATAACCAATATAGCGGGAACTATTGCTACGTGTATCCTAATTCCGAATAATGCCAGTGGTTGTTGTGTCGGTGCGCCTACAACGTACCCAGTAAATATATGGCTTAAAGAAATTGTTACTGCAATAAAAGTCTGTCCGAATTTAATGAAAAACGATTGGAACCCATAATAAATTGCCTGTTGCCTTTTACCCGTTCTAACAGTTACGTCATCAAGAACATCGCCCATTGTCGGTGGGTCGACGTACCATTGACCCCCCACTCCGACACCAAAGAAAAGTAATGATATCATCCACGGAATAAGCCCGTTAATGAAGATCATAGGTAAAAATGTAATGAATAAAGCCATACCTGCATATATGCTCAATTTTCTATTATCATTTATTTTATGAGCAAAAAATGTCCATAGTGGAGTTGAAATGAGAGCTCCTAGAAGCATCGATCCTAATAGATATATTATGCCCTCATCACCCATGTCTAAAAGATAAGTTGATATATATAAGGCAGACGTTTGAATCATTACTCCTCCTACTTGATAGCCAAAGAAGAATATTACCTTTAACATAAAGGTTCTATCTTTTAATACATTATAATTTGACTTTAAAAAAGATTCGACATGTTGAGCTTCTGGAACTCTTTTTCTTTGCTCGTAAAGTTTTCTCACCTTTTTATCTTCAAATATTCCGGGAAGTACAAGCATGAACAGAAAAAATCCGACAACTACGCTAAATACGGAAGCATCTATATAGGTTTTCGCGTTAAAAGTACTAATAAATAAGACCGAAGGAAGTATAAATGCCATGACGAGTCCTGTGATTCCTAAAATAGTCCCATACCCTTGAACAGCTCTTCTTTCCTTTAAACCACTAAATTTATCCGGATAAAGGGAAATTACATTTACATCATACAAGGTCAAGGCAGTATCATAAATACACAATGAAATCACATACCATAAGAATATCTCTAATTGATGGGCTTGTACGATACCCGCTGAACCATACCAATCAGTTGGTACCAAATATATAAACAAGTATGATAATAACCAAGGTATTACACCAATTAACATCCAAGGAAATCGTTTAAAATTTTTTTTTTCCCATGGCATGTGAATCTTTTCCATTAACCAACCTGTAAGAGGGTCGTTTATTGCATTCCAAACGGAATAGATAATGTACGCCCACATTGCCAATATAGTAGGTAAACCAATAACATTTTCATAGAAGAAAAATACAGTAAAACCAAATGCAGCTGAAATCCATTGCCCAAAAAGTTCTCTTGAGCCATAGGAAGCCATTATGCGTTTAGGATATTCATACTTTCTTTTTTTTGTTGTTTCGACATTTTCAGTCAATTTAAATCCCTAATTTCCTAATTTTTATAAAAATTTAATTTGTTATATCACTTTAGTTAAACCATTATAAAAAAGTTATTAATTAATGAGAAAATTGAAAATAGTAATCTTTGAACCACATCCTGATGATCTGTTATTCGGACCAGCTCCCATCCTTCTTGAATGGATTAGTGAAAAGAAGCATGACATCCATATTATAACGGTAACGGATGGCAGAGCCTGTTTTAGAGTCGGAGAACAAGCAGATGCAGAAAATGCTCCAGTTATGACTGAAGATGAAGTTGCGATAATGAGAACTAAAGAAGCAAGGGACGCTATCAAATTTTTAGGTATCCCCGCGGAGAATCATCATCTATTTAACTTTCACGATGCTGATGGGCAGAAGTACGTGAAAGAAGGGATTAAAAAAACGTTACCCATAATAAAAGATGCTGACCGAATTTTCTTTCCAAGTAACAATAATCTTCATGTCGATCATCAAGCAACTCATGACATTGCGATTGGTGCAGCCAAATCATTATCATTAAAAAATCTCGAGTATTATGTATATTTCATACCAACTTATGGAAAATTTCAAGAAGATTCCAAAGATCATCAATTTGAATATATCATTGATGAAAAAAAGGCGAAAATTTTGCAAGATTGGTTGGAGATTTACCAATCTCAATCTTATACTAAATATACGTGGATGATGTACAAACGTTTCCTTAAAAAGGTACGAAAGTGGACTTATGGGATTTACAAATATGAAGAAATTGACAAGTATTATAATTTTTAAATTCCATTATATAACTGAAGATTTGACTATGTATTTCTTAAAACCATTTTTTAAAATATAAGATTTTCTTATTCAGGCAAGTAAAATTTACATAGAATACATTGCTTAGCTTTTAATCGTCTATCCGGACCTAAAATGATGTATTTACTTGCCATTTTTCCTCCACATTTTGGACAATTTTGTAAGAAATTATCTTTAATTGATTCTAAAACTAATTGAATGTTTTTTTCTAATTTTATTAAATCCTTTGCGTTTTCAATTATTTTTTTGGCAGAAATTATTCCTATACCCTTGATCCAAGCTAAGTCTTCAGGTTTTGCGTTTGCTACGTCATCGATAGTCTTTATACCTGCTTTAAAAAGATTTTCTGAAGCTACAGGACCAATTCCTCTGACCCTCTCAAGCTCAAACGACATGTTCTTACAAGACCTTAACGTTAGATAGAAATGAATCCAAGAATATAGATGTTAAATACATATTTGAATACAAAAATAATTTTTATATATCAAATATAAAATGGGATTCAATACTGATAAAATTTGAGATATGCTAAAAAAAGGAAAATAAATTAATTATTAATTTTTATCATTTTTCTAATTGACGTCCGACTCCATTATACATTAAATATCCGCCTGTAACTGCCAAAATCAGTCCTATTATCCCCAACAACGTCCGAAAAAGATCGATATCAAGAGTATTTGAAACGAAAATGCCATACATGAAAATTATCAAGCAACAGAATCCATAGATAAAGAATTTCCATTTCTTCTTTAGCAAGTCATCTTCAAATTTCTTATATATCTGAAATGAGAGGTATAAAAATGGAATGACAGCTCCTATTGACACTACTAAGACCACATAAATGAAGAACGGTAATGCCCAAACAGGCGACCAATTAGCGTTAAGAGTTACTCCTGCTCCAGGTATGAATAAGAAGAAGATCATGCAAAACATTGCAATACCGTATCCTACTAAAATGAGAATCTGTTTTGTGGAAGTGATTACTTTCTCAGATTTCAATAAGATCAAGTCAAAAACTACAAGGAATATTGCTGAGTAATAAATCCCGAAATTAGTTACAAAATTCAATATAAGCACTAGATTAACATCCGTCATTAGACCATATATGAAATTAACGAAAAAACCGATTACAGGTGAAATATAGAAACCAGAAAAGATTATATTAAGCCTCTTTCGATCTCTTTTCAAGATTTTGATTGCGAGAAATAGGAAAAAGACGAAAATAAATCCTTGGGCTATGTAAATCGTTATAAATCTCATGGTGGATAACTGCAACAGTACCATTATAAATCACGAAGTTTTTTTTAGTATTTTGTAATTATTATTGTAGTACTATAATTTAAATACTCTTAAACGGAGATTATTGTCGGATAAGTCCAATTGAATTTTAGAGGAATGGAAAATAAATTAGAGTTGTTTTGCAACACCGTAATAGATAAAGTATAAAGTAATTAATGTGGGTAATGATATTATTGACCAAATTAATCGAAAAGTCGGATCTGCAAGAGTATTTGAAAGAGATGTCCCGTAATATAAATAATAATACCCAATTATCCCGATTAAGAAAAAAATCCATTTTTTTTTGAGTAGATTTTTCTGAAAAGTTCTATATATCTTAAATGATATATAAATAGTTGGTCCTATGGCTATACTGCTACATATTATTATGCTATATATGAAAAATTCCCAACTCCATTCCGGTTTCCAAGAAACTTCATTTAATCTAATGCCCCCTGGAATAAACCACAGACCAATCAGTAATAAGGCGAATATCGTAAAGATAGCAATTTGCTTATTAAAAGTTATTATAGATTGTGATTTAAACAGAATTAGAACGAATAACAACAAGAAGATGAGAGATAGGCAGAATAAATAATAAGTGATAAAATGCAATACCAAGGCTATAGTTTCATCAAATATATTTACATAAATGATGTTTATTATAGCTCCTATAGCTACTAGGAAATAATAAGAGCTCAAAATGATGTTAATCCCTTTTCTTTCTCTTCTAATAATTTTATATCCAATGATTAAATAAAATAAACCAGCTAGTCCTTGTACAAGGAATACTTGTATAAAACGAGATAAATCGAGGCCTTGAGCTATAATGAACAATTATATTACCTTAGACTTATTACTATATCATTTTTATTAAATTGTATTTGGTATTCATAATAAATTGTAAATCATTTTTATTTTTATTTCTAAAAGGAAAGCATATTTAAATTCCCTCATCATATTCTTAATAACTATATAGCATTGGTATCACTAAATACAATGATAGAATCTGAAACTCCATCCCCAAATTCTAAAAAATCAAATATAATATCAGAAACGCTCAAAAAAGTAATGGATTCTGCTAATTATTGTTATGATTGTAATAGATGCGTAACTGTCTGTCCCGTTTCACAATTAGGAATTTTTTCACCCCGATCCTTGATAAATGATCTTTCCTACTTGACTGTTGAAGATGCGTTAAAAAATAACGATATTTGGACGTGTTTAACATGTGGACAATGTTCCATCTATTGTCCAATGACACAGGAAAACGCGGGGGTACGGATCCCTGAATTAATATTAGAATTAAGAAAATTATATGGAAAAGAACAAACTCAAACTGAGAATTTAGCGGAATGTGAAACTCATGATGGTATTTTCCCGTTAATTGCGAAAATAATGGCAGAAAATCCCGCACCACCAAATAAACTTGGATTTTTAGAAGGTACCGGATATAAGGTTGCAAGTACGGGAGAGATTGCTTATTTTATTGGTTGTATACCGCTAATGCAAGATATTATTTATTATACCGATGTAAATTACGGGAGCATTCCAAAATCGATTATTGGTCTATTAAATAGTGCCAATATAACACCAGTTGTTTTAAATGAAAAATGTTGTGGACATGATATACTATGGTCTAAAGGTGATGTTGATACATTTAAGAAGTTAGCAGAATATAACGTGAAATTATATAAAGATGCAGGAGTTAAAACCATAATAGTTAGCTGTGCTGAAGGATATCGAACTTGGAAAATTGATTATCCTAAATATGTAGATGAGTTTGATTTTGAGGTATTACATTTTTCTGAATTCTTCTTACGTGAAAATATTCTTGAACACGTTAGATTCCCTCAGTCTCGCGATATTAAGGTGACCTATCACGATGCCTGCCGGTTGGGTCGCTTGGGTGGAAGATTATATGAAGCTCCCCGTGAATTAATCCGATCAATTCCTGGGGTGAAGCTCATAGAAATGCAAAATAATAGAGATGATGCAAAATGTTGTGGAGTCTCTGCCTTTTCTTGTTGTAATGAATATACACGTGTTTTAAGACATAATCGCATAAAGGAAGCAATAGAAACAGGAGCTGAATATTTAATTGTACCATGTGTAAAATGCTTGACGCATTTTAATTGTTACCTTTCAGAACCGGAAGTAGGAGTTAATAATGAATCATTGAAAGGTAAAATTCAAGTTATAGATATTGCAAGTTTTCTTGGAAAACTTCTTTTTCTCCTATAACTTATAAAGAAAATAAAGATCGAACTATTTCTCTCTCCAAATAGCTGAGCATTGTCCACAACGATATTTCTTTCCATAGATACGAGGATAGTCATTAATTATGTTCGTTTTATCTTCTAATTCATGAATCATGGATTTGTTTTCCTCACCACATTTTGGACATTTTCTTCTACTATCTGACTTTTCGATTGTCATTATGTCATCGAATTTTTCTCCCATCTTAAGCATCACCCTATTTTTGATTATAACAAATTTAGTTGATTATATTATTAGTATAGGACTTATTAAATCTTGTCAAGTTTTTTGAAAAGTTATAAATAGAAATTTATTTTCCATATTAAAAAGCTATCATAAATTTGAACCCTTTTTTTGAGTGTCATACGCTTTTTCACTAGCTATTGTGCATCCATAGTTGAGAGCTTGTTCATATAATTCCGGGTTAGAATGTTTAAATTTAAGAATAACTTCATCAAATAAATTCTCAAACAATTCGGCAAAATCACGTTGCTGGTTGGTTATTTCAAAACAATAAATGAAATTTAGCTCTTGTGTTTTTCTGATCAAATTCAACCTACTAATTCTTATAGCTTCTTCATTGATTTTTCCATTAATTAAATCCATATCTAAGGCAACCAATATTTTGGAACCTTGGAAGTTGTACAAATTATAAAATTCGAGATAATTATCTAAGGGAATCTGATTAATTGAATTAAGGTCATGTAAATCAAGGATTTGAATTATCCCATCGAAATGTTCGATTGAATTATATAATTCCACAAAATCGTAAATCTCCTCAGCTAGAAATATCTTAACCTTCAAGGGTATTGATTGATGAATTATCTGAAATTCATAATTTATGGAAGATGAAGAAGATGAAATCGCTAAATGAGAAAGAAATGCAAGGATCATATTTTTACCATTGTCTCCTTCTCCAATAATTCCTAAATTAAATTTATAATTGATTTTCTTCACGTCCTCTCGTTCCTACAATAATAAATTTATTATAAATGCTAGGCTTAATCTTAATAATATAGATAAAGAACTAATGTATTAAGTATTTGATGGAAGAATAATATAATGATTACCATTTATCTTTCCTTAGTCATAATGATAGGTGCGTGGAGTTTCTCATTTGTTCTTGTAGATATGACTTTTGAATTTATGCTTCCTTTATCCGTGGTTTTATATCGCTTTATCATTGCATCCGTTACGTATCTCCTCATTGATATCTATTTTTTTGCAGAGAAAAAACTGAAACCTGAGATTTTACAAGACACCCCAAAATATTCAAGAAATGATTGGTTAATGATAATCTTGTCTAGTTTTTTTGGGGTTTCTGTATTTTTCTTAACTCAATATGCATCTATTGCACTAATTGGTCCCTCATTACCCGCTTTATTTGTCTGTTTATTGTCTCCAGTATTGATTTCTCTTTTTGCTTTAATTCTCTTTAAAGAGAAATTAAATAAAAAAAAAATATGTGGATTTGCTATTGCATCAATTGGAGCATTCTTATTGGTAACGGGAGGAAATATGCAGAATCTAACTCTTAATTCCCCCAATTTCTTAGGATACTTTTTAGCTTTACTCACTCCATTTCAATGGGCACTTTATTCAACATTAACTAAAAAAATATCCAATGGGCATTCCAAGATGAAATTAAATAAATATATAAGTTACTTAGGGTTATTTGAAGTATTCATTATCATTCTATTGTCTAATCAGCTCGCTGACTTTGTCGAAAACATTATTAATCCTATAGCATTCCTAACAGCTATTTATCTTGGTATTGGATGCTACGTGCTTGGATATTATATTTGGCAAAAATCCTTGAGCACATTAAAATCGTTTAAAGTAGCTTCTTTCCTATACATCGAACCATTTCTTACTTTAATCTTTTCAATCATCTTGCAAAGAACTGAAATTATTGTTTTATGGAATGTGATTGGAGGACTTGTTGTATTAGGTGCTGTAGTGCTTATCAATTATAAATAAAAACCAAGTAAAATGAATAAATTGAATTATTTAAGATGGTTCTCAGTTATCTTTCTTAATTCTTTAAAAAGAATGTCATCAAGAGGCTTAACTGCTGGCTTAGTTTCCAACTTATTTGCTTCAATTTTGGCTCTCTTTCTTGCTGAATTCGCTCCAGCATCATTCCAAGCATCACGAGACATCCTATCAATAATTGGTCCTGTAATAAACAATTCTTTTCTAAATAAACTTAATGTTGAAGGATGTGAAAGTAACTCTTCGGTTTCACTATAATCTTTCAGAATTTCTAAAGCAAAAGGAGTTCCTCGATCCTCAACTCCTCGCAAAAGCCGTTTTACCATTCCAACAATTTCATTATCAATCAATAATTTTTCCACGCTTTGAGTTGATTCAAAATCAAGCATGCCTGGACCGGATACCATGTTAACACCAGCAAGTCCTGCTAAAAGAGCACCCATCCCTCCTTCAAATCCTGCTTGAGCATCTGGGACTTTAGAATCGCTCAAACCCATGTAAGCATGGGTAGGTATTTTTAATAATTTTCCCATTTCCACGTCCCCCAGATTTATCATCATCGTTTCAATTGCGCCCATTGGAGTAGTCCCATATTTCATGTCTAATATTGCAGGAGATCCGCCCCAAATCAAAGGAGCGCCTGATTTAGCTAATTGACCAATGACAACGCCAGCCAAGCATTCTGCACAATGTTGAGTGATTGACCCAATTAGGGTTATGGGTGCACTCGCACCGGCGAGTGGCATTGAAACAAATTCAGAAGGAATCATGCTTTTAGCAGCATCGATGAGTGATTGGGTGGTTAAATCTGACCATTTTAATGGGGGACTTGGACAAGCATCAAAGATAGCAAGTGGTTTCCTTGCCAAATCATCTTCAGATAATCTACAAGTCAACAAAAGTTCTCTCATTATTGAGAAACTCTCCTTTTTAAATGTGCCCGTAATGACTGGTTTATGGCAATTTGATAATGCAATAAAAAGCCTATGCCAATCTTGTGCATTTTTGGGTACATCTTGGTAGACAAAAGCCGTGCTTTGTGCTTCGATATATTTCAACTGATCCACAATTTTTGAAAAACGAATGAAATCTTTCGAAGTCGCTTCTCTAGTTTTTCCTGAATTTTCATCTAAAATAAGAATTGCTGCAGAACCCGGATCAAAGTGAACGTTATCATCCTTAAGAGTTGAGTGCTCATTTCCCTCTCGATCATACAAGATAATTTCATCTGGAACCGTGCGTAAGCATTTTTCCACTAAATCTGGAGGAATAAAGAAAGATGACCCTTCATTATTTACGCCTTGATTTTTCAACAATTCTCTTGCTTGTTCATTTTCCACGAATACTCCAAGAGTTTCCAATATCTGTTTTGCTTCCTTTAATATTGAATTTTTATGTTCTTCATCTAAAACACTTATTTTTGGTCTTAAAATTGTCATGTTATTACCTCCCTAAACTACGTCATTTTTTGTTTTATTTCTTGAATTGTTAGGGGACTCGTTCCACAACATCCTCCAACAATTTTTGCTCCCAAATTTATAATTTTAATGATATCTTGTGCAAATTCTAGTGCTGTTTGGTCATAAACAGTAATAGATCCTTCAAGTCTCGGCTTACCCGCATTTGGTTTTATGGATATGGGTGTATCTGTTATCTTCTTTAATTCTATCATTATATCAATCATGTCATGTGAACCTAAAGTGCAATTTGAGCCCACAACATCTGCACCTTCAATAACTTGGATATCAACGCATTTTTCTAGAGAATCTCCCATGATCGTAAAGAATCCCCTTTTAGTTTTTTTATACGTCATTGAACTGATAATTGGTTTAGAAGAGACTTCTTTTATCGCCCGAATCGCAGCTCTCATTTCCTCAACATCAGAAATTGTCTCTACGTGCCAAAGATCAACTCCAAAATTCAATACTTCAACTTGCTTTTTAAAACTCGACTGCCACATATCAACCGTAGCTTTCCCCACTGGTGGTTTGAATACGCCGGAAGGACCGATATCGCCAACGATGAGGCGATCTTTTTGACGAACGGTATTAATTATCTCCAAAGCCTTTTGATTGATTTCAACTAAATGTTCCTCGAGATGATGGTTCTTCAGGTTTAGATAGCACGAACCAAAGGTATTCGTTTGAACCATGTCCGAACCTGCTTCATAATATGCTTTATGAATGCTACTAATGACTTGGGGTTCTTCAATATTTAAAAGATCTGGTAGTTTTCCCGGTTTTATTCCTCGTTTAATAATTTCTGAACCCATTCCTCCATCAAATAATATCGTCTTTGTATCATCCTTTAACCATTCATTAAATAGCATCTTTTATCCCTCCATTTCTCATAAATTTTTTACTAATTTTACGGCATCAACAGCACTATCAGCATATCCATCAGCCTCACATTCCTCAACCCATTTCCGTGAAACTGGAGCTCCACCTAATATGACCTTAAATTTTGATCGAATTCCTTTTTCTTTTAATATCTCTACAACCTTCTTTTGCCCAGTCATGGTCGTTGTAAGCAACGCGGATACTCCAATTATATTTGCATTCACCTTAATTGCTTCATCAACTATTTTTTCTGCTGGAACATCTGCTCCCAGATCATGTACATCATACCCGTTTGCGCTTAGCATTGTTCCTACGATAGTTTTCCCTATAGAATGAATATCTCCTTCAATCGTTGCGATGACTACAGTTCCTCGATTAAAGGTCTCAGATTGTTCTTTTAAATGAGGTAATATTAATTCCATGGCTTCCTGCATGATGTTTCCTCCTAACATCAATTCAGGCAGGAAAATTTCTCCTTCATCCCAAAGATCCCCAATTTTTCTTATACCAGATCCAAATCCGTGTTCAACCACTTCAAGCAAATTCAAACCATCCTTTATCGCACGATTAGCTAACTCTAAGGCTCTTTCTTTATCTAAATTTACGATAGCCTCTGAAATTTCAACATTTAATTCTTCAACTGACATCAGTAATCCACTTTAAAACTCTCCGTTCAATACTTTTAATTTAATTTTGTTTTGTAATTAACATTTCGAAAATGCTTGAATCTGAATTATTATTCCATTATTATTCAGATATTTAACCTAGCAAAAATAAATACCTTATAATTTTAAAAACCTATTTTTAAGAATTATAAGATAAAGTGTTTTAATAATGAGCAGGCGTTATTATGCTAAAGGAAAGAAAACGTATGCCAAAGATCAAAATTTCGAGCAAGATCAAGTTGGAAAGGAAAAAGAGCGTTATTTAATTAACATATCTTTGATGAGTTTAAAAACTCTTAAAGATTATGATATATTGGGGTGGCGAGGTGAGTTTTACTTTAAGTGTGACGGTGAGAAGATGTTCAAATCCCGTTGGCCGAATAAGGGAACCATCAAGCTGCAACGAAATCAAGAGTTTACTTCCAAAGCCGATATGTCTTTATGGAGTCAATTTAAAACTGTGCGTGCTGATCAAAGTATCATCGTTCCCATTAAAGTAATTCTGAGAGAAAAAGATCCAATGAAAAAGGATTCTACCATAGCTGAACAAGAATATGAAATTCGATTACCTCAAAAGACCGCATATGTCATCCTACAAGATGATAAGGAGAAAACAAAGGCTAAGCTCAGAATTCAAGCGACCAGAACGAGATATTAAAAAGTATTCTTACTTCCTACTATTTATTTTTAAATTTTTTTTTATAAAAAACAATTTGTTGGTTTTCTACCAAATCAGCAATTAGTTTGAAGCTTAAATATTTAAGAATTGATTTAAAAGTTATTTGCAACAAAGAATTTAAACATTTAAATATTAGATCTCTCTCTATTGATTTTAAGAAAAATGAGATAGATGAGTGAAACAGAAATTTTAATGTGAAAAAATAATCGAATTATTGTTCTTCAGAAAATTCATTCGTTAAATTATTTGCGAGTTCGACGCCGAAATCAAAAAATGATTTCATTGACGTATAAAATAAATCCCCTATTATTTCATTTTCTTTATTCTGTTCATTCGATTCATTATTTGAATCATTCAATTCATTTAATAATTCATTCTTTCTTCTTTTTAGTTCTTCATCCAATTCAGGTAATCGTACCGGATCTATTTGCATAATAATTTCCTCCTTTCTAACGGTTTAAAAATCGGGTTTTTCTTTCAAAGAATCGATAATATTGATAATATCTTCGGCCAATTCATATCGTTGATCTCGATATTTTTCTCGATTTAACCGTTTCTCCACTTTTAGTGGGGTTCCGATTTTCACTCGTATTCCTTGAGTGTCGATCATATTCAATATTTTTGCTTTTTCCGTGTAAATCGCAAGCGGAATAATGGGAGATTCAGCAGCAACCGCAAACTTTATAATGCCTGCCATAGCTTTTACTTGAATGTCTCGCTCTAATTTTGATTCTGGGGTCATTGCGACCAGATCTCCTTTTTCATTGAGATAATGGAATACCTTGTCAATCGGCTCAGTATCATCCTTGTCTAATGTACTACGAAACATCCCTAAGGATTTTAAGATTGGTCCATATAGTTGGTTCTTCATCATTTTATGGTGAACCATAAAATGGATACGCCTGCCGCTTACTTGACTGATAATCATTAAGTCTCGCAAAGTATTATCACTTATAGTCGTTATTATTGCTTTTCCTCGTGTTGGAATATTTTTTTTGCCTTCAATTTTAAGATCGGTAAACGTTTCGAGACCAAATCCGCTCAATCCTTTGATTCCAGCGTATAGAAAGTCCAACATTAAATCCTTATTCGAAGTTCCTTTTTTATCTTCGGCACTCGGTTCAACTGGTGGCGTTGTTTCAGTCATGAGTTATAATATCACGGTATTTATTTAATTAAATATTCTTTTAATTAAAGTCTTATTCATATTAAAATGTATTCATACGAATCAGATTCTTCAAAACGTTAATAAAAAAGCGACTGATTTTTAATAAAGTCTCAAATAACTTCTCTGAAATAAGAAGTCGAATCTGGTTTAGGTATCCTTGATGTTTTCACGGACTTTAAAATCTTTAATATTAGGATATCGATTTTTGAATTCTGAAATTAAATTTTTACATGAGCTACAAATAGGTCCTTCTGAAACAAGCAAGACCTTTCCTTCTTTTAATTTATTTAACTCCCATAATTTTGCCATTGTTACGATTAACTTGCGCTCACTGTGATACCAAGGTTCATCTTCTTCATTAGTTTCTTGCGCAGGAAATAATTTTGATATGGGTGCATAAGGATCAATGATTATTTCAGCTGGTCTATTTTTCGGTTCGACTAATGCTGTACCAGGTATGAATTGCGTTCCCCTCATGGCTAATATATAGCCTTTTTGAGTTAATCCTTTTGAGAATTTGTAATTAAACTTGACGTAAGCCACGTTGCGATTTTTATCATTCCAATTTTGGCTCTTTCTCACTTGGGTTATAATTGTCTTGTCAGTCAATTTCGCATTTTTGTCTAAATTTAATGCGTTACATAATGCATCTTCAATCTCCTTTTTGCTAATATCTTTAGAAGAAACGATCCAAGTCATTCTCTTTTGGTAAGATTCTAATTCTTCTGATAATTCGACATTCTTTTCTGTCGTCATGAGATTGCACTGAGATCGTGGCTTTTTAAACGATTACGCATTTCTAAAATTTATATTTCTTAATATATGAATGCTTTTAAATATTATATTAAAAATAGAAATAAAATTTAAAAAATGGTGGATCACATTTCTGGATCGTTATACACCAAGAGATCCTTCAGTTGGGACATCATGTTATTCGTCAACCGCTTCAGTTCATCGACATCTGGGACTTCTTTCCCCCAATATTTTTGGTGTTCCATGAAAGGAGGACCTGCTTTTAAGACAGAACCTCTATAGAAGTTCAGCATCTTAGCGTGTTTTGGATAGGTATTTTCGGTTCCTGTGATAGCAACTAAAATAATAGGTACTTGTTTCTCAATCGCTAAGCGCATTGCTCCAGTATGACCCTCAAGGAGTTCTCCATTCCCAGGATTTGTGGTACCTTCGGGATACACGCACACCAAATGACCTTGATCCAAGAGATATTTAGCATAATTAAAGGAATCTACATCATGCATTCCCCTCTTGAGTGGAAAAGCGTGATGGTTGCGAATCCAAGCATTTACTATCGGAAATTTGAACAACGTCTGTTTAGACATTTGATATATTATCCTTCGTGGCTTATTATGGATAATACTCGTTGCTAATAAAATGACATCCCATTCAGAATTATGAGTTGCACAAAGTACTGCTGGTCCTTCTTTTGGAATGTATTTCTCAAAGTCAATAACTTTGTAAGGTATCATTAATTGTGACCAGTTATGAACTATTTCGCCTGAAATTGTGTAGACAAATTTTTGAAAGGGTTCGCGTAGATGAAATTCTTCTAAAGCTCTTAAAGAACCGTACCATATATCATCAAGCGTCCACAAAAATCCCATCCCGAAGTCTTTAAAGAATCGCTTTATATTGAAAGATGATTCCTTTTCTTTTTCAATTGGTTTTTCAGCTAATTCTTCTGCTGTTTTGCCATATGTTCCTTCATGAAGTTCAGATATAACCGCGCGTAATTCATTTGTAAGACGTTTTATATCTTCATAGGACATCTTATTAATGTCATATTTATCATAATATAAGGGATCTCCAACTCTTACTTTAACTTGAGTTGGCTTCATTAATAATTGACCCTTTGCAAGTGCGTGTTCTGACCCTAAAACAGCCATCGGAACGATAGGAACTCCCGTTTCTATAGCTAATCTAACGGCACCAGTTTTAAATTCTCCTAATTTACCCTCTTTGGAACGAGTGCCTTCTGGGAATATGCCAACCCATTCACCACCATTAATTATTTCCTTAGCTTGCATCCATCCAAACGCAGGATTCTCTCTATCTAATTTAAACGCCCCGAGATTTGTAAAGAGTGTTTTGACAATGGGTGTCTTAAAATTTTCTAATTTGCTCATGTAGCGAATACGTCTGTGGCAAGCAGCACCGAGGAAAAAAGGATCAAGGTGAGAAAGATGATTAGAAACTACAATGCCTGGACCATATTCAGGAAACATGTTTTTGTTTGGATATTCTGCTTTAAAATTCCATAAAAGCCGGCAGACAAGTTTCACGTAAAAATAAGCGGCCCACCATTGTAATCTACCCTCTTCTTTTTCAAAATCAATAGCCTTTATGAATTCCCGGTATTTATCGTTTATAGGATCAATGGGGTTAAGTTTTGTCAATTTATAAAGAAATGTCTCATGCCCCTTTTCATATTCGAGGTCGGTTTTCATTTTCTCTTCTAAAAGCTTCTCGTGATCGATTTCCTCGTAAGCATCATAATTTCTTTTTTCTAAATCCATATTTATGCACGTTTCTTTTCTAATTATTAAAAAAAGCCTAAATAATTAATAAAATCGTAATTTAACGGTTAAATTGCTTTACTAAAATATCCTTTTATATAAAAAGATATTGATCAAATTAATACTTATGTAAGTATGATAAACAAGTCAACTTAAGGACTAAGAAGGGTCTAATTGCTAAAATATTCAAAATTCAGAGTGAGATGAATTTGTAATATATTAATTTTGAACTATTTCTTCTCTATAATTTTCATTAATTCAGAAAGAGAATCGATGACGAGTGAGGCACCTTGCTCAGTTAATACGTCTTTCTTACTTATGCCGGTTGTTATTGCGATTGTCCAGACACCTGCTTCTACTCCTGCGACGATATCTGATGGCATGTCTCCAATCATAACAAAGTCTTTTACTTTGCTTGACTTATAGTTATCAAATACTGGTTTTAATGAGCTTGGATCGGGTTTTAATGCTGGTAGTATATCTGCTCCATAAACACCTTTAAAAACGTTCATTAAATTATGCTTTTCTAAATGTTCTATAACGTTTTTAGTCTGATTATGAGAAACAATATAGAGATCGTGTGATTTGCTCAGCTTTTTAAGTATTTTATCCGCATCTGGAAATATTGGTGCTTCTTTTGCAAGAGTGAGATATCGAGAAAATATTTTTGCAGCAATTTCTATTTTTTTCATGAATGTGAGAGATTTTAACGAGCTGATGTATCTAAACATATCGTAAGATTGGAGGACTATTTTAGGCAAGGGGTATCCTTGTATTGTTTCCATTAGCGCTCCAATTTCTTGAATTGTTGTTTCCATATCCGAGGTCACTTTATACTCCTTGAAAACTTCTTCAATTGAGTTTTTAAGGGGTTCGGCAATATCTAAAAGGGTTCCATCAAAATCAAAAATTAGACCACGAATGGATCCATTTTGAAGATTTTGAATCAATTGTTCTGAATACATGAGATTTTAATATTAGTGATTATAGATTTATTTTAAGTTAAATACTATATAAAAAGATAATCATACTAAAGAACATATTAATTAAATAATCTTCTCGATAAATTAAAATTCAATTTCTCATTTTTCACTACATATTTAGTTTTTTGATTATAGGCTATGAATTAAATGATTGGGAATCAAATTGTAAAATACAATAAGATTCTCTGGCCGATATACTTCCTAAATGGTTTTCAAAGTATTTTATGGGGAGACATTACTTTTCTAATAGTTCCAATCTCTAGAATCATGTGGCCAAGTGATCCTACTCATGCTTTGGAGATGGGGATAATTATTACAACGTTATCCTGGTCAGCTTCAATTTCAGGATTGCTATTTGGTCACTATATCGATCGGTATTCTAGAAAAAACATTCTCATTCTACTATCTATTTTCAGGGGAATTTCAGCTTTAATGCTTGGATTCGGAAAAGAAGGAGGAGGCTCTATGACTTGGATATACTTCTTAATATTTGTAGCTATTTTTGGAGCATTTGGAGGGCTTAGTTGGCCTACTGTCATCTCGTTAACTAACGACATCGTTCCTAAAGCGAATCGCTCTCGTTTTTTTGGGATTTATGAACTCGTAAGATCTCTAACTATGACCTTTGGTTTTCTTATAGGGGCTTTATTTGTACAAACAGGATTTTGAGATTATTCTTTTGGAGTGCGGGTATAGGAATACTAGTATTTGGATTCATTTTGGTCCGGCACATCAATGAACCAAAAAGAGGGGCTCAACAAGAAGAATTAACTCACATCCTCCAAGAAGACATTCCCTATGAATTCAGGATCACTCGCGAAATGATGAAAAAATCAATGTTGAGTAAGACTAACATTGTTGCTTTAGTAGAAGGGATTTTTACGTGGATACTTATGGGGTCTATTAATTTTTTAATTCTCAATCTAATACAAAATGAGCCCCATAATATTTCAGAATTCTCAACAAGCATCTTTATAGTCTGTTTTGGTCTAACAGGAGGTATTGTGGGACAATTGGGTTTAGCTCGATTGAGTGATAGATTTGCAAGAAAGCACGTGAAAGCGCGAGTTTACATGATAATTATTGCCATATCCGGAGGTATTATCAGTTTTGCTCTCTTCTTTTTTATCCCGTGGCCTCATTTATCTGTTGAACAAGGAAGAGATGTGGGATTCTTGATGACTTTACCAATTATATGGCTCATGGGATCATTGTTTTTTTTCTCGCGGTCGATATTTTCCTTGTATATAGTGAACCAATCTCCCATTTTACAGCAGATAAACTTACCCGAAGCACAAGGTCAGATTGTTTCATGGAATCAATTTTTAGAAAATTTAGGACGTGGCATAGGACCTTCTTTAAGTGGAATCCTCCTTGTAGTGTCTAATTACAATTATCAGTTTACAATTTTAATCTTAACCTTATGTATTCTTCCTGGAATCATTTTATGGTCATTAGCTTTAAGATGGCTTATTTCAGATACTAATCAAATAAAGAATATTCTTAAAAAGCGAGCAGATGGTTTACAAGATGCTCAAGATCATAAAGAAGATACAAAAAGATAATTCAATTATGAAATAGGAAGAAATGATGCGTGTATATTATTATTTGAATTAATCGGAAATTATGAGAATTAATAAAATAACATTTAGAATAATAAAAATTTAAATTGATTATCTAATATATTAATGCTACCACATTTGAATTGCAGATCAAATTAATGAAACCATTCCGGTCTTTATTATGAATGAATACAGATATAAATTATGTATTTTTGGTGATGGAGGAGTCGGGAAGACTACTCTAATTCAAAGATATTTGGAGGGAATGTTCAAAGCTACTTTTCGGCAGACCGTCGGGATGGATTTTTATCTCAAAAAATTAGAGATTGATGGTAAAAAAATAGCTTTGCAAGTATGGGACTTTGGAGGGGAAGAAAAATTCCGTTTTTTATTGCCTGGTGCTGTATCTGGAGCAAATGGGTGTATTTTTTTGTATGATATTACACGATATTTAACGTTTAAAAATTTAGATAACTGGCTCCAAGTCTTTAATGAATCGATTAATGAACTAAGTCAAAAAGTCTCTACCATGATAGTAGGAAGTAAATTAGATTTAGCGGAGACAAGAGCTATTGCTCAAGTAGATGCTAAAAACTTTTCGAAAGCGAATGGCTTTCAATACATAGAATGTTCATCAAAAAGCGGGGAAAACGTGGAAAACGTGTTTCTTACTATTGCAAGGTTGATGATGAAAAACACTACTTATTTGAAGGATCAATAAAATAAGGTATAACTATGACCTAAAAATTTCAGTTATTTACGAAAGTACAAACTTTAATATTTTTAGATATTAGATAAACCAATGAATTATTATTGTTCTCTTTATATCTCACTTTTTCGAGTTTAAGATCATGAAATTAATGCATGAATTAGGAATTCCAGTTCCATCTAAACGGTCATTAGTCGTGAGGAATACCAAAGAAGTTACCCTGAAACAAAGAGAAATTGCATTAAAAGAAACAGAATATAGTATGTTTTCATTTCCAGCAGATATGCTGGTTTTAGATTTTCTTTCCGATAGTGGAACAACTGCGATGACGGATTTGCAATGGGGGGCTTTATTTCACGGAGATGAGTCATATGGAAGAAATAAAGGATATTATGTTTTGTTAGATGCAATTAGAGACATATTTGAAAGGGGGGATCATCCTAAGAAAGCAATCCAACTAATTCTCTCAGGAGAAACGGATGTACAAAAACTAATGGATCAATTATATCTTGTCTCTTATAGCGGAGGTTTTGTAAATGGTGGCATCCATCAATTAGAACGTCCCAATGCATTTATTGTCCCTCAAGGACGATGTGCGGAATATTTATTATTCTCAACGATCGCGCAACTTAAACGAGAACTAAATATTAGCGAATCTTGGTACGTCCCTAATAATGGACATTTTGACACAACTGAAGCAAATATTGCTGCAAACGGCATGCATCCTGTTAACCTATTTTCTGCAAATTTATTTGAAGATTTTAATCATCAGGAGATGGATAAGAGTAATCCTTTTAAAGGAAATATGGAAATTGAGCAATTAGAACAATTTATTGAAGAGAGAGGAGCAGATAATATTCCAATTATTTATCTCACGATAACAAATAATACTGCTGCTGGGCAACCCGTATCAATGAAGAATATAAAAGCAGTTCAAAAGATTGCTAAAACACATAATATTCCACTATTCTTTGATGCTTGTAGATTTGCAGAAAATTCGATCTTTATTAAAGATTTTGAGGAAGGATACAAAAATAAATCAATTCCTGAAATTGTAAAAGAAATGTTTTCTTATGCAGATGGATTTACCATTAGTTTTAAGAAAGATGGATTAGCAAATATAGGTGGCGGATTATTCTTTAGAGATAAAGGAATATTTCATCAAAAATTCTCGCTGAATGGAGATATTGGAATTAGATTAAAAGAAAAACAAATTTTAACTTTTGGCAATGACAGCTATGGAGGATTATCTGGTAGAGATATTATTGCTTTAGCTGTAGGATTGTATGAAATAGTTAGAGAATCCTATTTGAATGAAAGAATTCGTCAAGTTAGAGATTTTGCCCGAAAATTGGCTATTAATGGTGTACCTGTAATCTTACCAGCAGGAGGACATGCTGTATATATAAATATGGATAAATTTTTTGAAAATACAAATATGAAAGTTGAAGATTTCGGTGGAGTTGGTTTTACAATTGAATTAGTGAGACATTACGGCATAAGAGGAGCAGAACTAGGACCTTTTGCTTTTGAATGGGACAACAAAACTGAAGAAGAAAGAAAGGGGATTTTACATTTAGTACGCTTTGCCGTTCCTCGAAATGTCTATGATTCTTCCCATATCGATTATGCAGTTGCTGCTATAACAGAACTTTACAAAAATAAGCTTAAAATCCCCAAAGTAAGAATTTCTCGAGGAGCAAAGTTAAGATTACGACACTTTCAATCTGGACTCCAACCTATATATAAGTAATTTTTAAAATCGGATATTTTTTCATCTTTACCAGTTGATTTTGGCTTTAGAAATAATAGCAAATTTTAGTTTAGTAAGCATTCCACCCATGTCAAAATCAATCCCTAAAAAAAGAAATGGAAGTGAGCTCAGTAGTATATGTGGTCAAAAGAACTAAACCCGATATCGAATGGACAAAAAAAGCACGTACTAAATTATTCAGTGTTTCAAGAATCTTTTTGAAAGAAGCTTTTAAAAGATGTGTCGAAATTACAAGGGAACATAGTGGTGCAACAATAACTTATGAATTCTTGGATAGGATACGAAATAAAGTGAATGAAGAAAAACAAAAATGAAGCATTTTGAACTTGCCAATCATGTATCTAACTATATCTATAGCACTTTCAGGTAGAAATTTAAGCATTAATTTTATTTTAAATTTCCAAGTGCCTTAATTGGCTTGACACACTTTTCCTTCTCAAAATCTTCATAAAATCATTCTCGCTTTGCCTTAGACGACTTAGAAAGCTATCTAACTTATCGAAATTATTAAACCAATGCTCTTCACCATTCACTATGATCTTCACTCCTTTTTGTTCCGCGTTAATTATGGCATAAATTCCTCCTATTTCTGAATCATGTTTTATGAAGATTTTGTCATTTTCATGTGAATCACTTTTTTCATTTCCTTTCTTAGCCCAGAATTGATTTTTAAGAAGGTAACTTCTATACATGCTCATCTTTTCACACACACCTCTTTTTTTAAAAATATTCACGAGTTATCGTGATATATACAAAAACAACCCATGAAATAGTATCCAAGTATTATAAGCTATGAATGTTTTATAGAACCGTGTGTTATCGGGAATATACCCACGTATTATCTAATTTTTAATTCTTAAACTCAAATATGACCTATATACTTTGATACTCTATAATCAACAAAACAATCATTTGGTATTTAAGTAACAAAGTAAAATCCTCAGCACTATTTGCCTAATGCAAATTTCTTGGGGGCTGCTAAAAAAAATTTCGATTGGAAATGTGTGTTATAATAACGACTAACTGATGAAATACGTTTACTTTTTAGTCACAATAAATTGGTTAAAATAAGGAAAAAAATTAATGAGTTGGTGACAAGCATGATGATAACAGAAAATCAATTTTATATATCGCTTTTTGATGATTATAAGAAAAATTATGATGATCCGGAGAAAAAAATCATGTGGAAGCTAAATTCAATCATTCAATTGATGAATATGACTGTCGATTATGAAAGTGATTTCTGTGAAAATGCTCTCCGAATGATACTAGTGTTATTTAATGAAATTGAGTTTGAATCATGGGAACTAGAGTTAGATAACTCCATGGATCTTTCTGAGAATGATAAAAATTCATTCGTTCAAATTCTATTCGATGAAGTATGTTAAATTTGAGTAGATAAAAGTTTATTTAAATTCTTTCGCAAATTTCCAAATATAATCGCTTTTATTCATGGTATGGAGATTCTTGATTACTTTTCCAGATTTTAAAGCTTCCATTTCTTTTCCATTATATAATGTTTTACCTACGACAAGAGGCCTGTCATGAGTCTCATCAACGACCTGAATTATTTCACCTTTTTGTATCATTGGATCTATTTTTATTATTCCTGGTCTCATGATATCCGCACCACTCAATGTTATATATTTAATTGCTCCCATATCGACGACTACTTTTCTTAATTCGATCTTTTTATCAATTAATTGAGTGAGAACCGGGATAAAACCATGCTCCTGGGATTTCCATATTTTTAGTTCGTTGTTAATCGCATACAAAATATCGCCGTGTTCAGTGAGAATCACTTCAATGCGCGATTTTGGTGGAAATAAACTATCCACGAATTTCTGATCATAATGTTCTAAAATCTCATTCTTCAGCTCTTTAATTTCTGAGGATTTTATAAAATGACGCTGTCTTATATTCATGCTCATTATGAAAAAACAATTAATTGAATAAAAGGTTTACACATGCTTTCTATAAGAACATTTTTATGAGAATTATTGAGAATTATCACACATTTCATTTTAAACTATTATAAGGTCTTTGAGTAATTTTTTCTGATAAATTGAAATTATGGAATAATATATAAGAAAACGAGTTGCTTATAAATTATAAATAGGGTGTCTTGTAAAAATAAAACAATTCATTTAAAAAATGGTAATCTATAATATAAATAATCGATTTCAAAATAAATATTGATCAAAATGAGTAAAGATTCAAGTGATATTGTTTTTCAAGGTCGGACTGAAGCAATATACAAGGTTATTGTAATTGGGGATCCCGCTGTGGGCAAAACCAGCCTTCTCACTAAATTTGCAAAGAATAAATTCGAGGAACGATATGTTGCAACCGTCGGGGTTAATATTGTTAAGGAACCTATATCTTTGGAAGCAGAGGGTGCCACAGTGAACCTGATGTTCTGGGATATTGCTGGTCAACCTCAATTCTATATGCTACACCGCCCTTATTTCAATGGAGCTGATGGAATGATTTTGGTATTTGATGTGACACGTTCAAGCACATTTAGCAACATTAACAATTGGTATAATACAGCAGTCAAGTATGGTTTGAGTCATATTCCCCGATTACTAATAGGGAACAAAGTTGATTTAAAAGACGATCGAAAGATAATTTTACCAATGGCAGAGCATTTAAGTGAAAAGCTTGATGCTCCGTATTTTGAAACATCTGCGTTAACAGGTGAAAGAGTTAAGGTAGTATTTGAAAAAATAGCGCATTTGGTTTATGAATCAAAATCAAAGTAAGTTTCTATTTAACTATTTTTTTAACTAAAAATCTCTAGTGCTTCAATTCTAATTTGTTCATCCAAAAAGTGATTTTTTCACGTAGATATTCCTTTAAGTCTAATGAATCAGGGTTTTTCGTCTCAAGATTTTCTGATAATGATTCAAGAGTGGCCAATCGATTATTTATTTGGGAAATCTCATATAATATTCGATGCCCTCCTGTATATTCAAAAATTTGTTCTTTAATCGTTTCAAGAGCATTGATAACATCTTTGGGGCTATCCAAGTCCGATATTTCAGCTTGTAATTGTAATAAATTCGACTGAATTGACGTTTTCATGTCCGTGGCGTCTTTTTTCCTTTCAATTTTTTGAACCTCAAGACGTTCTTTTTTAATTGCACTATTTGCACTAGTTATCAGCGTTTTGAGCAATTCAATTTCGTCTGTTAAAGTTTTTTGACCTTGAATTATCCCCGAAAATTGTGGGGATAAGCTTTTCACATGCAGAGTAGCAGAATGTAATTCTTCAATCTTATCGGTCAATTTATTTAACTTCAAATTTGTTTGGCCTAATTTGGTTATGAGATCCAGACCAAATTTTTCTAATATCGAGGAGAAGAGCGTAATTTTCTCATTTAACTCTTTATACATTTCTTGCATGGAAAGCTCTTTCGTGTTATTTTCATCCATAATTACAAGTTGTCCCTCTTGATTAATAAATGAATTAATGATGTGAGTTGCATGTTAAAAAGATCAATTTTTTATTATTCTTCTTTATTTATTAATATAGAATTTAAATTTAAATTCCTTTATCTTAGGAATGCAATTTAATTTTATACAAGATAGACATTTTGTGTAATCCTTTATGTCTCAATCCAGCATGAAACCATTCCAGACTTAGTTTATATTCAAATTAAGCTAACAATTTGATTACGATGATACAATATATTAATGTTTTAACTAGAGATGGGAAAAGTCTTTTGTTTCGCAATTATGGTAGTTCAGACGTTGATAGAGATTTACTTGCTGGGTTTTTAAGCGCCTTTTCTGGATTCATAAAAGAAATAAGTCAAAGTGATATAAGATCAACAGCAACAGACGAGTTTAAATATTATTATACCATCATTGAGGAGATAATTATTGTAGTCTGTACTGATTTAGAAGAAGACGATGCTTCAATTAATTCAAAAATAACCACAATTAAGATTAAATTTATCGAAAAATTCGGAGAAATCATAGCGAGTGGTTCATGGGCGGGCAATCGTACAATTTTTAATAGTTTTGAAAAGGATATTGACGAGATAGTGCTTGGCGCCATAAAAGTATCAATTATAGGACTCGGAGGGGTTGGAAAGACTACATTATTACATTTGATATGCGGTAAAGATATTGATCTTGAATATATCCCAACGATCAACGTAGACATTACATCTTTTAATGAATTTGAGGGGGTTCATAGATCCGTAATTTTTTGGGATTTTGCAGGGCAAAAGAATTTTCGTTCCTTGTGGAGAAGCTTGTTAGATAATACAGATATAGCGTTACTCGTACTAGATTCGACTTTTGAAAACGTGAATTACAGTAAAGAAATTATTAAGGACATTCTTGATAAATATTACAAAGAAGTACTAGTAATTGGCATTGCAAATAAACAAGATCTCCCTAATCATCTCACTCCTGAATTTTGTGAGCGAATCTTGTCTAAAGCTGATAGGCATCCACCAATAAAAGTCTATGGAATGATTGCCATAAATGAAGTCTATCGTGAAAAAATACATGCGATAGTTAGAGATGCGATTAGTCAAATTTAT
>CAZOYD010000014.1:61380-65311 GCA_964583985.1 uncultured archaeon
CGAGTCTTTAAAGCAATAAGCTTAAAGTATCAAAAACTGAAGAAAAACCAGAATTTGAATGTTTTGATTGTAACTGACGATCGTCCAAGTAAGGATATCTTGCTTCGATACTGTTCTGAAATTTTCGCAAGTGATGGGTTCAAGGTTTACTATCAAGACGATGTTGATGGAGAATCAAAATTATCATCTCCCTATGCTGCAGCTTCAGTTGCATTGCTGAATGACATCAATTTGATACTAATGCTGACAGCCTCTCATAATGATTTATCTTGGAATGGTATCAAGTTTTACATTGATTATCCCATGCCCATGTCAGGCGACCTTTTCAAAGAAATTTCGAAAAGTGCAATAGATTTACATGAAATTCATCTTAAACGAGATTTTACTCCCCAAAAAATTGATGCGGAAAAAAAAAATAATGATTACGTGAAACGCCTCTTAGCGGATGTATTAGAAATTAAATCGATTAAGGGAAAAAACATAGTAATATGGCCTTATCTTGGGAAAGCAAGAGGGATTGTGAACTTATTTAAAGATTATGGGGCAAATATCATTCTTATTGACGAGGAAATAAATCCTCCAAACCCTATACAAGAATTAAGACCAGAGAAGTTACAAAAAGTAATGCTTGAAAATGATTCCGATCTTGCTCTATTGCTTGACGCAGATAGGGATCGTATCGCATTATATGTTAAGCAAAATGGAGAATATTATTTTTATATTCCAAATGAAATCTATTCTGCCATGCATAATATATTAGCTAAAAGTTATGGTAAGAAAATCTTTAATGTTAGAACTATTCCAAGTGATTTAAGGGGAGATAATTCATGTTTCATTAACATATTAACTGGGGTGGGTTATAAACATTTAGGAATCATTCTATATTTCTTATTTGATGTAGAAGTAGAAAAATCGAAAATTGATTCTGCTATTCTTTACTTAGAGGATGAGAATAAAAAATTAATAAAGATTAATAATCCAACTCTTTTGAAAGACGAAATTTCAAAGTTTTTAGATCATGAAAACTCAGATCTCTTTGAACAAAATTGGCTCATCGTCATGTGGGAAGAATCCGGTGGGCACACGTTAAATGTTTTTAAGATTGTTCCTAAAAAAGAAAATGGAAAATATAAATTCACGACTAAATTTCCTTTAATAGCAGATAAATACCCTGTACCTGCGTTAGTTCTCATAACTGAGTTAATTTCAAGGGGTCATATCATATCCAAATCAACAGATTGGTCGATTAAAGGAATTAATCAAACCATTCCTGCTATAGACGAAGAAAAGGTCAGAATTATGAATAATTTCATTAAAAATGATGATCGAAATATAAGGATTGCAGGGAAGGACTATCATGTAAAAGCATTATCAGATAATACAGGTAATATAGACATATATCAACTTAAAAGCCAAGATTCGACGCTTTATTTTCGACCGAGTGGAACTGGACCAGAAGTACGTTTTTACATATTTGGGAAACGAGAAACTCATCTTGATGAAATTAAAAGAGTGCAAAAATATGTCAAGGAAAATTACATGTAATTTGTTTATATGAAAAAATTTCTTTAATTTTCCTGTTCAATTCCAGGAATAGTTAATTTATTCGATTCAATTCGTAAAATTCCTTTTTCTTGTAAACTTTTCATCGATTTAAGTGTTTTTTCTTCATCCCATTTTAACCCTTTCATGAAATCTTCCTTCTTTAAAGGTTCCTTAGAGATAGCATATTTAATAAAGCGTTTTTCAGAAGGAGTTAATTCCAAATCTTTAAATAAATACACTTGATGCCGACCTAATTTGATTGAATCGTGTATTAATTGTAGTTCTTTTAATTGTGTCAAGGTGGATTTAATTTCTTCATCTGATATATCCGGATAATCTTCTAAAATGAAACGCTTAATTTTTTCATATTGAGTTAACCCTCCATTCATAATAGAGTATTTTTCAAGATAGCTTAATATTTTTTGAGATATTCTTTCCATTAAATCTGGTTGTTCATCTTCAAGATTTACTATTTCACCATCTAACTCATTTTCTTCTTTCTGCTCTTTTTCTATTGATTGCGGAAGACGTTTCACGGCGGGTTTCTTATCAAATTTTATTGGCGGTACGGATTCCTTTTCTAATTTATTGTATTTTTCAAAATCCTCTTCATATTCCTCTAATGATGGTCTTTGTTCCTCAATTTTAATCTCTTTCTGAGTTTCTTCTAACCGGTTTTTTAATTTGTTCACTAACTCTAATTGTCGTTTTTTTTTCTCCTCCTCTTTCAATTGTTCTTTGTGTATTTGATTTTCAATAACTTCGTTCCATTTGGCTTTTTCATTAAATGCTTCGATCGTAATTACATCATCAATTACATTTAGAATCACTTTATTACTTAACCCGTCTAGAACTTTTTTCGCATAATGGTAATCCCATTGCGTCAATTTTAATAATTCTTGCACTGTCAAGTCATTTTCATCATATGTAAATGTAATGATAACTTTTTCTGGATTCGTGAACTCTAAATCAACCTTTTTGATTATTATAAATTGGAGCGTGGTATTAATTTCACTAATATCTCGTATCAAATGTGTTTTCTTCATTATATTTAATATGGGCAAGATATCATCATTTTTTAAATTCCTAATCTCTTTAAATAAGTAATACTTCAGGTTTTGAATAGGGATAAATTCTAAAGAATCTAACTTATATTTTTGCATTATTTTAATAAAATTTCGAGACATTTTCTCATAATACATTCCCGTTCCAATATCAACCTTACGAGAAGAATCAGCAAAAAGTTCTGAGTCAAGAGCTTCAAGTTTTGTTATGGTATCTTTAAGATTTTCTATGTCTTTTTCTAATTCTTCCTTGGTTTTAGGCATTGCTGATAATAATCCTGACATTGATAATCGGTAATCTTTCCCACCCTTATCAATCATTTCAATTTCATAGTCTTCTGATTTTACCTGCTCTTCGACAATTTTAATCTTTTGTTTAACCGTATCCTCAATATGTTTTTTTGTTTCTTCAATAATTTTGGAGATTTTTTCCAATTTTTCTGTCATTATATTCCGACTTTCTTTTACGACATACCCTTCAACGTATTTTTCTTCTTGTTCAATCCTTATCCGTTCGTTTCGTTTTTCAGCATAAATTTTATATCTAAGTGTAAATAGGATAAAAAAAGCCAGTAGACTACCCGAAAAAAGCAAGGAAATGAGTTGTGATTGCACTACTCTACCACTCTCTATAATTCATCAATATTTAGATTAACTAGCATATTTATTTTAATTTTAGCTAATTTTTTTTTTCCATTTTAAGTTATCTATTACGATATTATAAATTTAATTGCAATAAAAAATTAAATCTACTTAACTAAAATCCTTTCATTGGATATTAATGATATAGGAAATTGAGAAAATAAGCATGCAAGAAAAAATAATTGATGATCAAATTCATGAAAAAATGACCTTGGAAAACGTGTTCAAAATTTTCAACGATAATGTCTTTCCAATGTTAAATGAAGAGGAGAAAGATTACTGTAATCAACTTCAAGAATTTTGCTTGGAGTTAAATCCAAAAATCGATAAATCAAAAGATGTCTACGTGTTATTTCCAGAACTAGGAAAAAATGGATACATGCAGCGAATAAACCTTTGGAACGATTTCAAACCTTATGGAATGAAAAAAGAAATATTACTTGGAACCCATTTGTCAATGTTAGATGCACAATTGGAATTAGGTCGTTTAGCAAGCGGTATATTGTGTGGAAATCCAACTTTTCATTATTATACCCACGGTGGAACCGGAGATACGATCCAGAAAGTGCAAGATGAATTGATGTCCGGTAAGAAAATTGGATCCATAGGCATAACAGAACCCAATAGAGGATCAGATGCGGTTAACATGACAACCATCGCCTCGAAAGATGGAGATGCAA
>CAZOYD010000015.1:0-64947 GCA_964583985.1 uncultured archaeon
TGTTATTCCGTTGGAAAGCATAATACCCGCGATAAGAATATCATTATCATCAATTCCATTGCCTTTCAATTCAAGGATATCATAGATTTCAGCAGCTTTTTCTGCTTCCTTATATCCTAAAGTAAAAATCTCCATGCTGCTAATAAATTCTACCCAGATTTTATATAATTCATTATATCTTTTTTCTGATATTTTTCTCTTTGTACGTTCTAACCCAATTTTAACTTCATATACTGTGATTGATGTAATGTATATAAAATCTTCTTGTTCTGTGATAACCTTTTGAATTTCATCACTTCCATTTAAATAATCGATACAAGCATTCGTATCAAGAATAATCAATTTAATTCACCAAGTTTAGTTTTTTCCAATTACGCCCTGATCGACCGGTAATATCACTCCAAATCTCTTTCTTTTCTTCTTCTGAAAAATTCCACGCACCGAAACAATTTTCTAATTTAACTTTTTGAATTTTGAGCAACCTTAAGAATAACTCTGAGAAACTTTCATCCTCTTTTTTAATTTTCAAGAGTTTATGATATACTTCTTCAGTTATACTAATATTTTTCGATGTCATATGAATGCATATATACATACACATATTTAAAAATAATCCTGATAAAGTTCTAATTTAACCTTTAGAATGGAAGGTCACTTCACGTTCAGTTTCTAATGAAATTTCCATGGTAATTTTATTACTAATTTGAATGTCATTTTGGATATCATTATGAAAGTATTGATAAAGCCGAGGAAAATAGCAAATTTTCATTTTTTTTAAACTTTGAAATTGAATCCTTTATAGCAAATAAAATCGAGAGGGATTTATGAACTGAAAGAAATTAACAAGGAAAAAAATGCACCTTGTGCTAACAGATTAGAAATAAAGGAAAATGGAAATTGTGTTTATAATCTTATTTATAATCGAAAATAAGTTCCTAATTCTTTAAATCTTGAAGAGATGGGATACCTTACTAATGAAATGTATCAGTTGAAATAATTCAGAGAGATAATTTAGAGAAGTTTAGAAATGCTATTAGAAAATTAATTCTCTTTAATTTTTAGAAAAAATAAAATATTTTAGAAGTTTTAGTTGTTACAACCATCCTCTTAGTTTCATGGCATTAACAACTCTATCAACGGAGATACTGTAGGCTCCCATCCTATTATGGGTATTGTAGTGTTTAGCATGGTCAACAGTGGATCGATAAGCATTCGTCATGACTCTATCAAGAGCTGCGAAAACTTCCTTTTCTGTCCAGAAATAGAGATAATAACCCTGCACCATTTCAAAATATGAAACAGTAACGCCTCCTGCGTTGCAAAGAAAGTCCGGAATCACGAGTATGTCATTCTGAAAAAGAATTTCATCTGCTGCTGGTGTTGTTGGACCATTTGCAAGTTCGGCTATGATTTTTGTTTTTACATTTTTAGCATTTTCTTGCGTGATTTGATTTTCAAGGGCAGCTGGAATTAAAATATCGCACTCTAATTCTATAATTTCTTCATTTGAGATTTCTTGGGTTCCATTTAATCCCACAACGGTTCTTGTTTTTTCTTTCTGCTCAGCTGCCTTATGAGGATCAATGCCGTTTTTATTAAAAATACCACCTTTTGAATCAGAAACTCCGATAATCTTGCATCCAAATGTATCATATAGAATTTTCGCGGCCCAAGAGCCTGCATTGCCATATCCTTGAACTACTACAGTTGCATTCTTTAAATCGAGGTCTATATCATTTGCTGCTTCTCTTATACAATATACACCTCCTTGTGCGGTAGCAATGGATCGACCGGCACTTCCTCCAATTGCCAATGGTTTGCCCGTTATTATCGATGGAGCATGTTTTCTAACAATGTTTTCATATTCATCCATCATGTAGGCCATTATTTGTGGCGTAGTATATACATCGGGTGCAGGAACATCAACTAGAGGACCGAGAACATCAGCTATTTTCCGTATATAAGCTCTTGCTAGTCTTTCAATTTCTCCATTGCTCATTTCCTTGGGATTACAAATAATCCCTCCTTTAGCCCCACCTAATGGTATATCAACCACGGCGGTCTTCCATGTCATCCAAGCACTCAAAGCCTTTACAAGTGAAGCACTTTCTTCTGGATGCCATCGGATTCCCCCCTTCATTGGGCCTCTAGCAGAATTATATTGAGATCTGAATCCTCGGAATGTATTTAATGTGCCATCATCCATTCTCAAGGGAATGCTTATTTCTACAAATCTTTGTGGCTGGCTTAAGGCATTATACGTATTTTTGTCAATTCCAAGTAATTTACACGCATCCCAAAGTTGAGTTTGTGAAATTTGAAACGGATCGAGATTTTCACTCATTTTTCTTTCTACCAAGTTAACTATTTAATATTTTTGTATAATAAGATATTAAACAAATTTTAGAATTTAAATTTCTTTAATTAGATTCGTTTAATTGATGGGAAAATTTTGGGCAAGCGGGATTTAAGGGTATTGGGTACATATATTTAGGGTTGAGCGAGTAATCAAATAAACTGTAAAAAAAATTAAATAGAATCCGAAAAATTTTATTCACAATAAACATGTATTCATTTGAAAATAGAATTACATGAGAAAAGGTAAAATATGAAAATGAGTGATGAAATCAATCCGTTTGATGTAGCTAAAACTCAAATTGATATAGTTGCTAAAGAAATTGGTTTGGATCCCAACGTGAGAGAATATTTAAAAAGAATAGAAAGAGCACTAATAGTTACGATTCCAATAATGATGGATGATGGTTCGATGCAAATATTTGAAGGATATCGAGTCCATCATTCAACGGTGAGAGGTCCTGGAAAGGGAGGTATTAGATACTCTCCTCATGTTTATTTAGATGAAGTAAAAGCACTTGCAACTTGGATGACGTGGAAAACGAGTCTTCTGAATCTTCCATTAGGGGGTGCCAAGGGAGGCGTGTGTGTCGATCCAAAAAAGTTATCGAATAAAGAACTTGAACGATTAACTCGAAGGTATACGGCAGAGATAATTAATTTTATCGGACCAGACATCGATATTCCCGCTCCTGATGTTGGTACTGATAAGAAAATAATGGCTTGGATTATGGATGTATATTCAATGCAGAAGGGAAGAACTATTCCCGGTGTGGTGACTGGAAAGCCGATAGAAATTGGTGGGAGCGTGGGGAGAGAACCTGCTACAGGTATGGGATTATTTTTTGTATTGGAAGCGTTATGTGAAAAGTTAAGCTTAAAATTAGAAGACCAATCGATTGTGATACAAGGGTTTGGTAATGTAGGCGGCACCATTGCCCAAATACTCTATGATCATGGATGCAAAATTCTTGCCGTTTCAGACATCTCTACTGCGATTTATAGCAAATCGGGATTAAATGTCACTAAATTATTGAATTGGGTAAGCCAGGGTAATTATCTCAAGGATTATAAAGAAGAAAACTATCAATTCATTACTAACGATGAACTTCTCACATTAAAATGTAATGTATTGGTACCTGCTGCTATAGAAAATCAGATCACGCAACAAAATGCAGATCGAATTAATTGCCAAATTGTACTAGAAGGAGCAAATGGACCCGTAATCCCCGAAGCCGATAAAATCTTGTTTAATAAAGGGATTCATGTAGTTCCTGATATCTTAGCTAATAGTGGAGGTGTGTGCGTGAGCTATTTTGAATATATCCAAGATATACATTCTTACTTTTGGAAATTGGACAGAATTAATGAAGAATTAAAGCGAATAATCATCGAAGCATTTGAAGAAACTTATAAAATATCAAGGGAGCGAAAAATTTCGCTCAGGACTGCTGCCTATGTCATAGCGGTATCTAGAGTTGCCAGAGCTATTGAATTAAGGGGTATTTTCCCTTAATAGTCTTCTTTTATTTTTTAAACATTGGCAATAAGATCAATATGATAAGACCTATAACACAACCAAAAAATATGATCATAAATATAAAATACGTTAAAGCTAAAAGATATAATAAAGAGAGTCCAATATGAATAGTTGCAAACATAGCTCCAGTTTTCAATAATCTTTTGTAGGAGAGATTTTCTACACCAGAATCTTGAGCAACTTTTAAAGTCATCATATCAGCAGCGGCTCCTTGTGGGATAAGATTGCCACCTAAGTTTATAGCAATTATAAAAGCAAATAATAAGGGTATTTCTGGGAAGTTAAAATCAGTAATTAGAGTTTGTATGATTGGTATAAAAATTAATGCTGTAGGTGTATTAGCAACTACACCTGAGACAAGACTAACCAATATTAGGATAATGACTCCCAATACTGCGGGATCTAATAATTGAAATGGTATCCCGCTGAAGATTTCTGTAAAACCAACTCTTCCCATTGCACCTACGATTACATATAGAGCGATGAAGAAAAATATAATTTCCCATTCTATATCTTTTAGCAGATCACCCATTAATTTTTTTGTAAATCGTCTATTTGATAAGACAAGGATTAAAGCGGCAATAATTGCTGTTAGGTATAATAAAGGAAGGATAGCAAATAGGGTAATGGTGATAATGATTGCAAAGCTGTTAAAGTAAAACATTTTTTTATTTTTTATCATTATATCTGCATCAACTAATTCAAGAACAAATCTTTTCTGTTGGTCTTCAATTTTCGGTTCTTTCGATAACACGAATCGATCCATAATATATATGGTAGTGAATAATAAAAAAAGTGAAAATATCCAATAATTCTGGATAAAATATTCAGTAGTAAGATTAAAAGCACTTGAAATTATAATATTTTCCCCACTCGAGAATGGAGTTATGATAGAACCTATATTTATGCAAATAGTCATTCCTAATAGGTAAGTACCAGATCGAATTTTTAAGAAATGGCAAAGCCTAACAACCACTGGTGCTAAAATTAAAACCACCACAACATCCGTAATAACAGCAGCCAGAAACGTTGTTATAATGCACAGTAAATAGAAAAATGTTTTTTGATTTCCTCGGGAAAGTTTAAATAATTTAACAGCAATAAATTCTAATACATTTGAATCCTGAGCGATTTTTGTAATAATACTCATACTTAATATAATAAGGATTGCTTCCCAGTTCACCATGCTAATAAAAACATTTAAATCAAGTCCAAGTTTCAATCCCGTAATTGTTGCTCCATAAAACATGCATAATAAAGAAATGGCAACGAAATCTAAATCTTTAAATGAATAGCTAAGAATAATAAGGAAAAACATCAAGAAAAGCAATATTAGTAAAGGAAGATCCATCGATATTCAGCTTTCTGAATGTATTAACTTAATAATAGTGTTAAGAAATAGTTTTTAATAAACCTAATTGAAATGAAGGTTTTTTCAAAATAAGATTTGGAGGAACCAAAAATTACATCCTTTTGATGTACTGTGATTACTCTGAAGAAAATTTGGCTAAATCGTGATAAAATCTACAATCTATCTGTGTAAAAAGACTTGTATGAGAAATTTAAATAAGTTTAATTCGTTTAAAAGAGACATATTTGATATTAAATAATCAAAAATATTCTCCTTTAGAAAATAATGTAAAGCGCGTTCAAATCCTTCTTCAGTTTTTAACATTTGAGTAATTCTTCTTATTAAATTAATTATTTGTTTTTCCACGACTAACATATCGCAATTACCAGGATTTATACTAATAATATTAATCCCCGCATTACGATCAAATGATAATTTACTAAGTTCTTCATTATCCTTCACATATTCATGGCTTAAATAATTTTTGAACATGTTTTCAATCTTAAAATAAATTTTCTCTTTCTTTAAAGGAGATACATGGGCTTCAACTACATTTATTAGTAGATTAAGAATTTGTTGAAATACTCCCAAAATGTTATAATATTCTGCTAAGCTGGATACTCCTTCTGCAGTAAGCCATTGTTGGTAATATTCATCAATTGTGTTTTTAAAGGGAAGAAAAAGATCAGTATTGCCCTTCCAAGAATGGACCCATTCCCCTCTATCAGGTATGTATTGTTGAATAAACGCTTGTTTTATGACATTTAACCTGGCTTTTAACATGTCTGAATTTACACTCTTTTCTGAAGCGCCAATGAAAAGTAAGTTTAACTCTTTCTCATCTAAATAAACCCACCGTAATCCACCCATCTCTATACTTTCAATCCCCTCTTGAAACTCAAATATTGTAAATTGATTTAATGCAGCCAACAATCCACTTACAAGATCCTCATCCAATGGTAAATCTAAATATGATTTATATAGTAAAGTAATTCCGGATTCAGAATCTAACACCCATACATTCATATTTAATACCTCTTACCTGATATTTATTCTAAATTAAATAATATAATGTTCCGTGTAGAAAAAAATCTTTTGAATTTAATAGTTCAAGTATTATGTAGAAATTCATTTATATTCCTTGTTTTACAATGTTTTTCGAGGTTTCTTAACATATCGGAAATTTTTAACTGAAACGTCATGTCAGCAGCTCCACCCAGCAATTTTATGAAATCATTAGTAAAGATAAGGGTATCAATAAATACACCCACTTTTGATTTGGTAGGCGATAATTTCTTAATCCGCAATCTCCCTTCTAGTTTTTGAACTTGTTCATTATTTCTAATATTCAATTCAATTAAATGACCTTTTCCTGCTTCTTCTCCCTTATCAGAAAGAACTATTTCAGTATCCATCTCAATTGGAACATTTACAATTTTTATCTGATCATGAATTTTACTACGCATTACGTTAGGTGCTATGAATTCTACTTCAATTTTTTGTACGGGAGCGATTTTTTCCCACAAGTTCGGAGTATAAATTGCTTTTATTAAATCATCCGCATTGCAATTTTCAATCTCTAAAATTTTCGAGATATTTGTCATTATCCTTCATCTTCTCTCTGATTTTAATATTAAATTAAAAAATGGAATGTTTTTATTTTTTATCCTCCAAATTCAAAACACTAAACAAGATAATAAGCCTCAGCCTTCCTTTGATTATTTCATGCATATAGACCATAAATCATAATCGTTTTGTTTCATCACAGGCTTATCAGTTTCACTATTCTTTATAAGAGTGTTATATAGAGCATTTATGTAAAAATTAACCATTCCTAAATAGCATGCTGTTTTTTAATGGTAATTCTTTCTTGCAGTTGGGACATATCCACGTAGCTTCATTTTTTTTAACCGAATTTATACATGAATCACATATAGTGATGTCACAAATGCAATAATATGATTTTTCAATACTATTCTTTAAATTTTTCTTACATATAAAACAATTAGGTGGCGTTGCAGACATTTATGATCTGACCATCAGACTTTTTTTATTAATTTCTAATATACATATATAGTATAGTTTTAAAAAATATATCATTTAATTTCTATATCATGGATAAGTTAAAATCTCGTGTTCAGTTGTTGAGTCTATTAAGTTTATTTTTAATTTATCGAGCGATCTCGTCTATAATTTCAAATAAATTATCCGAATTCTTCCTATGGATTATGTTCACTGCAATTTATTTAATCTCATTAATAATTTTGTATTTCTTATTCAGAAAAGCTAATGCTCAATCGATATAAGCCATTTTATCGAGATATTTATTTTTTCCTCTTGAAAAAATCAGGAATAACACCATCAATTCCAAGAGATTTTAGTACAGTATCGCGAATATCAATTTGAATTTTCATCTCTTCAATGGTTTTCAAAGTTTCTGCTAATGTTTTAGAGAAATTTTCACTCAAATCTTTTATCGTATCAGATATTAGTTTCATGGACTCTCGCATGGTAGTGTTTGTTTCATGTAATTCTAATGTAAGTTCTGACATGCTTTTTCCCAATTCTGATAATCGCTCTTTAATCCCCATGGTTTATGGAAGTATTTTTATTAATTTTAACTTATGAATTAATAATAATAAGGTATATTCCTATATAAAGAATCGATTCCATTACAATAATTTATATTATCTTTCATAACAAGAATGCTTATATGATCTTAATATTTCTACTATCATAATCAATAACAGAAATTATAGGAAAAATGTCAGAATGGAAGAATAAGATTAAATCTCATGCTTCTAATACAGAAGAAGGGTCCTACTGTACTGGATGAGGCATTATTGATGGCATTCTTAATGGCATTAGTGCGATTAGACAAAGAAAAAATGCTAAAAAATCGAAAAATTAAATACAAACATTCTCGAAAATTAAACCGATAAATGATAGGGTTTTGTTTTTACTGTCCTGCTCGGACTGGAGAATTTTAAGATATTCCATTGTTATATTTTCTTAAAACACTATTAAATTAATTTTAACCCGTTCCAACCTTATGGTAAATAAAGCCTTCTTTTAACATAATCTCACGGTTAAAAATATTCCTTCCATCAATTATGATTGGAGTATTCATCAAGGATTTTATCTTCTTAATGTCCAGTTCGTAATATTGCTTATGATTTGTGGCAAAAATCAGCACATCGGCTCCATTAAATGCCTCTTCAAGATTATCGGTTAATTTCGTAAGTTGATAATCTTTTTCTTTAACGTAAGGATCATGCGCAATATAAATAATGTTGTGAGAATGGTACCTATTCATAAGAATTTTTACTATATTTTCAGTAGGCGTGTTTCGCGTATCATCAGTATTAGCTTTGTAAGATACACCCATTAATGCAATTTTGATATTATCTACCAATTTATGGGCTTCACGAAATGCATCTTCCATCAATTCTACCACGTGTTTAGGCATGTAATCATTTAATTCTCTCGAATTCGGTATGAGTTTAATCTTATCTCTATTTTCTGCATTCGTGTATTTCTCATGACCATAAAGTAATAACCACGGATCTTTCGTTAAGCAATGGCCTCCCACGCCACTTCCAGGAAGATGCATCATTCTATCAGGACGCATGTTTATTAATTCAATGATTTTATAAATATCGCTATTAAAATCTTCGCATAATAAAGCGCATTCGTTCGCAAAAGCAATATTTACATCTCTATATGCATTTTCAATGCATTTTGTTAATTCTGCTGTAAGCGTATCAGTTACACGTAATTCTTTTTTAACTACTTTTCTATATAGAAATTTTGCATTTTCATTCGCTTTTTCGCATCCTCCTCCAATAACACGAGGAAAATTTATAATATATTCTAATAATTTACCAGGCATTAATCTTTCGAAGGAAAATACCAAATAGAAATCTTCACCTCTTTTAAATCCACTGCCCTTCTCTAAGATGGGATTTACAATATTATTTGTAGTTCCTGGGGCGACCGTAGATTCAATAATGACAGTAACACCCTTTTTCATGCATGCTGCTATTCTTTCAGATACTTCAATTAGAGATTCGTATCTTGGAACTTTACTTTCTAATTCTACTGGGGTCTGCACGTCAACGAGAATGAAATCGGCAGTCTTACAATTATCGTAATTATCAGTCACGTGGAATTTTTTATTTTTTACAATTCGAGTAATTAAATCATCTAAACCCGGTTCATCTCCCTCATAAGGATTTTTACCATTGTTTAACCAATCAATCTTCCAACCAGAACGTTGGGATCTCCTTTGAATTCCAGTAACATAGAAGTCATCAACGTCTGCGAGTAGTGCTGCCATGGGGATACCTACATATCCCATTCCAATTACAACAATATTAATCGGCATTTTTTAATTAAAAATGTTATTTTGTGTGATTTAATCATGTCTTATTCAAAAACTTTATATTAAAAAATAAAAAATGGTTAAATATTAAATTTGTTAAAATTATTGTTTATGGCTTTTTCTTTTGATATGAGGTTCCTTTTACGGCTTTAAAAATTCCTGCTATAATTGCTCCCGCTATGAAACCACCTACATGTGCAAAATGCGCTGTGGACGACCCAAAAGGATTGGAAAAAGAATAAACAGCATATGTTAATTCAGATATGAAATATGCTATTATAAAATAACCAGCATTCACTTTTCGCATGGACAGGCCTGTTGCAGAAGGAAGATAAAATTTATTTTTTGGATAGAGAACTACATAAACTGCCATGAGTCCAAATATCGCTCCAGAAGCGCCTAATGATGGTATAGCCCCTAAAATAGGCCCCCAAACTGGTATAATCACGCTAGTTAATGCATGAAGGAATGTTGCGAAAAGCCCAGATGAAAAGTAGGTAAATAGGTACAACCAATGACCCATTGCATGTTCACAGTTGTCTGTTACTACAATAAAGAACCACATATTCATTATGATATGGACGTAATCACCATGCATGAACATTGATGTTAGAATTGTATATAATTTCTCGCCCGCGAAAAATTCGTTAGGTACAAAAGCATATTCTATACGCATTTGACCAGTAGGGTCCATGAGCTGCCACACAAAAACTAAAACATTAGCAACTAATATTGTAACAGAAAAATATTGTTTGAAGAACGGAATTTTGTCGGGTTCAGCTTCTAAAACCATTGTTTGTTTGCACCAACAATTTCAATGTTATTTTTTTAGTTGTAGTAAGATATTATTGTATTTTATAGGTTTTTTATCATAAATAAAGGTAGCTAATAACTGATATATTTAAAATTCGAAACTTAAAATAATTAAAAGATTTATCTATACCTATGAAATTATTAAAAACTGGATTGAATGATATTGCTAAAATACGCCCTGATTCTGTAAAACGGAGAAGAATCTCAAGTTATGATAAGACTGGAGGAAATCATGACTGGATCGACCTCAAATCCGGTGAACTCGTGATTTTGGGAAAAGAGCAAGCAACTGGATGTATAACTCATTTATGGTGTACGATGAGGTGCAAGAGCAAATATTATTTGCGTAATATTATCATTAGAATGTATTGGGATAATGAATTAGACGATAAACCTAGTGTAGAAGCTCCTATAGCTGATTTTTTTGGGTTGGGTCATGCAAAAAGAGAAGTGTTTGTATCTTCGCCGTTCCAAATGACTCCTCGAGGTGGTCGAGGATTCAATTGTTGGTGGCCAATGCCATTTACAGAAAATTTTAAAATTACATTAGAAAATGATAACCCAGATCCTCTTAACTTTTATTATTACATAGATTATGAAGTTTATGAGGATGGAATTGAAAATTCTGAATCTTTCGGAAGATTTCATGCTCAATGGCGACGAGAGAACCCAACTACACCTAAACTCATAAATGGCGAGACAGGAAAAAAGTTCAAGAGATCAAAGCCAATCTCTTTCAATTACACCGGAGGGAAGAATACAGAACCCTTAAAAGAGAATTTTAGAATTTTAGAGGCAAGTGGTAAAGGACACTATGTTGGTTGTCATTTAGATATCGATAATATTACCTTCCTACCATTTCTCAATTGGCCAGGAGAAGGAGATGATATGATATTCATCGATGAAGATATAGATAAAGGTGTACCTACTCTCTTTGGAACAGGTACTGAAGATTATGTAAATCAAGCATATGCTCAAGCAAAGAAGTATTTTGCTCCATATTATGGGACTATTAAGCCTGGCGGTTTCAACTTTTTTGGGCAAATTTCTTATTATCGATATCATATCGAAGATCCCGTCTATTTTAATAAAAAAATAATAGTAACCATCGAACATGGTCATGATAACCACCGCAGTGATGATTGGTCTTCCACAGCATATTGGTATCAATTAGAACCACATGATCATTCCTTATTTCCTAAATTATTTGACAGGAATGGGAGAAAACCAAGAAAACATGTTGCTCATTTTTTTAGAAAAGCTCTTTGTTTTACCTTTTTAGCAATAGTGATAATGGTTATATGCATAATTCCTTTCCTTTAAATTCTAAATTCTAAAAAGATTTATTCTACACTTGATTTTTTTTTGTATGGTTAATTTAGTTGATATCATAATCGTTATAACTGGCATAATTCTGGCATTGGTTACAACTACTTGCTTTAACTTGGCATTTGTATATCAAAAAAAAGGATTGAATCAAGCAACCCTTAATGGCGTGGAAATTAAATTTGAAGGTGGAATAAAACAGATATTAAAAACCTTCTTATGGTTAGTGAAAAATAAATCTTGGGCATTTGGGTTTTTCTTGGGAATTGCAGGCTGGTTTCCATATATATTATCAATTGGCATGATTGGAATTATTGTTACTGAGCCAGTTATGGCTACGGGTTTTATAGTTTTTGTTATTGCAGCTATAGTTATTCTAAAAGAAAGGGTGGGTGCTTTGGAATATACAGCTATTGCCCTTCTTACTATATCTCCGATATTAATAGCTTTTACGGGTATTTCAGATGTAAACATTGATTTATATGGCTTTGTGCCAGCATTCATCACTTTCTTACTCATTGTAATACCCATTAGTATATTCTCCTTGTATTTTGCTAAAAAAAAGAAAGGAACTGGCGCTGAAGGACTTTTTACGATGTTTGGAGGGGCACTATTGTTTGCTTTGGGTGGTGTCGCTACAAACATTCTTGCTCAAGCTTTAATTCAAACAGGTGAAGGATTTCAATGGTATACACTGCTTGAATTACCTTTCGGCATCTTTTGGTTCATGGCTGGTGGAAATTATGCCCATTTATGGGTTTTTCTCGGATTTTGGTTAATGACTATTTTTAACATTTCAAGTGTACCTTTTTATCAAGGAGGATTTCAAAGGGGTAAACTTCTCATTATGTATCCAATTTTAGACACAGTTGCTCTACTCCTTCCAATTACTGCTGGGATTTTAGTGTTTCAACAAACATTTACAAATTATCCATTATTCTTTGTAGCTTTAGTCTTTATTGTATTTGCCACTTTAATTCTGGCTAAATATCAATTAGCTCTGGAAATTATAGAACCTGAAGGATCAATTAAACGATAAACAGCTATTTAATAATTTATAACCTACTTTTTGTGTCTAAAATTTTTCTGATATAATCTAAAAGCTTTTTTCCAGAAATAGTTTTTGGCAAGTAACCATCAGCTCCAAGTTCCTTGGCTTTTTGGATGTCGATTTGAAAATTTTTTACGCTGAATAAAACAATGAGTATATCATTATATTTTTCGTTTGCTTTAATTTTCTTTAGAACATCAAATCCACTAATTTGTGGCATCATTATATCTAGAAGAACAAGTGCAATTTCAGAATAGCGCTCTTCCATTATTTGGAGTGCTTCTTTCCCATTATTTGCTGAAAGGATGTCGTAATTTTCTAACTCTAAGAATCTTTTAGTTAATAATGTGATATCTTTTTCATCATCAACGATCAATATTGATCCTTTAACTTGGCTCATTTCATATGACCTAAAATTTTCTTTACATATTCTAGGAGATCGTTACCAGAAAATGGTTTTGTAATATACCCATCCGCTCCAAGCATTTTACCTTGTTCAATATCCTCCCGGAAGCTTTTTACAGTAAAAAGTATTACTTTAATATGCTCATAATCTTTCTTAGATTTGATAATTTCTAATACTTCCGTACCACTAACTCCTGGCATCATTACGTCGAGAAGTACTAAAGAGATCTCTGAAAACTGGTCCTCCAATCTTTTTAATGCTTCTTTTCCGTTATTACATGTAATAGTATTAAATTGCCCGATCTGTAAGAATTTCTCAGTGAGCGAAACAATATCTGGTTCATCATCTACGATTAAGATTGTCTCATTCAATTTTTATCCCCTTTTCATATCTCCATATCGTTTTTATATAAATTCTGTTTATTAGATGACATAATCTATTAATTGAGTAAATCTATAAAAAATGGATAATTATGATCTTACATAATTATATTCATTTACTTATTTAAATAATTATCAGATTTTCATCATTTTGAGGATCAATGTCAAGAAAAACATCAAATCCGAGATTTCCAGATTCATATATTGGTTCCTTATCAAATGAATATAATGATTCAATATGGATGGAAAGGAATCAAAAAAAGACCACGGTGAAATGCATCCGGTACTTATATGATAAGAAACTGAATGAAATCGATAATCAAAATACTTTAGTTTATGAAAATTCACTCGTACTAGATCTAGGGTGCGGAACGGGATTTTCTTCAGAAATTTTAGTAAATCATGGATTTAGAGTCGTTGGGGTCGATATCTTAAAAGACATGTTATTTAAAACGGGTGAAAAAAAGCATTTATATCCAGAATATAGGAAAATTGAATTTATCTTGGCAGATATTAATAATCTTCCCTTACGGGAAATGACAATTGACCATATTCTCTCTGTTTCTGCATTCAATTTTATTACTCATGGATTATTGAAGATTAAAGAAAAAAAAAAGCGAATTAGTGACACTGCTCGAGATTTACATAGAATTCTTAAACCATTAGGAAGAATTATCATTGAATTTTATCCTTTAGACGAACTGGAATTAAACTCCTATATTTCTTCATTTATCAATAATGGTTTTAACGGATTTCTAATTAAGAATCATAAACAACAAAAATCAGGTCAAACTTTCATTTTACTAAAAAGCACAAAATAAACGGTTTATTCTTTTTCTCGTGTAATTTAATAAAGTTTTTTTACTATTAGAGATTAAAATTAATCATACAAGTTAAGATCAAATTGAAACAAAAGGTATTATAAACATTGCAAAAAGCAAGAATCAGGCTCTCGTCCGTTAAATTAGATGCTGTATCCTCCGTGTGCGAACAGATTGATCAGGTTTGTGCATCCCAAGGAATTAAGAAGATGGGACCCATTCCCCTTCCAACGAAGCATCTAAGAGTTCCAGTATTGAAAAACGTTAGCGGGCAAGGTACGAATAAAGTTGCTAAATTTGAAATGCGAATTCATAAAAGATTGATTGATATAGTAGCAAATGAGCGTAGCATGCATCTTATCATGAAAATACAAATTCCTGAAACTGTTCTCGTTGAAATTGAATTACAATAGTCATGTTATCCTCTTATTCTTACAATTTTCGTTGAAAAACGAGTATTTAAGTTAAAAAAATTCAATTCATAAGAATTAAGATAAACTTACAATTACATTAAATTGAGTTTTTACAAGATTTTAGTGAGTATTTATGGAAGTAACTATCGATTTTTTAAAACAGTTGGCTATCAAGATTTATGAAAAAATAAATCCTCTTTTGGGTACTGAGGAAGGGGGGGTTAAAATTTCGCGGGGGGCTGGAGGAGATATATCCATGAATATAGATCTTGTTGCTGAAGAGCTTATTATCCAAAGTTTAAAAGATCAAGAATTAGACATCCTTTTAATTAGCGAAGAAGTAGGGGAAAAATATATAGGAAATAAAAAAAAAGCACTTTTTAACGAACATATATTGATTGTCGATCCTATTGACGGATCTAACAACGCTGCAAGAGGAATTCCCTATTGTTCAATATCCATAGCATATGCAAAAGGAAAATCTATCAAGGATATTGTAAAAGCTGTAATTATCGATCTAAACTCAAAGGACTTATATTGGGCGGAAGAGGGTAACGGTGCTTTTTTAAATGGTGCCTTAATACACGCTTCTCAGTTGGATGTATCGGATGATTGCTTTTTTGAGCTCAATATTTCAAACAAAAATTTATTTAAATACGTTGAGAAATTTCGATCATTAATAAAAAGGAACTATAAAGTTAGAGTCTTAGGAAGCAGTGCATTAACATTATGCCAAATTGCTAAGGGGAGCATGGAGGCATTTATTAATTTGCGTGAAAATAATCGTTTAGTAGATGTTGCAGCTGGTATTTTAATATTAAAAGAAGCAGGAGGAGAAATATTTTCAATTACTGGAAGTAAACTTAAAGGAGAATTATCTATATTTTTAAAATTTCCTTTCATAGCTTCAAATAAAAGATTAGCCCCATTCTTAAAAGCCGAATTGTGCTTTAATAACATGCTCTAAAAGGGTTCATGTTTTAATCAGGAACATTGATAGGATAAGTTCCGTATTTTCTTCTAATATTATGCATGGCTTCAAATCTATCAATTGTAACTGCTGGATTTATGCTATGACCTGAACCGAAGATATATCCTCCACCTGGTGCTAATTCCCGTATTAATTTTTTCGCGTAATCTTCAATCTCCGAAATGTCTCCCAATGCTAACATGATAGGGCTTAAATTGCCGACAAATGTGATCTTATCCCCATATTTTTCGTTTAATTTAAATATATCATAATCTGGGTTAGCAGTGGTAGATTCGATGGGATTGAGGGCATCAACACCACAATTTATAATATCCTCAAAAATTTCCATTAGATCTCCATCTGAGTGTAGTAATATTTTACATTCGCGTTTGTGGGCAGCATCACATATTTGCTTTATCCATGGAAAAATATATTTTCGGTATAGATTAGGTCTCATGAACAAACCATTTTTAAATCCGTAGTCATCCCAAAGTAACACCATTTGTGCATCATTTTCTGCCAAGATTTTCACTAATTCTAGCGTAAAAGATCCTCGGTCATCAAATACTCTTCTGATTTGTTTATCGTGTCTCAGTATTTTTGAAAAATTTTCAAGTCCAAATCCTTCCCAAGTACACTCCATGAGTGAACCTGTCGCCGGAATGGAAAAAACAACGTCATTCATGTCTTTTTGAATTTTTCTTCCACTTTTAAATTGTGCTAATCTCGATTTCAAGTTTGGATCTGGCTGTTCCCAACTTTCGTAATCTTCAAAACTTTTAAAATGACCTCCATGATAGGTGAGAATTTGAGTATCATCTGCACTCTTTTCAAACTTCATTAAACGGCCATATTCATCAATAAAACCATTTTTACCCTTGAGAAACGTTCGAGGGAAGAGACTTACTGTAGAAAGGACTAAATCTATTCCTACTTTATAGGAAAATTCATATAAGCCTTTATATCCCCCAGAAGCTCTTGGATCAATTCCATAATATTTCATAATTGTGTTATTCGTAAATGCGCTTTCAAACGCAGGGACCCTATCCGGTTCTTCGTGCTCAATCGTTTTTAAAATTCTTTCTGGAGCGTTCATTATATCTCAAGCTAATAAAATTTTATTAAACTCATTAATTTAATATACTTATTCTTTTAAATATATAAATTTTTAATTTTACAAATTTGTAATTGATTTTGAATTGAGTGGATTAAGTAGATTAACAAGGGACTATTTTTCAAGAGATACGGTGCAAGTTGGTAAAGAAATCTTAGGAAAATATCTCGTAAGAAAAACAGCGAAAGGAAGAATGATTGGAAAAATAATTGAGGTAGAGGCTTATTTAGGTTCAAGAGATAAAGCGTGTCATTGTTATAATAATAAAAAAACTGAAAAAACGAAAATAATGTACATGAAACCAGGTACTCTATATGTTTATTACATTTATGGAACCTATTTCTGCCTAAACGTCATTACTGAACCAAAAGGATGTCCGTGTGCAATATTCATAAGAAAATTATATCCAATTGATGGGATCGAATTAATGAAAGATAATCGCAATGTCAAAGTGGGTAAGAATTATAGAAATTTAGTTGATGGTCCCAGCAAACTTTGTATGGCAATGAATATAACAAAAGACAAATTTAATGGTACTGATTCTTGTGCTGATAACTCAGATCTCTACTTTACAGAAGGAGAAAAGATCAATGATGAGAAAATCTTAATGGGAAAAAGAATTGGAATTGCCTATGCTGAAGAAGATAAAGATCGACTCCTCCGCTTCACATTAGATGAGATAAAAAACCCGACTCTTGGCTCCAATCCCAGAGTTATGACCAAATAATGCACCCCTCCACGCCCTTACCTTGAAGCGTGAACGTCTAACCTTACGACTGCTCCATCCCTGGCCTGGTCGGTTTCGGAATTACGGGTTTATGCCTTCCCTACAGAAGACAATACCACAGATACCCACCATCAAGGGGAGCGCTTCGCCGGAATGTAAAATCGGATAACAATGCTTATGAAACCTCAAATCGGGCAATTTCCGCTATGAGCATTTTGCGGTCAATCCAACGAAGGGATATCAGGCATTGCCCAACTTGCCCAAGAACTCTAATTTTTCATTGTATTTATACATTTACATGCGTGAAAACAACTTTCACGTCTAATTACAACCATTCAGCGGAGTGTAACATGTCGATATGAGATAATCATTTCATTTTTTTATCTTTTATCAGAATCATACCACGATATATGAATTTAGTATGTTATAATTCATCTGATATTAACTTTCGATTAATATCTCTTCTTAATATAGAGATAAATTCTTTAGTATCAGGGAATACATAAACTACATCTTCACCATTATCGTCAATAGATATCTCTTTAAAGAATCGTCCTTTAACTTTTGTTTTCATATCATTTAATATCATGAAATAATGTGAATAATTTTTGCTTCAAAAATGCACATGATATGGGCATCATATCTCCTCAAAGTTTTTGTTAAAATAGTGATTATTAGTGATAATTCAAATTAAAAAAAAATTTATTAAAATAAGTGATTCGTTAAAATGACTGATGATGTTGTTTATATTGATGCAAAAACTCTCGAAAATTTCATGAAAGATGTGTTCATGGGACTTGGTGTGCCTGAACAAGACGCTACAATAATAGCTAACGTGTTAATTACATCAGATTTAAGAGGAATTGATTCCCACGGCATTCAACGCTGTAAAATGTACTATGACCGGATTAAGGAAGGTATTTATGAAGTCACCACTAAAATTGATGTTATCAAGGATGGCCCAACGACGGCATTATGGGATGGAAATTGTGGCATGGGACACGTGATCGCTCATAAAGCGATGAAAACAGCAATAGAGAAAGCTAAGAAATTTGGATTAGGTGCCGTGGCGGTGCGTAATTCTACTCATTTTGGGATTGCTGGCTACTATTCTCTCATGGCAATAAAAGAAGGAATGATTGGATTAGCCGTAACAAATGCAAGACCATCAATGCCCCCAACCTTTGGAGTGGAACCAATGCTAGGGACTAATCCATTAACCGTTGGGACTCCTACTGATGAAGATTTTCCTTTTTTAATTGATTGTGCCACTACTATTGTTCAAAGAGGGAAAGTAGAAGTATATGACAGGTTAAAAAAGCCGTTACCCGATGGCGTGATTATTACGGAAGATGGCAAAACAGAAACGGATGCTACTAAAGTATTGAAGGATTTAGGATTAGGGAAAGCTGCTTTATTACCGTTAGGAGGAAAAGGAGAAGAAACTTCTGGATATAAAGGGTATGGATATGCTACTTTAGTAGAACTCTTATCTGCTGCCCTTTCTGATGGAATTTTTTTAAAAGACACAATTGGAATTACTGAAAAAGGTCAAAAGCGATTAAAGGTTGGGCATTTTTTCTTAGCAGTTAATATTGAAAGCTTTTTACCACTCACCAATTTTAAAAAAACCGCAGGAAAGATAATGAGGGATTTGAGAAGTTCTAAAAAAGAGCCCGGACGGGAAAGGATATATACAGCTGGAGAAAAAGAATACATTTCCGAAAATAAAAGAAGTAAATCAGGCATCCCTTTAAATAAAAGCTTACAAGATGATGTCAAAATTATGCAAAAGGAACTTCATCTGGATAAATACAAATTCAATTTTTAAAATTTTTTATTTAATTTTTATTATTTTCTAATTTTTGATATTAATTCGGTAGAATTATTAAAAAAATCGCTCAGAATTAATAAAATTAGAGTTAATCCCGAACTTTCAACTTATATTCAATCTGAATTTAATTAAATAGAAACATTTCTAATCAAACATACCATAAATATTTTGAATGACAATGACTGAAAAAGCAAAAGCAAAATCAATTGATAATTCCCAAGACGATGATGTATTCATAAAAGCTTCAATTCTTAGAGACTTTGTTGAAGATGTATTCATAAAATTAAAAGTTCCTAAACCTGATGCTAAAATAATTGCCCAAGGTATTATACAAGCAGATTTAAGGGGTATCGATTCTCATGGTATTCAGAGATGTAAGATGTATTTTGATCGAATCAAACAAGGTATATATAATCCTGTAACGAATATTGAGGTAGTGAGTGATAATGAAGCAACAGCAGTAATTGATGGAAATTGTGGAATGGGTCATGTAATTGGATTTCATTCAATGAAATTAGCAATTGCAAAAGCAAAGCGTTATGGAGTTGGAGCCGTAGCGGTGCGAAATTCTACTCATTATGGATTTGCTGGCATGTATTCTCTTATGGCAATTGAAGAAGGGATGATCGGTTTCACTACAACTAATGCAAGACCTGCAGTACCACCCACGTTTGGAGTTGAACCAATGTTGGGTACTAATCCTTTAACATATGGCGCTCCTACTGATGAGGAGTTCCCATTTCTTATAGATTGTGCAACTTCTATAATACAGAGAGGAAAAGTAGAAGTATATAATCGTACTCATAAATCTTTGCCTATTGGAGTTATTATTACCGAGGATGGAAATACTGAAACCAACCCAGAAAATGTACTTAATGACTTATACGATCGATCCGCTGCTTTATTACCTTTAGGTGGGAAAGGTGAAGCAACTTCTGGTTATAAGGGTTATGGGTATGCAACATTTGCCGAGATCTTGTCATCTGCATTACAAGATGGAATCTTTTTGAAAGATACAGCAGGAATTATTGAAAATGATCAAAAGAGACTGAAAGTAGGTCATTTCTTTTTGGCTATTGATATAAATCATTTTAGACCTATAAGTGGATTTAAAGAAACTACTGGGAAAATAATGCGTGAACTGAGGAATTCTAAAAAAGTTCCAGGAGTTCAAAAAATTTTTACTGCTGGAGAAAAAGAGTTCTTAAATGAAAAAGAAAATAAAATAAGGGGAATTCCTCTGAATAAAAGCGTGCAAAATGACATTAAAATCATGCAAAATGAACTAGGACTAACGCTGAAATATAGATTCCCTTTTTGATTAGAAATGTTTTTTAAAATAAAACCCCATCTGTTCTACCTTCAATAGGTTCAGAATGCAGAATAATTTCAGTTAAGTTCTCTTCCCTAAGTAATTCTCCTATTTCTTGTTCCAATAATGTAATAATTTCGTGTACTTTAGAGATCATAAGATTCCCATCAAAAAATATATGAAGTTCAAGTATGCAGCAATCTGGAGCATTCCAAAATTCTAATCCATGAAAACCTCTCACTTCTTCTGTATTTCTTAACAAATCTTCCAATGAGTTCTGTAATTTAACTTTCTTTTCTAATTCAATGGGAGTGCAGATAAGATTATCTACCAGTAATTTTTTTTCTAATGTCCTTGGTTCAATGTGAGTAATAATACGGGAAATTAAAGGTTCTTGAGTTTTTAATTGTTTCTCAAATTTACTGCTTACATTATGAGCCTCTTCTAAAGAAATTTCTTCATTTACTATGATTGTAACAGATATAAAATATTTTTCCTCTATTCTAAACACGTTTAGATTCTGAAAATATATTATTTCTTCAAACTCTGCTCTCATGGAATATAAAAGGTTGATTATTTTCTCACCAATCGACGCTTCTCCACTCAGTGGATTCATCTCTATCATCGTTTCAACTTTATAAGAAGAGAAGTATTTTTTCGTCAAATTATTGATAGATTTAGTAATTTCGTTGGCATGTATTAAAGGAATATGATCCTCTACTAATATACGTGCTTCTACAAATAGTAGATCTCCACTAACCCGAACTTTAAAATCTTCTAAAGCATTTACATGATCTAAATTGAGGACCTTTTGTTTTATCTCTTCTAAAATTAGAGCACTTATGGGATTTACGTCTAATAAATCTTTAATTCCTTTCTTCGAAAGTTTAATTGCTGTAAAAATGATCCAAATGGATAAAATTATGCTAAAAATAGGATCGAGAAATTCTATACTTAAAAATAAGGCAACCATAAAGTTTATTATAATCAAAAGCGCTCTCATTGAATCTTGGAAAAGGTTTAGTCCCTGAATTTTAAGAGATAGGCTATTTTGTTTCCTTCCTTGCCACATTAATATTCTTGAGAATATAATGTTGATTATAAATGAGATAATTATTAATTGAAGCCCCAAGCCAGGATTCATAAAGCCATATGTTTTTTGCATGAGAGACTGGACTGCTGTAAAAATTATAATTCCATATAAATTAATCAAAATGATTCCTTGAATCAATCCCCCTATTGAATCGATCTTTTTATGACCATACATGTGTTCAAAATCAGGAGGTTTTTGACTTAAATAAATGGAATATATTGTTATAATAACAAAAAAAATATCCGTTAAGGTATCAACGGTCTCTGATAAAAAGCCCAAACTCCCAGTTATTAGCACACCACCCAATTTTATTATGGATTGAATTAGTATTACAAAAAATGCAGCTATTCCATACTTTATTTTTATATCCATGCAATTCACTTTTTTTAGGTAAAAGATCTTAAGAAATTAAAAAAAAAAAAAGTTATGTAAAAAAAAGTTACAAATCTCTTGGAATTTTCATTTCAATATTCGAAATTGGATACGAAGCACACGGGTGGAAGTAATTAAACTTTTTATCTGCAGATCGTCGCCAATCTGAAATTGGATTGATAAACACTTCTCCCGATACAAGAAGCGATCGACAAAATCCACATTCTCCAGAACGGCATTTTGATGGTGGGGCTAAATTTGCCCTCTCTAATGCAACCAAAACAGATTCAGTGGCTAAAGCTGGAATTTCTTTAGAAAGACCTCCAATTTGAACTTTAAGCTTGAAACCTTTATCCGCAAGCTCCTTAGGAAAGCCTGGATATTTTAAAATATCTTTAATTTCTCCAAATGCTTCTCTACGGACACGTTTGACGGGTAAATTAAACTTATTGAGCTCTTTTTCTATAAAATCATACATAACCTGTGGTCCACATATAAAAAAGGTGGACGCGTGAACGTCGCAATATTTTCCTATGATCTCGCCAGTAATGAATCCTTTTTCACATCCTTCCAAAGAGACTTCCTCACAACTCAGCACGTGGATGATTTTAATTTTAGTAGGGTTATTTTTCTCCATCTCTTTAAATTCATCATAGAAAATTATATCATCCTCTTCAGAACTTCCATATAATAATGTTAAACGAGCATCGATTTTACCTTCAATTATTGCTTTTGCAATAGATCTAAAAGGAGTAATTCCAGATCCTCCCGCAATTCCAACAATGTTTTTCAAATCTCTCAATCTCTCAAAAAAGAAGAATCCTTCTGGACCTGAACTTTCTATCTTTGTACCAATATCCCAATTCTTCCAGAGATAATTGGTTAAGAATCCATTCTCTTCTTTTTTAATCGTGATTTCATAAAATCCATTAGCAACATCTGTTGGCGAGGACGCAATTGAATAAGGTCTGGTGATTCGAACACCATTAACGTCAACTTTTAAGCTGAGATATTGACCCGGTCTAAAATACGATAATTTTTTAGTCTCTGATTCAGGATCGGGAATCAATTTATAGGTTTTAGTAGATCTAGTTTCCTCTTTAATAGCATCAATTATTAAAAATTGTCGCTCGGGATGTAATTTTCTCGCAAGGTCATTTATTGGATCTTTTGTAATTGGCTCGCTTGATGCACGTTCTATCCGTTTCATTCTATTAGGTACTAACTTAGTGAAAGCAAATAAGTCCTTTGTATTGCTTTTAACCGTGATGTTTAGTTTTTTCTTATTTCCTTCATTCATGCATTATCACGCTCCTTCATTATTTTAGCATAAGTTAATTGAGCTGATATCATCCCATCACCGAGAGCGCTACTATATCCATGTAATCGCCTGTTAAATCCACCTGCAAATTCTAATCCTTCGATATATACATCTTTTCCCATGCTCATTAATCGGGGTACAATAGAATCCCACGACTCTGGTTCATATCCATAAAAAATCCCTTTATAGTGCCTTGTATAACGTGCAAATGTAGCAGGAGTCGCTATTTCAATTTCTTCAATATGATCTCTTATAGATGTTCCCGTAGCTTTTTCAAAATTAATTAATAATTCTTCCGCAATTTTGGTTTTCGTGTCATGGTAATCTTCAGGTTTCACATTTTCCCAAGGTTCAGATTTATAAAGTGTTGTAATATCTAATATGCATGTTCCGGGGGGTGAACAATCAGGAAGTGCATTATTAAGAACTACACATGCTAATCCTTTAGGTGGTTTAAGAACTGTCCATGAATCATATAAAGCTTCAGTATTCATGCTATCCATAATAAAATAACCATATTCAGTTAAACCTAACTCCTCTGCAGAAGCATCCAAGCCTGCATAAATGACAAAACCTGTTAATCCATGAATACGAGCATTAACATCCTTATATGCAATTTCTGGAACTTCTGATTTTGGGTAGATTAATTTATTGTAGGTTAATGTTGGAGACGCATTACATATTACATAATTTGTTTTAAATTTATCTCCATTCACAGTTTCCACTCCAGTTATTTTTCCATTCTCAACAAGTATCTTTTCAACTCTTGTATTATATTCTATTCTCCCTCCATACTCCCTGATTTTCTTATCAAATGCGGTTGTAAAACCATGCGATCTATTTGTTGGAATCCAACCTCCAAGATCAGCATAATTTTGAACCATTGTACAATAAATTGTAAAATTTATTCTACTGATGGGTAAACCTAGATATGCCCAATATCCATTTAAAATATCTTGTGCCTTTTTAGGAATCCCCAACGCATCTTCTACCTCTTGAGTTGAATAAGCAGCAGTTTTAAGAAAATTTGAATATTCCTTCATTAAAACTCCTTGATCCGGTTTTCCTCCTGTTGATCCTATATAATTAAAAGCTTCACCTATTTCCTCTGCTAAATCAAAGAATTTTTTAACTGATTCCCTACTGCCTGGAACTTCTTTTTCAATAGCATCGATCATATTTTCAACTCCAAATGGCATGGTAACATCCATTTTTTCATTAGGATCAGTCACTATTAGTCGATAAGCTTCAGGAACTTGAACAAATTCAGTATCTAATTTAAATCTGTCTTCAAACATTCTTCTCACGTTACCCTTATTAGTTTCAGGTCCATAACTAGCAAGTTCATGTAATGAAGTTTCAAATTCAAATCGCCCTCTGACAAAACTCGTCGCAACTCCACCTGGTAAATTATGTTGTTCCAGCATTAATACTTTTAAACCTTTTTGAGCAAGAAACGCTGTCGCAGAAAGCCCTCCATTTCCTGCTCCAATAACTACAACATCATAAGAGTCTTCAAGATTTTGTTCCTTTTTATTACTCATAATCTCATTCTCTTTTTTTTATTATAATTTCATAATTCTTTATTTATTTTGAATTTGATAATTTTATATTAAAAAATATTCCTTGCTTTTTCATTGGGAATTTAATAAAACACCAAATTTTTTTTAACAAATTTTAATAGTTACAAAATCAATCTTTAACTAAATTAACTTTTAAGGAATTAACTATGCAAGTATTAGATGTAGAAAAAGAACTTGAGAATTTTAAAGGGCAGCTAAATTTACTCGCCATGATCTTCGATACCCGCAGAAAAATGCGTAGAGAAATTTATAATGAAAAAACCGGTTTCATTTTTAATGCAAAATATCAATTCACAACAAAGGATGATGCTTTCAATGTTTATGTAATTTTTAAAGATGGAAAGATGACTGTCGCTGATGGAAAAATTGAGCATCCTAATATCACAATTTATTATAAAGATAAAGAGACTTTAGCTAATCTTTATAGCAAGAGTGCCGAAGAATCTCTCGATTATCTTTTAACTAATGAAATGGGATATATAGGAAACATGAGTTATCTTACAAAATTCTCTTATCTTACTTCGCTTGTAATGGGGGCTAAAATTAAGGATTATAAAGGTCCTGAAAATCGCTTGCTTTATCCAATTAAAGATATTGACAATAGAAAAATCAAAAATGAAACTTTAAATCATAAAATTGATAAAGTTCAAGTATTAGAAGATCCTTATTTAGCAAAATATTCAATAAACGATTTTCCTCGGCTAAAATATTTGAAAAATCGGAGATTTGCCTTAAAACCAGCAATTTGCGTGGAAAGGGCGAAATTAGTCACAGAATATCACATGGAAAATGGTTTTGAAGTAGATAAATCCGGAAATCCTTTTGATCCAGAACTACGACAAGCTGGAGCGGTGAATTATATAATGGCGAATAAACAGCCTATAATTCACGATGCGCATCTTATTGCTGGCTCCACTACTTCAAAAGAAGTCGGTATACCAATGTATCCAGAACTAATTGCGACAGCAATATGGCCGGAATTAAAAACAATTGGCGAACGAGAACTTAATCCGAACGATATTTCGGATAAAGATGCTGATATTTTGAGCCTTGAAGTTTTTCCTTATTGGATGGAACGAAATGTGAGGGAATTTTGCAGAACAAAAAATAATAATCCAAAATCCCAAGCACTTGAGGAAGGGTGGGTTTTCTATTTTATGATGAAGACTAATGCTATCAGCCATACCGTCCCTGGATTTCCAATGGTGATCAATGAGGGCTTAGAAAGCATAAAAAGTAAAGCGGAGAAATTAGAACAAGAAACTAAGGATACAGAGAAAAAGAATTTTTATAAAGCGGTTCAAATCGCAATCGACGGAGTATTGATCTATTCAAAACACTTGAGTGAGGAAGCACTTAGAATTGCTTCCAATTTGGATCCTAATAACCCAGATCAAGCAAAAAGAATTATAGAATTGAAGGAGATCTCAAGAATATGCGCTAAAGTTCCCGCAAAGCCAGCAGAAACACTTCAAGAGGCAATTCAATCAATCTGGACCAGCTTTGTATGCCTACATTGTGAGAATGCCAATTCTGCATTGTCTATTGGTCGACTTGATCAGATGTTACAACCCTTCTTCTTAAGTGATATTGAAAAAGCTGGTAATGAAGAAGAGAAACAAAATGTTATAAAACGTGCTATTGAATTAGTAGGGTCCTTATTTCTAAGAATAAACGATCACGATCCATTAATGCCGAACGTGGGATGGAAGTTATTTGGGGGTAGCTCTTCAGATGACACTGTAACTGTTGGAGGTGTGGATAAAGAAGGCAATAATGCAGTTAACGACATGTCATTTATCATCTTAAAAGCAAATGAAATGCTAGGTTTTCAAGATCCCAACATGAATGCCAGATATTATTCTGGGATTAATTCGAAGGAGTATTTACGAAGACTTACCGAAGTAAACATTAATATGGGGGCATCTCCAAGCATTCACAATGATAAAACAATGATTGAAGCATTGGTCCATGAAGGTTTTTCATTGGAAGATGCAAGAGACTGGGCTGTTACCGGTTGTGTGGAACCTACTATTGTAGGGAAACATTATGGTCATACAAATTGCATGCTTTTGAACTTAGTAGCTCCCTTAGAAATGGCATTAAATAACGGAGTTATTCCATTAACAGGAGATAAAATGGGTATTGAAACTGGGGACGTTCGATTAGCGTTTCCCACTTTCAATGATTTTCTTGATGCTTACAAGGCACAACTGAAATATTTGGCTGAACAATCAATTGAGATAAATAATTTTCTTGGAGAAGCGCATGAAATCATTCATCCAACACCTCTCTTATCTGGATTCTATAAAGGTCCTTTAGAAAAGGGTAAAGATCTCATAAAAGGGGGAGCAATTTATAACACATCGGGCGTTGCACTTGTAGCGCTCACTGATGTTATTGACAGTTTATTAGTTATTAGAGATTTAGTCTATAATAAAAAAGAAATTGATTTTGGTACCTTAATGGATGCATTACAAAACGATTTTGAAGGTTATGAGTCCATTTTAAATAAAATAGATCAAGTTCCTAAATTTGGATCCGGTGAAGATTCTACAATCAAATTAGCCCAAGATATTATTGATTTTTGTTATGGGATATACAATTCTGCTGATAATTATAGGGGTGGTAAATATTTAGTCGGTTACTGGTCAATAAGCTACCATACCGGATTTGGAATGCTCACGGGCGCGTTACCATCGGGACGTAAAAAAGGAAAGGCTTTAACACCTGGATTGACTCCTGCTCCAGGAACTACTGATATATTACTCCCTAGCATTCAGAGTGTTGCAGCTTTGGATTATTTAAAAATGGCTAACAATGCCTCATATAATGTAAAGTTGGTTCCTCACGCTGGAGATAGTCATGAAAAAACATTAGATTTATTTACTAGTTATGTTCAGAGCTTTTTTGATTTGAATGGAATGCAGTGGCAATTTAATGTTGTATCAACAAATACTTTGAAAGATGCAATGGTCAATCCAGTAGATTATAGATGGTTATTAGTCAGAGTTTCAGGCTATAATGCATATTTTACGAAATTAAATAAAAATATGCAATTAGAAATAATTGAACGACATGAATATCAACCCAAATAAATTAATTCCTTTTCTATTTTTATATCTTTAAGTAATGATAGACAAAACATTAATAGTCGATATTAAAAGAAACGCATTAGATGATGGTCCAGGTATAAGAACCTTAATATTTTTTAAAGGATGCCCTCTTTCTTGTGTTTGGTGCCAAAATCCGGAGACAAAATCTCCTTCTTTGGAATTATCGTTTGATAAACAGATGTGTTCTGAATGTGGGAGTTGTATAGCTTCCTGTACCCAAGACGCTATTGATTTTGAGTATAAATTTCGCATTGATCGAAGTAAGTGTAATTTATGCGGTAGTTGCGTTGATAATTGCCCAAATTCCGCTTTAGAATTAGTAGGTAAATCATATTCAATTGAAGAATTAATGGAAATTATTTTGAAAGATAAAGTGTTTTATGATAACTCTAAAGGAGGGGTAACTCTCTCAGGTGGTGAACCTTTATATCATATATATTATGTTTATAATTTATTAAAGGAATTAAGGAAAGCTAATATTCATAGTTGCATTGAAACAGCAGGGCTCTATAATCGGGAAAAATTTGAGGAATATATTAAACCCCATGTTGATCTCATATATTTTGATTTGAAAATATTTAATCCCAAACTTCATTCCTATTATTGCAATGTTACAAATGAACGAATTTTAGAAAATTTTGAAAATCTTATAAAGCAAGATGTGATAGAAATCTTGCCAAGAATACCATTAATTCCATCTATAACAGATAGAAAAGAGAACTTGCGTGCATTAGCAGATTATCTAAGCTCATTAAACGTCAAAGAAATAGGATTATTACCTTACAATCCCCTTTGGCTTTCTAAATCTGAAAAAATCGGGATTGAACAAAGTTATAATCATTCTGAATGGTTAAGTAAAGAAAAAAAAGAAGAAATTAAAGAGATATTTTCAGACTTTAAGTTTAAAGATTTTTAAACTGGTTTACCTTGTGCATCCCATCCTCTAATTTGATAGTATTTTTCTAGTAATCCTTCTAATGGAGGAATATTACCTTTAGATCCACCCTTTTCAAGCGGAGTATAAAATCTCTTCCCAAAATTATCATCTGCTTTGGTTATTCCACACTTAACATTAAAAATTCTTTTCATTTTAACGATTTCTCGACCTGCTTTCATAAAATCATCAACTGTATAAGACCTACCAGTGATTCCATTGAGACCGTTGATCCAAGGTGTGAGTTTGTGAATGAACCAAAATCCAAATATACAACCTCCAGCTGCGGAATACGCTTCGCTACCATCTTGAATTTTTACTACGGCTTCAGCAACATCATCCCCTGTGCCAAACTTATCTACTCTTTCAGTTAAACCAATTTCTTCTTTTTGATTCATGTAGGAGGATAAATGCATCGGTTCATAACAATGATATCCGCCTCGAGGGGTTGTAGCATAATCTAATGCCGTGAGATTATTAGCTCGTGGTTCATGAGCTGGAATCTCAAGCCCTTTTCCATGCATTGAAAGTTCATCTGGTAATCCCTTTAACTCACAAAAAGATCTTACTCCTTCAGCTAAATCGTTACCAATTCCTTCTCTATAAGCAATTTTGGTGAAAAGCTTTTCAATTGATTCAATATTGCCCCAAACATTTTCTTCAGTAAAATTAAAACCATCTAAGTTATCACTAATTAATTTTCTTTCAATTGATTCAAGAAAACATCCTACAGCAGCCCCAAGGCTAATTGAATCTAGTCCAAGATCATTAACAATTAAATTCCATTTGATAATTGTTTCTAAATCATCAACCATTAAATTAGATCCTAGCATTCCAAGAGTTTCATATTCTGGACGAGTTACCCATTTTCCTTGATACTCTAAGAAACCCCGGCAAGCTGTTGGGCAATTAAAACAACCATGCATTTTTACTACTCCTCTAGCCTGCATTGCTTTTGCTCCAAGTTTTTTAATCCCTATCCACCGTCCTTCTGTATAATTCTTGATAATTACATCTCCTACACTATACATAGAATCAATATGAACAGGTGTCCCCGAATCAGCCATAACCATTCCTAATGCTGATTTTTTTAATAATTCTCTAAGTTCTTTAGCAGCATCATTTACTTTATCTTTATCTTGAATAGGAACTTTGTTAGTACCAAGAACCGCAATAGCTTTTAAGTTCTTACTACCCATTACAGCACCCATTCCACATCTTCCAGCAGCATGGTGCTTATCATTGATTATACATGCGTATTTTACTAAGTTTTCTCCCGCAGGACCAATCGTGGCCACTTTAATTTTATCATTTCCAAGCAGCTCTTTTAATTTTTCATCAGTTTCTTGCGTTCCTTTACCCCATAATTCGGATGCATCCTTTAATTCTGCAATTCCATCATTTATCCATAGATAAACTGGAGTCTTGCTTTTACCCTTAATGATGACTAGATCATAACCTGCAGTTTTTAACTCCTTACCAAAAAAACCTCCTGAAGATGCTTCCCCAAGAATTCTAGTTAGCGGCGATTTTGCTGTAATGAAGTATCTACCACAAAAAGGAATAGCCGTGCCGCAAAATGGTCCAACTGAGAAAATTAAATGATTCTTTCCATCTAATGGATCAACCTCTGGAGAAACTTCTTTTGTGAAAATTGCAGTTGCTAAGCCCATTCCTCCAATTAGCTCAACTTCCTCTTTACTTTTATAATCTTCATATTCTATCTTATTTGAATCTAAATCTACTCTAAGTATTTTAGCGATCTCAATCACCTTTATTTATTCTATTATGTAATATTCCCTCATTGTATTATTTATAATTTGTCAATTTGCTAGAAAAATCAAATCTTGACAATGATTAAATTTACACTTCTCCTTTGAAATTACTCGCATTTTAGATAAAATAAAAAAATTATCGATTTCTTGGGACAATAATTTCAAGATTAGACATGGGATATGATGAACAAGGATGAAAGTAATTACGTAATTTATCCGCAATTCTTCTTTTATCATCAAAAGGATTCACGAATATTTCACCAGATATTAATGCAGAACGACAGAATCCACAGGAACCTGATCTACACCTGGAGGGTGGTGCTAATTTTGCTCTCTCTAATGCTGTTAAAACCGATTCAGTTGCTAATGCAGGAATTTCAGTTAATAAAGATCCCATCTCTACTTTTATTGAAAAGGTTTTTCCAATGCATTCTTTAGGATAATTTGGAATAGATAATGGGTTTCTTATTTCTCCAAAAACTTCCTTACGTATTCTTTTATATGGCAGATTAAATTTTGCTAATTCATTCTCAACGAATTCATACATGATTTGAGGACCGCAAATAAAAAATGAACATTTATTTATATCCACGTGTTTCTGTATTATTTCAGCATTAATGAATCCTTCTTCACACCCTTCTAAGTGAACTTCCTCACAGCTTAGTACATGAATGATTTTTATTTGATTGGGGAAATTCTTTTCAAACTTTCTGAATTCATCATAAAAGATGATGTCATCCTCTTCACTACTTCCATAAAATACTGTTAGTTTAGCATTAATTGTTCCATTTATTATGGATTTTGCGATTGATCTGAATGGGGTAATGCCTGAACCCCCTGCTATTCCTACTATGTGATTTAAATCCCTTAGTGGTTCAAAATAAAAATTACCTTCGGGACCAGAACTTTCTATTTTAGAACCAATTTTCCAATTATCCCATATATATTGAGTTAAAAATCCATCCTCTGCTTTCTTAATTGTAATTTCATAAAAACCATAAAGACTATCTAATGGAGATGAGGAAATTGAATAGGGACGTGTTATTACTGTTCCATTTATTTGTACTTTTAGACTCAGGTATTGTCCTGCTCTAAAATAAGCTGTTTTCTTTTCATCAGATTCTGAAATAAGACGGATTGTTTTTGTTGACTTCGTTTCTTCTCTTATCTCACTTATGACTAATGTTTGCTTTTCAGGATGTAATTTTCTGGACAGATTCTTGATTGGATCATTCTTTGGGAGGTTCGAAGCTTTTTGTATCAATTTGCTCCTTTTAGAGATCAGATTTTTAAATGCAAGCAAATCTCTAATATTACCTTTTACGCTGAGATCAAACTTTTTATTATGGTTCTTCATTATTCTCCCTCCCTAATTTTTTGTAAAGTTAAAAATGCTGATATCTGTCCAGAAATTAAAGAATTAGTATAACTTACTCCTTGTGAAGAATATCCTCCACATATCTCTAAACCCTCAATATATTTCTCATCATTCATTGCCATTAATCGTGGAATAAACGAATCCCAAGGATCACTTTCATATCCATACGCAGAACCTTGAAATGCACTTGTATATCGTGAAAGGGTTTGGGGAGTAGCAATCTCAATTTCTTCAATGTGATCTTTAATTGATATATTAAGTGCTTTCTCAAATGATATAATTAAATCATTCGCAATTTTAGATTTTATATTGAAATAATCCTCTGATTTCACGTTATCCCATACACCTGGTAAGAAAAAGGTTGTTATCATCAACATTGAAGTATTTGGAGGACTACAATCATTTATAATGTTATTTAAACAAGTTGTTGCTTGTACCATGGGTGAATTTAATGTTTTAAATGATTCATATATTTTTTCTGTATTCATTGAATTAAAAATGTGATAACTGTAATTTTTTATTCCTAATTGTTCAGCAGAAGCATTTAAACCTAAATAGACCGAAAAACAACTAATTGCGTGTTTTCGGGCATTAACAAATTTATAAGCGATCTCTGGAACCTCTTCCTTTGGAAAAATTAAATTGTTATATAATATAGTGGGAGAGGCGTTTGAAATAACATTATCCGTTTGGATTTTATCTCCTTTAGAGGTTTGAACTCCAATAATCTTACCATCTTTGACTAAAATCTTTTCCACCCTCGTATTATATTCAACTTTTCCCCCGTTTTCTCGAATTTTAGATTCTAAAGCCGTTGAAAAATCGTGTGTTCTGTATTTCGGGAAATATGCTTTCCGAGTGAGGAAGTAGTAATGCATAGCTGAATAAAAGGTGAAATTAACCCTATTCGTCGGGATTCCAATATAGATCCAATATGCATCTAAAATTTCTTGTGCTTGTTGAGGGATTTTTAAAGCATTATTAACTTCATCTAAACTATATGGAACTGATTTTAAAAAACTCTTATACTTTTTTAAAAGCACGTCCTTCTCTGGATTACCTTTTGATTCTGTAAGATAGGTAATGGCTTCATTGATTTCCTCTGATAAAGTTAGATAATTCAAGAGGGAGTCTTTACTACCAGGAACGGCATTATCTATTGCTGCTACAAAATCCTCAAGACCAAAAGGGACTACAATATTAATCGGATCGTTTATATCAGTACATATTAATCTAAACGCCTCAGGTATTTCTACAAATTCGACTTGCAAACCTAAATCATCCTCGAATAATCTTCTAATCGACCCTTTATTATCGTGAGGACCATAGTCACATAATTCATGAAGAGTACCTTCAAATTCGAATCTGCCCCTTACGAAACTAGTGGCAAACCCCCCTGGTAAATTATGTTGTTCGAAAAGAATTACCTTTACTCCTTCTAAAGCAAGTTGAGCCGCAGCTGTCAAACCACCATTTCCGGCTCCGATTATAACTACTTCATAAAATTCATTAAATTTCTGATCACTCATGTTTTAACTTCCAATAATTATCCTTATACCTTAATATTAAATTTGATATCAAGTTCTAATGAATATATGGATTCCTTATTCTATATATATCTAGTTAAATTATCATGAGGATTGAATGAATAATTAAATGCTTAAAATGAATTCTATTCATTTTGGTTAGAATTTAATAGAAAAGAAAAAAAATTAAGGATTTTTTACAAATAGTTTTTCAATAAATTTCGGTAACATCAATCCAATGTAGAACTCCAGAGTACTTGTAAATAAAATAATTCGAGCAATAACGTAGACTAAAGTCATTGGAATAGCGAAGTCCAATACCGTGCCAATTGTGAATGATAAAAACGCAATAAGAAGGAATTTTCCTTTTAAACTTATCACTCGGTCTTGCTCTTTTATAGAGCTTATTGAAAATGAGATTCCCACATATAAAAAGAATACAAGACTCACTATAAAATAAATCTGACTTGGTACCGACCAATTTATCATGAATGGTGATGTTCCAGTTTCCGCGATCATTGAAATATCAGTAAATACGAAAACCAAGAAAAATATCTCATAAAATATGTTGATTGAGAGGTTCAAGATAAGGATTATATTTTTTGTTCTTTTTTTCTTAGGTAAGACTTTTAAAAATGCAATAAGACCTAATACGATTGTTATAGGTAAAAAGGCTATGCCAAATACTATAAACGCTTCAATACTCACAGGTGCCGATGTGACTAAAGTTATTATAAAAATTATTATAGTTGGCCACCAAGGAGTCGTGAGACCAATCCAGAATAATCCAAAGAGAAGGAACTGGCTTTTTCTAAGTTTAAAGTATTTTGAAATAATAATCAGTCCTGTTATAATTGAGATTATTACAAATATCAAGGTAAAAACACCATGAATCATATCCAATAATTCGATTGCTATTTTAGATCACCTTATGATTAATTATAAAAAATTATAGGAATAACTTGAAAAAAAGCTTTTCGCATACATTTTTAGAAAATATTATGGAGTGTTCTTCTCTTGGGAATATCATCCTAATACTTCTTTTTAAACTCATTATTAATTCTGAAATTAATAATTCTGTATTTATTGTTGGTATTATCATTTCTATTATCAACAGAGTAATTGCAATTGCCATTACAGCATCACTAAAAGAAACTAATCTTTCTAAATCCCCTCTCGATTAATTAGAGATGATTTGATTATTATTATTATCTAATATTTTATTTTCTTCCATTAAATATTCCTTAATATCTAATTTATCCTGTTAATTGCCTTTTGTTTAAATAATTTTTCAATCTTTTTATTAAACAGTCAGATAATTTCGAAGAATAAATATGTATAAGATGTTATGTTTTTTCAGTTCATCCAAACAAAAGGGAATAAAAAACTTAATTTAATTACTTAATTAGGGATTTTCCAAATGCTTTTGCGTTTTCAAAATCTTGTGCATTCGGTCGACCTTTGGTTTTTTCTAGATATTCTTCTTGCTTTTTTCTTTCTTCAAGAGGTAATTTTTCTAGCATTTTTAACGTTGTTTCCTTCGGAATGCCCAGGTTTTCACCTACACAATCAAATTCACCTATTACTTTCGAGTTATTTTCTTCAATTGTTTGGAAAATTCTATTAAAAGCTTTTTGATATGCAGTAGGACTCTGATGGGTATTGAAAAAAGCGAATTTTGGAGGATATTCTACAACTTTATTCATGAAAACCGTTACTTTTTTATGTAATTTTCCAGCATATATGCCTGACCCTAATACAACGAGATCATAATTCTTTAAGATTGAAGGATCTGTGTCCTCTATTTTAAAAAGATCCACGTCTTCGCCTTCTAATCCTTTAGCAATACTTTGAGCTATTTTTTCTGTATTTCCTGTATTAGAGAAATAACACACCATTATTTTCACTATACTATCCCTCTTACTATACTTTATTGACTTTAATCTTATAATGCTTATAATAAAGACGTTATCTTTTAATAGGTATTGCCTCAAATACCTCTTTTACTTTATCTGGAGGAAAAACATCAAGACTACCATCCTCATTTTGAATCACGCAACCAGAATTAACCAAAATCTTGAAACGTTGCGCAGTTTCCTTAGGATTGCCTGCACAGACAAATTGGCAATTACCACAAGTGAGTTGGATAGTACCCGTTCCACCAAAAGATGCTGGTTGATATCCACTTGAACTATCTTTAATAGGAGGTCTTTTCTTTTGACTTGTCATTGCGAGAGACTTTAGTCGCAATACTTCTATATCGTTTTCGGGATAACCATAACGTCCTGGAGACCAACTAGAAAATTTACCCGAGGGGTGTAATCCATTCGATCCACCACATGTGAGAAAACAACGCATTTTATTGATCCGTTTAGAATAACTAAATGTATATCCACCTATTTTTATAGTAGTTTTTTCTGTAGGCGAGAACATTTGATAAGCACATACTTTTGTACAGATCTTACACTCATCACAAAATGTCTCTGATTCTGGAATCGGTTCTGTTGATTCAAGTTTTGCATCAGTAACAATGCCTCCTAAAATAATAGCGGTCCCATGCTCCCTTGTGCCAACATTTCCTGACCAACCAAATGATGCGATTCCAGTTCGAACCGCAAGATATCTTAAAGAAAGCTCGGGTGGTAAAGTGACTTGCCATCCCGGGATATCTGTTCTATATTGATTATTGGGAAAAACGGATATAGCTTTATAACCTTGTTCAACTAACTAATGCTTCACATGTTGAGATGCTTTCCATATAATTTTGTGGATGTTGATATTCTCTTCTTCATGAATCCCACGAACGCTTGGATCTTCTTTTCCTAAATATTTCAAAATCATCTCTTTATCAAATGGTACATAAAAACTTATTGCTGATTGAGCTTCGGGAAGGAGATAGGTAATATCAGCTCCTTTAGGTCCGCCTGACATCGTTTCAAGCGTTGCAAACCCAACCTTTTTTGCTCCAGTTTCGAGCAACATTTCCTTTATTTGGTTTTCTAAAGAAATATTAATTCCCTTTTACTCTTGATTACTTTACTAATATATTAAAATATTCAAGATCTATAAAAACTTTACATCACAGTAAAGAATTGAACTAAGAAGAACATTTGATATCTCAAGATATAAATTCATTCACAATTTTGATTTATTTCATCGCAGGCGAAGCATAACAGTAATCACAATTATGTTTACAACGAAAAATACCCGTGTAACCTCCAATATCTTTTGATTTGAAGCACCCACAATCCTTACGTTGACCCGAATCTCTAACTTTTAAGATCTCTTCACCAATAATTGTTTCAATTTTAAATGCATCTATGCAATGAGCTTGTCCTATTCCTTCGATTTCCAATAAATCTGGCTGACAACAAGCCTTCATCTTAATATTGTTTTTAATACAGATTTCTAATAAACTTCTAAGAATCATTTTTTTCTTTTCTAAGTTTAAATCGATGGGGATATAACCTCTCGCGAACATTCGATTTTTAACTTTAGAATACATGGTTGCAAAAGAAAAGGTTATCTCATCTAATCCCATTGAAGAAACATTCTCAATGATATAGCTGAACTTGTCTATATTATTAAAAATTCGATTATTTCCCTTCTTCTTGTAAAATACAATTGGATCAAACCTATAATTTACGGATGCCTCCCCAAATTCGTTAATTAACCATTCTAACTGAGTGAATCTTTCCTCAAGAGAAATTTTTACATTACTTTCTAATTCTGAAGGGGAATTGATGGTAAATTGAAATACATGTCCTTTATATGAATGAAATACATCAGGATTGAGTTCATAATACTCGATCCAACTATGAAAATTTTTACTCCACCAAACCCAACATTTCACATCTTCGGGATTTAAAGATACTCGAGACACTTGTTTTCGGTTAAAGGGATTCTTTACATCAACAAATCCTTCTTTTATTCTTTCAAGAACCCATTTCATTAAAAATGCAGGAATATCTGTTCTACGAGAACAAGAGATGATTTGGGTCCTAATTTCCTTTAATGCTATATTTTTTTCCATTATCCGAAATCTCTCTCTATTATGAAATATAAATCTTCATTGCTTCAATAAAAAGTTCTTGTTGATCAACTAGCGAAAGTTTCTTATCTCTTTTGATTAAATCTTTTTCACTCGCAATTTCATTGATAAATTTATTTAGCAATAATTCTTGAAAAATAACTAAATGTGGATTGTAAAACGCTTTCTTTTGTTTAATATCTTTCCTAAGAAGTTCTCTGAATTCAGGTTCAAGCCAAATACGAAAAGGACCAGGACTATGTTCTGCTTTATGTTTTATCTTGAATTGACTCTTTAACGTGTAGATAACTTCATAAATTGTTTTGCAGATAATTCGGATTTTATCTTGATTCTCCTTGTATAAATAATTAATAGGGACTGGGAGTCGAAGGTGTAATAATAAGCCCATTCCCCGCCTAAAGTTTATATGACCATAGCCAAATATAATTTTTTGGAAACCATTTCTTTCAAAAATATTATTAATTGATGCAATGATTTCTGGTAAATGTTTAGGAGGACTTAATACATCCTCAAATCCAGGAAAGGCGATAAAATCAGATATATTATCTGAAGTTTGAACTAAAAGCGCAAATGTTGAACGTTCTTTAAGAAATTCATCAAATTCATCATCATTCAACCATTTTTGTGAACATTCTGTAACAGATTTCATAATTTCCATGAATGATTCCACTTCATTAACCGATCCTTGGATAAGTGTAGCCCATTTGATAGTTTCACTCAAATTAGCGAATTTTCCTGGAAGTTTAAAGGGGGAAATAACAAATTCACTAATCAAAGGAAAAATTTTATTCTCTAATACTTGTTGTAACCCATTAAATGCTGAATTTATATCGTCTCCAAATATAATCGCTTGTTTAAGATCCGTCTCTGGTTGATATAATTTGAATGTTGCGTTTAATACTATGCCAAAATAACCGTTTCCTCTTACAATTTTAGTAAAATAAGGATCATTTTTGGATATATTAATGCATTTTCCCTCTGGAGTCATTATTCGAATCTCCTCAAGCCAATCTGATACAGAACCAAGTTTACCAGAAGTTACGCCACTAGCATCAGTAGAAATAATACCCCCTATTCGAACCGGTAACTTAAAAGCGCTTGCTGGTTGGATTGGAAAAATGTATTTGTTATTGCTCAAGAGGGGGATTTTTTTAATTAGATCGGAAATCAAAACGTTTTGCTCAACGTGAACTATTCCTTTTTCCAAATCCACGTGAATTGATTCCTTATTTGAATGAAGATCGGCAAGATCAACGATTATTCCAAAATTAGCATAAGCTCCCGATAACCCTGTTTTACCCCCGGCAAAACTAATAGGCACTTCGAACTCTCTTGATGCATTTATAATATGACGCAATTGGTTTTCAACTAATGGTCGAAAGATAATATAAGGAATAATATGCAGTAAAGAAGTATCTTTTATGGCACCCCCTTCTATCAAGTTATTAACTAACATTACATTTCCAGAATTAATTGGTCTTTTTTGATTGTTTAACAATGCGTTCGAAATTGAATTTTGTACTAAGAAACCGCAATTTTCCATTTCTTTAATGAAGTCAATCCAATTAATCTTCTTCTTTAGTTTTAAAATCAAATCGGCACGATTCGTCATTATTTCTAAATTAAAATAAGTATTTACTATTAAAAACAATTTTTAAATAGTGAAAAATTAACTATTCTATGATTCCCACGATTGAATGGACTGAGGATAATAAAGTCAAGATGATTGATCAAACGATTTTACCTCATGAATTAAAGTTTTTAGAATTTACAGATTATAGAGATGTAGCCACTTCGATTAAAGTCATGAACATACGTGGTGCTCCTGCTATTGGTGTAGCCGCTGCTTTTGGAATGGCTTTAGCCACAATCGAATTTAAATCTCTCTCTAAAGACAAGTTTCTTTCATCAATGAAAGAAGCTGCTAAGATCATTAAAGATACAAGGCCAACCGCATCAAATTTATTCTGGGCAGTAAATAGAGTTTGGAAAATAATCTCAGATTTTCCGGATAATCCTCAAACTTTGTCAGATCTAGTGGTTGAAGAAGCAAAAATAATGGCGCAAGAAGATATAACTGTAAATAAAAGTATTGGAAAAAATGGTGCTAAGCTATTAAGTGATGGAGATGTTGTTTTAACACATTGTAATGCAGGATCGTTAGCTACTGTTCAATATGGAACTGCTTTAGCTCCCATTAGAACAGCAATTGAAGAAGGTAAAAGAATAAGTGTAATTGCTGATGAAACCAGGCCAAGATTACAAGGCGCAAGATTAACAGCCTATGAATTGCAATATGATAATATTCCTGTGAAAGTTATCTCTGACACATCATCTGGATTATTAATGCGTCTTGGAAAAGTGAATAAAGTAATTGTGGGAACTGATAGGGTATCTTCTGATGCAGTATTTAATAAAATCGGAACCTATTTGGTTGCTTTAGCTGCGAAAGATAATGAGATTCCTTTCTACGTTGCAGCTCCAACTTCAACACTTTCTCTTCAAGATACTGTAGATGATGTAATAATTGAACAGCGGGATCCAATGGAGGTAAGTAATATACTAGGAAAAGTTCGAATTGTTCCAGAAGGAGTAGAATGCTTAAATTATGCTTTTGACGTGACTCCATTTCGCTTGGTTAGTGGAATAATCACGGAGGATGGTGTTTTCACTCCAGAAGAAATGTTATTAAAATATAAAAAATGATTTAAACAACTTTTACTTTTAATCTTTATTAGCTTTTATTGGTCGGAAACAATGATTAAAATTATAGGTCATAAGTCAACAAAGAAGCAATCCTTGTTTAAGATTTTCATTTATGGAATGATTGAGATCATTTGCTTGAATCTATATTTCATAATATCTGGATTGGAGGGAAGTTTTACTTGGACTATTGAACGATTGAACTCAACAGCAGCAGGAATGTTAATACAAACAATAAATTTGATTGCTATTATTATTGGTTTTGTTCTGCTCATTCAATTTATAATGTACCTTCTTTTGGTTTTTACAGGATCAGATTAAGAGTTATACATTTGGATGACGTTTTTAAAAGTGTTTTTTAATTGGGTTAAATTTTTAGCCTTAGATATATTTCTTCTGATACTTGTTGAATCTTTTATATATTTTGTTAACCATATAGAATTGCGATATAATTCTGAAAATTTAAATATATCCTTTTCATATTTAATGGGACTATTATCATCTAAAAAATTATCAATACAATCTTCGTAAAGTTCAATGAATTGTTGCCATTTAATAATGTTATTTTCAATTGATGTTTCGATGCCATGTTGAAGAAATTTATCGATTTGAGTGAATATTTCTGGATTTCCGATGCTACCACGTCCAATCATTAGACCATCAACACAGGTATATTCTAAAAAGTATTTTGCAGTATTATAATCAATGAGATCTCCATTTCCAATAACAGGAATGGATATATTGGTTTTTATGTCTCTAATCGTATCTAAATCAATTTTCATATCACTAAATCTATCTTGTACTGTTCTACCATGAATGGTAATAAATTCTAAACTCAGGTTATCAATTAGCGATATGAATTCATTTACATCAACTGGTTTTTCAAAGCCTGTTCTAATTTTTAATGATACGGGATGAGATGAAAACTTTAAAGCCGTTTGGACTAGCCGACTTAACTTCTTTAAATCATTTAGTAAATATCCCCCTTCTTGTGCTTTAATCGCTCTTTTTGAGGGACAACCCGCGTTCAGATCAAGGAAATCAAATTCATAAGTCTCAAGGAATTCAATAGATTTTTTTAGTGCATCGATATTCGATCCAATCAATTGAACGCCTATTGGTCGTTCTTCCTTGATTCGGTATAGTTCTAATTCAACAGAGGAAGGGTTTTTTTCGAGTCGTTTAATGTATAACATGGGTACAATAACTAATCCTACATTTTCAGAAACTTTGCGACAAAATCTGCGATATGGTGAAGTGGTAACATTTTGCATCGGAGCAAGAATTAAATCGCTTTTTACATCAATTCTACCTAATCTCATTTTTTCGTTACTCGTATAAGCCTTCTTGTCGATAAACTATAAAGTATAAAGAAGAAATTTTAATAAAAACAGCCTTTTAGTTTAATTAAATACAATAATTATTCTAAAATTTCGCAAGAGTGAAAAAATTTATCATGATAAATTATCTAAAAGAATTTGAATTAAATAAAGATTCGATAAAAATTATGTATAAAGAAGGTGAACCACTAGAACTCAATAACAAGTTTAATTTTTTTCATAATAAAAACAAGTTCAGAAAAGAATTAAATAAACTTCAATATTTATTTCGAAATTATACTGGGAATTCTCTAGTAGCTTCAGGGATAAGAGACTCTTATCTTAAAGAAGAGATTTCAGAGAACTTTTTGATAATCTTATTTACAACTAATGATACGGTAAAAAAGGCTAATGAAATAATTGAACCAAAGAAAAATTTTGCACCTGAAAAAGGAAACTATTATTTAGAATCTACAAAGAAATATATTCTATTGCTAAGCAGAGATATGACCGGTTTAACTGCAGGTATCAATACTTTTGAATCGATCTTAACTCAAGTCTTCGAACATTACGTAAAAGTTAATAACCTCGAAGAATTTGTAAAAATAAGACCCTTTGAAATCTATAACTATTAAATGTACTCTCTTTAGCTTATTATAATAATAAATAGGTTAGTATAAATAATAAGAAGTATAGATTAAGCTACAAACTTCCATGGCTTCTGCTTCTTCAACCGATATGCTTTATCGGCATACTCCTCGACCATACGATGAGTATTAAAGTAAGCTGCTAATGATATTGCATGTTTACTTCGTAGTAACCATTCATCATGATTCATGTAGGTAGGAATTATTTTATTTTCTATTATCTCATAAAGAGCATTTGAATCAATGTCCCAACTGTTAGAAACGCCTGGATCTTTAGGGTTAGAATCATCCGGTCCTATCGCCCATCCTGCCAGTGATGCTCGACGATATCCTTCTAACCACCATCCATCAAGCACACTCAAATTTAAGGCTCCATTCAACGCCGCCTTCATACCACTGGTCCCACTTGCTTCTCGATAACGTTCAGGTGTGTTCATCCATACGTCAACACCTGAAACTAACATGTGAGCTAAATCCATGTTGTAATTCTCCATTAAAACAACCTTTACTTTAAAATTGTCATAAAGATATACCCCAGATTCGAAGATCTCTTTGATATATTCTTTTCCCATCATATCCTTAGGGTGTGCTTTGCCTGCAAAAATGAATTGAACTTTCCCTTGGCATAATTTACCTAATCTGTCAATATCATGAAAGATTAATGTGGCTCTCTTATATGTAGCAAATCTTCTCGCAAAACCAATGGTTATGAGTTCTTCGTCTAATAGATTCCAAGAATGCCCTTTCTGATAATTAATTAAATTAAATTTATTCTCGATTCGAGCATCAAATAATTCTAAATCATCTAATTCTATTGCATTTTGTAATAAGGATGGATTTGATTTCCAGTTTGGCCATTTACGATCGAATAATTTCCTTATTGGTTTTGACACCCAAAAAGGCATATGAATTCCGTTTGTGATGTAATCGAGATTTATATTAGGGAACATTTTTCGAGAGACTTCACAGTGCTTTTTTGACACTGCATTTTGATAACGAGAAGCATTCATTCCCAAGAAAGTCATATTAAGAGATCCATTATCATCAGCAAGCTTTCTTAATTTAGTGGGAAACCTGTTTTCAAATACCTGTTCTACTAATTTTTGCTCAAATTTATCATGTCCCGCTGGGACGGGAGTATGGGTTGTAAAGACGAATTTTTCTTTTACTTTCTCTAAACTTCCTAAGTCATTATAAAGTTCTACTATAGAAAAGGATCCGTGCCCTTCATTGAGATGATAAACTTGAAGGTTTTTATATCCCAGAGATTTTAACAATTTAACTGCTCCAATCCCTAAAATTTGTTCTTGAACTATTCGATTCCATCTTGATGTGGAATCATAGAGTGAACCCGTCATTTTTTTCATCCAATCTTCATTTCCCTCAACATCCGTTGTAAGGAGATAAATAGGGATAATATGACCTGATTGACCGATCACTCTATAAAGCCAAGCAGATACCAATACTTCTTTATTCTCAATTTTAAGAGAGATTGGGGTCTCTACTTTTTCGAATTCATAAAAGAAATTCCATTCAATTTCTTTTTCCTTTTGTTCACCTTTTTCGTTGAACAACTGGTAGAAATAACCAGAGCTATAACAAAGACATACAGCAACCATCGGAATTTCCAAATCTGCTGCAGACCTAACAGTATCACCAGATAAAACTCCTAAGCCACCACTATATGTTGGAATGTTTGAATCAATTCCGATCTCCATCGAAATATATGCCACAAGTGTATTTTCCTTGAGTTCATCATCAATTTCCATATAAACCAATTCTTTATGTAATTAATTTGAATATGTAATGAATATGTTATTTAGGGTTTTTAATCTTATATATTGTAAAAAAAATTTTAATTATATGGTTAAAGTTTTATTTTCTAATATTTCAACTTTAATGTTAGAATCTTTTCTATTCATGACTTTTTCAAATTCCTTCAAATCTTTATCCCAATTATGCATTGGAACTACCATTTGTGGTTGAATGTCAATTGCGGCATCTGATGCTTCTTCAAAATCCATTGTATACGTTCCTCCACAAGGAAGTAAAGCAACCGTTATTTTTCTTTTTGCTAATGCTTTCATTTCAGGAATTCTTTCGGTATCCCCTGCATGGTAAATGCTCTTACCTGCTGATTCTATGATCGTTCCCGTCCAACCGTTACTTTTCGGATGAGTTGGCTTTATTATGGTATATGCCGGGAATAATTCAATAGTGAAATCTTTATAAGTAACTGGCTTACCAATCTTTAAAGATTGTCCTTTAAAGTCTTTCAAACTACTTGCAATACTTTCTGGACCTAATAAAATTGTCTCTTCTTTCCATAATTTCTTTATATCTGATTTTGAGAAATGATCTCCATGAGTATGAGAGGTAACAATAAAATCGGCTTTCTCTTCATCTTTGCTAACTTTATATGGGTCCAAATATATGATTCGACCACCACGCGTCACAATTTTAAAACAAGCATGACCCAACCATATTAATTTAAATTCTCCTTCCATTTAAATCACTTTTTCATAATTAAATTAAATTATATCTCAAAATATGATTCTAACCTTTTTAAGACTATCTTGAGAAATTATTTTCTAAGAAAAAGATTGTTTTATTCTTCTTCATCCAATTTTAATTCTGGATTTTCTAATGAGATTTTCCTAGATCTTCTTAAATCATTGGGTTTTTCAATGCTTATATTATCAATTCTTTCAAGGAATAGCTTATTTTCGAAATTGGGAATGGAATTTATTAAATTCGGTTTAGGAAAATCATAAATTAAATTTGGTCTGTAATTCCTACTAATATTTGAAATATCATCCTTAAAAGTCATATCTGTTGAGAGTTTATTTCTAAATAAATTCTTGAATGGACTTAGCTCATTTTTCTTTAAATCTATTTTATTAATGGAATTTATCGGGAAAGTTGAACGAGATATTCGACATATTGGACAATTATTATTCTCAAGACCATGTATGCAAGCCATTTTTTTTTACTCTTATAATGTTGCTATTCTGTATTCTTTAAATTAATTTTATCTTTTATTTCTTTTTATAATAAAATATGAATGAACCAAATAATGTCTTTCTCTCGGAGATTTATTCCCAACCAGATGCACTTAAAAACACTTTTGAACACATTCTATCTGAGAGCAAGCCCCAATTCTTGCAAGTTAAGGATTTTATCAAGAGAGGAGGTATTTCTAAGCTAATCTTCACTGGAATGGGGTCCAGTTACATTGTATCATATCTTCCATATTATTTATTAAATCAATACGGGATAACCATTGAAATTCGTGAGGCGGGAGAATTTTTATTTAATACCTTCCCAAAAACAAGACAAGATTCTTTTAAGGACACAGGAATTGTTATAATCTCTCAATCAGGAGAATCTGGAGAAATAAGGGAATTATTGAAAAATATCAATGATATGGATGTAAAACCATTGACAATTGGAATTACAAATAATCCCGATAGCTATTTAGCATACATGACGGAATTACAGATTTTCATGAACATTGATAAAGAAGCCACAATTACAACTAAAACGTATCTCTGTACATTATTAATCTTGTACGTTCTATCAAAGACAATTATAGGAGAATTCTTTACTAGCGAAGATTATATTCAAGAAGTCCGTGAATTAATTAAAGAGATCGAAGATTTACTTAATGATAAGCAAAAAGTCAAATATATTTGGGAGAAAATTTTGCCGAAATTCGGTAAAAAGATAAAGTTTTTAGAAATACTTGCAAGAGGTCCCTCTATGGTCACAGCTCATCAAGCTGCCTTGAACTATAAAGAAATCGTTCGATCATATTCAGAAGCGACATCAATCTCAACCTTTCGACATGGAGGCATCGAATGTTTGAATAATGAATCAAGACTCATTATACTCACATCGGACGATAAAAATCTTGAACTTAATGGAAATTTTATCACGAAATTGACCTCTGAATGGACTTTTGGTAAACTATTACATATCACTAACCAAAAACTCACTGGTGAATTAGAGAAAATTCATAAAAATCCAAACATCATCCTTTATCACCATAAGATAAAAGATCCCTTCTTGGCCCCATTATATGAGATAGTAATTCTACAATTATTATTTTACAAAATGGCAGAGGAAAAAGGAATTGTGCCCGGAATATTCTTGTATTCTCAAAAAATCACTCGGGATTTATAAAAACTACTATTTCTCTCACTTTTATCAAAATCCTAATACTTCAAGCTCGAAAACTAGAAATATTAACATCAATTTTTAAACATATTATTTAGAATGTAAGCAATTGTTATGGATTCTATAGCAAATACTAGAACGTTTATTGGTTATTTGATTTTTTGGATAGGTCAATTGATTTCTCTTCTTGGGTCATCCATCATTCATTTTGTTATAGTATGGTGGATAACAGAAGTTACAGGAAGTGCAATCCTCCTTGGTGTTGCGAATTTTATGGGAATGGCACCTTTAATTGTACTGACCCCCATTTTTGGTGTTTTTATAGATAAATGGAATAGAAAAGTAATTATCGCTGTTGCTGATTTTTGTCAAGCTCTTATAACTTTCTGGATTATAATGCTATTTTTCCTGGGAATAGAAGCCGTTATTCCAATCATTTTGATCAATAGTCTTCGAGGAGTTTGCCAAGCTTTTCATTTTCCAACTGTTAAAGCAATCATTCCAATAATGATACCTAAGGATAAGTTAAGTAGAATGAATGCCATTGATTATTTATTTAATGGGATGGTAAATATTGCTGGACCTGTTATTGCTGCTACATTATATGCCTTTTTACCAATTATATCAATTTTATGGATTGATATTTATACTTTCATAATCGCAATTATTCCTCTCCTTATCATTAAAATTCCACATATCAATAAGAATAAAATGGAAGAGAAAGAATTTTCCTTTTCAAAGGACTTCAAATTGGGATTAGATGGACTCAAAAAGGTTCCTGGACTGGTAATTTTATTAGTATTAATATCTATAATAAACTTTCTTGGACAACCATTTGGTACTTTACTTCCCTTATTTGTCTCATCCAATCATCTTGGAGATGCAGGTGATCTAGCCGTAATAATGGCATTAATGCAGACTGGTATGATTATTGGTGCTATTATCGCGTCTTCTAAAAAAGATTGGAGGAATAGAGTAAGGGTAATTTCAACCTGTATCTCCATTTCAGTGATAGGTTACATTCTTTCTGCTCTTTCTCCTACGGGCAATTTCATTTTAATTGGTGTAGGAGGGATGTTCAGAGCTGGAATGGTTCCCTTGATTAATACTAACTTTCTTACAATAATTCAATTGCAAGTACCTCCTGAAAAACAAGGAAAAGTCATGTCAATAGTTGTATCATTAGCTTGGGCAGTGATACCTTTAGGTAGTTTGGTGTCAGGACCCATCGCTGAAGCTATTGGAATCGTTTCTCTTTATGTGACATTTGCAATTTTACAATTAGTTACCTTATTAATTATATTACTCTTTACCAATGTGCGAAAAGTAAAATATGAAACCATATACGAAGCTGAAAATAAATTCAAAAATATGGAGTTAGAACCTAATGAGTGATATCGCAAATAATAAAACCTTTATGAGTTATATTGCATTTTGGATTGGTCAAATGTTCTCGTTATTAGGTTCTTCAGTGGTCCAATTTGTAATAATTTTCTGGATTACAGAAATTACTGAAAGCACTGTATACTTATCAATTGCCACTTTCTTTGCTTTCCTTCCTCAATGGTTATTAGGAGCTTTAATTGGAGTTTATGTAGATCGCTGGAATAGGAAATTGATCATAGCGTTAGCTGATTTCTTTCAGGCATTTACAACATTTATCATAATATTATTATTTTTTTTCAATGCGGAAACCGTGTGGGCTATCATCATTATCAACGGTATTCGTGGTCTATGTCAAGCATTTCACTGGCCCGCAACAAATGCTATTATCCCTATAATGGTACCTAAGAAACACTTGAGTAGATTAAATGGATTAAACTTCTTCTTCACGGGGATAGTTAATAGTATTGGTCCCGTGATCGCTGCAACTTTTTTAGCTCTTTTTTCGATTGAGCAAATCCTTTGGATTGATGTAATTACCTTTCTAATAGCGATTGTCCCATTGTTGCTTATAAAAATTCCAAATGTATTGAAGACCACAATAGATAAAGTTAAAAAACCATTTTTCAAAGATTTCGCGGAAGGTATTAAAGTCATAAGAAATGTACCAGGTCTTCTGTTTTTATTATTTATTGCCACAATGATTAACTTTTTCGGCCAACCATTTAGTACGTTAATGCAGTACTTCATATTATTTACTCATAATGGAAATGCTTTAGATTTGGGGTTTGTATTAGCTCTAATACAAGGAGGAATGTTTGTAGGAGCAATAATTGTAACAATAAAAAAACAATGGAAACATAAAGCTCTTGTTATCTTTTTAGGCTTGATACTTGGAGATGCAGGGCACTTACTTTTAGCACTTGCACCTACGGGACAATATATCATAATCGGGATTGGGGGATTTATATTTGCTTTTATAGTACCATTCGTGAACACGATGTTTTTGACAATTTTACAGAGTACGATCCCTCCAGAAAAACAAGGAAGAGTAATGTCAATAGTTATAACTATTGCAACTGCAGTTTCCCCAATTGCAATGATAATCTCTGGACCATTAGCAGTTATAATGGGAATCGTTCCCTTATTTGTTAGCGCTGCAATTATTGATATGATCATCGTTCTATTAATTTGGATTTTTAGCAACGTTACGAAAATAGATTATGATGAATTATCGGTTTCAAATTTTGGAGAAATCAACGATTAAATTTGTATTTATATAAGTAAAGAACACAGATGTTGCATTTGAAATGCTAGATTAAGTTTTAATTATTGAATAGATTCTTTCTATAAAATAGATGATCTATAAATTCCTTTGTAATTAAATGAGTGAAAATGCCTAAAGCAGTAATTTTATCAGGAGGTTGGGGCACGCGCCTTCGTCCCTTGACGTGCTCAATCCCCAAAACTTTAATCCCAATATGTAATAAACCGGTAATGGAGCATCAAATATTATTACTTAAAGCTGCAGGGGTAAATGAAATCATCTTAGCTGTAAGTGTTATGGCTGATGTAATTAAAGAATATTTTAGAAACGGCGAAAAATTGGGAGTAAAAATCTTTTATACTGACGAGATCTTCCCAGCTGGAACAGCTGGTGCCATAAAGCTGGCAGAATCTTTTTTGAAAGATGAGAATTTTTTCATGCTTAATGGAGATGTCATTTTAAATTTTGATTTTAGCAAGATGCTTCAATTTCATGAGAAAAAAAACGCATTTGGGACGATTGCAAGTAAAGTTGTGACCGATCCTTCTCGATATGGTGTGATTATAGCAGATCAGAACACTAATAAGATTGAGAAATTTTTGGAAAAAGAAGAATATAAACCCCCACAAAGTGGTCCTGTTCCAATGCCAATAAATTCCGGAGTATATTTACTAGAACCCGAAGTATTTTCCTATATTCCGGCAAATAAAAAAGTTTCTATTGAAAGAGAAGTGTTCCCAAAAGTTGCTAAAGAGCGTGAGCTCTATCATTATCCAATTGAAGGGATTTGGAAAGATATAGGAAAACCTTACGATTTATTGCAAGGAAATATTTCTCTCATGAATGATCTGATTCAGAATCTCAGTGAGAAACATAAAAGTTTAATTGATTATAGTGCCCAAATCAACCCAACCACAAAAATTATTCATCCTTGCGTCGTTGGAGAAAAGACGGTCATTAGGCAAGATTGCGTTATTGGTCCAAATGTAATTATTGGAGACAATGTATTTATTGATAAAAACTCCATTTTAAAAAATTCTGTAATCTTTAATGAAGTTTACATTTCAAAACATGTAGAAATTGAAAATGCAATAATATCTGATAATTGTACTATAGGAGATAATGCTCGCTTAAAAGGAATTGAAGATAGATTAATATTATTATCCTCTCATGTTAAAGTAATGAAAGATGTTGATCTCATCAACGACTTTGATAATTACTTTTCGGTTTGCCATCATGAAATAATTAAGGAGAGCATAAAATAACTCAAGTATTTATTGATATAATCATGAATAAGGTTTTTCTTTTAGATCTTGAAAAGATCCAACCAAGCCAACTATATTTGAATAACAATAAGTTGAAATCATCGCTAAATACTCTTAAATCGAATGATTTTCAATCCTATGAACCCATTCCTATAAAAGTTTTAAATCACAAATATATAGCAACAGATGGGCATCATCGTGCGTTCATCTTGTGGCAACGAGGTGAAAAAAGGGTGCGTGTTGAATGGGAAGATGAAGATTTGGATTGGGACCTTTACGAAATATGCGTGAAATGGTGCGAAAAAGAAGGAATATTCACTATTTGTGATCTCAAAGATAGAATTATTGACGATAAGGCTTACGAGAAATTATGGTTGAATAGATGTAAAAACATGTATGAGAAAATGAATAAAGGAGAAATTTAGAGAGTTTTGATAGAATGAAGAAAAACATCACTCCAAAAAAAATAATCCTTGATTTTGACAATGGATTCATAACCAAAGAAGAATCAATAAACCTTTTAGAATCAATTATTAGTGAAAGTGATAATAATGATCAAAGAATTGATGCAATTGAAGCTATTGGTCATCTCAATCTCATTACAGGTAAATCATACGAATTGCTTGAAAAATGTTTAGTTACAGATGAATCCCCTTTTGTTAGGATATCAGCAGCTCAAATCTTGATTAAGAATTTCTCAAATTTAGAAACAAATCCTCTTAATTGGGCAATAGAAAATGAAAATTCGGTCCTTTTTTTTAAACCTCTGCTCGATCTATTTGAGACTGAGATACAACCTTCATTAAATAATTTAAGAGAAAAAGTAATGAAAAAATTGACTCAAATATATAATCTTGAATTTCCTGATATGAAATTCATTATAGACGTGGATTTTTTAGATGCAGTGAAATTTTTGAGTGAATTAGATGAATTTACAAAAAAATTTGGTATTAAAGAAGAATATAAATTGGAATTAATAAAAGAAAATACAAGCATTAGCAATAAAGGATTGTCTCGAATAAATGCAAGTCTTGATGGGCATATTACTAAATTAACATTAAAGGAGTTAAATCAGATTCCTCTCTCAATAAATTCGTTGCCAAATCTAATTTCACTAACCATCGATCATTGTACGTTAAAATTGGATGTATTAAATAAACTTAGTTTCCCAAAAGTTAATCACTTAGTATTTACAAATAATAAAGTTGATGGATTACCCGATTGGGTATGGAAGATCGCTAATATTCCTATTATTTTCAATAAATTTATTAAGAATGGAGTAGCTCTTTCAGAAGCACCAATTTTAACATTAATAGAGATATTATCAGGTAAACCACTGAATATAATTAAAAAGTATGAAAAACATCATTTAAAGAAAGCCTATAATTATGAGTTTGACGAACGAGGTCATGTAAAGGGACTTTATATTACAAATGATTCGATCAAAATTGGATTGATTCCTCATCAATTATGTGATTTAAAATATCTTGAAGAATTATATTTAATTCGACAAAACATTATCCAAATTCCTATATGTCTTCTAAAATTAAATAGTCTGAAAATTTTGAACCTTTCTTTTAACCATATCGGGATTATTCCTGAAAGTATCGAAGGTTTAAGTAATCTTGAATATTTTGATTTACGAGGCGAAAATGACAACATTATCGAAACGATACCTCAATCAATTATACTTCTTGAAAAGTTAAAAGTATTTGATCTTTCAGGAAATTTCATTAAAAATGTGCCAGAGAAATTAAAGGATTTTAAAGCATTAAAATTATAATCCAAGTTATTATTATAATAAATTTCTCAAGACGGATATTTTAAATAATTCTATATAATAATAGTTATCATAAAAGTACATGTAATTATTAAAATAATGTCAAAAAGACAAAATACTTTGGATGAATTATTAAGTCCCACAAAAAAAACCTCTAAAGGAAACCAGTTGGAAAAAGAGATCGATAAAGAAAAGATTAACTTCCTCGTTCAAGAGATAAATAGGCATAGAGATTTATATTATAATTCAACACCAGAAATTAGCGATGCAGAATATGATGAATTAGAAAATGAACTGAGAAATCTTGATCCCAATAACCCAATCTTGTTTACCGTAGGGGCAGATTCTTCCGAAATTTTTACCAAGAAGGAGCATATAATTCCAATGGGTTCCCAAGATAAAGTTTCAACTCCAAATGAATTTAAAAAATGGGCTAAAGATCGTGGTAATGGAACATTTTTAATTCAGTATAAACTTGATGGAATAAGTCTGGAGCTACAATATAAGAGTGGTGTTTTTCAATGTGGAGTAACTCGAGGTAATGGAATCGTGGGAGATGATGTTTCGAGTAATGTAATAAAAATGAAAGGATTTATCCCAAGATTTTCCACAAGATTTACGGGGGGAATTCGTGCCGAAGTATTACTTTTTCATGATCTTTTCAAGAAAAAGTATGCTGATAAACAAAATTGTAGGAACACTGCTGCTGGTATTGTTAGACGTAAGGATGGAAAAGGATCTGAGGATCTTAATTTAATATTCTATGATGCTATTAGTCTCACTGAAGATGTAAGCTTTATTAATGAGATTGAAAAATTGAAATGGATGAAAAATGAACATCTACCTACAATTAAAACTAAATCGGTTAAAACAATGCAAGAAGTAATCGATTTTCGTGAAGAAGTAATGAACAACATGCGTGATTCATTAGATTATGATATTGATGGGCTAGTAATAAAAAGTAAAGAAATTGATCTAAATGATATGAAACGCGCCAAACCATTGAAACAAATAGCATTCAAATTTCAAGCTGAAGAAACTGAAAGTACTATAATTAAAGTCGAGTGGACCATAAGTGGTCATAATTATACTCCTGTTGCCCTTATTGAACCTGTTCGGTTGATGGGAACCACGGTGAGCAGAGCTAGTTTAGCTAATCCCAATCTCGTGAAAGAATTGGGAATTAAAATTGGTGCAAGAGTTATCGTATCAAAACGAGGAGATATAATCCCTAAAATTGAAAGAGTTACCAAAATATCTCAAGACGCGAAGGATGTCATTATCCCTCACATATGTGAAGAATGCCATACTGATTTAATAAATGAGGGAACTCGATTATATTGTCCTAATGAAGCTTGTCCGAAAAGAAATTATCAACGATTGGTCAGATGGATTCATGTTCTTGGTGTTAAGCATTTTAGTGAGAAATTGATGCTAGAACCGCTCTTTAAATCTGGGAAAGTTCGAAAAATCGTCGATCTATATCACCTTAAAATTTCAGATTTAACCAAATTTGAAGGAGTTCAAGAAACTTCTGCTAAAAAGGCATTAGATAATTTATATGCAGTAAAAGAAATCACATTAGCAAAATTCATTGGAGGATTTAATATTGAAAATATCGCCGAATTACTCGTTAAGAAAGTAGTTGATACGGGATATGACACGCTTGAAAAAATTAAAAATGCGAACATAAAACAATTAGCATTGATAGATGGCTATGCCGAAATAACTGCTGAAAACCTCTTAATAGGAATAAATAAGTTATATCCAGAAATGCTTGAAGTACTAAATACTAATAAAATATCAATAAAAAATGTGGTAAAAGGTGGAAAGTTAAACGGTTTAACCTTTTGTTTCACTGGGAAACTCAACGAAATTTCACGGTCAGAAGCAGAGGATCTTGTTTTAAAACATGGTGGAGAACCAAAAAAAAGTGTTATAACAAACCTAAGTTATTTAGTCACCAATGAAAGCACACTTACTACCAAATATTTAAAAGCACAAGAACAAGGCACAAAAATTATTACAGAAAATGAATTCCTCCAGATGATCTCAGAATAACATATTTAAAAATTATGAGTTCCATATTTTATCTATTACAAATACATTTGAAATTAATAGAGTGGATTTAAATTGGAAGATATAAAGTCTCACAGTCTGAAAATATATGAAGCGATTTTCAATAAGAAGAAAAATGTAATGATTGACGAAAATGAATATCCTGTCCATAAATTCTCGAGTGGGATCAAATTTATTGATTACTCTGGATATAGATTCATCCAACAGAATCATAATAAGAAGTCAGAATGGGGAAAAAAAGCAAGACAAGGGCACCAAATCATGTGGATTCTAAAAGGACGACGATACCTCGCACGCATCATGGATGGTGAATTTACAGATTTGAAAAAGGATAAAGGGTGATAGTGATATCATAGGTGTCCAAATGACGCATTAAAACTAGTCGGTCTTAAAAAATAATTTTTTAATTCACAAATTTTACAAATACTTCGCTAACCTGTTTACTTAACTTTTCTTATTAATTTATCATCTTTTAACATTTAATATCTATCAAAAGGTTCCTTTTGTTCCCTATTAGCTAAGGATCTAAGAATTACAGCTGTATAAATTTTAAAAAGAAAACTCGAGTTTTTAAATCAATAATTAAATATAATTCTTTCTTATCGGTTGAAATTATTTACTTTAATACTCTATATTCAAAAAAACATTATACAAAGATGGAAATAATTATATATACTCGAAAATAAATGATAAATAAGTTCAATTAACATTTTTAACATAAATGTTAATAATGAAATCTAATGTGATGTGAAAATAAAAATGAAAAGAGAAATTGGTCTAAAACATCGATATAAAACATATTCCATTACAGTTTTAATTATTATCTTAAGTTTGCCTATATCCAATTCGATCCTCTATAACTTATTTATTAATGATTTTTCAAACGAACCTAAGACTCAAGCTGTGGATTCTGGAGAAGATTCACTTATATGGAAATTAGGTAAAGGATTTCCTGGTTCTGGAGCAACAATGCAACCTAGATTAGTCAATCTTACAGAAGGAGGAAATCCATTGATTGTTGTTGGAACTGATGGAGGGATTGCTACAATTACATTAGATGGTTTTATTAATATGAGTTATAGAACTTTTGGGCCTGTAATTGATTTTGAAATTATTAAAGATATTTCAGGTGATAATCAAGATGATATTGTATTTATTACTTATTTTCAAGAGCATCCAAATTTAATTGCAATTTCTTCTAATAATGGGTCAGAACTATGGAAGTTTAAGCCCACAATCGAAGGTATTAGTCCTGAGACGTATCAAACACAAAATTTTATTCCATATTCATGGGATATTAAATTAATTAATGATATTACTTCTGATTTCATACCAGAAATCTTAATCTCTTCGTGGTATAGATTAATCGTTGTAAATGGAAAGTCTGGAAATAAAGTATGGATGAATGATCAAGACTTTACCAATGATGTTTGGAAAATAGAAGTATTAGAAGATATAAATGGTAATGGATTTGAAACAATTATTGCCGGTTCAGAAGAAGGTAAATTAATTGCATTTGATTCTCAAGATGGAAGCAAACTTTGGACTTTTACAGTAAAAGGGACAGAAATGCTAGTATATGGTATGACTGGTCTTACTCTTCAAACTATACCCAATTCTATCGATGATATAAGAGTTGTTGGAGATGTTAATAATGATGAGATTAATGATATTATAATAGCTTCTGATGATGGATATTTACGATTAATTTCTGGAAAGCATGGTATTCTTCTTGATGAGGATGTTTGTTATACTATAAGTAGTCCTTCACAATCAAATTATATTAGTTTCCAAACATCTCCATATTCATCAATAAAAAGAATATTTATGAAATCAGGAATAAAAATTTACGAAATTCCTGATATTGATAATGATGGGATTAAGGAATATATTTCAATCGCATGTGATCTCGATTATTCTCCAGATTATAGTTCAACAGAATATAAAATAATTCAAGGTAAAATATTCAATATAAATCCCTTATCCGAAATAAATAAGATAAACATCACCCGTAGTCTAAACTGGACTTATAATAGCTTTTTTCTCAGTTCTTATCCCGAAATAATTAAAGTGGATTCTGATATTTATATATATGATTATTCATATAACGGTTATACAACAGCATTAATTAATCGATATCACATTGATGATGAATTATCACAAAATCCAGAGGTTGTTTATACAGATCCTGGTCAATATGAGTCTGTATCGTCTTATAGTGGAAGTGAGAAAGGACATTATTTCTTAAATGTCGGTGATCTTAATAGTGATGGTGTGGATGATTTATTTGCTATTACTGCAAACGGTCGCTATTTATGTATTGATTGTAAAAATAATGATATTCTTTGGGTGAGAACTCAAGAGGTATCTGAAATAGAGATAACTGAGATCAATGATTTAAATGATGATGGATTTAACGATTTCTTAATAAAGCAAATAAGTGTTTTTGAACCAGATTGGATTATTTCTGAATCCTCGTCTCAAACTACAGAAACACCAACTATCATAATTGAATTATATACAATTGATGCAAAAACGGGAAATATAATATGGTCCTTAAATATTCCTTTACCAGAATATTATAAAGGACTAAGGGACTTAAAAAATGTGGGGGATATTACTGATGATGATATTGATGATTATGGGGCATGGATTATTCCTTCAATAATACCTTCCAATATTTCGGAAATTATAACAAATCTAATAGGGAATGAAACAATTGATTCAAATGAAGCAGAAATGATATATAGGTCTCTCTTAACTAATTATACTAAAGTTTTAGCTATTAATGGTTCTGATGGAAATATTATTTGGAATACTCCAATGATAGATTTTCCATACAAATTTTATCGTCATTATGAATACAATGGGACTTATTTAGATCCAATTGAAACACAATCCTCTGGAAACCACATATATAATAGAATTAATAATGAAATAGATGATACTTGGGTTAATAATTTTGATATTCAGTGGACAAATCATTGGAATCCCTTATCGTTAGCGCAAGCAAGTAGTATTCAACCTATAAGGGGTACTTCTTCCGATAATTTAACTGATTTATTGGATGATGAAGGAAATTATACTATTAAAGCTGAATATGTAGATTCTTCATGGAAAGCGATCATGAATTTAACAATTCCAGTAAACTTACTTGATGATCATTTATTGGGGGCTATGGAGTATCCACTTTCCCAAACTGAACGATTATCTGCTCTTAAAATGCAAACTAATCTAATGGTAAATACTTCATCTTCAAATTGGTATAATTTTACTTATGAAATTTTTGATGTAACAAATAACAAATGGGTTTTATGCAACTGGAGTTCAGAAACTACAACTTGGAATAATCACACTTATCCTGATCTTAAAGGTAATTATATACATCCATCACTTGAAAATTCTTTCAATGATGATCATATGTGGGTAATTACACGTGGGACTCACGACGCAGATAATTTTATTGAATTTGATTATGAGAATAAAACTACACTATCGAATTTCATAGATTTAAACAAAAATATTCAAATTCGTTTAAATATAACAAACGGTAATAATGCATTTAATTTGACAATTAATGATTTTGGTCTTGCAGCATTTTATTGGGGTTTATTTGACAATGAATACGATAGATATTATACATGGAAATATACTTCTAATATATATGACAAAGATCGATTTGATGTTAGCAATCTCCTAAATTTAGAAATTCAAGACTTTGAGGTTATCAACGGAACAAATGACCAATATTTGGATTTAATTGCTATAATTGGTATTGAAAGCTATGATACCCCTAATACGTGGAGTACAAGAATCCGCCTTTTTGATCTTAAAAACAATGAGGCTTATACTAAATGGAGTCTTAATCAAACATTTATTCCATATCAAAATGTACGGGTTTTACCTCTAAATAATAGTCTAAATAACTGGTTATTAACAGGAATTTTCCAATTCGGAAGTAACTTTAATTGTTCTCATAAATTAATAAGTGATCCTTATTGGGAATCTCAACTATCTCATTTTGAAAGTTATTCAGACTCTAAAGTATTAATCAATTATTCTTGGGAACTCAATCCAACCTTTCCAACAGAAGAATATTACAGTTCTACACCTTATGAATTTCCTGGAAAAACAAATATAACGATAGATGGAAAAATCGGAATTATTGTAGGAGAATATGGATATGTGGAAAACGAACACGGGTGGTTTTCTTCATCTTTAACCGATATTCGAATTATTGATATTAATAGCCGGTCAACAGCATGTAAAATCCCAACAGAAAATTTGGAATCAGCTATCTATAGCTCGGAGAGTAATGTAGGAAAGATTGATTTTAGTGCTGAAGGTGCAGGTTATTTATTACTAATTTCCCATGAAGATTTCAATGGCGATGATTTCCTTGATCATGTTGGTATATATAGAATATATGAATACTCTGAATATACTTATATGTATGGAATGGAATGTAAAATATTTAGCGGTAATTCTGGTGATACTAATCCTAATATTCTCTTTAAACAATATTTCGAGGATACTAATATAAACGACGATATTTATATATCAGATAAACTTAAAATGCCTTTTACTTCAATCGGAGATATTAATCTTGACGGAACTTCTGAAGCAATAATAGGAATACAATCTGATAGCTCTGAGTGTAAACATTCTTATATCAATTTCTATGATATTTTTAATAGTAATGAAAATGAACCACTTGAATTAACTAATTATAAGTGGACATTAGAACCTGGTAATTGCTTGCATGCTTACGGTACTTGGTATAACTATGAATTTGTTTTAAATATTGAAAAAATTGAAGATATTACTGGAGACGGATTTAACGAGATTTTTATTGAGCATAATTATTACAGAAAAACAACAGATCAATGGGGATATGAGAGTTATAAACCAATCCCAACATCAGAAATCCTGGATATATTCGATCGGAAAATTCTTTATAGATTTAATATGGATATTAATTCAATATATCCAATTGCTGATTTAAATGAAGATGGAAATAGAGAATTATTAATCGCTAGCGGAGAATTAGTATATTGTATAAATTCTAAATTTAACATCCAGATTTTAAATCCTACAAATAGAGAATCTATGGTTTCTAATAATTTCAATATTGCATGGGAGACTGATTCACAATATGATTATTTTGAAGTATTAATCAACGGGGTTAGTCAAGGGGCTACTACTGCTAAAAATGTACAAGTTTCTCTTAGTTCAGGTTGGAAAGATATTAGCGTTATTATGCATGATAAGAGTGGCTTAATTTTAACTATTAATACAATCAAAGTATTAGTACCATCTAACCAAATTCATTTAATATTTACCTTCGTGCTTCTTGGTGCTTTAATTGGGATTTCCATATATTATCGAAGATATAATAAGAAACAAAAAGAGTTGATTTTAATTAACAATAAAATTGTTGAAGGAGGTAAAAAGTAAATGATCAAGATAGATTCAAAAACAAATCTTGAAATTTGGAGTGAGGAATTAACAAAAATCTATGGAAAAAAAAAAGAAGCGGTAGCGGCTGTATCAAAGATTGATCTACGAATGAAACCAGGAATTCATGGATTCTTAGGTCCAAATGGAGCTGGAAAAACTACTACGATTAATATGTTGGTTGGAGCTATTTCTATAACTGAAGGGGCTGCTAAAATAAGAGAGAAAAAAGCAGGTACAGTTGCAGCTAAACAATTGATTGGTTTTTTACCACAAGATCCTGTTTTTTATGAAGATATGACTGGAGAAAAATATTTAATATATATGGGACAATTAGGAGGACTTCAAAAAAAAGAAGCTAGATTAAAGGCTCAACAACTTCTAGATTTTTTTGATCTTTTTAAAGCTAGAAATAGAGAAATTGGTACCTATTCTGGAGGAATGAAGCAAAAAGTCGGTATTGCTGCATCTTTAATACACGATCCTAAAGTGCTAATCCTTGATGAGCCTACAGCTAACTTAGACCCAATGGGAAGAGCGGATGTGGTTCAAAAAATAAAAGAATTATCAAAAAGAGTGAGCGTCTTTGTTTCAAGTCATATTTTATCTGAAATTGAGCAAATGTGTGAAGATGTAACAATGATAGATAATGGTAAGATTGTAATTTCGGATTCTATCAGTAATATTAAAAGGAGCTTTATAAGTAATTTATATTTTTTAGATACTAATATGAATGAGACATTAGTAGATCAATTGAAAGATAAGGATTTTATCTCAAAAGCGTGGTGTGATGATTTAGATGGAAAAATTCATATTATTCCTGAAGATGCTGATAAGCTTCGAGATTTATTACCTCAGATGCTACTTGAGAATAAGGCTAAATTATATGAATTTCATCGACCTGAATTATCATTACAAGATATTTTTATGGAAATTATGATGAAAGAGAGGGGGAACAACTAATGAATAACAATAAAGGAAACACAGAAAGAAAGATAAAATCTAGTTCTAAGAAATTGAACTCAAATGTGTTGCAACCTGTGAAGAGTTGGCTTTCTAGGAATATTTTCAATAGAACAGCAATAATAATAAAGAAGACCTTTCAAGATGTTTTTTCTTTTAAAAAAACCATTATAATTTTGATTTTAGGAGTAATAGTTCCATTAATTTTTATTCTATTACCAACATCTATAGATTTTGGTTTAATATCTCCTTCTCATGCTGCTACGATAATCGGTTTTGCATTAATCTTCCCTGCATTTTTTTGGACCTTAGGTTTGGTTTTCACCATAATTATTGGAACTTCTGGAGCACCTCTTATTGCTGAAGAAGTTAAATCAGGAACAATGTTGTTATTAGTAAGTAAACCTATTAGCCGAATAAAAATATTTATTGGTAAATATATAGCAGTATATCTCTACGGAATGCTTTTAAGTTTTTTTTCTATTTTTGTGATAGGATGGCTCGGAGTATTTGTAAAATCTGGTAATATTGATCATTTTTTTAGTTTAATACCATTCTTGACTGCTCTATATATCTATAGCTTATTTATATTGTTTTTATTTACTAGTATCACAATGGCATTTTCTTCAATATTCAAAAAAGCAAGATCAGCATCGATACTAATAATTTTTATTGCAATACTTTCTTATATCGCATTTCTACTAATTAGAACATTAACTGGTCCATTCTATGCGACATTTCAATTATACCATTTTGATCTTGGTTACCATTTAGGAAATGTATTTATTTTATTCATTGAAACATTGAATGCCGTTCCACCTTCTATAAGTTGGCAAACAACGTTTGCAATCATAACAGGAGTATATAGTATGGAATCATCAATAGATCCAGATCAGAATATCAATCTTGGAGGTTTAGAAAAAACTAATTATTATTTACCAGTGGTTTCATTATTACTTTGGATTTTAATTGCTGCTTTACTTTTAGTATTTGGTATGTGGAGTCTGAAGAAAAGAGAAATTTCTGTCTAAAAATTCACTTTTTTTTTTGTTAATATTTAATAATACAAAAAAAAAGTATGATGAAGGGTAAAAATAGATTTTTAATAAACGGGGTTAGTCAAGCACAATTCATGTAGATTCTTAAAGGATGATAATACCTCGCACGTATCATGGATGGTTAATTAACAGATTTGAAAAAAGATAAAGAGTCAAAAATTTATTCACTTTTCCAAGTAACAATATAATCTAAATTTTCGGGTAGTGGAATATCCGGATTCGTAAAATGCCATCCTCCTTTTATTCCAAATTGTTTAGCAGTCAAATCAAAATGACATGTCGCTATTCCCATATCAAGTCTCACAAATGGTCTATAATTTACTGCTAATTTTCCTTCTGGATATTTAACATAAAAATGAAAAACATTCTCATTTTCTTTTTTTACTATTCTCCAAGGCTGTTTATTTCCGGCAGAAGGTCCTAACCGAACCATTTCTAGAATTGTAGAATATTCATTCAATTTTTCATTCGATAAAGAATTTTGAAAATTTGCATTGAAAAAAATGGTCTCCCAGGGTTTTCTTTTCTTGGCTTGAATCACCTTGCGGATAATTTTTTCGCGGGATCTTCTTTTAGCAGGATATCCAATTGGTGTGATTGCTGGAATAACCTCTTCTGCTTTGCAATTAATTTTTTTTGAAAAAATGGTGCGATTAAACGTTCCACCAAGCCAACAAGTACCTAATCCTAAATCTGTTGCCTTAAGAATAATTAATTCCATTACATAGCCATAATTTAGTTTGTAATATTCAGACCTTTCTGATGCACCAACAATGAACTCTTGCGCTCCCGATATCATTCCATAAGTCCCAAGTTGCCTTTGTTCATCTGGTTCAAATTCAAGAACACTTACTAACTCAAATCGACAGGTTCCAGTTTTAGAACTAAAGGGGCTAACGAGGTCGCCTTGTTTCAAAATTCCCTCTATCTTTTCCTTAACATCATCTTCAAGTAATTTAGGATAATAAGTTCTCCATGAAGTGCGTTCTTTGATTAGGTCTGTTATTGATTTTGAAAAATCCATATTTTATCTAAATTTGAAAAGGATTATAATTATTTTGATATTAAAATATAAATTTAATTCTTATCCATAAGTGCCTCTTGATTATTTTCAAAAATTTTACTTGAATTTTTCTCTATAAGTAAAAATATTCACTTCGATGATTGGTCTCCAATTCTTTTATTAAGTGACTCTTATAATGTTTAATTAAGGAACAGCTATAAAGATTAAGGAGTGAGAAAAAAAATATGGCAACTCAAGTTAAGTATGGCTTGGATTATTATGAATTTTTAGATCTCGTTCAAGAGTTTTGCAACAAGATTAATTTAATACAAAAGGACCAAATTCAACTCGTATATAAACATTTTAATCTAAAAAATTGCAAAGAAGAGTTAGATAAAAAAATTGAATCGATTGATGAACTGCTAAATGAGCAATTAATTAATTATGACACTTATTCCTAAATACAAGTTATTTTCTAAATATTTTATCTTTTTTTTTAATTCAACTTCTTTGTTTCTCTAATATTAATTCTAGGTACGATTTTGTAATAGAATTATCCTTGTTGATATTAAAGCGATCTAAAAGTTTAAATAATATACCTCGAGCGTCATCAATCTCTTGAGGTGATGAAACAACTATCTCTAATTCCATGAAGTACTGATTTAAAAGTGGGATATGATCCAACAATATTTCAATTTTTTCATCTTGGTAAAGAAAATTATATAATTCTCTTTCTTTTTGAATAGTTAAAACTTCTTGGAAACCGAGGACTTTCAAGATATCTTTCATATTATCAAAATTATCGATCATTACTTCAATTTCTTGTCGAGTTTTTGTTGTAGAGTCAATTTTTTTTCCTTTATACGTCAAATAGCAATTAGAGGTTAGTAAAATATCATCATCATTCTTATCAAATTCTTCCGATTTTCTAAGTCGAATTGCTTCATCCGTATTCTTGAAATCCCTCAATTCTTTAGGCATGTTAAAATAAAGGTCTTCATGAAGAAGACTAATTTTATACGATCCCCCATTATATCGGATTATGTCTCTTAATTCTTCAAGATCTTGAATTTGAACTTTAATCTCTACTTCAAACATTTTTCGACCTCAATAATTTTTCCAGTTATTTCATTAACAATATAATTAATTACTCAATTTATATTAAATATTAATCATTTCAATGAGTTGATCGGTCATAAACGAAGATACGAGCATATTATTAGAATTATCTCAAAAATATAAATATCTTCCCTATATGATCGAGCGTTATCTTCAAATCTTAGGTTTAGATGAAACTAAACAATTATTGGAAGCAAATGAGAGACCATTGATTCCTTCTATTCGAATTAACACATTAAAAATAACAAGCGAAGAATTAAAAGAAAAATTACTACAGAAGGGATTTATTTTAAAATCCATAGAAGGATTACCTTATGGATTTAAGGTATTAAAAGCAACTTCAAATTTAGGAGCCACTCATGAATACCTCCAAGGATATTACTATTTACAAAACCTTGCATCAATGATTCCCGCAATCGTACTAGATCCTAAAGAGTCCGACATAGTTATTGATATGTGTGCGGCCCCAGGAAGTAAATCGACTCATATTGCTCAATTAATGAAAAATAAAGGAACATTAATTCTCTTAGAAAGAAATAAAAAACGAATCCCAAAATTAATCGTCAATTTAAGGAGAATGGGAATAGAAAACTCGGTTGTTATTAACATAGATGCTAGAAATTTAATGAAGTTAAACTTAAAAGCGGATAAAATATTATTAGATGCGCCATGTACTGGAGAAGGTCTAATTAGACAAGATCCTAAAAGAAAATCTAGTAAAACAATTAATGATATTAAAAAAATGGCAAGTATTCAAAAAAATCTCTTAAAATCTGGTT
>CAZOYD010000016.1:0-53315 GCA_964583985.1 uncultured archaeon
GATTTTATCAAAAATTTCTAAGAATCCCCGTTTTAAAATCATTTGTTAATTGGTTTGCCAATAAATTTAATCTCCATATCCTGCATCAAGATAGAGCAGTGGTTTTAACGCAACAACCAATTAAAACTCAATTAAAGATGGGGGAAAAGCTTATACAGGGCGATAATCCCATTATGTACTATCGTCGTAGAAGAGAAGAATTACTTGCAAAAAATAATTAATTCTCGCGTTATTTTTCAATTTTCATTATTTTTTTTATGGTTTATGAATTTTCACTTGAGGAAAAACTACAGTTTAAGCTCATCTTAAATACTTAGATTATTTTCTGTTTAAGAAAGAATTTAATCTTTTTTTTGGTTCTCCCGAGTTAAAACATTCTTGAAAAGCCTCACCTTCAAATTGAAATCCTTCGAGATTATTATAAATCCCCATCTGAATTAACTGCTTACTTAATGCAATGGCCTTACCAGAGTTTTGAATCATCGATTCGGCTAAGATTTTAACTCGATCTTCAATTTCTTTTAATGATACTATTTCATTAATTAAACCAATTTTTAGAGCTTCTTGAGCATCGATAATTTTCGAAGTAAATATGAGTTCTTTGGCTTTTAAAGCACCAACTAAACGCACTAATCTTTGAGTTGCTCCTGCAGCGGGAGTCATCCCCCATTTAGTTTCAACTTGTCCAAATCTTGCATTATCAGCAGCAATTATGAGATCTGCGCATAACATCAATTCAAATCCAGCAGTAAGATTCAAACCCTTTATCGAAGCTATTACGGGGATCGAAAGGTTTTCAAATTTAGTGAAAATTTTCTGTAAAGTTCTTGTCATATCCTTAGCTTTAACTCTATCTAAAGTTATTAACCATTTTATATCAAGTCCAACAGTAAAAATATCTTCTAGCGCAGTGGAAATTACTAAAACACGAATATCTTCCAAGTTTTGTGAAATATCTTCATCAAAAATGTGATTTAATTCTCGAACCACATCAAGATCAAAAGCATTTTTCTTATCAGGATTATTTAAGTAAAGCCAAAAAATTTTGTTTTCGAGTATGGTTATCCAGAATTTATATTGGTTCATTTTTTTTTCAGTGGTTTGATTTAGTTATTAATTAGTCATTAATGTTGAATATTTATTGAAACTTAATATTTGTTCATTAATTATTTCCTATATTACAAGGGTTACTAAGGTAATAGAAATTGAATTATATAGAAAAGGAATTGGATATAGTTAAAAAAACGGCAAAACCAAACACCACGGAATCACTTAAAGATGATTTAAACTCCTTAGGATTAAAACAAGGGGCTATAGTCATCGTGCACAGTTCATTAAGCAAAATTGGTTGGACAGTAGGAGGACCAGTAACCGTGATTGATGCATTAATGGAGCTGATTACTCCAAAAGGTACTTTAATAATGCCTACTTTCAGTTCAGGAAATACCGAACCATCAGGGTGGCAATATCCTCCCGTTCCAAAAGATTGGTGGCCAACAATTCGAAACTCCATTCCAGCATTTCATCCAGACAAAATACCTACGAGAGGTATGGGGACTATTTCAGAAACATTTAGGAAATATCCAAATGTGATTCGAAGTAATCATCCGACTACATCCTTTGCAGCATGGGGTAAACACGCAAAAAAAATAATTAAAGATCACCCATTAGAAAATGATCTTGGTGTAGATTCCCCTATTGGAAAAGTTTATAAATTGAATGGTCAAGTTTTATTATTGGGGGTTCCGCATTTAAACAATAGTTCCTTACATCTTGCAGAATATTTATGTGAATATCCAGGAAAAAATTATATCGATATTGGATCAGCTATTAATGTAAATAAAAAGAGGAGATGGGTAATTTGGAAAGAATTAGAAAATATAAGTGATGATTTTGATGATCTTGGACTTGATTATGAACAATCGATAAATTATCACCCTCAAAAAGTAGGTCAAGCAATTTCTAGATTATTGTCTCAACGAGATATAGTCGATTTTGCAGTCAAGTGGATGATGGAAAACAGAAGTTTTGATTAATGTAATTATTTTGATATTTCTCTTTATCAAATTTGACTTCTTTTTAGTCTAAAATCCACGTATTCACATACCTTTGCTAAAGCATTTACTGGACGATCCCAAAACTTAAATAATATCGCTCCATTATTGCGTATACGTTTAGACCACGGACTATCAAACCTCATTGGACTGACGTACAGAATTGGAACAGAATATTTTTTGGAATTCTTTAAAGTCGGTTGGAGCAATTTTGAAGCTATTTTATCTTGTTCTTCATCTGAAATGGATGAAAAGTCAGCATGTTTGGCAATCTCCTCATTTTCTAAATAATCATCCATGACATCTTGAAATCCAACAACACCATATTGGATTATGGCATCAATTTCTCCGGATCTCATTAAAATTTCTGGTAATGTAATATAAAAATATGGTAAATTCATGTCAAAAGTGCAATCAATGGGATTTTTATAACTTGCGGTTGAGGGTAATAGAGCTTTAAGTTCATCTTGCAAATTCTTTGATAATTCAGGAACAACTAGCCCATGTTGCTCAGCATTGTTTGCAACCATGGCACCAGGACCACCAGAATTGGTAATAATTCCAAGACGATTTCCCTTAGGTAAAATTCCTTTTGATAAAATTAGTGCTATATCTAAGAAATCTTGAACATAATCCGTTTTTATTATTCCAGCTTCTTTAAAAACAGATTTATATATCTTTGAGTTTCCTGCAAGTGAGCCGGTATGACTTTGCAATGCTCGATTACCAGCTTCAGAACCTCCTACGTATATTCCTATAATTGGTTTTACGGGAGTTATTTGTTTACATAATTTTAAAAATTTCTTTCCTCTTTTTAACTCCTCAATATATAAACCTATAACTTTCGTTTCAGGATCATCCTTATAATATTCCAGACAATCTACCATATCAATATTAGCTTCATTTCCAATTGAAAGACTCTTGCATAACCCTAAATCTGTATCATCAGGAGCAAACCAAATATGAGAACTCAAGGTTCCCGACTGCGAAGCGATGGAAAAATTCCCTTTTCGAATATGCTCCCATATTGCTATGTTAAATGCATTATTTTCATTTTCTGGCTCGAAAAAATTGTTAAACACCCCTAAACAATTAGGGCCAATAAATCTCATCCCATACTGATCAGCAATCCTACAAATTTGTTCGGTTAAATTATTTTCCCGATCATCGATTAATTCTCGAAATCCTCCAGAGATTAAAATTATTTTTTTAGTGCCTTTTTCACCGATTTCTTTAAAAATACTAGGGACAATCTCAGCCGGGAGCACAACTACTACCAAATCAGGGATTTCTGGAAGATCCCCGATTGATTTATATGCTTTAAATCCCATAACTGAATCCAATTTCAAATGAATTGGATATACATTTCCCTTATACCCCGATTTAATCAAATTCATTATTTGGATTGATGCCAAAGAACCACCCTTGTTGTTAGCACCATAAAAAGCAATCGAAGAAGGATTTAAAAACCCGTGAATGAAGTGATTTTTACTCATGAGTTTTCACTTATATTTTAAAACATGAGATCATTTTAAAACCTAAACGCTTAATTTGACATTATTTGTCCATTAGTAATTGGGATACAATATGAAAGATATTGAATTTAAGCTTAGAAACTTACTTATTGAGATTTTTGATACTCACTTGCTTAATAGATTACCTGCTAATTATGGGGGAGGGAAAATTTTTTCAGATCCAATTTTTGGTGTATCGCAAGGAGACGACACGATTTTTCATAAATTTAAAGAGGTTGTGGGATCGGAACACTTTACACCATTGGAATTGTGGAATGCAAATGGACTTACAGAAAGAGTGGAAAATATTAAAATCATATCTATTATTTTCCCATACAGTAAAATTATTCGTGAAGCGAGTAAAAGCGCTGATAAAATTCCCTCTGATGAATACTGTATTGGGCGAAATCAAGCTGATAGATTTATGGATGTAGTATTAAAGGAAGTAATAAAATTTCTTCAAAAGGAAGGATTTCTGGCAACATGTGGAATGCTTAGCGATGCATTTAACGTTAAAACGGGGCGAAAAATATATTCAAATTGGTCAGAACGACATGTTGCGTTTGCAGCGGGTCTTGGAACATTTAGTCTTCATGAGGGATTAATCACTGAAGTTGGTTGCAACGTGCGGATAACATCTGTCCTCACAAATGCTCCTATGATAATAACTAAAAGAAAAAGTGATGATCCTTATGGAAACTGTCTTTTTTATTCTAAAGGAATTTGTAAAAAATGTATTGAGAGATGTCCTGCAAACGCTATTACTGAAGAAGGGCATGATAAGTTTAAATGTGCAGAATATGGTCGCTATATAAGAGAAAGTGTATTAAAAAGGTTAATAACATATATTAAACCAAAATGGACCCGTTTTAATGGTGTCTTAAGAAAACGTCAACCACCAGTTGGTTGTGCTTTTTGTCAGTTTGATGTACCTTGTATGGGAGAAAATCCTACTTTAAAATAATATTGTATACTTTAAAATTAACTAATTACTCTATGATTTTAGGTATGCCTAAATTTAAATATAATTTCATCTATATATTACTTAGAATAAAATAATTAATTTAAGGCGGAAAACATAAAGATATTAATATACGGAGCAGGTGTTATTGGGAGTATTTTTGCTTACACACTAAAGAGTGGTGGGATTGATACGTCGATACTTGCCAGGGGAAAACGTTTGGAAGATTTAAAACAACACGGACTTATCATCCAAGATGATATTTTTAATAAGGAATATAAAACAGATATTAATGTTGTAGAAAAACTAGAAAAAGATGATTTTTATGACATTATTCTAGTAATTATGCAAAGACAGCAGGTTAGTCAGATTTTACCCATTCTGAAGGTTAATATCAGCCCCATCATAATATTTACGGGAAATAATCCAGCTGGAGCAGCAGAATATTTAAAATTCATAGAAAAAGAGAGAATTCTTCTTGGATTTGGTGGTCCTGGGGGATATAAAGAAGATTTCAAAATAATCGCTGCTTATGTTGAAAATGCAATACTGTATGTTGGAGAACTCGACGGAACGATCAGTGAGCGTGTACAAACAATCGAGAGGGAATTTACAACGGCGGGGATCAAGGTTGATTTAGTTGGAAATATTGATTCTTGGCTCAAAACACACATGGCTTTAATTGCTCCATTAGCAATGGGTGGTTATGCTGCAAGGAATCGAAATACAACACTTGGAAACGATATAGAACTTGTTAACCTGGCAATTAAAGGATTTAGAGAAAGTGTCAAAGCATTAAAGGATTTGAATTTCACTATTCTACCTAAGAAATTTAAAATTCTTTCTTGGATACCTAAATCAATTATAAGGAAAAAGATTGTAAAACTCACGAATTCTGAATTTGGGAGAATCGCGTTATCAGGACATGCACATGCTGCAAAAGAAGAGATGAAGAGAATCACTGACGATTTTTTAAATATCATAAAAAAAGCTAAGACTGAAATGAATGCAAACCAGAAGCTCTATGAATTGAGTTTTGGTTTAACTCAAACAAATTAAAAATTTTTATTTATTTGTTGTTGTATTTGTTGTTTTTCTGCTAGATTTTATTAAAAAGCTATCTTTGATGGATATCAAAGAGATCTATTATTATTCTTTGCTTGTAAATCTTTTTTAACGATGTATTTTTAAGATATTGAAACAAATAGGGGAATTTACATGAAGATCTTCTTAAGTTATACTAGTAAAGATCAAAATGAATTTAAGATTGAGGAAATCGTTGATTTCTTAGAATATCAAGATGAAATTGAACAAGTATATTATTGGGAAAGGGATACAAGGGGAGGTCAGACCTTTGACGACTATATGGCGACTAATATCAAAGAGAGTGATCTGGTGATCGTGTTATTTACCCAAAATACTATAGATTCCATTCCAGTCATACAAGAAATTGGAATGGCAAAAGCATTCCATAAAAAAATAATGCCAGTCTTTGTAAAGGTCGAGAATATTTTTGCAAATATCAAATCTAGCAGAGGAGTTCGCTACCAGCAAGATTTCCGAACGTTTTGCGAAGATTTATATTTTAAAATAACTAAAAAGAATGCTAAATTTAAAGAAAAAAATCCACTGATGGATTTACGGTATCAAATGCATCAAAATTTCGTATTTAATAAGTTAAATTATGTAGAACCTGAATTTAGAGCAATATTGGACGTAGATGAGAACGGTATCGAAGAAGAAACTCCTTTAATTAGTTATAGAATATTTAATTTCATTATTTTTGATCCCCTCAATAGGGGTTCATTGAATATTGTGATAGGCCCCCCAAGTTCAGGAAAATCTGTTCTCTTAGCTTCATTAAAATATGATATTCTTCATCGAGAGCAACTCTCTAGTTATATTCCTTATTTAATCAATGCGGTGGATTTAAAATTAGAAAAAGAAAACATTCTACCCGCTATATATGAATATATTTTACCAAACACCGAAAATCGATATTTTTCATATTTAGAGGAAAGTTTCAAATCAGGAAAAGGTATCTTATTAGTTGATGGCTTAAAAGGAAGTAAGGAGCCAACAACCATACTAAATATGCTTTACGATTTTACCCTTTCATATAATGCGCGAGTGATAATAACTTGTCTTCCCATCATTAAAGAATATATAACAAGACTCTCACTGGCTAAAGAAAGATCTCACATTTATGAATTGAATACTTTCAAACCGTCCTCATTGTTTGAATGGATAGTATTGAATAAAAATAATTTTGATCAAACTCGTAATTTCCAAGCGGCTCAAATTTATTTTGTTTTAAAGAATAAAGTTAGAGAGAAGGAAGAAAATGGAGAACCAGTTCTTCTCCCGTTATTAATGCAAGAATTTACACTCAATTAAACATATAAAAAATAAGCTTAAGAGTTTGAAAAACTTATAATTAGGTCAAGCATTAATTTTAAAATAATAATTATTCGAAGTGATAACCAACAATGGGAGAAAAAGAAGAAAAAAAGGAAAATTTTCTCAACTCATTAAACGATAAGTTCCTTGATTTTGTAGGGAATGCGTTTGGGGAATCTGGTCGCGATTTCATAGAAGAGACTGGAGAAAAACTTAAAGATTTCTCATCTACATCTATTAAAAAATTCATGGAATTCTCAGATTCAATACTAGAAAACTTAAAGCTCACTGATAATGAACAAGTCATGAAAGCAAGAGATTCAGTTGAAGACATGCTGAAATCAGCTGGTTTGATTGAAGAAGATGAAGATGACTTTTAGAAATTTCAATTAATATTATTAATTTTAAATCTCTTATTTATTTTTGTGAATTTAAGTTATAGATAGGGACGATCTTTCATTTTTTTGCGAGTTCCAAATTTTTTTGCTTGTGAATTCCATCCTAAATTACCCACTTTGATGTAGAGGGTATAAGGCATTATTTTTTTTCCAACAAGTTCTATGGCTTCCTCTGGAATTATTTCATTTTTAGCTAAAGCGGTAGCGGCAATATCGAATCCATGAATTATATTTTTTGTCATTCTACCAACGTTTTTTAATCCCCTACCAGCAATAAAGCCACCCATACCAAGCATTAAAGCGCCTTTCCAATCAAATCCAACTTCTTCAGAAAATATTTTGCAAATTTTTCCTGCAACAAAATTATGTTGTGTCTCTGGAAAACCACAGTTAATAATGACAGCAAAAGCATGTTTTTTTGAATCCTGAGATAATTCTTTATGATCTCTGATTAATTCTAATGTTTTTATTACTCCTGCCGGTAAACAATCTACATAAAGAGGAAATGATAGAATTATAAGATCAGCATCGTCAACCTTCTTTAATAACTTTTGCTGCCCATCATCTTTTCTAATAAGTCTATACACAAATTCCTTATCAATTGATAACCCTTTATCTTCCAATTTAAGTAGTAAATTATTACCAATAGAGAAGGAAGCACTAGATGTAGTTTTCGGGCTTCCTACAAGTAATAATACTTTTTTTAGTTTACTCATAAAAGTTGTTCTACCTCCGCTACAGATTTATTGAAAATATTAATAAAGTACGAAATATCTTGATTTTTTAAAAATATAATCGCATTGTGATATGAACTCCACATGTTAATGGAGTTTCTTGCAACTAAAGTCTTAAATATCTCTTCTTGTTCATTGTCAGGTTTATCCAAGATCCCAATAGCTATCAAAGATTGTTGCTTTTCATATCTCTTATCATGATGCACTTCTCCATCAATCTTCATAAAATAAGGTAAAACACGCGATATTTGGCGATCTAAAGTTTCCTTCAAAATTGAAGAATATCCACCAAATGTAATAGGAGTTATATAAATGATGAGATCACTGTGAACCATTTCTCTTACAATTGTTTCTTGATAATCTTTAATGATACATTCCCCAGGAGTTTGAACCCAGCAACCGAAACAACCAGTACAATAAGCAAGTTCTATGTCTTCAAGAATTATAGAATTTATATTCCAATTTAATTTCTTTAGTTCCTTAATCATGGAATCGTGGATCATGGCGGATTCAACATTGTCTTTCTTACATCCATCCAAAATTAAAGCTTTCATATAGTATTTAATCTTTCTCTCTATATTAATAAGTCATAGCTCAATAATTGAGTTGATAATAATGAAAATTTGGTCAAAAATTAGTATTTGAAAAGAATTTGTAATATGTTTAACTATAAAACTTTTGCATTCTTCAAGAATGATTTGATTTCATCTGTAGTTGAGTTGAATAATTCAGAGATCACTTGAATAGAAATAACTCCATCCATTCCAGCAGCTTTATAATCCTTGTATAGCTGCACCCAAGTTTCTTTTTGAGCATATCTCTCAGGATGCTCCTTTTGAACATGTTTCCAGTACGGATGTTTTAATTCAATTCCACAGTAAGGACAAAATCGTGATTCGGTCTCATCTAGCATAAAAATTACCATATATGTTATAATTTGAATATTTATTTCAGAATAATAGTATTAAGAGATTTATTCTTTAAAAATTTTTAATTTCCTAATAATAATATAGATATTATTTCGGGTCTTTTGATCAATAAAAAATTTTATTTCATGCACTGATCTACCAGTTTCTTTTTAAATCCTTTTTCGTGAGCTTTCTAACATGATTAACTGCCCATATGACAAATTTATAGCAAGTCTTTTCCCAAATGTGTTCTTTTTGATATTGAATAAAACCTTCTGGAGTACTGAAATCATATCCACATAACTGAGAGCAAACCACTGTTCCGAATTCTTTTTCAAAATCGGTGCAATATTTAGATGCCTTTAAGTAGGCAATTGCCATTTGATCGTCATCCATTTTTGTATCACCACCCAATATCACTCCGATTGCAGCACAAGCTCCTGTAACAGCCCCACACGCTCCTTGCCATCCATTTTTAGCTTTATATCCTCCAAATCCACCAGCTAATGGCATCGCAAGGTTATGAAACAAGTAAGAGTCTACTCCTAAAACATCCAGAATATTAGTTAAGGTTAATTCACAGCAATTAACTCCTTTTCTCATTTTTGGAAGTGATTCCTTTAAATCTTCTATTTTTTCATTAAAAGTATTATCTATATCCTTTTCCATTTAATTACACCTTCTCTGGAGATATATATCCACTATTTAATATAATTTTTGTGGTGAGACGAGCGACATTTCCCACGAGATCAGAGCAATGCTCCATCATTCCGGACTTGAACGCTTGCTTTAATTCATCTGCGTCCCATAAATTGAATGAACGACCCACTAATTTAGTTTGCACATCATGACAACGACAAGTCCCATATTTTTTCACGTATTTATCATGTAACTTTTTTACCATTGCATACGATTTCATAGGTCGATTCATGTCTTCAAATTCATCCTTTCCACGACCATAAAGATAACCAATGACCATGGAGCCACCAACAAGAGCTCCACAAGAACCATCTCCTGTTAATCCTAAACCATCTGCTAATCCACTCGCCGCTTTAAAAATATCCTCATTCCATATTCCGAGAGCTTCAAAAATCGCAGCTATAGCGGTTTGAGCGCATCCAGTACATTTTTTCTCATAAGCTTTCCCCAACCTGTATGCTTTTTCTAATATTTCTTCTTTTTGAACAGTCATTATATTATTACTAATGGTTTATTGATTTAAAAATTGTTATTAAAATAAAAAAAAGGATTTAAATGATTTTCTTTAAGACATTTTTGGTTAATTCAACTAAATGTTTTGAATATGGTAGTTGCATTTCTAAATGTCCTAAGAATGCCATTTAATAGTATAATGAGAAATAAATTGGTTGTTTTGGATAAAATAATAGTTAAATACAAATAATTTTATTAGGTTTATAGTCATTTCAGATCAATTTTATCTTTTAAGTATTCGGATCCTAAGATGAAAGAATTATATGAATTGGGAATAGTATTCCGTGGATTTGTCTTAGTAAAACATTTATTTAAAGAAATTCCAGACTCAAAAAGTTCAACCGATCCGAATAAGGATTTACGAGGTGCATTTATTTCTGCTATTAACATGTTTGCTAAAAATGCTTTTAATAATATTTCATTAGAATATTTAGAGTCAAAAAATATATTGTTCATATTTAAACCACGTGAAATTCAGGCTTCGGATTGTAATTGTGCTGAAATTCTCATTTTATATGGTCTTACAGATAAAAGAAAGAAAGATCCAGATAAATTAGTAAAAAAATTCTTGGAAAAGTCCGAACCCATAATAGAATCTTTTATATTAAAATATTCAAACAAGGATTTCACTGAATTAGATCAGTTTTTAGCTTTTCAAGATGAAATTCCCGCCTTTTTTGCTTGATCGGTATTAAATAAGTTTGATTTATTGAGGTGTTAAACGCCAACCTTTAGGATTTGATTTAGAATATTGTATGACGCCATGATCTTTTAATAAATCCACTTGCTCTTCCACATCTGATTCACTATATCCTAAAATGGTTATTTCAGTTATCAGCTTTGTTCTAGTGGGAATCAGTTTGTTTTTCTCGAGATTGTGCATAATAATGTATCGGAGATTTTCATCAATTTTTAATTGCTCTTCAGATTTACCCGGTGCTTTTTCTTTTTGTAATGCACGAATTAAATCAGCTCCTTTGGGAGCTTTTTCCTCAACTATCTCAGTTTCAATTTTAGTAGCAACTTTTGGTTCTTGTATGACTCCTCCAGGACCAATCTCTTCTTCAGAAAGACTCCACAAAGAATAAATTACTTTTTCATAAGTACCCGGTTTTTGGATTTTCATCAATTCAAATTCATTTTTTACACTTTCTTTCAAATATCCAATTTTCTCTAATTCTTTTGTAATTCCATCAATAACTCTTGTTTCCTCTAAAATTTTAAAAATATAATCTCGAAGATTTGTAGGAACTGTCTTTATTTCCGCTGGTTGTTCTAATTCACCTTCAACAATTTGAGGTTTTTCCCTTTTAATGGAACCCATTTTATCGGATACATCTAATTTTGGTTTTTCCCCCCATTCAAAATCAGAAACACACCTCAAGCTTCTATCATACCCTCCAAAAATAATGTCAATTAAACCTTGTTCTTCATCCACGATTGGAAAGACAATTTTAATTGAATTTGACGTGCTAGTCTTCCACTTCAACTCGAAATTTGTCGAGTCAATTTGTTGATTATGAAAAATATTTAATGTTCCATCAGCACATCCAACAATGATTTCTTTGGCATTATCACCATCTATATCAGCTACACGCACTGAAATTGGTCGACCTCCTTCTATTTCGATAACATGCAGTTCTTCTCCATCAGCATTATATATTTTTACTTTTGAATCATCTGATCCGATAATTATCTCATTATACCCATTGTTAACAACATCTCCAACATCAATCGCATTAATTTGAGATCCGAGCTCTCGTTGCCAAATTATATCTGGCATTCCGTTTTTTATTTGTATTAATTGTAACATTCCATTTTTTGTTCCAATTAGTAATCCTTGAATGGGATCTTTAAGATTTGATAATTTTAAACATCCCGAAGTACAAGAAGTGACCCAAGAATCATAATATAGTACAAACTTAGGAGAATTCGCATCAATGTTCTCAAAAATTTTTACTGTTTTATCCTCTCCACCTTGGATTAATTCGATATTACCATCATTAGAGATATCCCCCGCAGTGACACATAGGACTTTCCCTGAGGAACGATAATTCATTATGGTGGCTAATTTATTTAAGCCTTTAACAAATTTTAAAACGAGAAAATTGCCATCACCAGCACCAACCAATATCTCATCGCATCCATCAGATGTGATGTCAATCGGATAAGTACAGCGGCACCAACCATCAAATATAACACTATCTAATATTTGCATTTCATCGTCCATCAAGTAGAGAGTTTTATCATGACCCCCAAAAACAAAAAACCGCTTATCATCGCACTTTAAACTTGAATAAGTGAGTACAGCATCAGGAGCTTCAAACATCCATTTTAAATTGAAGCGTTTTTTTAATTTTGACATAATTATGAAAATTAGTATTTGAGTTTATAGAATTTTTCTTTTAATTTAATTACTTTTACAATTAAATAATCCACTAATCTATAAATATAGAAGTTATTTAATGAATATTTAATCCTTTTGGTTTAATCCTCATAAAAACAGTGATATTATATTAAAAAAAGAAATAAAGCAAAATAAAAAAAAAATATTTTCATTGAGAAGATTTTTTAAATTTCAGAAAGCTGCTTGGGCATCGCTGGGACTATAATCTCCAGTACCATTTATCTCGTAGGTGATTTCTAATCGTTCTCCTGCGTCTAACTTCTCGATGGTCCACTTTAGAGTGTCACTTCCAACTTCATCGGTGATCTCTGGCTTTTTGGAATAACTGCCATACTCGAAGCTGTCTGGGACTTTATCCATCAACACTAAGTTCTGAAGCGGAGCTGTACCAATGTTTTCTACTAGTAAAATAATCTTATAGTGTCCTAATTTACCAATATGTAACACTTCTTTACCAATTCTGAATCTTCTCCTGAGATGGAGCGCTTCTACAACAGGTACTGCAGGTAAGAATTCTAATTCAGAAGACATTGGAAAAGTGTTAGCGTTATAGATTATTTCTGATTCAAACTTCGCATCTTGAACAGGATTCACGCAATGAATTGGATATTTGAATTGTAAATTGGATTCTGGTGTGAACATTCCGGAATCTGAATTTCTCAAGTCTTTTAACGTGATTTTAAACACGCTTCCATCAAAAGAAACAGCATCAGAATCTAATTCAAGTTCGCTTCCATTCCACAATAACTTAATTTCACTAGCTTTAGGAGGTTGAAATTCGTTAGTGAAGAATTTTTGGGTGACTTTTACTTCATTTAAGGGAGCGGATCCATTGTTTACAATTTTAAGCGTGGCAAAAATATCTTGCTCCTTATATGTAGGTACTTGTTCAATATCGTAAGACATGTCTCCTGTCATGCTGGCAATTTCTAAGATAACATCTGAGATTATGGTTGAGCCATTAACAAGAGTTTGAAAATCAGGCATGACTCTGAATTCAAGTTTCTTTCTAAAGGCAGGATATTCTTCTGATTCGAACTTCCATTTGTTAGAATGCCATTGAGCTCCTGCTGGTAGGAGAGAAACGTCTTTTGGATCGATATCTACAAATTTGGTTCCTTCGTCATCAGGTGAGTATACATCCGCATTAAACAATTGTATGATAAATTCAGAGGCATTTTCAAAAACTAGCTTGCAGTCCCATACTCCTGGCTCTGCATCAAGTTCGACAGTATCGACATAAAATCGATTGCGAGTATAAGCATCGTATTTATCAATATCCAAACCTCCAGCAAAGGAAGATGACCCTTGATATGTAATTTCAATTGGTCCTGTTTTTCGAGCAGTGATATCAGATACGGTAATATTGCTCGTAAATTTCAAAATTGCAGTACGATCTGGCTCGAGTTTATCGATTGTCCAAACAACTTTATTGCCTTTTACATCTGCTCTTCCCACGGAAGTGCTTCTAATCATTGTTGCTGAAAAATCAGGGGGGATTGTTTTCACTAACTTGACATTAGATATCGCTTTTTCAAACATGGAGCGTAACCCAATTGCGAACCAAACTACATTTTCTTTATCTATGGAGATTCCAAAAGATTCTAAGGAATAATCAGCTGCTTTCATTCCACCATCTGGATATGTTTCATCGTCCTCAGGCTCTTCCTCTTCTTCTTCTTCTTTTTCTTCCTCTTCTTCCTCTTCGTCTTTCGCTTCTACAACCTTTACCTTAGAACCCGCTTTGCTTGTTTTATTTTTTAATTTTTCCAGATCTGCTTCAATTTCCCTCTCTGTTAAAACATCATCTGCATTTGGGAGAGTATTAATGTATTCTTTTACCAAAAGGAGGTTAGGAACTGCATCTTTAATTTGAAATTTATGAGTTTCAACATTTGTGGCATCATCCGTACCTAATTCTCGGATTTTAATAGCTTCGGAAGCTAAATCGGTTTTCTCGATATTTTTTAGTGTGATGTCAATATCCCAAATCCTATCTTTTTTGCTAGGATTTTCTATATTCAAATTTCCTTGAAAATTCATGGATTCTATGTTAGAATCATGATCTAATTCCACACTTACATTTTCAACAATTTTAACTAAACCTAATAAACCCTCACGATTTCCATCTTTTAATAATATGGATCCTTCTAAAGCACCTGTATCGGCATCATACGTCTCAATTACAGGAGTGGTAAGATCTCTATCGATTAAAGTGACCTTTCCTTCATCCATTTGCGAACGTTTTAATCCTTCAGCAACTTTTGCTTCTTTTGCTTCAGAGGCATCCCAACCATGTCCCCGTGTTGGTTCTTCTCGAGGTTTCTTATCTTTCTTTCGTGCCATTGTTTATCACTTTTTTTTTAATTTTTATTAGATTATTAGAATTTATTTATCGTTTGATAAAATAATTTCGATGTAACAAATATACTTACTATGATTAAAAAAGCTTTTTTATATAATTTATCAAAATTATCAGAACCAAAATCATAAAAATCTTTTTTCGATAGGTTCTTTTCCATTTGGAGGAAAATTAGGCTCGATAAATTTATGTCCACACATGGGGCATTTTTTTGTCGTTTTTTTAGATGTAGGATCAAAAATTCTGAAACTATATCCACAAACGGGACATGTTTTTATCAAGTCATTTCCGATTCCATTTATTTTTAGTTTCTTATCCATTTTATTTCATTTTTTGGGTAATTAAGATTAAAAGTAAATCATTCACATTGCATCCAGTTGGACCCGATATTATTTCAGTTCCGATTTCCTTAAAGAATGCATTAGAATTGTTATCATCCAATAATTGTTTTATGTATCTGTTTTTAGATGAAATTCGAGATATTGTGTCATTATCAATTAAACAACCCATCGCATTACTATTACCTTCAATACCATCGAGATTCACACCTATAATTACATGATTGTATTCTTTAATAATAGAATTTTTAGCACTACTTAAATAACTTAGTAACATTTCTTGATTTCTCCCACCTATGCCATTACCATTTAATGTAACCGTAAGCTCTCCAGTGGCAATGAGAGCCATTTTTCCTATGCCCCTCTTATTAAAGCTCTTTATTTTTTCTGGAATGATTTGAGCTAATTGAAGTCCAAAAATTCTTGCTTCACCTGATAGATTATTGGAAAAATAGTCAACAACGAATTCTTCACTCTCTAAAAACGGTTTGATCACATCTACCGCAGCATTAATACTTCCAATTAAATAGTTTGTTACTTGTGAAAAACAGGGATCTCCTTCTTTAGGTGTTTCTAATTTTGGATTGATTAATCCTTCTTCAATGATTTTAATGACAGAAGCAGGAAATTTATTCCACATCTTATATTTTTTGAGAATTCTTCTTGCGTCTGTAAATGTCGATAAATCAGGCACGGTTGGACCGGATGCTATCGAATTCAAGTCATTTCCCACTACATCTGATATAATTAGAGAGATAATTCTTGCCCCACTTGTATCATATACTCTTTTTGCTAAATTCCCTCCTTTTATTGATGAGATATGCTTTCTTATAACATTTATTTCTTGAATTGGAGCTCCGGATGCAATAAGTATCGAATTTATGTTTTGGAATTCTTCAAATGATATTCCTTCCCTTGGTAATGGTAAGAGTGCGGAGCCTCCTCCTGAAATTAGACAGATTATCAAATCGTTTGAGGTAGATTTATCAATAAAACTCATCATCTTTTTTGTACCTTCAAAACCAGATTTATTAGGAATTGGATGGGATGCCAAGTTGATTTCAACATCTCTTTTTAATTCATAATTACTTATATCTTGATTTTGCGGAACATTTATTATGCCTTGATAATGGATATTGGGTATTTTAATGAGTAGATTTTCAAGGGCAAAAAACATTTCTGCACTTGCTTTTCCACCCCCAATGATGTAAATGGAGTTAAAATCTTTTAGTGGAAATGGTTCATTTTGAATGTATAGGGTATTATTGAGAACAATCACAGACTCTTCTATCAATTTTCTTGGCATAACTGATTGTATTGCTTTTTCCAAACAATTTATACAGAGTTTTCGAAGGTTAAATTCTATTTCCGATAAATTATCGGGTAATAATTGCTTTAAATTTTTAATTAACAAATTTGTCATGATAATTACTCCTCATGTAAGAAAGCATATATTGCATTTAATTAAACTTATAATTGGTTGGATGATTTTCATCCATAATATTATAAGATATGAAAACATAAAAATTAAAGTAGTCGAGTGTAAAATGACCGAAATGTATGATATTGCAGTTATTGGAGCAGGTCCGGGAGGATACCACACGGCAGTGAGGGCTGCACAATATGGAGCAAAAGTAGCTTTAATTGAAAAGCGAAATCTGGGAGGAACGTGCTTGAATTGGGGTTGCATACCCACCAAGGCGCTATATGCATCCGCTGAATTGATCCAAAACATTAGGGAACACGGAACAGAATTTGGAATTTCATGTGACCCTGAAATAAATTTTGCCAAAGCTGTAGATCGAAAGAATAAAGTTGTTAAAGAATTGGTTGAGGGTATTGCTGGACTTGAAAAAGCTTGGAAAAACGATGTGTACAATGGTCATGGGAGGATTATTGGTGGAAATGCTAATGATGGCTTTGATATTTCTATTAATGGAGAAGAAACGCAGAATATAAAAGCAAAAAGAGTTATTATTGCAACTGGATCCTCTCCAGCTTTGATTCCCGCATTCAACATTGATCATGATAGAATTTTAACAAGCGATGATATTTTGCACCCTGATTTTAAAAAAGTCCCGGGAAGATTATTAATTATCGGAGCAGGGGTAATAGGGTGTGAATTTGCTAATATATTTACTACATTTGGTTCTAAAGTCATAATGTTAGAATATCTCTCAACCCCAATAGCTACCGAGGAACCCATGGTTATTAAAGAACTTCAAAAGAAGTTAATTGAAATGGGTATAGACATAAATGTATCTCTAAATGTTTTGTCTGTTGAAAATACAGGCTCTGGTGTAAAAGCTACAACATGCTCTGCAGATGTTCCGCGAGATCAAGTTGATAAAGCCGAAAAATTATATTTCGAAGCAGATTATTGCTTAGTCTCAATTGGAAGAGCTCGTGAATCTACCAATTTAGGATTAGAAGAATTGGGAATTGAAACAAATAGGGGCGCTATAACAATCGATCAAAAAACCTGTGAAACAGCTGTAAAAGGTATTTATGCAATAGGTGATGTAGCCATGTCTGGGGCGCCAATGCTTGCTCATGTTGCAAGTTATATGGGAGATATTTCTGTAGCAAATGCTTTAGATAGTATTGGAGGATTTCCTATAAAAGAACGAACTACTGATTATAGGGTTGTTCCCGCTACTATCTTTACTAGTCCAAATATTGGTTCTGTTGGCCTTAGAAGGAACCAAGCTAAGGATTTGGGCATAGATTTAGCAATGGGACGATTCGCTTACAGTTCTCTTGGAAAAGCGAAGTGTGCAGGGCACGAAGAAGGATTTATCATGATTTTAGTTAATAAAAAAGATCATAAAGTAATAGGTGCTTCATGTATCGGGGCAGAAGCACCAGAATTAATTGCTGAAATTGCTTTAGCGATGCAACATGGACTAACTGTTCATGATATTGGAGAAACAATCCACAGTCACCCAACGATATCAGAAATGGTTCTAGAAGGTTCAGAAGACGTATTTGGTTTTGCCATTCATAAAAAGGGAAGACCAGAACTTCATTAATATCCTATATCTTTTCATTTTTATCTTATTATTACTTTTTAACTATGCTTTAAATTTCATTAAGAACTAAATATAATGAGTAACCATGAAAGAAGATACAAGTAAGAAATACATCGGAATTTTACCTCAAGATCAACTATTAAAATTATATGCTAAACATGTGAATGCACCCAAAGTTCGTACATTTAAAGGTTTTGGATTCGGTGTAATGCCTGGAGAGAGGTATGGGATAAAATTTAAAACATTAGTGGGCGTTAAATCTTCAGATCCTCCATTGGAAATTTATAATTGCAGATCCAGTGGTGGAGTCTTCAATTTAGGTCATTGTAATCCTCAGGTTGTCCAAGTTCTAAAGGATGCATTGGATAGTGGATTAGATATTGGAGATCACATGTTATTATCTGAGTGGAGAGCGTTATTAGCTAAAAAATTAGCTGATTTAATGCCTCCAGGAATTACAAAAACAACTTTTGGGGTAAGCGGTGGTGAAGCTATAGATACAGCTATAAAATTTTCACGTGCATATACGAAAAGAAGGGGTTGCATATCTGCTATAGGTGGCTATCATGGACACACTGGATTCGCCTTATTAACTGGGGATCCTGAATTCAGAGAGACCTTTCTATGGCATAATCCCGATTTTAAACAAGTCCCTTTTGGAGATGCTGACGCAATGAGGAAAAGTGTTACAGAGGAAATATCTTGTGTCATTTTAGAAACAATTCCCGCTACAGGGGGAGTTTTGATTGCCCCAGAAGGTTATTTTGCTGAAGTTCGCGAAATATGCGATAATAATGGCGTTATGTTAATAATAGATGAGGTTCAAGCAGGATTAGGTCGAACTGGACAATTTTGGGCTATTTATGGAGGCATGTATCCCAATGAAAAGGTAATTCCTGATTTTATCGTCTGTGGAAAAGGGATGAGTTCAGGAATTTATCCACTTTCTACTTGTTCCTATAAATCTTTTATAGAAAAAGAGATTTTCAATGAAGATGCATTTATTCATATTTCGACTACAGGAGGATCGGATCTAGGTTGTGCTGTTGCAAGTGAAATGTTAGATATTCAATCCGATCCAAAATTCCTCGAACATGTAAGGCAAATGGGAGAGCTTTTTGGAAATGGTTTAAAAAGTATTCAAACTGAATATCCTGAGTTTATTAAAGAAGTTCGAGGGAGAGGTTTAATGTGGGGTGTTGAATTCTATGATGAGAATCTTTGTTTGAAAAGCATGATTCTTTGCATCCAAGAGGGAATCTTACTGAACTATTGTGGAAATAAAAAAAATACTCTTATAATAATGCCTCCATTAATTGTTCAAAAAAATGAAATTGAAGAAATAATTGTTAGAATCAGAAATGGAATTCAAAAATTAAAAAAATAAGAGAAATGATTATCATGTGCGACACCTATGTTGCTTTAGGCAAATTTACTAAGAATGGAAATGTTATTTTTGGAAAAAATAGTGATCGATTAGGCGCGGAAGCTCAATTGATAACACATGCTCCCAAGATGAGTTATTCTAAGAATGATATGGTTGAATGCACTCATATTAGCATTCCTCAAGTATCAGAAACTGCTGAGGTGTTATTGAGCAAACCATATTGGATGTGGGGTGCCGAAATGGGTGCAAATGAGTATAATGTAGTTATAGGAAATGAAGCTATTGCAACAAAGGAACCTCTTAATGAGACTGGATTACTTGGCATGGATTTATTACGCCTTGGTCTTGAACGAGGAAAATCTGCGAAGGAAGCATTAGAAGTTATCACTAATCTATTAGAAAAGCACGGTCAAGGAGGAGCACATAATAAAAAAGGATTAAATTATCATAATTCTTTCCTTATAGCGGATTCTAAAGAAGCTTATGTTTTAGAAACTGCGGGCTATTGGTGGGTAGTAGAAATTGTTCAAGAGTATCGTTCTATCTCAAATAATATTTCAATTAGGGGAAAAGGAGACATGAGAAAAGATGGAATAATTCAACACGCAATTGAACAAGACTACTGTAAAGATGATGATGATTTCGACTTTAAAATGATATTCTCGCCTTCTCAGTTACCTGATGTGTTTCCTCTCGATAGTAGAGATGGCTGTTCTTTAAATCAATTAGTTAAAAATCGCGGAAAAATCACAGCAGAATTGATGATGCACTTTCTTAGAACACACGATCCAGTGAGGATCTGCATGCATCAACGTAATGATCAATCCACAGGTTCTCAAGTTTCTGAATTAAAGCAAGGGAATCTTCATTCTATACATTGGTTAACTGGGAGCACCATACCATGCTTGAGCATTTTTAAACCTTATACCTTTCCTATAGAAGAAGAAACAATTGCAGCTATAAAATATCCCGAAATCAATCCGAATTGGTTTTGGTCAAAACACGCTGATTTCATTACACCTTTTATAAAAAAACCGAATGTGGAGAATTTAGAAAGAGATGATTATTATAAAACACTCAGAGAAATTGAAAATGAACTAATTGATGCCGTGAAAAACTTAACACTCCAAGAACCATCAATTTCCTCTCAAGATTTTCTTGGAAAAATGAAATTAATTAATAAATCTGCCTGGGAAAAATCCAATTCTGTAATTAATGCTTAAACCGTATGAAAATCTCATGAATTGATTATATTGGCAAATATATTTAATATTTTAATAACTGGTTTCGAAAATCAAGGATTTAATAATATATTACTATTCTTGAAGGAATATGGTCAAAATTCACGTTTTATTATAAAAACTGTGAGTAATAGAGAAGAAATAAAAACAGCAGGAAATAATTCTAAAATCGCTTCAGTAAGATTTTTAATTGAAAGCACGATATATTCTACTGAACCAGAATACGGTATAAATGATGAAATTTCTATAGATATCCCACAAAAAGCGGTACACTTGGTTCTTGGATTAGATCCAATGGAAGTCATGAATAACTTGAAATTGATTTCTGAGCGTACGTTAGTCATCTTAAATGCCAATCTTAATTCTTCTAATGCAAATGGAGGCTATTCTGTCGGAAAAATTATTGAAATATTAGACCAGTATGTAAGAACTACAATATGTTTAAATTTCGAAGAACTCGCACTCCTAAAATTCAATAAGTTATATTTTGCAAGTTTCATCATGATGGGAGTTGCAATTAAAGAGTTTATAGGTTTTTTTAGAAAGGATTTGGCTTTAAAAATATTATCGAGTAAAACTGAGAATGATACTTCAAATGCAATTAAAGCATTTGAGATAGGATACAATTTAAATTAGTGGAGCTGGAAGACATCCGGTACTATTATTTCTTGATGTATGATATCTTAAAAGAAGCCAGTTTACCTTTCATGATTTTAATTTCTCTAAATGCGCCAGTCAACTCTGGATTAGAATATCCCCCCAACCCAAGAGCTGGCGTTTGAACAACAAATGGACCGTTCATTTCTATATCTCTTGGATTTGTATAAATTTCAGAATATAAATCATAATATATTGCAGCAGGATTTTCAATTTTTTTTAAACTGAATGGGGGAGCATTTAATACGTGAGTTTTAATATCAGAATTTTCCAATCTAAATTCTTTAAGTTCATGAGTGTGTCCAGAAAGAGTAAGTATGCAGTGATCTTTGCAAAAATTGATCAATTTTTCCCAATTTGCCGAAATCGTGCCATATTTGACGTTGAAATTGAGATCTATTCGAGCTTGTGTGTGTTTTTTACCAAGTTTTTTAATGACGGATTCTTTAAATTCATCAAATTTGCCTATAAAATCATTCTTAGATTTTTTGAAAGCTATGCGATCAAATATGCTTAAATTTTTTTGAATATTTACTGGAGGACCATGAGTCAATAAGAACGTGATATCATTCTCCTCAATCTTATTATTTATGAGGTATTCTAAAAACTTAATCTGTCTTGTAGTAACTCCAGTAACAGAAGGATGTCCGCTTACAAAATCTCGAAAATTTTTAAAAGAATCTGGGCCCGTATTGAGAAATATGAACATAGAATTACCCAATTTTAGTGAATAATCTAAGGAACTATTAAACTCTGAAAAATAACCTTTTAAAGCTCGAAAACTCCTTGTTATAGAGCTTATTGGATTAGCAATCAATCGATCATTGAGAGCAATTGCTTCATTTGCATTAAGACCAATCTTTTTATATAAATTTCCCCATCGAATATCATAATGATAAGGACGGAAATCATGGTTACCTGGAATTGTGAAGATTGGACATAATAGCTCTTCTCCTTCAATCATTCCTCGTCTTTTTTTTTGAGGAATATTCAATATTATTTCCTTAAAGATTCTCCAATTACTATGTTCATAGTCAAAATCGATAAGTTTCTTAAAATCTTTTGGTAGTTTAGATAAAATAGTAAAATCTATTAAATCACCAGTTAAAACTATAAAATCTAATTCATTTTGAAGGACTTTTTTATTCATTAATCTTATAAATTTTTTAAAATTATTGTTAGGATTAATTAATCGCTTCTGAAGGGGTTCAATTCTAAGTGGAGATTGAGGCTCTTCTTCCTTGTGTTTTTTTGAGCTTTTCTTGAAAAAAGAAAATTTTTTAACACTTTTCTCAGCAAATTCGACCATGTTATCTTGGATTGCAAGCCAATTTTTAACAATTTCATAAATTTTATCATTTCTCTCAGCTAAATGTAAATCAGTGGCATGAACGAAGTTAATATTAGTCCAATCATTTTTAGAAATTACTAAGGCATGGTTATTGATTCGATCTTTACCATTTTCTTGTATTTGGATAATATCAAACATGAGAAAAGTAAAATCTCTCAACCAAGCTCTTACTTCTTCAGTTAACGTGATATCTACAATAACGCGATAAAATTTATATAGCCCATCAAATATGCTTTGCTTTAATAAATATTCATGAGAATTAAGAATTTCTATATTCTCACGTTCCACAACTTTATCGGGAGGGACTTCATTTGCATTAAGTATAATTCCATCAATTGGATCGCCTCGATAGCTACGTATTTTTATTCTTCTAAAATCTTGCTGTTTCTCTTGTTCAGATTCTTCTTGTTTAATCCCTTTAGTTTTCCCTCGTTTCATTTTAAAGGAAAAAAAAGATTTTATTTTTTTCCAAATTCCAATTCTTTTCTCTTTTTTTATTATCTCTTTTTCCTTTTTTTCTTTAATAAAAGCATTTATTTTCCATCTATATTCAAATATTGGTATAAATCGAATTTTATGTCTGAGTGAATTCTCAAGTTCTTTTATCTCAGTAATGTTACTAATGAAAAAAAGTTCCAATTCAAAATTATTTTTACTAACCTTCTGGTCAGTGTTGATAATTAAAGGATGACCTAAGTTAGGATTAATTATAATTGCTTTACCAGATTGAGTCGTGTTGATGTTCGCATTCAATATATTATGATCACCCTTTTTACATAAAAGAACTCTGAATTGTTTTTAACTAAGTATTAAACACATATATGATTTTCTTTTTATTTTTTAGAGAGGAAGATTATCATTAGTAATATACTAACAGCATTCAATCTTTTGCGAGCTGAATTTAACCAAGTCATAAATGAGAGATCTAATTCTATCGATAATTCAGTAATGAGAGCTTTTTTAATAATAATTTCAATAGAATGCTTGAAATATCATTTTGGGCGAATTATTCTGAAGTTAAGCACACAAATATTACGTTGTCACCTCTGACAACGATATTACCAAGGTCTTCATGCTCTTCCCGGATATTTCCATCCTCATCTTGATATTCAAATAGTTGACTAGTTCCTTCGAGATAAAGGTTCAAATGTTCGTCAAACCCACCAAGACGACCTCTGAAAAGTCTGTTTCTTTTCACTTTGATTAAGATAATTTCATTGACAGAATTTTTCAAATAATCAATGGGTCGTTGAGGTCTATTTTTCTGGTCATTTCTTCTTTCCATTTTTTAAAACACGAAAACAAATAATTAAAAAAATCTAGTAATAATAATATGAATATTAAAACTGCGAATTAAAACCTTATGATTATTTTGCTTTATTTAGATATAAACACCACAAATTTTAAATATCATCAATGGAGAGGTTCATAAATCATCCCAAAATCTGTTGAAAACTGATCTTTAAATTTTTATGCTATCTTTCTTTTTTATGTGTAACATCTTCTTATATGCATAGGCCCGTGGCGAAGACCGGATATCGCGGCAGCCTCCTATTATCTCGTTGGAGATAGCTGAAGAACGGGGGTTCAAATCAAGAAAAAATTCTTTTCAAGAGAATACATCCCCCCGGGCCTGTATATTAAATTTATCATTTTCAAAATTAGAAACAATTATTCTTTTCTAGTGTTGAATGGTATTCTTAAATTATCTCAATCTCTCGTTAGGTTTATGGAAACATGACGAGAATTTATATAACAGATAATACGAATATACATGTTTAATTAATAAGGTGAAAATAAATGTCAAAAAGAATTTTAAGAGTAAATATGAGTAATCTCGAAGCAAAATTTGAAGATTTTCCTGCAGATTTTGCTGCGTTAGGAGGTAGAGGACTTACTTCTACGATTGTTGAAAAAGAAGTGGATCCACTCTGTCACCCTTTAGGTCCAAATAATAAGCTTGTACTTGCTCCAGGGTTAGTTACAGGAACTTTAGCTCCAAGTTCAGGTCGTATTTCTGTTGGTTGTAAATCACCTTTGACAGGAGGGATTAAAGAAGCAAATGCGGGAACTCCATTTGCTCAACAATTAGCAAGAATGAGAATTGCAGCTATAATAGTTGAAGGAAAACACAAGGGATCCGATTTCTACACGCTTAAGATTACCAAAGATAAGGTAGAGTTTACTAGTGCTAATAAATGGGTTGGAAAGGGATTATATGAAACCTATAAAGGATTATTTAAAGAATATGGAGACAAGGTTGGAATATGTGGAATCGGAATTGCAGCAGAACTTTTTGGTGCTTCTTCAGGTATATGTTTTAATGATCCTGAAGGCTTGCCCAGTCGATATGCAGGTCGAGGGGGTGTAGGAGCCGTAATGGCTTCCAAAGGATTAAAATTCATTATAATTGATGATACTGGTGCCCCGGGAGTTGAAATTTTAAATGAAGAAGCTTTTAAAGAAGGTGCTGAAAAGTTAAGAAAAGCATTAACAACTCATGACGTAACGAAACCTGGTGGTGCTCTCAATTCTTATGGAACAAGTGTACTTGTGAATATCATAAATGAAGCAGGAGGATTACCACAACGAAATTTTTCGGCAGGTCAAGATGACAGGTCAGAAAAAGTTTCTGGAGAATTAAAAGCTGAAGAAATTAAAAAACGTGGTGGAAAAAGACCCCATTATTGTAATGTAGGATGTATTATTCAATGCTCTGAAGTATGGTGTAAACCAGGAGGAAAAGATCCCGTAGGTTGTCTTGAATATGAGAGCGTATGGTCTCTTGGTCCTAATTGTGGAATTTATAATTTAGATGATGTTGGAGAATTAAATAGAGCATGCAATGATTTGGGATTAGATACTATTGAAGCTGGAGGAATGATGGGAGTTGCAATGGAAGGTGGTCTAGCTGAATTCGGAGATGCTAAAAAAGCTCTAAAATTAATGGATGAGATTAGGAATAAAACACCATTGGGTCGAATTTTAGCGAATGGTACAGCTTTTACCGCTCAAGCCTTGGGAGTAACACGCGTGCCAGTTGTAAAAAGCCAGAGTTTACCGGCTTATGATCCACGTGCAATAAAAGGAATTGGTGTCACTTACGCCACCACTCCTCAAGGTGCGGACCATACTGCCGGATATGCTATAGCTACCGAAATAATGGGTGTAGGTGGAACAGCGGATCCCATGGATACAAATAAGGCCGATTTATCACGGAATCTCCAAATAGCAACTGCAGCAGTCGATGCTACGGGATATTGCCTTTTTATAGCATTTGCCGTATTAGATATTCCTGAAGGCTTGGAAGGGGTTGTTGGTACATTAAATGGTATATTGGGATCGAATCTCACAGTTGCTGATGTTCCAGGATACGGACAATCAATTATCGATGTTGAAAGGAAATTCAATAAAGCCGCTGGTTTTACTAAATTAGATGATAGGCTACCAGAATTTTTCTTGAAAGAGAAATTAGCACCTCATAACACCGTTTTCGATGTTAGCGATGAAGAATTAGATAAAGTTTGGGGAGCTTAACCATTTAAACATGACAATTTTGGTCAAAATCTTTGGAGATTTGCGTAACAAAATTAAGGACGAAAAGCCCGATGGGGCTCTTCCACTTAATTTATATATCAAAACCGAGAACATTGAATATATCAGAGACATATTACAGAAGATATCAATTGAAGAAAAAGATACAAGCCATATCTTTGTGAATGGAGTTTATGCAGGATTCAATAAAAAGGTAAAGGATGGAGATAGAATAGGAATTTTTTCTAAAAACCAAGCTCTTTTATATAAATGGTATTTTAAGAGAGAAGAAGATGAATGAAAATAATGTAATCACGGTAACAATAAAATTATTTGCAAACTTGCGCGGATTTGGTCCAGCAAAATCGATCGAAAAATTCCAAAAATATACCACCGTACAGGTTATAGTCGATAAATATCATTTGCCCTTCAAAGATATGAAATTAATTATTCTAATCAATGGAAAACCGCATATCGCTCTTGATCATGTTCTTAATGATGGAGACGTCCTTGCGATATTTCCTCCTTTAGCAGGAGGATAATTATCTCAAATTTTCTTTTTTTTTTATATTATCTCTTATAAGAATTAAACAATTGCATGTTGTAAAAGCAAGAATTTTCGTTTATTAGCTTATCTGTTAGTTTTTAAATTTCCAGAAAGTTTGGTCATTGTAAATTACTTTTTTAATCTTATTTTTCGAGGCTAGAATATCCAGTTGAATCAATATATCTTGTTCATTAAAAGTTTGAGAACAAAAGGTTTCAATGATTTGTTCTTGTTTCATTGGATGCCTTTCAATTAAATTCTTTAATTCAATTTCGAAATTAGAGCTCAAAACATTAAAATTCCCTCGTTCAGGATAATTGATATTGTTATATTTCCTAAAAACATCATCTAAAATGGGAATGACGCTCTTATCGGGAATTTGCACCCAACTTTCCGTGGGAGGTCTTATGGGAACATTAATGTCAATCCTATCCGGTTTTATTAAATCGAGTTTCTCCTTTATTTTTAATAGCTCTATTTTGGAATCATTAATCCCCTTCATGAGCATTATTTCTATCCAGAATTTTCCCCTAAATTTTTTCCTAAAATCGATATATCCTTGAATCATCCTTTCAAACTTTATGGAGGGATGAGGGCGATTGATTTTGATGAATAATTTTTCATCTCCTGCATCTAAAGTAGGTAAAACAACGTCAACAAGCATCAACGCTTGCTGAACTTCTTCATCATGCAATAAACTTCCATTAGTAATTACACAAGTGGGTTTTTCAGATATCTTTTTAACAGAAATTATTAAATCCTTAATGTCTTTATAAAGAGTAGGCTCTCCACTGCCAACAAATGTAATGTAATCAGTTTTATGTTCATTTAACTTGATAAAATAATCCATTTCACCAATAATATCATCTTTCGGAAAGAAATTTTGTCTTGAATTGGTAAAATGTGTCGTTTTTCCTAATTGACAATAAATGCATTGGTAATTACATGTTTTTGATGGAAGTATATCTATTCCTATTGATCGCCCTAGTCTTCTGCTTGGAACCGGTCCATAACAAAATTGAGGTATCATTTCATCGCTTTGAGAAATTTATTATACTAATTTTATGATTTCCTTTATAATATGTTCACACGTAATCCCTACCATCATTCCATTCTTTACAAAAGGGTAATCATATAGTTCGATATCTCTATTTAAGAGAATCCCATTTTTAAAAAATAATAAGGTTGGAATTGAATGTATATCTAATATTCGAGTAATTAAGGGATTTTCATCAACATCAATTTTAATTAAATTTATCAATCCTTCATCTCTATATTTTTGGAGAATGATGGTTAACCCATTACACGAGTTACACCATTTTGAAGTAATTTCTACAATGATAATGCCTTTTCCTGAACCACTAATCCCACAGTTCGATAAGTCTTCTATATTCGTAAAAACACCAACTTTGCTCCAACCTTTTCATTTGAAGAAAAAATATCACGTTTCAAAGTATATGAATAATTATTCATATTAAAATATTAATTATTTGCAACATTATTATTTTCATTATGGTAGATGTAAAAATAGAAGTTGATGATAAGGAAATTCCACTAAACGAAATAATGAGTAAAGTCATTTCCAATATTTTAGGGGGATTTCTTGACGCATTACATGACATACCTGAAGAAAGGAAAAAGATTAATCTAGAAATCACTTATTAAATTCTTAATTATCCATTTTTTTTATATTTTCTAATAGGAATTTACTCATGATTTTAGGTTCTTATATTTTTGAATAGCTTTCCTTAGAGTCCTAATCGATAAATCTGCGCAATGTTTATGATTATCGGGTAAACCGTTTAAAGCGTGATCGATATCTTCAGCGCTCAAATTTTCAACGTATTCCAAGGTTTTTCCTTCAATCATGATAGTTGTTTGACTAGCAGTTGCAACAGAAGCACCACAACCATCAGTAATAAAATTAGCTTTAGTAATAATATCACCCTCAATTTTTAAAAAGTAGTTCATTGTATCACCACATGATCCAGTGTAAGTCTGTGAAACACTTATCTCATTTTCAAGAGGTTTCCCCCAATTTTTAGGATTATGGAATAATTCAACAATATATTCATTAAATTCTTCCTTCTCTTTCTCAATAATTTCTTTTTGGAGGTTTTCTACAAAATCATCAAAATTATCTGAGGGCATAATTAATTCAGAACCTACTTTTTAGTACGTTACAGAATAATGGTTAACGAAATTTAAACTTATTAAAAAAGTAGAATTGTTTAACAACTCCTAATATAATGAATAATTATTCACAATATTTATATTTTAACCCCGATTTTAAAATATAACAGAAATTATATAATAACTAGGTAAAAAAATTGAAAATTGCAATAAGTACAGATTCAGGTCAAGTATGTGCCCATTTTGGTCGTGCTCCAGAATTTACATTCATAACTATTGAGAATAATAAAATAATTGGAAAAGTTGTTCTTCCAAATCCAGGTCATACCGTGGGAAGCATTCCAAAATTCTTAAGCGAACATGGAGCAAATTATATTATTTCGGGAGGAATGGGAAGTAGAGCTGTAGAATTCTTCAATCAATATAACATAGAAGTCATCACGGGGGTCGAAGGTAACATTGACAACGTAACAAGAGAATTTATTAATGGAACGTTAAAAGGTTCGGAAGGTATTTGCACTCCTGGAGCAGGTAAAGGATATGGAATTGATAAAATCCATACCGAAGCTGATGATGATCAAGAACACCACAATCATTAAATACAACTTTAATGAGTACTAAAAAATCATAATCATTTACAATCTTGAAATCTTGACTGTTAATGGTAAGGATGGTATCAGCTTGAAATTTTATGAGAATTTATTGTTCATTAATATCATTCTTTTGTTCATAAGCCTTACGCTATTCATCTTTAAACTCGTGTTTGGTTTGATTACCAATAGCATAGCACTCCAAGCTGACGCTTTTGACAGCATGACTGATATCGTTATATCTCTATCCGGTATAATCGGTTTTATTTTTACGAATAAAAAACCAAATGAAAAATTTCCATATGGATTTTACAAAGTAGAGAACATTATTAGTCTTATTATCTCTCTTTTTATTTTTTTAACAGCTTATAACATAATAGTTCGAGGATTTGGAGATATTATTAATTATGTCAATGGAATTTCAAGAGTAACTTTCTTTTTGAATGATGTCTTCTTTTTCTTAATTATCTCATTGACTTTATCGACAGTAATAACAATCTACTTGAAATATGTGTCTAAGAGAACTAATTCACCAATTCTCAAATCGGAAGCAAATGAAAAAATGTCAGATATATTCATTTCTTTATCCGTTTTAATAGGATTTATTGGAATTTTATTTAATTTCAATCTCTTGGATTCAATTTTTGGATTGATCATTGTCATTTTCATTATTAAGGGAGGATACGATATTTTTATAGGCTCGATAAGAACGTTACTCGATGCGGTTATTGATTTTGAAAATCGGTCAGAACTCTTTAAAATGATTGAAAACGCTCCAAAAGTTAAAAAAGTTAAAAAATTAGATATCAGAGCTTATGGGAGGTTTATTTTTTTAGAATTAGAACTCATTCTAAATAAGAATTTTCCCTTATCTCAAATCACTTCTCTAAAAAACAAGTTAAGGAGGGACATAACAAAGAGATTCCCCATGATTCTCAAAATTATAATCATCATTGATAATGCGGAAAAAAATGAAATGAAAATTGCTGTGCCTTTAAAAGATTCGCAAGGTTTGAATTCAAAAATCTCTGATCACTTTGGAGAAAGTCCTTTTTTTGGATTTTTGGAATTTCAAGAGAGTAATTTTTTAAAATTGGAGATTGTGAAAAATGATTTTATCGATCAAGAAAAAAGAAAAGGAATTCTAATCTCAGATTGGCTCAGCTCTCAAAAAGTGGATAAAGTATATGTTAAAAATGAATTAAAAATGGGACCATCTTTAATTTTTGAAAATAATTTTGTAGAGATTCAAATCATAGACGTTGAAACATTAAACAATGTTTTAATTATAGAAAAAGAGAAATCGGTTTAAATCCTTGAAAGATTTATTATTAATACCAAAAAAAAGATATTATTTAAATTATCTATAAAGGTCAGTGGATATTTCTTTAATGTGTTCTTTATAAGATTTTTTAGCTTTATCAGCACTTAGTTTAATCTTATTGATTGCTGCTTCGAATTCTTCTTGAGATATGCAAACGTTTTTGTAAGATGCGGGATCTAGCGTGTTGATATTTTCATCTCTAACGGCTCTTCGAATAGCTAACAACGTGGCTTCTTCGCATATCGCTTTAATATCTGCACCTGTATAGCCTTCTAATAGTTCTGCTAATTTTTCAATATCTATATTGTGATTAACAGGTCGATTCGATAGATGGATCTTGAATATTTCAACCCTTGATTTCTTATTAGGTAATGGAACCTCTATGTGCCTTCCAAAACGACCTGAGCGAAGTAAAGCAGGATCCAATAAATCAGGTCGATTCGTGGCAGCAATAAGCACTACATTCTTCAATTCTTCTAATCCGTCCATCTCTGTTAACAATTGAGCCACTACTTGTTCAACAACATGAGAACTTGATCCTTCCGATCTTTTTACTGCGATAGCATCAATCTCATCAAAAAAAATAATACATGGTGCTGCAGCTCGTGCCTTTCTAAATGTTTCTCTTACTGCTTTTGCACTTTCCCCTACCCATTTTGATAAAAATTCTGGACCCTTAATTGAAATGAAATTTATTTCTGTTTCATGAGCAAGTGCTTTAACCATTAATGTTTTTCCTGTTCCTGGAACTCCAAATAACAATATTCCATTTGGTGGCTTGGAATTCATGAATTCATAAAATCCTTGATAAATAAATGGCCATTCAATTGTTTCTCTTAGTTGTTGTTTGGCATCTTCTAAACCCCCAATATCATCCCATAATTCGTTTGGTTGAGTAATCATTACTTCTCTTAATGCTGAAGGTTCAATTGAGATCAAAGCTTCAAGGAAATGACTCATTTTGATGTTAAGACGGTTTAAAATTGTCTCAGGGATAGGTTTATCTAAATCAATTTCGGGAATTATTTCTCTTATTGCTAATAACGCAGCTTCTTTACACAAAGATTTAATATCCGCACCTACAAATCCGTGAGTTTTTTCAGCGATTATTTTTAAATCAACATCACTTTTTAGAGGCATTCCACGAGTATGTATCTGCAAAATTTCATAACGTCCATTTGTATCAGGAACTTTAATTTCGATTTCTCTATCGAACCGGCCAGGTCTTCTTAGAGCAATGTCAATATTATTGAGTTTATTTGTCGCAGCTATGATGATAATTTCACCTCTATTATTTAACCCATCCATAAGAGAGAGTAATTGAGCGACAACTCGAGATTCCACTTGATTTTTTCCTTCTTCCCTTTTTGGGGCAATTGAATCGAGTTCATCAAGAAAAATTATAGAAGGGGCATTTATTATCCCTTCCTCAAAAATTCTTCTTAAATTTTCCTCACTCTGTCCAAAAAACTTGCTCATAATTTCAGGTCCGCTAATACTGATGAAATGAGCATCTGTCTCATAAGCGACTGCTTTTGCTAATAAAGTCTTCCCTGTACCCGGAGGGCCATGTAGTAAAACTCCTTTAGGAGCTTCTATCCCAATTCGATCAAATATTTCAGGATGGCGAAGAGGTAATTCTATTATTTCTCGAATTTTTTGAATTGAAAATGCTAGACCTCCAATATCTTCATAAGTAATATCCTCATAACCAATTTTTTGTAATTTCTCTTCTAATTGAACTCTTCCACTTGATCTGATATTTGAATTTCTTAATTCAGCATAAGCTACATTAGGTTTTTCACTAAACAATATTTTTGTGTTTAAATTTATTTTCACAGCTTCTAAATTTGGTTTAAAATCTACTACAATCAAATCAATTCTACGTGCCATAGCATAAAAACTTAAAATATCACCTTTAGTGACTACTCTTTTTTCCAATTTTCGTGCTAAAGCTTGGGGATCTCTTGGTATTAAAGAAAGTCCGCTAAAAGTTATACTTTCAGCTTCTTCCACGTCTATTTTCTTAATTTCGACAAGATCATCAATCGAAGCTCCCAAATTCTTACGTAATGATGGATCTAATCGAATAATATTCGTTTCTTTATCCTCTTTCTTTCCAGTATGTAATAGCGCTACAGTATTCTTATTAGTAAAAGGATGCACGATTTCAATAACATCGCCTACCTTCAAGTTCAATTCATTGGAAACATCTGGATCGATTCGAATTATACCTTTTCCTGCATCCTCTTTAAAGGCATCTTTTATTCGTACTTTTCTAGGATTATCTTGATAAATTTTAATCCCTACCATTCTCATCCCTCAATTTTATAATAATTTGTGATAAAAATAAAAAAAATGGTAAATATACTCACATTAATAATGTTTTAGCCATGTTAAAGGCATAATTATAGTCATAAATTTTTAAACCCTTGGTTACCACAGCTTCCTTAAGAATTTCCCCTTCTACATTAGCTTTGAGGCGTCCTAACGCTAAAGCTCCAATTCCAAATATTGCCGGATAAATCTCATCATTATCGTGCTTAGGCTTTATTCCTTCAATACCATAGGGGGGAACTAAATTGATATCAACGACAATTTTCTTTTTACCATTTGAGATTCTTTCCATTAAGTTTCTAGGTAATATTTCAACTCCTGCTGCTGCTAATGACCAGATTACATCGGCGTCTTTGGCTATTTGATATCTATCTTCTGGATCTGGAGCAAAAATTCCCTTAATTTGAGTAGCTTCCTTTCCTGCTTCTTCATTCAATCCCGTTACCAAATTCATCAAAATCTCTTCATTTGACTTATCCCAAGTCTCGACTACGAAAACTTGGCTCTCAAGTTTAGCACCCAATATTGCCGCTATTCTCGCTACAGGTCCCGCTCCAAATATGACTATTTTTTTACCTTTAATTGATTCAATTCCATGTATTTCTCGAAGATCATGAATAGTTTTAGCTACTACTGCCGACGCAGTTGTATGAGAACCCCTAGGATCAATAATAACAGGACATTCGAAAGGAGGAACTAGTGATTTTACTACTTCTTTTGCTATTTTTTCGCCCTCCATTACATTTGATCCCCCTATAAAAAAAGTCGTTGGCGCTTTTGGTTTGCGGGAAAAAATGGCATCTTGAACAAGTTTAGGCACTTGATCAACTGTCATTTTACTTATAGGCACTACAATATCAAAACCAGCATCATATGCCATATTAATGTCGAAGGGCGAAGCGATATCATCCGTATCAAAAAAGAAACATATTTTATCCGATAAATCAGCTTTTTTAATTTTAATTGGTGTTAATTCTAATATCGTTTTTTTACCTAAAATACTCCCTATTTTACGTTCTATCTCTTTTTCTTCTGTAATTTTACTCAACTCCTTTATTATTTTAAATTTCGTAAATTTTGTACCATATTTTAAAAAAATATTTATTTTGAAATTTCGATATCGTCTTCCATGACTTCTTCGATTTCTTCAGTTTTAATAGATCTTTTTATTTTAATTTGTTCAGTTTCAATTCCTAAGTCTGAAGCAAGTTTCTCCAATCCATTAAAGTGCCTTAAATCACAAAGAAAGAGCCCTTTCAGTTTTTTACCATCAATTGTCTTAGCAAGATTGGTAATATTCATCATCATCCATGCTTCCCTTACCTTATATCTTATTTCATTCTCTTCTGAATCGTAATCATTTTGTAAGTACTCTTTCCACATAATTAAACGTTGAAAAAGTTCATCTTTTTCAGGGATCCCCCCATTTTTTTGAATAATTTCTTCAATTTTTGTCTTCAGAGATTTAAGCATGGTCCTATGCTCATCCAAGGATGTTGACAAGTAAAATTCGGCATTTTCAGAGATATCGGCATGTCTGAAAGGAATATTTTTCTGTTCAAAGAGACGTTTTAGGGGATCTTCATCAGGATTGGAAGGACCGTTCCAGAAATTTGGTTTTTCTTCTAAAGCAATATCTGGTTTATATTTTTCTATCAAGGATTCAATTAATTCTAAATATTCCTTGCTAATCAGATGCAAGTTCCAAATCAAATCTTCCTTCTTCTCTGCAGGCACCTCAAACCACCAATCAATTGGAAATTCAGATTCGATCATTATAAGTTTAAGGTGTTTTTCTTTTAAAGGTTTTAATTCTAATACTTCTGGCATTTTTTTTATCCCTCTTTATTATTTTTAAAAAATCACATTTTGAATTAGATGTTTTTTATTATAAGAAATTACTTTTGCATTTAATTCTCGCAAAAGTTGTACCACTTGTGGACAAATATCTTCACAAATATCTTCTTGTACGAAATGAACAAATGAAATGGTATTTCCATCAAATTTCCTAGTCAAATCTAACATTTTTTTCACGATCCATTGTGGTCTTAATTTTAAACTTAAGAAGATCTCTAGATCTTGAATTTCGTCGCGAAGCATATCTATCCAATTTTTTAAACTCTGTCCTTTATATGACTCCTTATTTTCCATATTCTCAAATTCTTCAAATAATTCATTTAAAAACTCTTGTTTTGATGAAATTTCTTGATATAAATATCCCATTGCATATTCTGGGATATCTAATTGATAATATGGTATTTCCAATTTGTCTAATGTTTTAGCAAAAGGAGTTTTACTAAATTCTTCCATATCAACCTGAAAATCAACAGTTACAAAGTTGATATCTTTCTTTTTTAGAAATTCTTCAAGTTTGGATTTATCCTCAGTTTGAAAATATTCTGAATCTTCTTTGGAGGACATGTATGAGATTACTTTCTTATTTTTTTTTATTGGTTTTAATTCTAATACTTCCACTTTAAGCTACACCTCTTTATTGTTTATTTGAAAAGTAATTTTTATTCTAAATATAAAATCAATTGACTCTAATTTAAAAGATTTGACAAGAAGAATTTTATTCAATTTGATAATTTTACTTGTCAATTGTTAAATCTTAATTAATTGTGTAATCATGAGAATTCGTTAATGTGATGTAGAAATCTAATAAAATGATGATCAGTTTCTTACATAAGTTTTTAAATTTAGATAATAATAAATATCATGATGGAAAAAAAATTTGTCAAAAAATTGAAATCACAATTAAAATTATCTATGGAGCAAAAAAACAATGGACGTATATTCCATTTTATCCCATCCGTTTAGACGAAAAATTTTATATCTCTTGGAAAGAGAAGGATATATTCAATACTCAGAGATTATGGACAAGCTTGGGTTGGATTTAACCGGACAATTGAATTTTCATTTAAAAAAACTTGGATCATTGATTGGTAAAGAGAGAAAATCCTATTATTTAACAGAGGATGGTAAAAGAATCCTTAGCATGTTAAATTTAAATGATCGCATCTTAGCAGGAGAAGAAATAGAGCATTTAATCTCGAAGGGTAGTGATATAAATAGAATCGGTGTTATTGTGTGTAATTGTAATGAAGAAATTTCAAATATTATAAATGTAAATAGTCTTACTCACGATTTATCTCATCTTAAAAATGTAGTTTCAGTAAGAATTTTTGAGAATTTATGTCAAGAAATAAATTTAGAAAAGGTTGCTAATTGGGTTAAAGAAAATTTCTTAAATAAGATTGTAATTGCTGCTTGTTCTCCAAAGAGTCATAAGCACATATTTGAACTTATGTTTGAAGATATCGTTGAATATGTAAATATTGAATTTGCTAATATTAGGGAACAATGTTGTTGGGCGCATCAACAGCATGATCATGAAACCCAAATGAATCCTCTAAATCTCGCTTTTAAAGCATTTTTACTAATAGAAGCAGCAGTAGTAAGAGTAAACCTTCAAGGAGCCGTTAAAATTAAGCGGATAGAAGTGGAAAAATCCTGTGCTATATTTGGAGGGGGCATAGCAGGAATGAATTTAGCATTAAATTTAGCTCGTGCTGGAATTAAAGTTTATTTAATTGAAAAATCTCCTACTCTTGGAGGTAAAGTTGCTCGTTGGCATCGAATATCTAATATGGGAGACTGTTCAATTTGTTTGATATCTGAGTTGATAGGAGAAATTGTTAAGAGAGATGATATTGAAGTTCATACTAATGTTGAAATCAATAAAATATCAGGAGAAGTCGGAAATTTCATAATAGAACTTATTAAAAAACCAAGATACGTGGATGAAAAACGATGTACTGGATGTTCGCAATGCACTGAAATATGTGGAAATGAAACTCTTAATGAATATGAATTTGGATTAACAAAAAGAAAGGTAATTCATTTTCCATTCTCTAATTGTTATCCTTACGTGCCATTAATTACTGATCAGGATATTGAAAAGTGTAGAGAATGTAGGATATGTGAAAGAGCATGCTTGAATAAAGTTATAAATTTAGATCAGAAACCAGAAAATTTCCAGATTAAGGTTGGAGCTAAAGTGATGGCAACAGGAGCAGATTTATTTTTCAATTTGGATGAATATGGTTATGATCCTTCAAAGAACATTATAACTTCAGCCGAATTTGAACGAATGTTATCTTCAGATGGCTTAACTGGAGGGAAATTAGTTCGTCTATCAGATAATCAGCCAATCAACTCACTTTCGATAATTCAAGAAATTGGTCCATCTGATTATGTTTGTGAATTTACTGATGACGTAGCTCTCAAATATCTTGAAGAAATTAGTATTAGAAATCCAGAATGTGAAGTGAATATTTTTTATGATTTATCTAAACTAAAAGATAATCAAGAACTTTTACTCCGTTTCATACATCCTAATTTTCTATATGCAAATAATGTCAGTGTAGAAATTGGAAACAGAATTAATTATGTTATAGCCGATTACATTGAGTTTCCAAGTGATTTAATTGTTTTAAACCAAAAGATTATCCCAAATAAAGATCTAGTTAATCTTCGAAATACATTAGATTTTACGCTTGACGATAATGGTTTTATGAGCAAGGAAACGCTCGCATCAGGCGTTTATGGAGTAGGATCCATTTTAGGACCTATGAATTATCAATCTACCATTTCTTCAGCAAACACAGTGGCTTTAAAGATAATATCGCTCCTATCAAATGATTATTTAATTGCGGCTTTTACTGGCATTAATTTAAATGAGGAAAAATGTGGTTTATGTGGTCTATGTATAAAATCGTGTCCGTTTAATGCGATAGGTATCGATTCTAATAAAGTTAAAATTGATCGATTTAAATGCAAGGGTTGTGGCTCTTGTGTGAGTTCTTGTCCAACAGGAGCTTTAGAAATGAATATTGATACAACAGAGAAAATTTTGAGAACAATTGACGTATTTTCAAAATTCAAAATTGGCCCCAAAATTCTCATATTTGCATGTGAATCATGTGGTTATGCTGCTGCGGATATTGCTGGGTTTAAGAAATTAAGCTATCCTCCAAATGTCTTTATAATAAAAGTACCCTGTGCAGGAAGGGTTGATACTGAATTTATCCTTTATTCACTCAAATGTGGATTTGATGGTATAATGGTTGTAGGGTGTAGAGAAAATGCCTGCAATTATATTGATGGTATAACACAAGCAGAGAATAGAATTGAGCTTTTAAAGAAAAATTTCGAGCCAGAAATTCGTAAACGCATAAAAATATTAAAATTGAATTCAATTGAAGGGAAAAAGTTTTCTGATAGTGTGAACGAGTTCCATAAATTCTTATCGATAGAGGTTGATAATCATTAAATTTAAAATTTTAATCATTTCGATGACATCGTGCAGTGGTTGTATATCTACTTTATTTTCTTTAGATATTTTTCCTCAATTCCTTGAAAAAACAAAAATTGCTTATTTTCCCTATATTACCGATGAGGAAAAGTTAGAGAGTTATGATATGGCTTTGATTGAAGGATGTATAATTCAAGAAAGTCAGATTCAACTCATTCAAGAGATTCGGAGGGTTGCAAAGAAAATTTATTTATTAGGTTCTTGTGCTGCTTTTGGAGGTATGATAAACCTTTCGGAAAAGAAGAGAGGAGATCCTATCTCAAATTATATTGAAGTTGATGGTATAATTCCTGGGTGTCCTCCTCCTTCGAACTTATTCGGAAATTGTTTGATGGATCTTTTAGAAAATAAAATGATTAAATTATCAAATAGAAATCAATGTTACTCCTGTCCACTTAGAGAAAGTCTAGACTATGAATTTAAAACTAAGATTACAAAGCTAATCCCAAGTAATAGAGATATTAACTCTGCTCAAAATCCCAAATGTTTCTTATCTCAAGGTGTATTATGCCTTGGACCAGTGACAAGAGAGGGATGTGAAAACAAGTGCATTATCAAAGGAATGCCATGTGAAAGTTGCTTAGGTCCTCCTTCAAAAAGTTCGTGCGCTAATATCTATAACTTTCTAAGCCTACTTGACATATCAATTGAGTTAAAAACATATGAAGGAATCTTTTTTAGATATTCAAAACCAATAATTAAAAGGTGATTAAATTACAAAAAATTGTTGAGCCGTGCAAGAGAATAGAAGGAAATGCAAATATTAAAATACTGCTAAGGGGAGAAAACATTGATCATGTTGAATTCGTGATCCCTGAAGTTAGAGGGTTTGAAAATATCCTCATGAATAAAAAAACTCAAGATATTCCTAGAATTGTATCGCGAATATGTGGACTATGTCATGCTTCTCAAGCAATAGTTAGCAACAAAGCTATCGAAGACATTTATGGGATTAATCCACCAACTCAATCAATAATTTTAAGGAGAATTTTATTAATTGGAGAATTAATTAAATCTCATGTAATGCATTTCTTTTTTCAATCTTTCCCAGACCTTTTGAAATTAATTAATCTTCAAGAAATATCTAATCCCTATGATTTAATGCAATTTGATCCTCATTTGACTTCAAATGTATTTGATTTAATTAAATTAGGTTCAGAAATAGATAAAATCTTTGGTGGTCGATATGTACATTTAATCAGTTGCATCTCTGGTGGTGTTATATATCATCCTTCACAAATTAACATCAATTTAGTGAGAAAATTACTACAAAAAGGATCTAATAATGCAAAATACTTAATTGAAACCTTTATAAAACTATTTTCAAGCAAAACTCCGCCTAGTTCATTCGATCTTCCTAAGTTAAATTATTTAGGACTTTCAAACCAAGGTGCTTATGATAGATATTCCGGAGATATTGTTGTGAAAAATTATAAAAATCAATTAAATTTTCATGAAAAAGATTACCAATCCTATTTTGATAAAGATATTGAAGTGTTTGGAGTCAGTTTTCATCAAATCGATGATATGGGAGTTATTACAGGTCCAATCGCGAGAGATAATATAAATAAAATTTCAACTAAAGAAAGAATTACCCCATATTTTGACAAGATTAATGAAAATTGGAAAAACTCAATTCTTTATCAAAATTTTTTGGAATTAATCGAAGTTGATCATGAAATCCATGAATGTCTCAAATTATTAAATGAAAATTCGTTATACGAACGGAGTGATTTACCTGATTTAGGTGAAATTCAAAAATTAGAAGGAATAGGAATGCTTGAGGCCCCACGTGGTTTTTTATTGCATCATTATAAAATAAATCAAGATGAGACCGTAATTCAAGCAAAATTATTTATTGCTACTGAAATCAACATTCCTCTCTTAAATTTCATGACATCAAAATATGCCCATTATTTGCATAAAAATGAGGAAATCGATAAGGTTAGAAAAGAAATAATCCAAATGATAAGAGCGTTTGATCCATGCATATCATGCGCATCACACTAATATAGGATTTACATCATGCTAAAGGAGGAGATGAACATCAACGTATTTGAAGATCATAAAAAAATATTCATCAATATGAAAAATAAAATCCAAGAAGGAGATTTTTCTTTAGGAAATCTCTGTGAGATTTTTATACTTACTGTTGATGAAGCTCTTGGTCGCCTCATTCTTTTAATTTATCCTGATGATTCAATTAAGGACGATCTTGAAAAAATCCGAATAATTAATATTCATCCTATATGGCATATCGAGGTTAGTGAGCTTAATGGCTTTGATCCCCTCGTGATTGAATGTGGTAAGAGAATTTGCTATGGTTATAAATTTGTATTTCGAAAAGTTATAAGAAAAAAAATTGAAGAAATCATCATCATTCTATCATTACCTTTAGAATTAGAGATTTTAGGTTTTAATCTTTTAAAAATGATAGTTGATTGGATCATTGGCTCTTATAGTGATAGAATATATAAAATTATTGAATCAGAAATTACTAAATTTAAAGCTGTGAAAACCCAAAATATGATAGAAATAATTAGACAGGGAGTTGACTTGAAAGAAACGCTCCTAAATGAGTTAAAAAAAACCTGCACGGAATATTTTTCTTACATTATTAAAATACTAGATGATACAAAAATTAATTCACAGAAAGCTTTATCTCTCTTAATGTTAAAAGGTATAAACCTAACAAATTCCACATTAAAAAGAAATGATACTGATATTGGACATTTTAGAATTAGCCCTTCTGAACAAGAAATTGAAGAATTTTTCTCAATTCATTCTATTAACGTTATTCAGAACCATAATGAATTTGAAGTCTCAATTCAAAATATATCCAATGATGAATTGAACGATGTAAACGTGAGGATTATTTATATCTTGAATTTTGTTGAACACGATATTATTAATGTAGATCTTGATTACTGGTTTTCTGAAGAAAGAATAATCTTCACTGTTCCAATTAAGTCTTTAAATAATGATTTTTTTATCTTTATTTCAGATAATAATATGAAAAGAACTTTATTCTCGAGAAAAGTCTCTCTTTTATGAGCAACAGAAAAATTATTCCTACTATATTTTTGATGGGAAAAAATCTTATTTTCTTGTTTTCAACCAATCTTCCTTTAATATTGAATAAACGTAAGTATCTTCATATTTTCCATTAATATATGCGTCCTTTTTTAAAACTGCCTCACGAGTTAATCCATTTTTTTCAGCACATTTCCAAGACGCGATATTTGGAGTAAAAATGTAACCATATAGCTTATGAAAATTCAATTCTTTAAATCCGTAATCAATCAATAAGGAAGTGGCTTCGGTTGCATACGCTTGTCCCCAATACTCTGGTTCTCCAATTTGCAATCCCATTACACAGATGCGATCAAACCACCTTATATTATGATATCCACAATTCCCAATAGCCTTATTATCAGTATTATGCCAGATCTCCATAATTATTTCATTTTTAACGCCTCCATCTATCGATTCAAAAAATTGCTTGAACCTTTCGATTGTTTTAGGTTCAGCATTTCGAGCATAAACACGCACACGGATATCATTTTCCCAGGCTGCGTATTGCTCTACGTGATCACTATTTAAAGGAGCTAATGAAATTGTTTCACCTCGTATGAACACCATTGGTTTATCTTCAGTCATTTTTGTTTTTCTCCTAATTTAGTCTAATTTTAAACATTAAATTCTAAATATTAATTTTTAACCAATCTTTTTTCAACATTCGATATTTTCGAGCATCAATATATTGCCCATTTATAAAAATCGTTTTCTTTTGAATACCTTCAAGGATAAATCCATCCTTTTCTGCCACACTCCATGAACCGATATTAGGTTCAAAAATACCAGCATAGATTTTATGAAAATTGAGTTCTTTGAAACCATAATTAATCAATAAACGGGATGCTTCAGTCCCCAAATTCTTATTCCAATATTGAGGTAGACCTATACTCATGAAAATATTTGCGTTCCTGCTAATCCAATTAATACGACCAAAACCACAAGTACCAATGGGTACTTTATCTCTTTTATGCCAGATTTCAAATGTAATATAATCTGATAAACCTCTTCTTTCACTAGGCTCAAACCACTTTGTTATATCCTCTACAGTGTGAGGTCTGTTATTGCGTGCGTAAATTCTAGCTTTAGAATCATTTACCCATTTAGCATACAATTTTATGTGATCCAAATTCGGTGGACATAAATCTATGTTCTCCCCTTCAATAAAAGGATAAGCGACGTGTTCTTTTTCTTTTATTTCTTCACTATTCAATTCTTCTTTCACTTCCCTAATTGTAATAATTCTTTTCTCTTTTCTATCCATTCATCATAAAAGATGCAATATTCATATTCGTCTACATATTTTCCATCTACCCATGCTTGTTCTTGATAAACCAAAGCGCGTTGCATGCCTAATTTTTCAGCTACTTTCCAAGAGCCTACATTGACTTCATACATTCCACACCCAATTTTAAACATGTTCAATTCGTTAAAACCATATTCAATAATTAATGCTGCTGCTTCTGTTCCTAAATCTTTATTTCGGTACTCTTGTTCTCCAATCACCATGCCTATATTTGCACTTCTATCTGACCAATTAATATGATTAAATCCAACATATCCAATGATTTTTTTGTCATTTTTATGCCAGATTTCGAATTGCATTTCACTAGGGGTTCCTATTTTCAATTCTTCAATCCATTTTTTATATTCCTCCGTTGAAATTGGGAACATATTTCGAGCATAGTGTCTGGTTTCTTGATCGTTATCCCATTTAACATATAAATTTAGATGATCAAGATTATTCCCAGGTAAAAGATCGACATTTTTTCCATTAATAAACGTTCTAATATCTTCAGGTTCCATTATGTTCATATCTCCTCATCTATTTTTAAATTGAGCCAATCTTTTTTGAACACTGCAAATTTATGATTATCCACATAAACTCCATCTTTATAAATTTCTTCTCTTAAAACTACTTCTTGAACCAAACCTATTTTAATAGCAGTCTTTAAAGCACGTTCGTCAGGAGAATAAATATTGGTGCAAACCTTGTGAAGGTTTAGTTCTTCAAATGCATAAGTAATCATCAATTTACTCGCTTCAACCCCAATTCCTTTTCCCCAATATTCAGGTTCTCCAATTACTGTCAAAAGGTTAGCATTTCGATCTAACCATTGAATATCAGTCAAACCAACCATTCCAATCGTTTTCTCATCATTTTTGAGATAAATGAGAAAATGAACATCAGTTTTCATCTCATCTTTTTTCGGTTCGAACAATTTTTTTATTTCTTCGATGGTTGTTGGGAGAGGATACCTAGTGTAGGTACGAACATCGGGATCATTCATCCAACGGACAACGAGTTTGATATCTTCTTGAACTATAGGAGTTAAGTTAATCCGATCTCCTTTTATAAACTCCATTATTGGTATATCTTCTTTAACTTCCATTTTATTCACGACTTCAAGAACTTTTCTTATTTTTTTGTAGCTTCTTTATATTTAATTATCCAATCATCTTGAAAAATACAATAACAATAATCATTTATATATTCACCATCAATAAATGCATTGTTTTTAAGAGTGGCTTCCCTTTCCATACCCAATCGTTCACAAACTTTCCATGAACCTATATTTGGGCTATAAATCATTGTTCTTATCTTGTACATGTTTAGTTCACCAAAACCATAATTGAGCAATAACATTCCAGCTTCAGTTGCTATTCCTTTTCCCCAATATTGCATCTCTCCTATGGTAACTGATATGTTGGCTCTTCTATATGCATAGCGGATGTTGTTAATTTCCGCTAATCCTATTGCTTTATAATCTTCCCTATGAAAAATTTCAAAATGGACATTATCCTCAATGCTCCATCCCTTGGGTTCGAATAATTTTTTAAACAATTCTACTGTAGTAGGAAACTCATTTCGTGCATATTTCCTAATCTCAGGATCATTCTGCCATTTTACATATAATTTGATATGATCTGAATCCAATGGTACCAGATCTATTTTATCTCCTTTTATAAACGCTTTATCATTGACTTTACTCATAATTTTTCTCCCCGACTATTGTTTTCTGCTTTCTTCTTAAACCAATCGCTTTTTAAATATCCATAACGTTTTTCATCCCGGTATACACCATCAACATATTTCTGCTCTCTCAGAATGCCTTCAAGTTTAAAACCGACTTTTTCCGCAACAGTCCAAGAGCCTACATTTTCTACTACAACTGTTCCACTTACTTTATTTAAATTTAGTTCTTCGAAAGCATATTTTAATAGAAGTTCCGTTGCTTCTGTAGCAATATTTTTATTCCAATATTCCATCTCGCCAATATTTGCATAGGCGTTTGCCCATCCATTAATCCAGTTAATTCTGCTTAGTCCAATTTCACCAATTGGTTTTTTATCTTTTATATGATAGATAATGAAACCTGCCCACTCGCTTAAACCTCCTGTTACTCGAGATTCAAACCTTTTTTTCATTTGATCTATTGAGCTTGGGAGGGGTCCACGTAAAAATGTCCTGTTTTTTGGACTGTTTACCCACTTACATCGTAATTCGATCCATTCTGATCTATTTACGACTAGATTAATATTTTCTCCTTTAATAAAAGGCAATGGTTCACTTTTTTGCTTATCTGTTGACATGATTGTACCATTAATTTCTATTTTTTCTCAATCAACTATAATAATTTAATTGAAAAACAAGATTAAAAATTTTCCAATGATATAAAAAAATACATTATGACGCATTTTCATCACAGATATTCACTTTTTGCTCTTGTGAATATAGTAAATAATTTGATAGCAATTCCAACGAATATAAATACGTAGAAAATGTTCAGAGATCCAATGAGACCAACTAAAAGATTAAGTAAAGCCATAATTTCAATAAAATTTAAACGCCCCCATTCTGTCATGTATGCAAAATATACTCCCCGAATCGTGTGAATTCCTAAAATAAATTGATAAACGTAGTATTTATAAAAATTCGATTTATAACTTTTAGGGACGATTTCTTTGGACATTTGATTTCTTTTTGAAAAATGATTATACTATCTTATATTGTCAGTTTTTCATTATATTAATAGAAGTCTCTTTGAAGTATCTCTGAATTATCTTCAAATGATTGGAACAAGTTAAATATACAAAAAAAAGCAAAAAAAAATAAAAAAAAATTAAACATAAGGGGTATTTCTACATTAATTTCATTGCCATTGCCATGTCGCCAACTGTGAGTTTCTTTCGACCAGCGTGACGGGTCATTTCTAAAGCCTTATTTGTTGCGCCTTTAGCAATGTTTTCTAAATAATCTATGAGCGCATCAACGGCTTCACGTGCAACCATATCCGCACCGTTGTCTTTCATTAATTTTCTTACAGGGGACCAAGCAAATACTTTTTTAGCCATTTTTATTCCTCCATTTTATAATTTTATATTATTTTTAGAATTATATTTGACAATATAAGTCTTTAAATTATAATATGCCTTTCAAATATATAAATCTTTCTGTAGGTTGCTGAAACTATATGATAGAGTTAATAATTTTTCCAAGATCATCGTTTCGACAAAAAATCGATGTTGTAGAAGAAAAGCGATAGATATATTTCTGAGCCTTTAGAACTAAGATCTAATTTTATTTAAAAAAATGTGTTCGATAAAGGTGTGAAATTAAAAAGTTAGAATTAAATAATTAAAATAGTTTTTTGAAATGGTAAAGTCCGATAAATAAGCTTATTACCACGGAAATAAATAAGAATGAAGTTAACTTTTCTTAGTTTTTAACAAATAATTGGACTTGTAAATTTATATGTTGAAGAATATAATCCAAAATCAAAACTTATATCAACTTGATGATTATCATTAATTAAGATATATATACTCATCTAATAATTCTAGTGGTGAAATTGTCAAAATTACCAGAAATCGCTGAAAAAATAGAGGATTTGAAAAAGGAGCTATTAATTGAAGAATTAGAAGAAATAAATTTTAGCAGAAGGCAAAAATTGATTTTTGAAACCTGTGGTTGGGCAATACTTGCTGGATGTGTTTATTATTGGATCTTCTTTTTCTTTTTTTTACACTATTATGAACCATTATTATATACTACCTACTTCACCTCAATTCTAATTGGTGTTACTTTTATTTATCGATTTGAATCGCTCTTATTTAACTCGATAACCTGCATAACCTTTTATGGATTCATCAACGTAACAATTGGATTACTTTTTACTACAACAGACATCCTTGGTTTTATAACCGCTCCGCTTTTACATGCTCTTATCGCGGCAGTTCAATTATTTATCATTTTTAACAAGAAAATTCCGATCCATGAAGGCTATTTGTTATGGGGTTTATTATTTTATTTTATCTTCACGAGTAGTTATGACAGCTTTCAACGATGGAATATTATAACTGGATTGGCAACACTGGTTTCAGATGTTTTTACAAAAGCTTATGCTTTCTATGCATTATGGCTTTCTGGTTTATTCATCCATTTCTACAAAAAAAGACAGGGTTTATTGCGTGGATTAAGTAAAACGCCTGTTTTTTCGCATAATATTCAAGAATAAAATTTTTTTTAATTACCCTTATAACTTTCTAAACCATAATATTAATGATTAATATCATTATTTAATATGAAATGAATTAAAATCTTATAGTGATGGTATATAGGTTTAGATAAAGAGAATTTAATGGATATGTTAGCCCTTTCCAAAATTGAATATCGAGCGCTTAATAAAATTGCCATGTATAATCCCAATCTTATTGCAAATCTTTCAAAAGAGGCATATGATCTATACGTGATTAGAAAGGAGATCAGTGAATATATTTTTTCTCTTATAACAATCCAAGGTATGACTATGGATAAGTTTAAGAATAAAATGCATGAAGAAATTAAAAAAGTTAAGAATATGCAAAAGATGGCTGAATCTGAAGAAGAAAAAGCATTTTTAGAATTAAAAATTAAAGAATTAGGAGATTATCTTTAATTTGAAGCCTTGCTTTAATAAGAATGATTTCTCCAAATTAGAATGTGAGTAGTAATGAAAAAAACAATAGCAGTTTCAAAAGGAGATGGAATAGGGCCCGAAGTCGTTAATGAAGCGATTAAGGTCATGAAGATTATTGCTGATTATTCTGAATTCGAATTTGAATTCCAAGAAGCTCCTGTAGGGGGAAGCATTTGGAAAAAATATGGTACTAATCTCCCCGAAAAATCATTTAATACAATAAAAAGTTCTGATGCCTTATTATTTGGAGCTGCGGGACTGCCTGATTTGCCCCCAGGAGTTGCGGAATCCTGCATATTAAAAATTAGACAAGAATTGGATCTTTATATTAACCTAAGACCTGTAAAGTTATTTAATAATTTGCGGGATCGTTGTCCTCTTAAAGAAGAATTTATTGGTGGAGGTATTGATATCGCCTTTATTAGAGAAAACACGGAAGGACTATATTCTAATAAAGGAGCTGTATTGAACAATGATGTTGCTGAAAATTTGATGCAGTATACACGGAAAGGATGCGAAAGGATAATAGAATATGCATTTGAATATGCAAAACGCTTCAAGCATGCGAAGATTACTTCTGTCGATAAAGCGAATCTTTTAAGTCCCAGTAAATTATGGCGTCAGATTTTTCACGAGGTTGGAGATAAATATCCAGATCTTTTAAAAGAAGACATGTATGTAGATGCCTTTTGTCAATGGTTAATCAGAGCGCCTTTTAGATTTCAAACGGTGGTTACTGGTAATTTATTTGGAGATATCATTAGCGATGAAGGTGCATTTCTAATAGGAAGTTTAGGAATGGCTTCAAGTGGCAACATTAATCCGGATAAAGTGTCAATGTATGAACCTATTCATGGTTCTGCTCCAGATATTGCGGGAAAACAAATTGCTAATCCGATTGGAACGATTCTTAGCGTAAAACTAATGATGCAAGAATCGTTCCAATCAATTCAAATCGCTCAAGAAATTGAAAATTCAGTAGAAGATGCTCTCTTATTTGGACGCACCGTGGATATTAAGAAAGACGGAATAAATACGTTAAGTACTTCTCAAATGGGAGATTTGATTAGTCAGAAGATTAAAGAAAGGCTAAGGAAATAGTAATTATTAATTTAAGGCTCTTGTATTTAAAATTGCATTTAGCATTACTTTTAGAAAATTATAGATTTGTGTTCTATAATCTTCACCCATCTTAAGGAAAAGAATTGAGATCCATTTCTCTTCTAAATCACCTTCAATATGAAATTCTTCCAATAATTTTGACCATTGCTGGTCATTAGATACCCTGATTCCAACGATTATTACTCTTTTTTTCCTTATTTCTCGCATTATTCTAAGGAGAATGCCTTTCCAAGCAGGATCCACGTGTTCTTTTTCTCTGGCATCAAATATAACAAATACGGCATCAGAATTGGCTAAATTAAAATTATGATAAAGAAAATTGTTGATGATTAACCCATTGTTATAGGCATAAAGACGCTCAAGATTGTTATCCTTAATTTTGGAGTATTCACCTAACTGTTCAAGTTCAGAAAGTACTTGGAATCCTGGACTAAATGTCATATTTTCGGTAATGAAAGAGATTTCTAATATGATAAGTGTTTTCAATGTTTTATTTATTTCATCTAATAATTGTTGATTGATTACATGCTGTTCCTTTTGTTTAGTTCTCAGCAAATAATGGTATGCTATAAGTTTAAATGCATCTGCTACATTCTCTCCATTTTTTGCGCTTGTCTCTATATAAGAGACACCTTCTGGAGATAATGTGTTAGCTAATTCCAACCCTTCTTCACGTGTCACGACACGTTGTTCCTTCAAATCTAACTTATTACCAACTAAAATAAGAGGAATCTCTCTGTCTTCTATCAATTCTGTAAGTTCTTGATACCATATCTTAATGTTTTCGAATGTAGATCGATTTGTTAAGTCATAGACTATGAAGGCAGCTTCCGCTCCGCTATAATATATCTTTCTAAAGCGTTTAAAGAAAACTTGTGCTCCCACATCCCATAATGTCAAGCTTAATATACTCCCTTGAAATTCGAATGAATGAGCCAATACATTTAGGCCAATTGTAGCTCTATAATCTATAAGGTATTTTTTTTCAACATATTGTCTTATGAGAGAGGTTTTTCCAACTTCATGATCGCCAACAATAATGAATTTAAAAGTATAACATCCCTTTTCCGAAGAATCTTCGATATTACATATTTGATCCTTTAATAGATTGTGTCTTTTGACTTCTTCATCAAAATCAGGAATGTTAAGTTGTATAGAATCTCCATCTTCTGCAGTGAGAATTTGAGCTGTCTTTTCTGCAAGGAAATAGGCATAAGGAGCGATTTTATCAACAGAAGCCATGCTTTTTAAAATTAAACTTAAAATATTTTCTCGATCTATTGAAATAAATAGCAAGCGATATTCATTTGTGTCAAAACTTCCAGTTCCAAATTGCTTAAATGAATATTCATCTCTAATTCGTGTTAATATAGGATTGACTAATGTGGTTAATACTGATACTAGTTCAATATCTATCCCTTCTCTTTTTTCTCCAGCTACAATTAATCCATCAAAATCTGATACAATTATTGCTTCAATATCGAAAAATTTCTCCAAAAAACTGCCAAATATGCCAGAAAATAGTTGATTTTTATTTATCAAGAGATTACAGCTATATTTTTGTCGATTTGCTTTAGATTATTCTATAATTATCTAATTAGTAACAGATCACATTTTTAAATATGTATATTAGAGGATACGTGATTAAAATTTCTGAAAGGTTCAATTATCTTGAATGGCACTTAGCATAATATTTAGTTGATCATATATTTCCAAGCGATATTCCATTCCTATCTTGAAAAATAAAACTGAAACCATCTTTCGTTCTAAATATTTGTTAATTTCAAAATCTTCGATGATTTTGGACCAATTGGTTTTTTCAGATACTCTTATTCCAATTAACACGACCTTATTTTCGTTTAACTGAGCAATAATATTAAGTAAAACTTCTTTCCACTGAGGATCAATAATTTCTTTATCTCGGGCATCAAAAATGATAAAAACTCCATCAGAATCTGAAACATCAAAAGACTCATAAATAAAATTCTTGACTTTCAAACCATTGGAGTATTCATAAAAGCGATTTTCAATATCTCCTTGAACTATTTCGCATTCACAATATTTATTTACTTCGTTAAAAATTTGTAAACCAGGACTCCATAGCGGATTTTTGGTAATAAATGAAATTGTTAGCATACCTTTCTGTTTTAATATGAGATTAACTTGTTTCATAAAATCAGCTTTTAATCTTTCTTCTTCCAATTCTTTACTCCGTATAATATAATGATAAGCAACTAAATTGAAAGCATCATTAATATTTTCTCCCGATAGGGCACTTGTTTCAATATAAGATATTCCCCCTTCAAATGTCTCAATTGCTAATTCATTTACAAATTTAATCGCAAATTGATAATCAATTTTACGTTCCTCGGATAAATCAGATTTATTACCAACAATTACTATAGGAATTTCTCTAGAACCTGTAATTTGTTTCAATTCATTGAACCATTTTTTAATATTGATAAAAGAATCCTTATTTGTCAAATCAAAGACTATAAAACTTGCTTGAGCGCCTTGATAATATGTTTTTCTAAATCGTTTAAACATTTCTTGGGCTCCAACATCCCAAAGTGAAAAGATAACTTCATTATCATAAAATTCAAGCTTATGGGTCAGTATATTTAACCCAATTGTGGCGCGATAATCTGTTGAAAACTTGTTTTCGATAAAACGACGTATAATGCTTGTTTTTCCCACCATATAATCTCCAATTATTACAAATTTAAACCTATAACTTCCTCCGGAGTCCAATCGCAATTGGTATATTTGATCTTTCATTTTTGGAGAATCTGAAGATGAATCTGATTCTACCTGAAAATTAGGAATGGTAAGTTGAACTGAATCGCCCACTTCTGCGTTGAGAATTTGAGCTGCCTTTTCTGCAAGAAAAAATGCGTATGGGGCGATAGCATCAATTGAACCTATATTACTTAAAACAAGGCTTAAAGTAATGTTTTCATTGATGGAAATAAATAATAAACGATATTGATCAGTATCAAATGAACTACTGGTTTTAAGTTTGAAGGAAAACTCATCTCTAATGCGATCTAAAATCGGGTTAATCAAGGCTGTAAGAACTGAAATTAATTCAATATTCACATCTTCTCTTTTCTCACCGGCTATTACCAAACCATCAAAATCTGATAAAATTATAGCTTGTAAATCTGCATCAATTTCTAAAAAGTTTTTAAATAAATCCGAAAATAACTTTTCTTTTGGAATTGCCATGTTTTATCGAATCAAATGAATTTATTAGAATGAATTTTTAAAATTTATTTAGATGATCAATAACGATACTAATTTAATAATTAATTAAAAATTTGCTGAGTAATATGCATTGCATCATTTGTCACATGATGATTATTAAGGACATTGATGAAAAAGAAACTTGTCCAAATGATCACCCCGTTCACAGTAGTTGCTTAATGGAATGGTTAATGAAATCTAAAAGTTGTCCCTTATGTAGCGAACCTTATTCTCCAGAATTAATTTTAAAATTTGCGGATAATATAAAACAAAGAAACCAAGAAAAAATGAATACTCTTGAAATTCAAATTAAAAGGGAGCAAATGGGTGAAGTCAATAAAGTCACAGAAAAATTTATTTTTCTAAAAAGTATTGAATTAATTGAAAAATTAGTTAGAAATCAAGAATATAATCGAGCCTTAGAAAAAGTGGATTCTCTGGGGGATTTTCCCTTATCAAGCTATAAAGGACAACAAATCCATTTCTTAAAGGGTAAAATTAACTTCTTAAGGAAACGTTATGATCTAGCCATTAATCAACTTTTTCGATTAGTTAAGGAAAATTTTGATTTTCCAAATGGATTTCTTTATTTGGGGAAATCATATGAAGCATTAGGATTAATTGATAAAGCTAAATGGGCATATGAGAGAGTAAAATAATAGAGTTAAATACCTTCTTACTTTATTTATAGTATGAAACCGATTTGTTTGACTATTGCTGGCTCAGATCCCACATCAGGAGCTGGAATACAAGCAGACATAAGAACTTTTGATAGAATTGGAGTACATCCTTTTTCTGCTATAACAGCTCTTACATATCAAACAGCAACTGAATTCACAGGGTATAAAAGTTTATCAAATAATTTAGATCAACAATTAGAAGTCTTATTTAAAGCATATCCTATAAAAGTGATAAAGGTAGGAATGATTCCTGATAATAAAGTGTTAGAAATCATAATTCATTATGTCAAGACTTATGAATTAGATGTTGTACTTGATCCAGTTTCAATTTCAAGTGTTGGGCATCGTTTGTCTAGTGAAGGTTTAGAATTAGAAATGAAGCGAGATTTGTTCCCTCTAGTTAAAATATTGACTCCAAATATATCTGAAGCTAG
>CAZOYD010000016.1:53415-63887 GCA_964583985.1 uncultured archaeon
AGCGAGATTTGTTCCCTCTAGTTAAAATATTGACTCCAAATATATCTGAAGCTAGCTATTTTTCAAATATTGATATATCATCCTTCCAGAACATTGATCTCGCTAAAAAGATGGGAAATTTATTGCTTGATATGATATTGAAAAAAAAAGATTTGTTAAAAAGGGAAAAAGCCATAATAATTAAAGGAATTAATAAAAATAATGAGGAGTTCATTGATCTCGCTTGTATTTACCGAAAAGTTAATTCCACTTATGAGAGATCTTTTTATATTTTTAATAAAAGAAAAATAAATGTGGGGGGAAATGTCCATGGGACGGGGTGTGTCTTTTCTTCTGCAATTGCTGCATATCTTGCAAAAGACTATTCACTCAATGGCGCTATTGAAATGGCAGAAACTTTTTTTGATGAAAAATTTCAAAATTTTATTGAATTACCATTCGGAGGTAAATTATTAGATTTAACAAGATCTACAGATCATATTGATGTAATAAATCAAATAAAAGAAATCTATAATTTTATATCAAATAAAAAAGAATTTAGTAAACTTATCCCTGAGGTCAGGATGAATATTTCAGGATCCCTTCCCAATGCAAGGAATAAACAAGAAGTTGCCGGAATAGACGGTAGAATCACAATCGTAAATGGTTTTCCTCATAAATGTGGAAAAATAAAATTTGGCGCTTCTGATCACACCGCTAGATTAATACTATCTGCCAAGGAATTTGATAATACGATTAATTTTGTTATCAATTTAAAATATAACCCAGATTGGATCCACTTAATCGCTACTCGCACCGATTTAATAGTTCAAGAGATAAATCGAGAAGAACAACCCGATGAAACCAAAAGGAAAGAATTTTCTACAATGCAATGGTTAATAAAAAGTAGTATTGAGAAATATGGAGCGATTCCAGATATAATTTGGGACGCGGGATCAATCGGTAAAGAGCCTATTATTAGATTATTCGGAAGAAATTCAGAGGAGATGATAGAGAAATTAAAGAAAATAATTTCCGTGATTTAGGCTATTTTTGATTTAAAGTCCAACCCGATGCAATTTTATGAGCCAAGAGGATTTGTTCTGGAAGTCTAGAACGAAAGGCAAACTTTTTTAAAAATTGTAATGCTATTTTTTTCTCTATACCTTTAAATTGAAAAAAGACTTCTTTTTCACCAATTGGGGTTAACGTTGAATATTGAGGTCCAGCTCTTTCTATAATTGACTTTCTTTCTTCATAGTTCGGTAAATTACTTACAGCGTCTAAAAAATTTCCTTTTGGGCTGTTTTCAGTAACAGAGATTATTGGAATTTCTAATGTCTTACTTATCAGATCAATATCTAATAAATTAAATCCACCCGTTGTTATTCCATGAGTAACGATAAGTTGAAATTGATCTCTTGTAGATTCTAATTTTTCAATTATAACTTCAGTGGAATTTAATCCATCTACATCAATTGTGGCATGATCAATTCGCTCTAAGTAAATACCTCGACAGTATATAAAAAAGAGCTCAGTAGTGGGAGTTCCTCTCTCATGTGGTGCATCATCAATCCCTACCACAAAAATTCCATCTTTGATCACCATTCTGACTAATGAAATAGTAGATCGCATAATATTTTTATATTGTGGTCATCAATCTTGCATATACATTGTAATTTACGATTTGAAATAAAATGACTGACAAACTCAAAGGCATGTTTATATATACAGCAATCACTACAATTCCTTTTGGATTATCAATAATACTAATGCCTGGATTATGGTTTAGCTTAACCGATTTATCTATACAAAATCAATATATTTTTGGCATCGTTGGCAGCGTTTGGCTGGCATTTGGTACATGTGCTATTTTGGGACTCAAAAATCCCATGAAGTTTATCACAATATTATTATTACAACTAATTTATAAGATCGTGTGGGTCTTCCTAATTTTTATTCCTCAACTATTCTTTAGTGGTCCTTCAATCATTAGCCTGTTGCTTTTAATCACGTTTCTCACGTTCATAATCCCCGATATCTTCATCATACCATGGAATGATTTACTAAAGAAAGATTGAGTGAATCAATTGCGCTTAAAAAATTTATATTTTAAATCTTTTTTTATTTATTAAATCTGGGGAATTATTAATAAGGAAGTTTCTCAGGAAAAGGAACATTATGCTTTATTACATCGATCTTGACGGATTTGTTTTCTATTATTTCTTTGAAGCTTTTTTATCAAGAGCATCTTTTAATATCTTGATTGCACAGAATTCTCCGCACATTGAGCACACATCATCCTCTATAATTCCATTACGATAATGAATTTCTCTAGACAGGTCTGGATCTATGGATTGGGTGATCATTTCTTCCCAATTTAGATCTTTTCGTGCGGTATCCATCTTATAATCCCATTTAGATGCTCGTTCTCCATATTTTGCTATATTTACAGCATGTGCTGCGATTTTGGAAGCAATTACTCCTCGTTTTACTTCATCCATGTTGGGAAGTGCTAAATGTTCCGAAGGAGTAACATAACAGAGAAAATCAGCACCAGCTAATCCTGCCATAGTTCCACCTATCGCACTAACAATATGATCATAACCAGGAGCAATATCAGTCACGAGCGGTCCTAATACATAAAACGGAGCACGAGTACATAAAGATTTCATTATTTTAACATTTCTCTCAACTTCATGCGCTGGTATATGCCCAGGACCCTCAACCATTACTTGAACATTATGATCCCATGCACGCTTGACTAATTTAGAAATTTCAATTAATTCTTGGATTTGAGCATTATCTGTTGAATCAAAAATACTCCCCGGTCTCATGCCATCTCCTAATGAAAGAGTGAAATCATATTCCTTAGCTAATTCTAATAGATAATCATATTGACTATTGAAAGGATTTTCTAAATCATTTTCCAGTATCCATGCCGCAAGAAAGGTACCTCCTCTTGATACAACACCCATCATTCTCGGATGTTTTTGTAAATGTTCCACAATTTGTTTGGTTATCCCCGCATGTATTGTAAAAAAATCCACGCCTTCCCTTGCTTGTTCTTCTATTACTTTAAAAAGATCATCTTCATCAAAATTAATGATTGCACCCTTTTTCTCTAGTGCTCTTAATGCAGACTGATAAATGGGAACTGTTCCAATTGGGACTTTTATTTCGCTTAATATATTTTTGCGAATATTTCTTACATCTTCTTCTGTCACACCCGTGCTAAGATCCATTACTGTATCAGCTCCAAATTTTACTGCTATCTTGGCTTTATCAAGTTCCTCTTTAATATTGCAAACTCGCTTGCTTGATCCTATGTTCGCATTAATCTTGACGAGTAGACCTTCTCCAATACCAATTGGATTTGTATCTCGCCGATTCGATTTGGGTATGATAATACGACCAGCAGCAATACCTTTCCTTATGAATTCTACATCCAGTAACTCTTTGTTTGCTACTGATTCCATCTCTTTGCTAATTTTGCCGTTTTTAGCAGACTGCATTATTGTAGACATGATTTAAGATCTTGCTAATTTTAACTTGATTGTTCTATTTTAAAATAAGAATCTGAAAATTATATTCTTTTGGCTTATTAAATAAATGAATTTAATGTGCATTGAAATACGTTTAATTGTAATTTAAAGTGAAAATTTAATATACATTAAGCTTTTTTAATTGATAAGTAAGGTTTTATTGTATTTTAATGAGGATTAGTGATATAAAGAAATGGTTAATAAAGGTTTAGAAAGAGTTATCAAATTATTGCTTCATAATCGAGAAGTAGCAGCGAAAAAGAGAGTCAAAGATGAGCGGGACGAATTGGAACACATGGCTAATATGATCCAACTTTCCAATGATGTCGAAACCAAAAAGGTAAATATTGATGGAATAGATGCGATATGGTTAAAAACTCCTGGAGTTGAAGAGGAAAGCTTAATTATATATCTCCATGGAGGAAGTTATACTGCTGGCTCTTTTAATTCTCACAAAGATCTCGTTCAAAGATTATCAAGAGAAGCAAAATGTAAAATTATAACAATAGAATATGGCTTAGCGCCAGAACAGCCCTTTCCTAAAGGGTTAAATGATGTAATAAAGATATATAATTGGCTAATTAATGAGGAAAAATATAAGCCAAATAAAATCGTTATAGTTGGAGATTCCGCAGGTGGTGGATTAACTTTAGCAACTTTAGTAAAGTTACGCGATTTAAACATTAAATTACCCGCTGCAGGAGTATGTCTATCTCCTTGGACGGACCTAGCTTTCACTGGAGAATCATATTATGATAAAAATATCAGAGATCCCGGAATCACTCTTGATGACTTAATGTTTGCTGCGAAGCTGTATATTGGTAATAATGATCCAAAAAATCCATACATATCACCCGTTTATGCTGATCTAAAGGGATTACCACCCTTGTTAATTCATGTTGGAACTGTAGAAAAGCTACTTAATGATTCCACTCGTGTAGCAGAATCAGCAAAAAAAGCTGGTGTGAACGTCACTTTAAAGGTATGGAATGAAATGATTCATGTATTCCAAGCTTATGCCGTGTTGATTCGTGAAGGTGAAGAATCAATCAAAGAAATAGGCAGTTTCATACTCAATTATTTTGCATGACTATATCTATTTTTGCTAATATCCTATTTTAAGTTGTTTTAAAAGTTCTATGAGTGAATCAGTAAGGCTATAATTTTTTAATTCATGAAAAGGTACAAAACGAGCATCTAAGGCATCAGAATCTGGTACTGGTGCTTGATTCATATTCCCTTCAACTTGATCTACAAAATAATTTATTAAAATATAATGGTATTCTATTTTTCCATTCTTATCATACATAATTTTATTAATAATTCCCGCGAGATTTGTGACCTTTACTTTAATTCCTGTTTCTTCCAAACCTTCTCTTTCAGCGGCATCTTCAACTCTTTCTCCAAGGTCTAAATGACCTCCCGGAATTGACCAATAGCCTGCATCGGGATCATATTTTCTTTTGACTAACAGCAATTTTTGATTTCTAACTAAAAGAATACCTACACCGACTTGGGGTCTTATGGGGTAATGACGAGTATCAAAGGTTGTTAATCTTTTTTTTTTCAACATATATGATTAGAAATGTTCGAATAAATAATAATGTATCATGATCGTATTCAGTTTTTGATAAAGAAAAAGCAATTTGGGGATTATCGATAGAATTAAATAGTTAACTCTCTTAAATTCTCTTGCATTTAATTTTAAAAAAAAATTATAAATGCAAAGGCGAATTTCATATGAATGTATTAAATAATCTCAAAAAACAAAAAAAGCTGAATCTTTTAGTAGTTCTATGCATAACTATACTGTTATCCTTATCAAATGCAACTATTCTAAATAGCTTTAGCGTTAATGAACCCTTAAACACGATGATTTTTTATTCTGATTCTGAAAAAACTTCTAATGAAAATCTTGATTTAAGTTTTATGGATAATTTTGATGATGTATTTATCTATTCTTTAAATGGAAGAAATTATCTAGCAACATATAAATCCTTTGAGGATATAGAACTGATGAAAAAAGGAATCGATACACAATCAAAGAGATTAATTACAGACTATAATCCCATTATTGATGGTCACGGTACAGGATATGCATTACCATCTCCTGAAGATTTAGAAGCCCTTATTGGTAAAACAACGCTTTTAGATGTAGTTCCAGAATATGGTCAGAAATATAGAGCATCGGCAGACCTTTCTACGGAGATTTATTTTCCAACAGTTGGAGATCAAGCATCCCAGGGATCATGTTCAGCATGGGCGAATGCGTATTATGCTTATGGATATTTAGAAGCAAAAGATTATGGGTGGGATGCCAGTTCCGGAAACCCAGATTTTCTATTGAGTCCAGCATGGGCATATAATATTATAGCAGCCTATGATTATGGTTCCATCCCTTATGAAGTTGCTCAGGTTTTACTGGATTGGGGAATACCTACACTCAGTGCGATGCCTTACAATGATATGGATGTTAATAATTGGGGGAATGAAGCTGCGTGGCGTCAAGCACCTTATCACAGACCTCTTGATTATACTTTAATTGACTATGTTGGTCCAACTACCATTGATCTTATTAAGAGTATAATTGATAGCGGAACACCAGTAACCATCGGTATTGATGCATATCAATTTTATTCTGGATTAGATCAAGGAACAAGTGATTTTATTTTATCCTCAGATGAATATGATCCTTCTGGTGGGTTAAATCATGCTCAATGTTTAGTAGGTTATAATGATGCAATAACAGAGGGAAGTGATGTTGGAGCATTTCGAGTAGTCAATTCATGGGGAGAGAGTTGGATGGATGCAGGATATTATTGGTTGACCTATGATGCGCTTAGTGAATTTGCAGAAGATCCTGGCCAAGTAATAATGTTCATTACGGATAGAAACGATTATAATCCAAGTTTGATCTCTACGTGGGAATTTAGCTCAGCACCAACACGAATGGGGGATATTGTATCTCTTGGAGTAGGTCCTCATGACACGCCCATTGATATATTGACACCTCATTATGATTATGATACTAATAATCCATTTCCTGACTTCATGGCATTTGATATTACAGAGTTCCTTCCTTACTATACTGCAAATAATGATGAATTTTTCTTTCTAGAAATTGGATCCTCAACGAGTGCGGGTACTATTTCATCCTTCCTCATCGAGCGATATGTCGCTGGTGTTTTAGTTGAAACAACCTATGAATCCATAGATGTACCTCAATCTACCCCAGGTTATGCTAGAAATACCTTCATGGATTTTGATCACGAGATCAGTGTAAGTTTAGAAGTCCCAAAAAACCCAGAGATTTTTGAAACGTATCTGATTAATGCAACCGTTCAAAATTTGGGGCTTAATGACGAGTCGAGTATTGAATTATATCTCTATTTAGATGATTTAGTAGTTAATTCTGCCTCGTATCTCACTCTTTCTGTGGGTACATCAGAAACTATTGATTATTTATGGACACCCATGACTTATGACATCTTTAATTTTACGGTGTTTGCCCCTCCCGTCGGAGGTGAATATTCCGAAGACAATAATTTCAAGTATTCTTTAATCACAATCAAATTTTTACAGAATTACACCATGACCGTGGGACATCCATATACGTGGATAGATGCATCCGGAGGTACCGAATTGGTGCTATCTGATGATGATTTTGCAGCGATTCCATTACCCTTTGATTTTACTTTTTATGATCAAACCTTTTCTACAATCTATCTATGTTCTAATGGCTATCTAAGTTTTTATGATAGTTCACCCTACCAATTTAGTAACATTCCCTTTCCATCAGGAGATCCTTCACATTACTACATGATCGCGCCATTTTGGGATGATATATATCCCGGTTATGGAGGACATATCTATGTACAATCTTTTGGTACCTATTGGGTGGCTGAATGGCAAGACATTTACCACATTTCTTCAGATTTAATTGGATCCTTCCAAGTTGTTTTATATGATACAGGAGAGATTATCTTCAATTATGACTATATAGACTTTATTGCAGACGGATATACATGTGGGTTAAATTTAGGAGTAGATACTCGGTATTACAATTATTATCAGGGATTAACTATCTCAACTAATGATTTATCCATTCTTTTTAATTTAGAATCAATAGATCATGACCTTAGAGTCACATTAGACACACCAAGTGCTCCAGAACTAGGTACTAGTTATGCAATAACAGCGATGGTAAGAAATTATGGAGAAAATGACGAATCAGATGTGAACTTTTATTTATATTATGATGATGTTTTAGTAAATTCAACGTTCATTCCGATGTTAACAATAGGGGAAAGTGAAATTCTTACCTATGATTGGACGCCTACAACTTATAGAACATATAATTTAACTGCTTATGCTCCACCTGTAATAGATGAGACATATATTTCCAATAATCGTGTGGAAAGATTAATAGCAGTCCATCCGGTTAAATTATTCGACGGATTGTTTATGGATCATATATATACTCAAGCAGGGTATGGAAGTGGTCCCTCAAGAGTTTCTTATAACCTAATTTCGGGGACATTGTTTTATGTAGAATTTGAAGGTAATTTAGGGGGCATGGTAATTCAAGGTTACTGGGATGTTGATGCCAATACACGTGTAATGCAGAACTCAGGTGGATTCGGTTTCGGAGACAATGTTCACACACCATTTTGGATATTTCCAAACTCTTCTCTTGGGGAAATTATACCAATTGGAGTGGATGGAGAAGGAGATCATGATTTTATTATAACGGAAGATTTTCTTTATGATCTCCCCGGATTTGGTCCCGTTGAAGTGTGGGAACTTGAGGACTTAACCTTACCGGGAGGAATTGCGTGGTATGAGAAGAGCACGGGAATTCTAATATACGGAAATTTTGATTATTATGGGGGTATATATAATTATATTTTTGATTTTGTGGATACGAACATTATATTCGACTATATCTTCCTTGATCATGACATAGCAGTGTACCTAGAAGTACCTTTGGACGGTAAAGTGGATAATTCATTTACTATTAATGCATCAGTCAAAAATAATGGTCTAAACGATGAATTTGGCGTGGAATTATTTTTATATCTTGATGAGGTACTGATTAACTCAATTACAATACCAACTCTAGCTATTGGAACCGATCAAACAATTCAATATTTATGGACCCCAACGGAATACAGGGCATATAATTTCACGGCTCTTGCACTTCCTGTACCACTTGAATCATACATGGATAATAACAGAAAAACTACAATTACGCATGTGCTTGATACCAAATTATTTGATGGCTTGTATATAAAGCATATCTTTTCATCTTTGGGTTATGTATATAATTCAAACTTTACATATACTCCTTACACGGATGGCTTATATCATGAGACTTTTGGAGCGGAGTATATGGGATCTTATGTGTCATTGTCGTGGTTCGTTGACCCTCTCACAAGACTAATGTCAGGAGGGTCGATGTTTGGAGATAATTGTCATACTCCGGGGTGGATATTTACAGATACATCTCTTTATGATACAATCCCCATAGCTGTTGATGGAGAGGGAGACCATGATTTTTATGTAGCTAGAGAATTGGTTTATGATCTACCCGGTTTTGGCCCCGTTGGAGTGTGGGAACTTGAGGACTTAACCCTACCAGGAGGAATCGCGTGGTACGAGAAGAGTACAGGAATTTTTTTAAATGGTACATTTATTTATAGTGCAGGAATGAATAATTACACCATGGATTTTATAGATACCAATGCAATGTTGGCCATTATTGGACAACCAGGAGATTTCACATTATCATCGAATGCGGGGAACCCCGATAATAATGGAATCTTCGATCTCTCGTGGACTACGTCGTCTTATGCAAATAATTACTCGGTATATCGTTATTCTCACTACATAACAGAGATTAATGGAAGTCTTACCCTCTTGGCAAGTGAAATCACCGATTTGACCTTGGCGTTAAGTGGATACGATGATGGAACGTATTACTTTATTGTAGTAGCGCATAATGATTATGGCGATACAAAGTCTAATTGCATTCCAATCAATGTAGAATTACCTGCATTACCTGGAGATTTCACTTTATCAACAAATGCGGGGAACCCTGATAATGATGGAGGCTTCGATCTCACGTGGACAGCGGCATCGGGGGCGACTAATTACTCAGTATATCGTTCTTCTAGTTACATTACAGTGATTGATGGAAGTGTTACTCTCTTGGCAAGTGAAATCACCGATTTGACCTGGGCGTTAAGTGGATACGAAGATGGAATATATTACTTTATTGTAGTAGCACACAATGATAATGGTGATACTCTCTCAAATTGTGTTGAGATAAACGTTATAATATCAGGTATCCCGGGATATGATTCCGCATTGATCCTTCTAACAGTAGTAGGAATCTCTTTTCTACTCATAAAATCGAAACTTAAGAGAAAAATTAAGCTAACATCCTAATTTTTTTATTTTTTTATTCTTTTTTTTATGCTAAGAAATAGTACTCAAAATCATATTAATCAAAAGTGGAAATTTTAATAACATGGTAAGACCTTCATATTGGCCAAAAGAAGGACAACCCAATAGGACTAAAGAATTCACTTGGATTGTGAAAAAAAAATTCGCAGCAAGTTGGTGGCCTGATCCTCCATTATTTAAACGATATGAAAAAGAAGGAATTTCTGTTATTATAAACTGTTCTGAATTAAATAATAAAAGTGATATTCCTGAAAGATTTTATTATTATCATATTGCTGTTCCAGATTATGGATTACCTACTGAAGAGCAAATCTCGCACTTTTTAAAGATATGCGATAAGCATGGTCAGAAAAATGAAATAATTGTTGTGCATTGTGTAGCTGGATGTGGCAGAACTGGGCAATTTATAGTTGCGTGGGCAGCATATAATGGATATATCCCAAAAAATATGGACCCTGTAAAATGGATTAGAAAATTAAG
>CAZOYD010000017.1:0-59218 GCA_964583985.1 uncultured archaeon
TTTAATCTCTCCTTTAAGCTGGTTCACAGCATTACTAATTATGTTTGTCGCTATGAATGAGGGTTCATCTGTCGCTTTTTTTTTTAATATCTTGCTCTTTAAGATCAACGCATCTAAATATAATTCATCGTTGACTTTTTCCCTTCCTTTTAATACAATATCTATAAAATGGAGCGCTAATTGAAAATTATCTTTTTCAAATAAGCTTATTGCATGATTCAAATACGTTCTAGCATCAGTTATTTGCAATAATTCAATTGCTATCTCATTTGATTTAGCTGGGAAGAGATCGGTAGGATTACCCGTATCATACCAGCCATGGTAAAGCCTATAAGTAGCATGTATTGCAAACCTATAACATCCATAAATGGGACTAAGTATGCGATGTTTTTTAAACTTGTCAGGAAAAATATCCATCATCTCGTGATAAATTTGCTCAAACCACTTTCCTTCATTCAATCTTTTTACCACCCCATCATGAACAAAGTGTAGTGCTTCTGAAGTTATTGATAACGCATCTTTAACATTTTCTCTTCCTTCTATGAATTTTCCGTGTCCAGGGATTAGAAATTTCGCGTCCTTTTCTAACATTTTTTCTAACGCTAATGCCCAGTCTAAGGGATATCGTTGCACCTTATATGGATTCCCGATATTGGGAAATGATGAAAGAAGTAAATCCCCTGTACAAATCACTTCCTTTTCTGGAACCCAAAGCCAAATAGAATCATCAGTTTCACCCTTGTCATGATATAGATCGAAATCAATTCCCCCTAAATTAAATGAATATTTCGCTTCATTTCCAACTAATAAAAATGATGGATCTAAAGAATACTCCGGAGAAATTGTTGAACCTTTCTTGTCTTTTGGTGCAATAGAAGCAAACTGCTGACTATTTATCCACTCATGATATTGATCTAACATCTTATATTTCTTGAATCTTCGTAAGATGTTTTCGTGACCGATGATCTTGGGTATTTCCCATCCCTTTTCTTCAATCTCTTTTAAAAAAGGTTCAAAACCAAAAGCATGATCGAAATGACCATGTGAGAATATAAGATACTTTATTTGTTTATTCGTTATATTTCTAACTTCATTAAAAGTTTTTTGAGCTAATTGTCGAATGGGAACATCGAATAAGACTAACCCCAATTCTGTTTCAAATAAAGCAGTATTTCCAAATCCAGGTAATATATGACATTTTCCATCTGCAAAGGTAACTGATGGATACATACCGAGCCAAAATTTCATGCCTTCTTTAGATCCACTCACTTTTAATCATTTTAAGCTTTTGTTTTCATTGATTAGACATTAAATTAATTATCTTTTAAAAAATTGTGATGACAGTATTTTATAACCATTGAGCTCGTAAGGGTTTTCGAGGAGGAACTCTCTTATATTTTACTTTAGGATATCCCATTGTCAATGAATACCCTACTTCATGATTCTTTGGAAGGTTGATCAATTGCTTAATTGTATCAGATTGGTTTGCATGGAATGTCAAATAGCCTAAAGAACAAGTACCTAATCCTAAAGTTTCAGCAGCTAACATGAGATGTGCCGCAGCTAACGCAGAATTCGTTGAAATACCTCCTATCGCTAAATCACCATGAATTAAGATTAACTCACCTTCCCAACACCAAAAATCTACACCATTTTCAATAGTTTTTAATATCCTTTTAGTTTTAGGTAGATTTTCAATTGCGAGTTTAAATTCCTCATTAGACATGCGTGCTTTTACAATTTCTCTCCCTTTGAGATCTTCAAGAGTTTCAGCAAATCTTTTTACTTTTATGGTAATAATGTTTGAAATTTTAGCCACAATCTCCTTATCTGTAATGATCGTATAATAAATATTTTCACTATTACTCCCCGTAGGTGAAAAGCGTGCTAAATCCAATAATTTATCTATTAATTCCTTTGGGATTGCTTTCTCCTTAAATTGCCTTATTGACCTTCTTTTAAGAACAAGTTTATAAAAAGAATCGAAATCAGGAATATCTTCAGTTTTATATGTATCTTCTAAAGATTTTGTTTCATGGCTATCATAGCCTTTTAACTTAATTGCATCTACAGGACATACTGCAACACAATGACCGCATGAAATACACGCTTCCTCAAATTCATCACATACATTAAGCGTGTTTGAATCGATATAAAACAATCTTGCCACACAGTCATTAACACATGCGTTACATAATGTACATCTATCAAGATCGACAGTGATTAAAGAATTATCAATTAAATTCTTCATTGTTTTTCTGCTCTTGCTAATTCTGCTTTTTTATCCATTATGGATAAATATGTTTCAATAGTGTTCTTTGGCGGTATGATTTCCTCTGCCTTTTTATAGAGTTTTATCGCTTCAGAGGTGCAAGTTGGTACACAAGCACCACATCCAATGCATCGAGCTAAATTTACAACAGCGATAGCATCTTCAACATGAACGGCATTCATATTACATCGTTCTTCACAAATCCCGCATCCAATACACTCATCAGGATCAACTTTTGCATAAAAATTTGTTGCAAAGAATTGAGCAGGTTCTTCGAGTTTATTTTGATGCGATAAAACCCCACAACAACATCCACAACAAGTGCATATATTCATTGGACGTTGAGAGTTACCCGGTTGAAGAACTAAGCCATCTTCTTGTGCTTTTTCTAATATTTCAAGGGCTTCTTCCTTACTAATTTCTCTTCCAAGTCCTTTTTCAATATAAACTTTAGCAGCAGTTCTAAAAGAAAAACAAGATTCACGTAAATCTGTTTTCTTGCATGGTTCTCCAAGTAAATCAGTCCCTTTTCTGCAAATGCACTCCGCAACAGCGATTGGTCCTCCAATGGTTTCAATGACATTTTTTAAATCATCATATGAAGCAATCGTTTGTTCGTGATCAACAGTTTGCTCAATTGGTATGGTTCTGATCTGAGGGATACCAGTTCTATTATATTCATCTAAGAAACCTTCTTCAAAATAATCTTCAACATCTTTATAAAACTCAGGTGTTAACGTATTTAGCTGGTATTCATACATGCCTACTGCTAAAGGTGCAAGAGTGTAATATTTAACATCTTCGCCATTTTCATTTCTAATTCCACGATTCAATAATCCTTTAAAATACATGTCATCTAACTTTTCTTCTAATTCTTCCATGGAATATTGCTTCAATTTCCGATGTATTTGTTTAATCTTATCAGGATAAAAACCCAGAGTTAAGGCGATTTCGGCATGCTCTGGAGTGAATAAGTGCTTTAATATGCGTATTTCTACCCCAGAATCCGTTGCGGGATATCCAATTGGCATTTTATCAAGATGCCTAGCTAGTTGATTATAAACATTTTCCATAAATCTAACCAATTAATTCTCAAATATAAAAGATATTTTTATTATTGTAAACCATATGATAAGAAGGAATTAGGTAAATTATTTTTCCCCAACTGCGATGTAATCGACGCTTTTTGATATGAAGCGTACCTTAAAGTTTAATTCAGTCATCCATTTCTCTAATTCTAAAGGATTTACCCAGTGATGGGAGCTTTTGTAATAATGTTTTGATCGTTCTTTACCCATCTTAAACCTCAAGAAATAAAAATAAATTTTCATCTTCCATTTCGGATAATTTGGATTTTTATCTGTTAAAATAAAAATTCCTTCGTTCTTTAGGATTCTATATACTTCACCCAGTGCTTTTTTTGGATCTTGAAAATCATGAAAAGCATTTAAGCAAGTAACAACTGAAATAGTACTAGATTCTACGGGAATCGATTCCGCCCTGCCTTGTTTAAATCCGATATTTTGAACATCGTATTGTTCAACTTTAAGTTTAGCATATGATAACATCTTATCTGATGAGTCTATTCCAAGTAAAGAAGCATTAGGAATTTTTTTCTGAATCTCCATTAGAAGAAACGCTGGACCACAGGCCAAATCAAGGATGATTGAATTTTCCTTTATTCCATATTTTATACATATTTTGGCTACTTTATTAGCAAAACGCTCATACTTCGTCTTAATCTGTTTTTCCATTGATTCGACAAATTTTTCCGCATGATCATCTGTCCACTGATAATTTTTAATGGAATTCTCTCCTTCGTGCAATGATAATTACCTCAATGCTATTAAAATTAGAGTTGTTTTTCTAATTTTCCTTTATAATTTATTGAGCAATGATTTAATTTTAATCATGCTTGTTTTTTGACGAATTCCCCATTCTCCAATTTCATAAAATAATCACAAATAATAGTTAAAGGGCATTCCTCACATTTTGGAGATCTTGGTATGCAGATTAATGCCGCCATATCCAAAATAGCGTAATTTAATTCCTTGAAGTGTTTATCCGGCATTAAGAATTGCATTCTCTCAGCCAGTTTCTTATCTCTTGAAGGAGCATTTTTAACTGGAAAAGAAAAAATACGTTTCATAATTCTACCCACATTTGCATCAATAATCGCGATTTTATTATTAAATGCAAAGCATAGCACGGCATTAGCGATATAATCTCCAACACCTGGTAACTTCAAAAGATCTTCTTTATTTGATGGGACCACGTTTCCTGAATTGAGAATGATTTCTGAAGTTTTCTTTAAATCTCTAGCTCTTCTATTGAATAAACCTAAAGGCTGAAGTAAGTTAGCAAGGTCATCTTCGCTCAAGTTCACAATACTTTCAGGATTTGGATGACTTCCAATAAAACTTGGAAAGATATTTTCAACTTGAGAAGCATTGGTTTTTTGCAACATTAATTCTGCAACTAATACTTGAAATGGTGTTAATTTGAGAATTCTCCACGAAAATTCTCTCTTGTTATTTTTAAACCAATCAAGGATTAGTTTAATAAAAGTTTTATCCTTCGAATCCATTCTAATAAGAGGGTTTTATATGTAATATAACTTTATTTAAATTTCACTTTTTCGTGTTGAAGATAACTCTTTTTTATTAGAAGGTCTATTTCGGAGTTTAGCCAACATAGTTCATCATAAGTAATGGAAGAATTGAATATTTCTTCTGCTTTGGTTTTAATTTTCTCTAAACTGGGCAAACTGAAGTTGATCTTTTGAATTTTTTCTGCAAGAAACCAACAAAGTTCATCATAGCTGAAATTTTTAAGTGAAAAAAAGTAGGCTCCTTCCCGTGTTTGGTATTCAAAATCGAATTCTACTTCAGAACCAAGACGATTATAACTCTTTTTATCAAAGCTTTCCAAACTAGTTGCTTTTTCAGGTTTGAATTCTGTTTTTCTGTGTGCTCTAATTTGCTCCAACCACTTGGTGATAAGCGTTTCAGTTTTGCCCTCTTCCATTACTTCAGGCATTTTTTGGATTTCTTGCTTTGGTTTTTGTATTGGACGTTCTAAGTGTAGTTCAGGACGCCTTTCAGTAGTTTTACCTGGGATTAATCCTTTCCTAAGATCATCCATCATGGCAAGAAAGGACCCAAATTCTCTTTTTTGTTTCATAATTAAAATGCGTGTTAAGATATCATCATCCCGTTCTATTTGTCTGGCAAATTCTGCAGCAAAATTTTTTTGTTTATCAGAGACTTTTAATCCAACCCAAATATATATTTCATTTTTAATGATATCATCGACTACATAAATTTCATCATCATTAAACTCTAATTTATATAAATCTTCTAATTCCCCATCATCATTAATTCGATATAATTTCATGAGAATCTGATTCAAATAATTATCTAATATGGAATTAATTTCAATGAAGGCTTAAAAATCTTATTTGTTTGTCTGAAATTAATTTTTCGTAGTTTTTAAATTAAATTAATAAATTAATGATGTCTCACAGCTTCTAAATAAGATTTCATATGAACTATTATCATAATTTAAAAAGAGAGGAGTATTTCGTTTGATAATGCCATCTCAAAAAACAAAGATGAACGAGAAATTTACTTTTGAATATTACGATGAAGATAATGATGATTATTTGGATGCCGAAGTCAGCGAAGTTATAGAAGAATATAATCCAGTCAATTTTGAGTTTGAACTAAATGAAGAGCAATTGAATATCGTAAATAGCTTGAATGGACCAATGCTTGTAATTGCTGGAGCTGGATCTGGAAAGACTCGAACGATCGTGTATTCAGTGGCAAAATTATTAGTTTCAGGGATTAAACCAAGTGAAATTATGTTAGTGACTTTTACTAACAAGGCTGCAAATGAAATGATCGAGCGAGTCGAGCAGTTACTTGGAAAAAGACCGAAAGGGATATGGGCAGGAACCTTTCATTCCATTGCAAATAGGTTCTTAAGAAAGTATGCAAGATCATTAGGTTTGAAACCAAATTTTACCATTATGGATGAAACTGATGCGAGAGGCTTAGTTAAATTATCTATGGATCAAGCAAACATAAAGGAATTGGATGAACGATTCCCTACTACAGCAATGGTAAAAAGTATCCTCTCCTACTCTATTAACTGCAATAAAACCATCAAGGAAGTTGTTGAATGGAAGTATCCTCAATTTGATAATGATAAGTTCATACTAAAATTAAAAGAAGTCTTTAAGATCTATGCTAAAAAGAAAGCAGATGATAGTTTAGTGGATTTTGATGACATGCTAGTCTTCTGGAATCGATTATTAGAAGAAAAAAGTGTGGCTCAATTGATAGCACGTAGAATAAAATATGTTCTCGTGGATGAATATCAAGATACGAATTTCATTCAGGATGAAATCATAAAAAAAATCGTGCAACAGAATCTTGATAATAACGTGATGGCTGTCGGGGATGATGCACAAAGCATATATGCTTTTAGAGGCGCCAATTTTGAAAATATCATGAATTTTGAAAAAAATTATAAAGAATGTAAAAAGTATGCCATTACTTATAATTATCGTAGTATTCCCCAGATTTTGCACTTAGCCAATGATTCAATTAATCATAATAAAAAGCAATTTAAAAAACAAATGCGCCCCACTCGGGAAGATGGGATTAAACCATTTCAAGTAGATATTGAGGACGATAAATCTCAAGCTCGTTTTATTGCAAACCAAGCATTAAAATTACGTTCAGAAGGATATGATCTTCATGATATGGCTATATTAATAAGAGCTGGACACCATTCAATGAAAATTGAACTTGAACTACAAAAAAAAAACATACCATATGAAGTCCGAGCAGGGGTTGCTTTTTTTGAAAAAGCTCACATAAAAGACGCTATCTCTTATTTAAGAATTTTTGAGAATCCTTATGATGAAATTTCATGGGCACGTATTTTTTCAATGATACCTGGCATCGGGACCAAGTCAGGATCAAAAATTTTTACTGAAATTGTAAACTTAGAAGAGCCAATTAGTTCAATGGCAAATGAATCTTTTATTAGTGATAATTTAAAGGCATCTAGAATTTCCCAGCAAGGAAAGAAAAACTTGCTCGCACATGCTAATAAACTTGTTAAACTTACTGAGGAAAAGGACCCATCGCAATTAATTCTGCATCTTATTAAGATCTTAGAAGGTTATATGAAAACTAAGTATGATAATTGGCAAGATAGAATTGAGGATTTAAAGCAATTTAGTGTCTATGCTAAAAATTTTGATTCGACTAGAAAATTTTTAGAAAACTTGAGCTTGAATGGATCGAATATAGAATCTAAAACTGTGATTGCTGGTAATCAGACTAACGAGGAAAAACCCCTTATAATTTCTACCATACATAGGGCTAAAGGTCTCGAATGGAGAGTTGTTTTCATTCCCATGTTAATTCAAGATCAGTTTCCATCAAGCAAAGTTGTTGGTGATGCTGATGCTCTTGAAGAAGAAAGAAGGACATTTTATGTGGCCGTAACACGAGCAAGAGATCAATTATATTTAATTTCCCCAGCAACAGTTCAGACTTTTAAAGGATATCAAACAACCAGAACTTCACAATTTATTTCGGAATTAAATCCTAAACATTATACTCAATCCGAAGTTAAATTTCGATCAAAAATAAATAAACCTTCTGAAAAACGAGAGTCTCTATTTAAATCTGCTAAGGATTTATATGATGAAGGTAAATAACAGAAAAAAAATTAATCAATGAAATTTGAGAAAAATTGTCTACTAAACAAATTGTAATAATTACCGGTTGTAGTGTAAAAAAACTTAATATAAAAGCTCCAGCCCTAGAACTCTATCAAGGAGTAGTATTTAAAAAAGTGAAAGATTTGGCTACATCATTAGGGCTAGATTTAATGATTTTAAGTGCAAAATATGGGCTTATAGACGGATCTGAAATCCTAAGCCCTTACAACACAGTTATAAAAAAAAAGGAAGACATCTTAAAATTGCGGGAGAGAGTCATACCACAGTTACTCCAAATAGAAAAAGTTTATTCCCTTATTATACTCATTATGGGAAAAAATTATCGTGCGGTGATTGCCCCTAGGTTTGGAGAAAAATATAAAATGATACATGATTCTAGGGGTATTGGTGCCTTAACTTCAAGATTAAACAAATATATTAAAAGTTCCTTAGAAGTGTTTATGGGTGATTTAGAAGATTGCCGAATTTGATACATTTAAGAGGAGCGTACATCTTTTACCAAAGAGAAGTAGTTGTAGACATTATGAAATCCTCTTGACATGTTTCTCATTCTCCTTCTGAAAACACATACATGAATTTGATATTTTACACAGAGATCACACTCACATTTTTTCCAAGGAGTGTCCATCAATAATTTTATTATTAGATCATCATTTAACTCATAGTTCTTATTGCGTAGTTTGTTATATTTTTTATAAAATTTTTTTAAAGATAATATGAAATCGTGATGACTCATTTCATAATTGGAGAAATCTTTAAGATCATTGAAGATTTTTATATCTAGTTCTTGTTTTCCATATGTATTATTAGTTAAAGGTAATCGAATTGAAGTATAATACTTCATGCTTTTACTGCTTTTATGATATAGAAAGTATGATTTTTTTTCATCCGTCCAAGATTTTCTCATCACATTATTATCAAATTGCGTCACTCCTACATCGATGAACAATGGAAGATATTCTATATTTCCTCTTCCAAAGATATGAACATTCTGAAATTTTTTGAATTTCGGTTCCAATTGGATTAATAAGTTCTCCAGTGTTAGATCGTTTCTATCTTCTATTTTAGTCTTGTTTAACCCTACTAAACCACCAATACACAGATTTTTATAGCCAAGTTTAAATAAATAATCTACGATTTGTGAATATGACTGGATATCCCATCCTTGAGCTACCCCAAACAACTCAAAAGTATAATTATTTTCGCGATATAGTTCAATGCATTCCTTAGCATACTCTTTTGTTATTTTATACCTATTCTCTCGTTCAGAAACATCATTTTTATTAGTAATAATGTGATCAATCGAGCAACCCATATCAAATCCGTGATCCTGATAATAACTGAGGATTTCACGTGCTGTATAAGGAGGTTTTTCTTCATTTCGGTATTGAAAAGCACCACAATCTCCGAACAATTTGATATCCTTAGGAAGGGAAAATGCCATTTTTAAATTTTTATTATTTTTTAATAAATGGGAAAATCTACTCTGATTTATATCAAATTTCGATTTTGAAATTAATAGACCATCGAATGGGACGTTTTTAAAACATTCAAATATGAATAATCTCCCCTTTTTTTCTTCCCAATCATCATCCCATGGATGCCATTCTTTAGGAATTTGGTCGAATTCAAATGGAAGAAAGAATAATAACTTGTTAGATGTCATCTTAAATTAAACTTTCCTCTCTTTTTTGATTTTACTTCTTTCAATTTAGAAAAGAATCTAAATTACCTTTACGATAAGCTGCAGCTTTTCTTAAAATCTCTTTACTATTATCAAAAGTTGCTTTTTTTAGTGCTTTTTCAATTGGAAGCCAAATATAATTCTTATGTTCAAAACTCAGAATTATTTTTCTTGTATTGGATTCAATAAGGTAACAAGTTACACTTTTATGGATTTTTTCTCCCTTGAATTTAAAATTATATTCAAACTCCATTTTAAAATCGCCAATTATTTTAGCATCTCTAATTCCAGTTTCCTCCTCTAATTCTCTAAAGATTGTTTCTTGATCGGTTTCTCCCTTTTCTTTATGACCCTTTACAAATCCCCAATGACCTAATCCATATTTTAACAATAAATATTGATTCTCATTGTATACAACAGCAGCAATGGAATGTTCTTTTTTCATTTTTCACTCATCACTTTAATGTTTAAAAACCTGTTTATACACTCTCACGAAATTTTCACCAAGTATTTTTTTAATGTCTTCTGGTGCATATCCTCTTTTTTCTAAAGTTAAGAATAAGTTAGGATAATCTGAGACTTTCCAAAGCCCGGGGGGATAAATCATTTCAACGGGTTCCTTTTGGGTCTCTTTAGAGGAAGTGTCATATAATTCAACTTTATCCTCAACAACATAATCCAGAAAATCAGGTCCCAATCCAACATGATTGATTCCAATTAAATCAACAATAAAATCAACGTGATCAATTAATCTATCAATAGATGCATTTTTTGGATTATTATCAATAAATTGCCCAACGAAATTAATGCCTATTACCCCATTTTTATTTCCTATTGCCTTAATTTGATCATCAGAGAGGTTTCTCATATTATTACAAATCGTTTTTGCATTAGAATGGGAAGTGATGATCGGATTTTCAGAATATTTTAATGTATCCCAGAAAGTAGGCTCTGAAGCGTGAGAAAGATCTACTATCATGCCTAAATCATCCATTTCATGAATTAAACATTTTCCTAAATCTGTCAACCCTCTTGGGTTCTCTACTCCAAGACCATCAGCAAATAAGTTACGTTCATTATGAGTTAATGTTATTAATCTCAATCCAAGTCTGAAAAAGTCCCGAAGTCGAGAAAAATCTGATCCGATTGCTCCTGCTCCTTCAAGTGCTAATAAAAAACCAACCTTATGTGAATTGCTAATCTTTTCAAAATCATCATTTTTTTTAATTAGTACAAATAAATTTTTATTATCTGATATTTCTTTAAGAACAACTTCTAGAGTTTGAAGGACAATTTGAGGATCTCTAGGATTTAAAGTGGGATAAAAATCAAAATCTCCTCCTATATTAAAAACTTCTAAATTAACTTGACCCTTTCTTAATTGAGGTAGGTGAATGTCTCTCAACACATTATTTTGCCCTTTTTTTTGTTCATATAACAATTTCAGACCGAAGTCTGAATGACCATCTACGATTATCAATTTCATAAATCACAAATTTATTTTATAACATTCAATTATTTCAAGATTTTCTTAAGAACAACTCCAATTTTTTCTATGCTATAATCAATATCTTCTTCAACTATTCCAAAATGAGTGACAAACCTAATTTTCTGATTAATGTCATAAGCTAAAATTCCTTCACTCTGTAAAGATAAAATTATTTGTTCCATGGGTGCATTATCAAGAAAATGTACCATCAAAATATTTGTTTCAGGTGATTGGACAGAAATAGAAAGATCAAGTGAACGTAAGCCATCTGCCAATCTTTTAGCATTGTCATGATCCTCGCTCAATCGATTAATCCATTTATCTTCAAGTGCAACTAATCCAAAAGAAGCAATTATACCAGCTTGACGCATGCCACCTCCTAGCATCTTACGAAATTTTCTTGCTCTATCAATAAAATCGTTTGAACCAGCAATCATGGAGCCTATAGGACAGGATAACCCTTTTGATAAACAAAACATCACGCTATCAACATTTTTCGTGAATTCTGTGATAGGAAGATGTGAAGCTACTGAGGCATTGAATATTCTCGCACCATCCATGTGAAATTTAAGATTATATCTTAGAGCAAAATCCCTCATTTCATTTAATTCTTCGGGTCTGATTATTGTTCCCCCATGATAATTATGCGTATTCTCAACGCATAACAACCTACTTGGTGGTTCATGAATATCTTTTAGATCTCGTATCATTGGGTTTAACTTTTTCAAAGAAGGAAACCCTCTCTCTGAAGGATAGGTTCTTATCATCAAACCACCTATTCTAGCAGCACTTCCAACTTCGTGACCGACTATATGACTATTTTCTTCAACTATTATCTCATCTCCAGGAGTTGTATGAGATAATAAACTTATCAAGTTTCCTTGAGTTCCCGAACTGACTAATAAAGCAGCTTCCTTTCTTAATTTTTTTGCTGCTTTCATTTCTAATTCATTAACAGTTGGATCTTCTTGCATTACATCATCCCCTAGCATTGAATTATCCCATCCCTTTACAACCTCCCACATCTCGGGAGATGGTTTCGTTACCGTATCAGAACGTAGATCTACTATTCTCATGATAATATACCGAATTATGTTATTCTTTTTTAATTGAATAAAGGCATAAAAAAATATAATATTACGTTATAGAAAAGTGAATGATAATAAAAGTCATTGATTTAAACTGTGTCCAACCTAACTCAATGCTTTTTCACACATTAAAAATTTATTAACTATTATGATGTTATTTATTTAGAAGGTATTGTTTTTTATTTTATTGTAGAATTCTTAAAATAAGGGATAAATAAAGGAATATAATGGTATAATTTCAGAGATTTTAATGAAACATATAAAAACAAACAATATATTTCATATTTGAGAGCAGTTTTCGAAAGAAGAAAATACAATTAAAAAATTAAAAACGATTAACTAAACAAAGGAGAATTTATAATTGGATGGATCAATTGTATTTAAGGGAGCTCCCAAGAAGCAAAATTTCTTTAAGATATGCATAGTTGGTGACTCAGGAGTAGGTAAAACAACTATTTTGCATAGATATTTAAGTGGGAGGTTTAAATCGAAAGCTGAGATAACTATCGGCTCAAATTTTTTTGTTAAGTATATTAAATTACCTGACGTCAAGGATCTAATAACCATGCAAGTGTGGGATTTAGCTGGTCAATTACACTTCAAATGGGTCAGATTTGCATTCTATAAATCAGCAAAAGGTATTATTTATGCATTTGATTTGACTCGTAAGAACACCCTTGAAAACTTGGAAAAATGGAAAGAGGAAGTTGAGAGCCAAATAGGCAAATGTCCTAGCTTACTTGTCGGAAATAAGATAGATTTGGTTAATCCTCAAACAGAAATCATTTTAAAAGAAGATATTAAAAAATATTGTGGCATTCTTGGAACAAGTGCTTATTTTGAAACAAGCGCGAAGAAAGGAACAAACATAGATGATGTTTTTTTCCGAATTGCTACAGAAATGTATAAAGAATAAAATGGATATATGCAAAAAAGTGAAAAATAATGACAGAATTAAATGAAAATCAACGTAAAAAAAAGGTTCTTCCCAGTCCAGGCACTTCGGTCTACGCCTTGATAGATGAAGATGAAGAGAAAAAGAAGAAAACTCTAAAGAAGTGGCGGTTGCTAAATAAAATATTGATAGTTCCCCTTTATCGAGCAAGACTTTTACCTTTATTGGGGTTCGGTAAGATTTTTTTAATGATCGAAACAAAAGGAAGGATAACCGGAAAAAAGAGAAGAACTCCCGTGGAGTATCATCGTGTTGAAGATGTAATTACCATAATTTCAGCGAGAGGTCTTGATGCGGGATGGCTAAAAAATATTCAAACTAACCCTTCTGATGTCTATATCAGAAAAGGTTTTCGTGGTTTTAAACCTCGAGTAGAAATTATAAATTCTGAAAATAAAAAATTAGATTTTCTCTATTGGTATGTGAAAAATTGTGGGAAATCTGCTAAGATGTTATTTGGTTGGGATCCAAAAAATGATACTATTGAGTCAACTGATTTTTCTCGAATGGTAAAAGCAATGACTATTGTCCAAGCCCATGAAAATTAAAGAAAATCTTATTATTTTTCTTCAGAAATCCTTGGATCTGAGACAATCTGAACTCTATTCCCCTCTGGATCCATTATATTAAAGTAGGATACCAAACCGGGAATATCTGTTATTTTGGTCGTATCCACGCCCTGTTCTTCAAGGTAATTTTTCGTTTCTTCAAGATTTTTGACTTGAATGGTAAAAGTACCAGAGTCCTCTTCTAATTTTTCGCCCTCTTCTATAGTATTTAAACCAAGATGAGGACTTTCCCCCGGAAGTTCAAATTCTGTCCATCCTACTTCTGAACTCACGTACCAGATGTTTGTAAAGCCAAATAAATCCTCGTAGAATTTCTTGGCACGGTCGAGATCTTTTACTTTAATTTGGAATAACATCCGATCAAAAATTATCGGATTCTTCTTTTTCTTTGGCATAAGATCCTTAAAAATAGGAAGAAATATAAAATTTTATGCACACTTAAAAAATTAATAACACAGCAATTACTAACATTTTTATGAAATAGGGGAATTTTAATTAAAATGAAGGTAAATGATTGGGAAAATAGCAGAATATTTGGCATAAATAAGGAACCTGCTCATGCGACGCTAATGCCATATGCTACTGTCAATGATGCTTTGAGGGGAAATATTGAATTGGCATTTTATAAGTCCTTAAATGGGGTGTGGAAATTCAATTGGGTCAAAAAACCATCTGAAAGGCCTCTTGATTTCTATAACCTTGATTTTGATGTCTCACAATGGGATGAGATTGATGTTCCAAGCAATTGGGAGATGCGAGGATATGGAATTCCAATCTACACGAATGTAAATTATCCATATAGTGTAAAAACCGATAATATACCAAGCATTGATCATGAATATAATCCCGTAGGTTCGTATGTAAAGCAGTTTGATTTACCCGAAAGTTGGGATGGAAGAGAAATTTTCATTCATTTTGCGGGAGTCAAATCAGCCTTTTATCTTTGGATAAATGGTAAAAAAGTGGGGTATAGTCAAGGATCCATGACACCAGCTGAATTTAACATAACGAAATATGTTCGTGCAAGAACCAATACACTCGCAGTAGAAGTATATAGATGGTCTGATGGATCCTATCTCGAGGACCAAGATATGTGGCGATTTAGTGGTATTTATCGAGATGTATATCTCTTTTCTACACCCAAAATTCATATTAGGGACTTCTTTGCTCAAGCTGAGTTTGATACTAAATATCTTGATGCTAAACTATCTATAAAGGTTTATATCTATAATTTTGGTATTGAGAATAAATCAAATTTTAAACTGGATGTTTTTTTATTTGAGGAAGGTCAAAATGCACCAACTCAAGATTCATTACTTTCTTCCAATTTTGACGTTCAAGCTCAAACCAACGCAATACTAAACTTAGAAAAAATAATCAAAAACCCTAAAAAGTGGAATGCTGAAATACCTTATCTCTATGTTTTAGTACTACAATTGAAAGATGATCTTGATAATATCATAGAAGTTGAACAATGTAAATTTGGGTTTCGACAAGTTGAAATCGGAAAGGATGCTGGACTATACCTGAATGGTAAACCAATCCTCTTAAAAGGTGTTAATAGACATGAGCATGATCCTGACAATGGGAGAGCAATATCCTTAGAATGGATGATGAAAGACATTGAATTATTAAAGACAAATAATATTAATGCCGTGCGTACTAGTCATTATCCTAATCATCCTAAATGGTATGAATTATGTGATAGATACGGAATCTATATCATGGATGAATGTAATTTAGAATCACACGGCTTGAGGGATGTTCTACCAGCAAGTTTACCAGAATGGACTGATGCTAGTGTTGATAGAATGGTAAGCATGGTAGAACGTGATAAGAATCATCCTTGCGTTATAATATGGTCGCTGGGAAATGAAGCGGGAATGGGAGATAACTTTAAGAAAATGAAACAAGCAGCGTTGCAAATTGACTCGACAAGACTAATCCATTATGAAGGAGACGTTAACCAGGAAGTTTCAGATATGGTTAGCAACATGTATTTATCCCCAAAGCAGCTTGAAGGATATATAAAACGTAAAAAATGTGGTTCCTTTGGAGCTTCACACAAATTACCGGATGGTGTTATAAAGCCATATATTCTATGTGAATATGCCCATGCGATGGGAAATAGTTTAGGCAATTTTCAAGAATTTATGGATGTATTTGAGAAATATCCAAATGCAATAGGAGGATTTATTTGGGATTTCATCGATCAAGGTCTACGAAAAAGAACTGATGATGGCAAGGAATATTGGGCCTATGGGGGTGATTTTGGTGATGAACCTAACGACAGAAATTATTGCATTAATGGTATCGTTATGCCTGATCGTACGCCGAATCCCGCATTATTTGAAGTTAAGAAAGTATATCAGAATATCAAGGTACATCCCGTAGATCTCCTAAAAAGAATGTTCAAAATCCATAATAAATATTCATTTCAAGATCTTAGCTTTGTCCAATTAAATTGGATTTTAAGTGAAAATGGTAAGAAAATCCAAGAAGCTACTATCGATTCCCTTAACATAGCTCCAGGAGAATTTTTAGATATAAAAATTCCCTTTCAAACACCTGTGCTCCAGCCAAATGGAGAATATCACTTAATGATAAAGTTCATACTTACTGAAGATACAATTTGGGCTAAGAAAGAGCACGTGGTTGCGTGGGATCAATTTGAGATCCCCTTTAATGTTCCTAAAGGGGTCGATTTAACCCTAAAAGAAATGGAACAAATCAGCGTGGATGATTTAGATAATTGTTATGTGGCTAAAGGTAGAAATTTTAAGATCATTATCGGTAAAATAACAGGAGCTATTGAACATTATTCTTATAATGACCGGGATTTGATTACAACTCCTTTATTACCAAATTTTTGGCGAGCGTTTACCGATAATGATTTAGGTATAGTAGATTTCTCTGGTGGACAAACATTTCCAAGCATCGATATGGATTGGAAAGACGCTAACAAAAATCGATACGTGGATGGGATATCCATGAAAAAAGATCTACCTCAAGTTGTTACAATTAACGTGAAATCTATTTTATTCAAGAATGAAGAACCATTAGAGACCTGCTATATGCTTTACGGTAACGGTGATATCATCATTCAAAATATTTTCACGCCGCATAAAAACATAATTAGATTTGGAATGCAAGGCGGAATCCCTAGAGAACTTGATAACATGACATGGTATGGACGGGGTCCTCATGAAACAATGCTCGATAGGAAAACTGGAGCCGCTATTGGGATATATTCAGGTAAAATAGAAGAATTAATTCATCATTACATTCGTCCCCAAGAAAATGGTAATAGAACTGACGTTCGATGGGTAGCATTTACAAATGAAAAGGAAGAGGGGCTATTCATCATGGATATAGGGGGAACTCATTTAAGTATTAGTGCTTGGCCTTATACAATGGAAGACCTTGAAATCGCCACTCATGATTATGGACTACCACGACGTGATTTTAACACGATCAATATTGATTATAAACAGCAAGGTGTAGGTGGAGATATACCCGCAATGGCAGTGCTTCATGACGAATATAAATTAAAAGGAAAAAAAACGTATAAATATTCATTCCTATTAAAGGGATACTCCAAGGAAATGGGAGATCTTTCCGATCTTATCTCTAATATTAAAATCAATCATTAAAGTCTATTGTTTTAATATGACCATTTCATGGAGTGCATTTCCTATTTCTTTGAATGAAGTTTCATTATATTTGAAATCAATCTCAAATTTAGAATTGAATCTAAAATATCCCGGATTCAATTTTAGAACATTTTTAGCCAAAAATCTTAAGATTGGATTAAATCCAGAAAGCATGTAATCAGAATCTATGATATTTTCAACTTCAAGTGTTATTCTGTTTTGATTAGGGAGCACAAATTCCAAATTTAAGGGATAATTATTTTTTGCCTTATCATCATATTGAAAATTACTTTCTTTCAATTTATATTCACCAGTACTGAGAATTATTTTATCGTTTTTGGCAAGCATCAATACCGGTATTATGTAATTGTTCATTTTTTTATTGCTCTGAATGTAGGCATAAACAACCGTGAAATTTTCTGAATAAATACGACCCCAATGCCAATAGTTGATGATCTTAATCATGTTAAGAGTAACCCAATTGTGATCATGGTATCCCATCCCTTTCACTGAAATAGTTTCATTATGGACTTTAATTGTTCCCTCAACTTTTGCTTTTGGTAAGGGAACTACCCATCCAAATTCTCCCAAATCACCAAATTTAGTGTATCCCTTTCCAGGCATCCATCCTGGAACTTCAGCAATATATTTTAAATGAATACCAAATTCTCCTTCATCTAAAAAAATCTCATATGCGGGAAATACCTCATTTGAATGGTCAGCTTTTATGTAGTTCTTTCCGATTTGGACATCTGCTAATTCATCAGAAGCTTTAAGATCTGAATGTTGATATTCATAAACGTTTTGAATCTTCTCATCATCAGGTTTATAGATAGTAATTTCTACCCCAGTTTTCCCAGAAAGCTCGTGCTTCGCTCGAAAAAATGCAACTACCGTGTATCCATTATCAAGGCGAGCATCAAAATACCACCATTCACAATTTCCTCTTCTTTTCATATCTATATGTATTGCATCATATTCCGGCTTAAAGATCGTGATCTTTTCATCCTTTCTTCCCGGTCCCGACCAAGCTTCAATAATTTCAAGCTTTTTATTTTTCTTATTTTCCAAATTTCATGCACCTTTTACTTCAATATTTTATATTTAATCTCACTTCTTTAAAAAATCAAAAATACTTAATAATGCTAATAATTTTAAAATCCCTCTCATTTTCACCTTTCCTAATATCCATTTTAAGCCTATACCAACGATTGAAATCCTGTTCATGGCCAGCGCGAGAAAAATTTGAGAATCCATGGAAATAAATCCGTCCCAACCAATTAATTTCTTTTTCAAATTTGATTCTGGTTTATTTGGCACGCTCTCAACCTTCAATACTCCTTGATTAACGGATATCAAGGCAGCATGATCTAAATTTGAGGCATTTATCAAAAATTTTCTGTTTAATTTATTAAATTTTTCTTTAAATTCTGGATTCTCATTCAACGGCTCCATTATACTTTTAATTAATCCTGCAAATCCTCTTGCATTTGGATTCACCATGCTTTCATTATCCATTTATCTCACTTGCTTATTAATTTAATAATATCTATTATTTTGCTGTAATATAGAATCCCGAATCAGCAATTCCCTTTGGATCAAATGCCTTTTTTATTTTTCTTAACCATTTATTATAATTCATCATTTCTGGACCGAACAAATCATGCATTCTATCCCCTTCAACAAAAAAAGGAGCTCCAAGGTGTTTAATCAGATCAAATTGATAATTTTCTTCCATGTTTTCAGCCATACCCTTAACACTTTTCTCATCGGTTTGATCAAACATTGTAGGAGATTCGATATGGAAATAATGCCCCGATTCATAGGAGGTTATCCACACTCCCTCTCCAAAATCATTTCCGATTACGCCTCTTTTTATATATTTCTTTTTTAAGGGAATGCTCATCTTAGTTGTATTAACACATACATTTGCTGTATCACACTGTCCTTTTGAGGATTGAAATCCTCCAGTTGCAATAAAACCATGAAGTCCTAAATTTGATCGCAAAGCTTCAGCGTAAAATAAAGAATTTGGAGTGTACTTACTTCCTATTACGTTTTCTAATTTAAAATCATCAATTACTTTACTCATCACCTTTTGTTTATAATCAAATTCTCTTTTTGTTCTAGCTGCAATGAGAACTACCAAGGGTACAAGCATTCCGGCTATTGGAATTTTATCCATTAATGATTCAATACTATTAGAAAAGATAGCTCCTAATCCATATCCAGAAAGATGACTGCAAATGAAAGAGATTTCCTCTTCTTCAATTTTCAAAAACACTTTTTCTAAGTAATTATAACTTTTACAGTCCATGACATATAATTTCATATAATCGGGAATTTCAAATTCATAATTGGGTGAATTACCACTTAATTTGAAGTTGGTACTGCAAGGGTATGGAAAGAGCTTGAACGCAACTTTAGTAAATATGCCTATTCCTGATTTTGCTCCTGCCCATCCACGCATGATCCCTCTCAAACTTGGACCGGGACCATCTCCGATGTACCAATCTGGATTATTTTTCATTCCTGCAGATCCTAATCTTAAAATTTCTCCATCGGGTAAGACCCATTCGACCCCCAATACATTTCGAGCACTATGACCCGTGTGGGGAGAAGTAAATCCCGGACCATTCATACTAGTAGCACTAGCTAAAGGCGAAACTTGAGGACCTGCTCCGGGCATGTGAACCGTTAGACCATACTTCATGGTTTCTGCTTGTAATTGTGCTCCACTTACATATGGTTCAACAACGGCATAAAGAGATCTATCATCAATTTTAATTATTTTATTCATTCTCCTTAAATCGATAATTACACAATTTTCTGAAGAAGGTTGATTCCACGGGCCAAGTCCTGTAGATTGAGCTTTAAATTGAATGTTATATTCATTACAAATTCTAACAATTTGTTGTACTTCTTCCGTACTTGAAGGTAACAATACCGCTTTTGGAACTGAAGAGAAAGGGATCGGTTCTTTTTCCTCCATGCAATTAACAAATTCCATACACCAATTGTAAGAATACGCATTTGTCATTACTTCGCCATCATCAACGTTTTCAGGACCGACTACTTTCTGAAATTTCTCTAATATGTGTTTTTGTAGTATGATTAATCAACCTCAGATAGTATTTGTGCTAATTTTTCTGGATCTAAACCCATTGCCATTAAGAGCAACTCACTTATATCATAATACTTTAGATGGGATCCCCTCGAATTTATTCCATCTTGTAAATTTGTAGAACAAAATGGGCAAGCTGATATCATGACTTGAGCTCCAGTATCTTCCGCTTCTTCTATTCTTAGTTCTGCAGTTTTAAGTGCCATTTCTGGGAAAGCGGCTTTAACTCCACCACCCGCTCCACAGCAATATGCATATTCTCTAATTCTCTCCATTTCTACTAATTTTAGTCCGGGAATTTTTTTGAGAATGTTCCGGGGGGCATCGTAAATGCCGTTCTTTCCCGCTCTTTTAGGTTTAGGAGGGATGTCCATGGAGATTAAAGGTAATATCTGAACCGTGTCCCCTTCCCACTCTTCATACCTCTCAGCATTTCTTCCTAAATGGCACGGATCATGATAAGTCACTTTTATCGGAATTTCTTTTGTTAATTTTAATCTTCCAATTTCAAGTAACTTCTCAAAATATTCAACAGCGTGAACTACTTTAAAATTATAATTTCTGTACAAGGGATAATCAACCTTGAAAGTATCATAACAACCTGCGCAGCTGAATATAATCGTTTCTATTCCTTTTGATTCGATAACATCAAGGTTTCTATTTAATACTTGTTCGAACGTGTCAAGTTCCCCAGTTCTTAGAATTGGGCTGCCACAACAATATTCCTCATCACGTAAAATATTAAATGAAATTCCCGCGGCATTTAATATCCTTGCTGTAGCAATTGCCATCTCTTTTCTCCTATAGGATGAGGTGCATCCAATATAATACAAAACCTTAGCCTTACTATCGATTTTAATATCTTCGGGGAACCAATCAGCTCTCTCCTCATGGGGTTCGTTATAGGGATTATTAAACTCTCTAATTGATTGGATGTATTCTTCTTGTTTTGGCATTGGACCACACCCCGCCTTAACCAATTTTTCCCTTAACCTCATTATAATCTCTAAAGGTTCTAATGTATTAAGAAATTTGCAGGCAATGGCACAATTACCGCATTCAGTGCATTTATACACGATATCACGTAATTCCTCAGAAGGAGTGATCCTACCCATCTCTAACGCTAACGCTAAGATTATCTTTCCTCCTCCACTATAAGGATGAAAATTATAAAGGTCAATCGCAGGGCATGCTGTTGCATATTTCTTGCTCTTAATTTGCACTTGTGGTATCCACTTGCAAATTGAACACCTTAAACAGCGTTTTATCATCGTTTGATATGCTTCTTCATTTAACTGCATTATTTTCACCTATTTTACATCAAAGCAGAGAACTCCTGGATTCAACACGTTTTTTGGATCAAAAATACTTTTTACTTTTCGTAATGCAATAGAAGTTTGTTGATCATGTCTTGAATATACTTCTTTTGCCCAAACACCATACGGTCGATTAAAAAACGCCCCGCTATCCATTAAATCGATACTAATTTCATTAAAATTTGCTTCAAGTTCCTTCGTTGCACCCTCATTCTTACTATCATAAAAAAAAACAAATTCACAATGGTAAGATGTGCCTTGATTAATTGGTTGAATATAAACCCCTAAATCTTCTTTATACTTCGATTTCACTTTCTTAATATAATTTGGGATACTTTCAAAATTACTGATAAAGAAAATATCTTGATAATTCCCCTTATATCTTGCTCGCCATGGTTCGGAAGTGCAATTATTTATACAATATAGGATATCATTTCGATCTAGTTTATCAGTGCTTTCAAGATGATCAAACTTAGCTTCTATCATGAGATCACCTATATCGCCTTCGAGATAATTTAACTTATCAAGGGTTAAATTTCCTCTACCAGCTAAAATGTAAATTAAATTCCATTTCAAAAGTGATTTGTTCAAATCTTCTATTTCATCTTTTTGTTTTTTAACTAAGCAGGCCAAATTTAGATTATTTAAAATGAAAGTCTCATCACATAATCTATATTTCACGAGTTTTTGTTGAAAATCTAATAGTTCTTCGATGTTATCAGAATGATAATGGAAGACTTTTTGTTCTGAAGGTATTAATTCTAATTTCAAAGTAGCCCATGTTACGACTCCTAAACTACCTTGAGCTCCTTGTATCACTCTATAAGGACTAAATTGAGTTGGTCCCATGGGATTCACTTGAGCTTGACCAGCTTTCTTTTGTTGAGAAATTGTTCCAGGTCCTGCTGCTGTTCCAGTTCTAAATAAATCACCTGTTCCAAATACCACTTCCGTGCATAATAAAGGATCAGACGTGTCCCAATGATAACGTGGTATCATTATTGGTTCACGTTCAAGAACACTCGTGAGTGCTGATTTTGACCCGGTAGGATGCAAGGGGAGTGCTAACCTAACACCATGTTGTCTTAGTTTAGGAATGAGTTTTTCAAAGGTAACTCCCGGCTCGATCATGACCACTCGGTTCTTTCTATCAATAGATAGAATTTTATCAATGTTGGTCAAGTCCATTATGATACAATTATCTTTTCGGGGCACTGTATCTCCATGGTATCTAAACTTTGAACTTGAACTTACTGGAATTATGGAAAATTCCATTTGGTTAGCAAGTTTTAGAATTTTGATGATTTCTTGAGTTTTTGATGGCCAAATTATTAATTTAGGACTGATCCCTTTGAGAAAACTCATATCGCTTGAATAGTGGCTTAAATTTTGAGGATCATTTGATATATTTTTAGTTCCACAGATTTTTGCTAAAACGTGAGATAATTTGTCTTCAAAATATTTCATAAAATATCCCTATTTTAATATAAGATAACTACATTTTTTACTCAATAAAGATATTTTGTTAAATTTTATTATAAAGATATTCCATTTAAAAGAGAGATTTTTAAATCCTAACGCTTTTTAAATATAATAAATAATATAAAATGATGTTATTATGAATATATTGCGTACGGATGATAAAAGATTTAAGGATCTCATTGATTTTCCTTATGAACCCCACTATCAAGACGTTGAGGGTATAAGAATCCATTACATTGAAGAAGGACACAACGATTCAGAAGTAATATTATTAATGCACGGGGAACCCTCTTGGTCATTTCTATATAGATACATGATACCAATATTAACGGATGCAGGATTTCGAGTAATCGCTCCAGATTTAGTTGGATTTGGGCGATCTGATAAACCAACCAATCAAACTGATCATACATATCGAAAACACGTTGATTGGATGACAAAGTGGTTATTATTGCTAAATCTTAGGAACATAACTCTCTTTTGTCAAGATTGGGGATCTCTAATTGGATTAAGAGTGGCCATAGAAAACAAAGATCGATTTAAAAGAATAGTATTATCGAATGGAGGATTACCTACGGGTCATCAGAAAATGAGCGAAGCATTTACCAATTGGAGAAACTTTTCAAGAACTACTCCTGATTTTAGCATTCCGTTCATTATTCAAGGAGGTACAACTACTAAATTATCGAAAATAATTTTGAAAGGTTATGACGCTCCTTTTCCAGATGATACGTATAAAGCAGGAGCTCGAATCTTCCCCTCATTAGTTCCTATAAGTCCTGATGATCCAGAAAGTAAAGCAAATACGGAGGCATTTGAACTGTTTAAAAAATGGGATAAGCCCTTTTTAACCGCTTTTTCAGATTCAGATCCCATAACTAAAGGAGGAGATAAAATATGGCAAGCACTAGTTCCAGGGGCTCAAAATCAAACTCACGTAATTATTAAAGGTGCTGGGCATTTCATTCAAGAAGATAAAGGTCCAGAAGTAGCAAAAACAATAATGGATTTTATAAAAAAGAACCCCTAATCCTTTTTTTACAATAAGAAAAGGAAAATATTTGAAATAGGAGAAATTTACTATTTCATCAAATCATATTAAAATGTCTGATGAATATAAGTAATACTGGGAATATTAACTATCATGCATGGCCACTATTCATGATTTCATTCATCAGATTATTTTATATCTCGATATTTGAAAGGGCTTTACAGAATTATCTTTATTTTGCCATAAATATAAATACTGGCACATTAGGAATTATTTCATCAGCTGGATCCATAGCTTATATAATTGCTCCTCTTTTAGGTCAACAAATTACGAAAAAAGTGGGGATCCGTAATGCTCTCATCATTTCATCGATAGCAACTCCTTTATTAACGGGAGCTCAATTGGTTTTTTTTGAATCATGGTATTTAATAACTTGTAAAGTGATTTTGGGTTTAGTTACAGGGTTGGTTTGGCCAAATTGTTTCAACCTGCTTAATAGATGGCAAGTAATTAGCATGCCTAAGCGTTCAAAAAAAAATCTTAATTATTTTAATCTATCATGGAATTTAGGGTTTATCGGGGGGCTACTTACTGGATATTTATGGGCATTTCTATGGGATGATTATATTGCGATGAAAATATCTTTCAGCATTTCATTTCTTCTAATCCCCTTTACTTTCCTTCTAAAAGAACCTAAAATAGGAGAAAAATCAGGGATGCTTTTCGATCAAGTAATAGAGAAGCTTCCTCCAGTAATGGTAGACCAAGATTCGAGAGTTAAAACAATGATGATGGCTTTTCCAATTACATTTTCGTGGATTGGATTAGTAATGTTATCTATTGCAAAATCTACCATAATATTCAATTACCCAATATTCATCAAAACTTTTGATACAAAATTATCCGATTTAACCTACATTGTCCAAGCAGGAATCCAGTTAGGACAAGTATCGGGATTGATTTGGATTAATTCAATGAAACCATCTAAGAGAAAATTATCCTTACTCCTAAGTATTTCAATAATTACACTGATTGCTTTTTCAATTCTTATTATTAGAGATATATTATTTATTACCATAATTAGTTTAGCTGCTGGGTTATTTTTTGGATTAATACACGGGGTGGCTATGAAAATAATGCTTGATTATGGAACAGCGAAGAATACCACGAAATATTCGATGTTTAACGAGATTATAACGGGTATTGGATTTGGTTTAACTCCAATTTTTGCCGGGTATCTTGCTGAAATAAACATTTATTTGATATTTATATTTGTGGTGCTTTTTGGAGTAGTTATTTTGGCTTATCTCATGGCCCTATCAAGAAAAATCAAATGGGAGCAATTTAAACAAAATATATATAAGAATATAGGAGAATAAATAATGGTTAATTATAAAGCCGTTATATTTTCGTTAATCCTTCCCGTAGGTGTCATTATTGTTATTCCTCTCTTAATTTACTTATTAACGGGGAGTAGTAATCACTATATTGCATTAAGTTCTAATATGTATTATCTGATTCTGGGATTCTTTTTAGTCATAATCGGTTTATATTTATTGGTCATATGCATTTCAATTTTCTATAAAAAGGGTAAAGGAACCCTCATGCCATTATCAAAAATGCATACTCAACATTTAGTGATTATTGGACCCTATAAGTACGTCAGAAATCCCATGATAATAGGCGTAATTCTAACCGTGTTTGGTGAAGCTTTCATTTTCGAATCCATAAGTACTTTTATTTGCGCTATCATTTTCTTCATTCTAAATCTCATTTATATTCCCTTAATCGAAGAAAAAGGGGTTCTGAAAAGATTTGGTAAGGAATTTATCCAATATAAAAGAGAAGTAAATGGGTGGATTCCTAAATTCAAAGCTTATGATCCTTCAAAAACAAAAAAAATATGATCATAAAATTCATATTTCTACCAAATATATTCATAATAGAAAAATTACGAGATAAATAACATGAAATATAGAAAAATGGGTTCTCTTGGATGGGAGGTATCAGCCCTCGGATTTGGTGCTATGAGATTACCAATAAATCAAGATACCAAGGAAGTAAATGAGAAAGAAGCAATTGAAATGATTCGCTATGCAATTGATAATGGAGTTAATTATGTAGACACGGCTTATCCTTACCATGATGGGAAAAGTGAGGTCATAGTAGGAATGGCATTAAAAGATGGATATCGCGAAAAAGTCACTCTCACAACAAAACTTCCAGTATGGTTCGTTACAGACGCTAATGACGTTGATAAATTTTTAAGCGAACAAATTGATAGATTGGGAACCACTCCAGATATTTATTTATTTCACGGATTAAATGAACCCCGCCTTGAAAAAATAAAACAATTAGGCTTGATAACGAAAATGGAAGATGCAAGAGCCAATGGGTTGTTTAAATACATAGGATTTTCTTTTCATGATAGTATAGACGTGTTTAAAGAAATCATTGATTATCATAATTGGGATTGCTGCCAGATTCAGTTAAATTATACTGATGTGAATTATCAAGCTGGATTGAAAGGACTGGAATATGCTGGGAAAAAAGGAATCGCTGTAATAATAATGGAACCCCTAAAAGGAGGAAAATTGACCGTTCCCGATAAAAAATTAGTTGATGTTCCTGAAATCAAAAAAGCATTAGACAATAGTGAAATCAAAAGATCAATGGCCGATTGGGGTTTACAATTCCTTTGGAATAGACCTGAAGTTTCGGTTGTGTTAAGTGGCATGAGTAATTTACAACAAGTCAAAGAAAATATTCAATCCGCGAATAATTCAGGAATTAACACATTATCAGACAAAGAAATGAATGTAATTAGAAATTTACAGCAAGCATTTGAAAAATACAATCTCATTCCTTGTACAAGTTGTGGATATTGCATGCCTTGTCCTAATGGAGTCTCAATTAAGAATATCCTCTATGTCATGAATGAAATTGGATATTGGGGAGAACAAGGAAAACAACGCATAGGTTTCTTCTACAACAGAATGGCAAAAACTCAAGAAACCTTGGAGGAATTGAAGTCTAAGGGGGCAGAAGCGGAAGGTTCAGCCCTTTTGTGCATTGAATGTGGAGAGTGTTTAGATAAATGTCCCCAACAAATAGACATTCCAAAATTTATGAAACAAGCAGTTGCCATATTCGATGAGGATAAGAAAGTATCCGAAGTTTTAGATTAATCTTTTTTTTTATTATATAACATGTTCGGGTCAAGGTTTAAAATCAACTTGAAATTTAATTTAAACAAAAACCAATTTTGTTAAGAAAATCATGAAAAAAACAGAAATTTCAAATTTAGATGAAATGCTCGACTTCCAAGAAGGTTCAGTTGTTAGTAGAGCGCTAATAAATAAAGAAAGGGGCAATGTTACGTTATTTTCTTTTGATAAAGATGAAGGGTTAAGCGAACATTCTGCACCTTTCGATGCGCTAGTTTACATTTTTGATGGAAAAGCGAAAATTACCATTTCAAAAATAGACTATTTTCTTGAAAAGGGACAAATGATTTTAATGCCTGCAAATGAACCGCATGGACTTAAAGCGATTGAGAAATTTAAAATGATGCTTATAATGATTAAATCTGATTAAATTCTTTGGCAATTATTCTCTCTTTTTTTAATTATTTAGGTTCTTTATCAAAATTGAAAAATACCCTAGTAAATAAAAAAAAAGGAAATTTAAAAATTTTTTAATAAACGGAATCTATTCTGAAATAGATCGTATAACGGCAATCTCCCATATCATATCGATATCCAGACCAATACCATCCATTATTGATATAACCATGCCATGTAGAAGGACTCCACCACCATTGGAAGGTAGGATAATCATCATCACCTGAAGTAGAATCATATTCAGAAGCTTGTACTCTAACTTTGCAATATGAGTCGTATGAAAATAGAGCATAGTGATAATTATTCCAATCTAGTGCTTCGTGACTGCCCGCTGACTCCCAATTATCATTAGCATCATCAATCTTATCAAGATGATTATCATTTAAATCACCGCCAGCAGCACAACTTGGAAAATAAGCTTCTCCAATCCAAAGCTTCAAGTACATCTCACCATCTCCCATAAGCCATCCTTCATGTTCATCGTCATAATACACTTCATCTATAAAAACAGTAAGTTTATAGAGGTCATTAGACGCATCAACAGCATAAGCACCTCCGGGGACACCATTACCATTTGGATCTGAATTCATTTCCAAAGCGATTACTTGAGCATATTGTGACCAGTAGAGGTCTTCAGGGGATACTCCAATATTAAAAGGTGAAAAATCTCCATCGAGATCTATCCCTATTACTGATTTATATGCTGCCCAAGCCAATTCTGAGCAATAATATCCATCGGGGGCGATCTCAGGATCGGCTGTATCAATATCAACTTGTTTTCCAAGCCAGTTCCAATCATATCCTTCATCATAACCAATCTTTGAAACCGCAAAATTTACAATTGCTGCTCTTTCAGATGAGGATAATAATGCACCACCCGGTTTTAATACTCTCATTGCGACAACATTTCCTGCATGATCGTTGACTACGTTAGTGAATCTGGAAGTTCTTAGACCAGACCCATGATCATCCATCGTTGAATGAACAACCCATGTTTCTCCTGAAGGAACCCAAGTGCCTTCTTCAGTTGCCCATATTTGATGATATCCCGCTACTCCACCAACAATAACCGTGTGAGACCACTTACCAGGAATGAGATAATCAAAAAAAGTATCATCAGTACCTAATAGTATGATATCGCCTGGTAGAAGGTTTATAGGGCTCATATCATTTGTACCTGAGCTTGCAAAAGAAGAATTTAACTCCGAACCGGAGACTTTAATCTCGCTACTAGGTGCAATTACATTATTAGGATAAATCACTGATACTGACGCAAAAACCATGGTGAGAATGTAGATACATAAAATAGAAATTTCTTTTTTAGACGTATTTTTCTCCATTAAATATCACATTTTTTTAAAAAATTGGATTATTTAATGAAGGAGATGACCTCATATTTAAAGATTGATCTTAGAGTGCTAATATTAATTGTATGAGATTTTATTAAAGTGGTTAGTTATAATTAGCTCGGAATTTATCACCTCTAGAACATATGATTATATACTCCGCATTAAAATAGGTGTATTTTAATTATGCCGAATAAAATATGATATATTTCAAAATTATCGAATTATTTACGATGAATTTAAATAAAATAAATCTATATATTATAGCGTATATCAACTAAAATAGTTGAAATTTAGTTTTACTAAAAAATGATTTTTATTCGGTAAGGTGAAAAGATTGGTCAAGTGTCCAAAATGTGGTATGGAATATAGTTTAGGGACGAGAATTTACCATTTCTGTGAAGAACATTCAATCTGTCATGGTGTAATTTTTGGTGATGATCGGATTTGTAGATCTTGGAATTGTAATCCGATTGAAGATTTTAATCGACCTAATATTAAATTAACCCTAGATACCACTTATCATGATAAAAATATAGTTTTAGCTATTAAATAATATAATCTCTCTCTTTTTTGAGTCCTTTCTCTTACACAAACTTAAATATTTGAAAGTCTCACTGTTTTAAAAAAGAAATCTGTAATAGATTTCATAGTTTCATAAAATTGCTTGATTTCCAATGGTTTGTTTATATAACAGTTAGCGTGAAGATCATATGCTTTTTTTAAATCTTCCTCGTTAGCGGATATTGTTAATATTACGATAGGAATTCTTCTGTACTCTTCGTGTTCTTTAATTTCTTTTAACACTTCCAAACCCGTCATTTTTGGCAAATTGAGATCCAAAAAGATAAGATCAGGACGATTTTTTTTTTCTAAAAAGTGTAATGTGTCTACTCCATTGTGGACTACATACACTTCAGTAAAAACATCATTTTTATTTAAAGCTTCTTTAGTAAGATTGATATCTGCGGAATTATCTTCCACAAGCAAAATTTTAAACTTCTTCTTAATATTCTCGGTCATAATAATTAATTTCCCCTCTGATGATTTTTAACCCTTTTAATCATAATTGTAAAAAAGAAAGTAGAACCTTTTCCAAGTTCAGATTCAACCCATATCTCTCCACCATATCTTTGAATAATTTTTTTGCATATAGGTAAACCAATCCCTGTTCCAGGATATTCTTCTTTGGTATGCAACCGATAAAAAATATGATAAAGACGATCATGATATTTGGGATCTATTCCTATACCATTGTCTTTAATTGAAAACACCCATTTATTGTTTAAACGATTAACCCCTATATGAATCACAGGAGGTTCATTTCTACGAAATTTAATTGCATTACTCAAAAAATTTTGAAATAATTGTAAGAATTGGATTCGATCAACCTTCAACGTAGGTAAGGGATCATAAGTAATAATAGCATCACTTTCTTTAATTGCTTCTTGTAAATTGAATATGGCATCTTTTAAAATTGGTTCAAGATTATGCCATTCTAAAGGTTTTGCATGAGTAATAATTCGAGAATAACTCAGTAGATCTTTTATTAGGATATTCATTCTTTTTGCCCCATCAGTTATAAAATAAATAAATTCCTTACCATCTTGGTCTAGTTTGTTATGATACTTTTCTTCCAAGAGTTGAGAAAAACTAACGATTGCTCTTAGAGGTTCTTGTAAATCGTGAGAAGTTACATATGCAAATTGCTGAAGATCCTCATTTGAACGCTTCAGATCTGTAATAATTTCATTTAACTCTATTTCTTTTTTTAAAATCTTTTCAGATAGAACTGTTACAATGACTCCAACGATTATTATCGAAATCTTAATCGAAAGACCATTAATAGCATTTTCTCCTAAGAACGATACTCCTTGACTAATCTGGACAACTAACAAGAAACCAATTAGAATTATAGGCACGAATAAACCTTTTCTTTTCCACCACAAACAAGATATAATTGTTGGAATATAGAGAAAATTTACGATAAAAAAATGATTCTTAAGAAATACCTCAAAATAGATAATCAGTATACATGAAATAATGAATAATATTAAAATAGAAAGAAAGATTACACGTTCTTTTCGATTAGATAATGTCATGGAGGTTTCTTTGAAGTGTTGTAAATTTAATATTCTTTCTCTTACATTATGAAAGTGAAATTACATATTTAAATTTCCTAGCAAGAAATTGAAAAAATTAAAATTTTATTCGTTTTCTACAATAAGAGTCCGAATTAAAATTTATGATTATTAGATTTCTTCATTAACCATTAATTTAAAATAATCTTTTAATGAATTAGTTACATATTAAAATGAAAATTATTCAATTTGTAAGAGTTGAGAACATAGTTGAAAATATTGTTAATTGAAGACAATCCCGCTGATATACGTCTTATTAAGGAACTATTGAAAAAAACCTCCTTAGGTCCTTTTGAAATTAATACTTGTACGCGACTTTCTGAAGGTTTAGATTATATTAAAAAGAAAAATATTGATGTGATATTGTTAGATCTAACCTTACCCGATAGTGATAAAGATTCTACTCTATCTAGTATTTTAGGCTATACCTTAAAATATCCAATTATTATCCTAACTGGATACGATGATAAAGAGATCGCTCTAAATTCTTTAAATAGAGGAATTCAAGATTATTTAGTGAAGGGAGAATTAAATGAAACTATATTAGCTCGCTCTATTCTATATGGAATTGAAAGGCATAAGATAAAAGTTCAAGATGATTTAAACAAAGTTGGGCTAGCTTCATTGGATAATAAAGACAAGATGATCCTCAATATTTTACAAGAGAATTATAAAATATCCTTTAAAGAAATAAGTAAAAGAATCCATCTTGCAGCAAGTACAATTCATGCTCGTGTAAAAAATATGATTAGTGAAGGAATCATCGAAAAATTTGATACTCTTATTAATCCATATAAAGTTGGTTATGAAACTATAGCTTTTATTAGTCTATCAATCGATCCATCAAACATAAGTGAAATATCTAATAAACTGAAATATTTTGATGAAATTCAACTTATCGCAGGAATCGCGGGAGAGTTTAATCTCCTTTTACAAATCATAACTAAAAATGAGAAAGAATTATGGGAATTAATCAACAAAGAAATAAAACCGATTTTAGAGACAAAGTCACAAATGAATGTATTTAGTATTATCGATGTTTTTAAAAGAACCTTAAAAATAAAATTAAAAATTGAAGATTAACTTACCTATGGAAATATTCCCCTTAATTCAATAGCTCTTGCTAGTCTTGATATAGCAATAATGTAGGCCGCTGTTCTCAAGCTCACATTTCTTTTTATAGAAAGTTGGTACACTTCTTCAAAAGTATTAACCATGATACTCTCCAACTCACTATTTATCCGATCAAGCTTCCAAAAGTAACTATGAATGTCCTGAATATATTCGAAATAACTGACGCAAACACCTCCAGCATTAGCTAATATATCTGGAACAACAATTATCCCTCTTTCTTTTAATATTTCATCAGCTTCAGGCGTAGTTGGTCCATTTGCTCCTTCTAAAACAATTTCACAGTTGATTTTATCAACATTTGAAAGACTTATTTGGTTCTCAATTGCGGCCGGTACCAAGATATCGCAATCTAAAGTTAGAAATTCATCATTATGAACAAATATATAATCTTCTTCAGTGAAGTCTTTCAATAAACGGTTTTGATCTCTCCACTTAATTAATTTATTAATATCTAAACCATCTTTACTATATAAACCTCCGCTAATATCTGAAACAGCTAAAACTGTCGCTCCTTTTTCAAATAAAATCTGAGCAAATGTTCCTCCGACATTGCCAAATCCTTGAACAACTATGGTAGCATTTGATAGCTCTAAATTCAATTTTTTGTATAAAGCATCAATCACAAAATACAATCCCATCCCTGTAGCACTTTCTCGCCCGACAGATCCCCCTATTTCTATTGGTTTACCAGTCACAACCCCCGGAATTGAACGTCCTTTTTGCATTGAATATACATCCATAATCCATGCCATAATCCTTTTATCTGTCCCCACATCTGGAGCAGGAATATCAATATCTGGACCAATTACGTTAATAATCTCGGCTGTATATCTTCTAGTTAACCTCTCAAGCTCTTTAAGTGATAATTTTCTAGGATCAACACAAACTCCCCCTTTTGCGCCCCCCAGAGGAAGATTAAGTAAACTATTTTTCCATGTCATCCACGTTGCAAGCGCTTTTACTTCATCCAAACAAACATCTGGTGAAAATCGAATTCCTCCTTTTCCTGGACCACGCACCGTGGAATGATGTACTCTGAATCCTTCAAAAACCTCAAGATCTCCATTATCCATTACAACTGGAATGGATACTATAAGTGACCTTTCGACTTTTTTCAAATATTTAGTAATTCTCACATCTAAATTCATTTCTTTCGCTACTATATCAATCTGCTTTTTTGCCATTTCATAGGGATTTCTGTTTTCCCTCTCTGGTTTCTTTAACTTTCTTGAATCCTTAATTTCATTCCTAATTACTATGGCTTCTTTATAAATTTTTCTCCCCACTCCTTGTTTTTTAACGAATAAAATTCATTTCTATTTCTTCACATAAAATTAATTTTTTTGGTTAATTACATGTAAATAATCTCTTTTATCTATTATAAATCTACCGAACTAAATTCTGGGAAAATAGTGGGAGTCCGAATAAATTTCGAGGTTTACATACTGAGTTATGCTTGAAATTATTAAAATATCTGTTTTGAGTTTCAGATTAAAAACTTCATAACTAATGTTTATAACCTCAATGCCATAATAACCATGTAATTTTCAAACAATATTCTTTTTTAAAAATTTAATTCGATCTTCTAGTAATAATAATTTTTTGGTTTAAAATAGTATTTATTTTTTCGTTCTGGCGATACAGATCCTTATCTGAACTCCAAAATCTTAATAATGTGTAATTTATGATAAGGTAATAAGTATAAGATACTGATATTAAAAATTCTAGATTGTCATGGTATATTTCCAAGTTAGCCGAATAGGTTTTAATTGCGGAAAAGAGAAAGAAGATTGTAGTTTTTATCCTGATAGCTGTAAAGAATGTGTGAAAACATATATTGCTAAAATAGGGTTCGATACAACTCAAAATATTAAAATATCAATGATGGATTCAGAAGAAAAAAGGATTCAGATGCAACAATCATTGATTTGGTACAAATTTATGGATGTTTTAAACATAAAATCGATGATATTACAAACGAAAGATTCAGGACTGCTCATATTGAACTATCCAGTCTCAGGAACTAACCTTAATATTGATCTACTGATAGGTTTCATGCAAGCTAATATTACCTTTTCAACTTCAAGATCATCAGAAACGAGAAATGACACTCAAAATTTCTATGAACTTCAATATGATACATTTAATTTGCTTATTAAAAATGGAAATTTCATTAGAATCTGTTTAGTATTGGATGGAAAAGCTTCAGAAAGTTTCAAACTCAAAGTTTCTGAATTTTTAATTGAATATGAGAGAAAATATAATCAAAAGATTGAAAATCTCCTAAAATCTGGGATGCTTTATTTTGATGATACAATTGATTTTATCATCGAAAAATTCAACATCAAACTTGTTTTTCCAATGGTTTTAAGCCATATGATTTCACCGGGAGATTTAGAATTAATTAATAAAAATATCATTCAAAAGGCAGTGATTGATTATGCTAATGAACTTCTAAATGTTAAGAAATTCTTCTTCATAAATAATCTCATTGATAAAGTGAAACCAATAGTTAATTCTCACTCATCAATAATATTATATGAAATTTACCAACTATTAGAAAGAAAAATTATCATCCCTTCGAAAATTGAAAATATAGCAGTTGAAGTTAAAAAATTTCAAGAAACCCGTGCGAAGCGAATTGCCAATAACGAGTTAATATCATCCATACTTGCAAATGATGATGCTATAGACAATTTAAAAGAAAAAGCCCGAACTTTGGATGTCGAAGAAGCGAAACGACTTATGGAAAATTTTATCAAGAAAGGAGAAACCGCTGAAAAAGCTTTAGCTTATAAAGAAGCTCAAAAAGAATATGAAAAAGCACTATATTTGGCAACGGGGTTTAATTTTGAATTATCAATTGGAAGAATTTCATTCATTATACTCGAACTTGATAAAAAAATAAAAGCGCTAGAAATTGAATTTTGTTTAGAATACGGTGAAATAGCTGAAAAGAAGAAAGATTATTTTAACGCAATTCAAAACTTTCAGGCCGCAATCGGAATTTTAGGTAATAATGGTGGTGCAATTGAGAATGCCTCACAGATAAAGAAATTAGAAAAACGAATTTTATCATTGCAAAAACATCTCTAATACCATTTTTCTTTTAAGCTTTTTTTCATCTCATAAGATATTCCAATTGGAATATCTTAAGGTTTGTTTCTAAGTTCTTGGAAATATTGCTCTTTTAATCTGCCTTCTTGAAAGCTAAAATTCCTCCAAATTGATCAAATCGATCTGCAGCAGGATTTTCGATTGAAATAGTCTTTGTTATAATTCCCTTGTTATTCGCGATTTGTATGAGGCGATGTATTCGATTTTTATAACTGTGTTTCTTAATGAAATTTTCCGTTACGATTAAGAAATCTAACTTTTCTGTTGTGGATATATCTTTTTTACTCCTCCCATAAATGAAGGTTTCAATTTCTTCTAAATTATATAACAATAAAATGCTAGGATCACCGATATTGATAATTTTATTTAATTCTTTAACTAATTGATTTATTTCGTCAGTGGTAGTTTCAGAAATAATATTCATTGATTTCTCTTGAGATATTAAAAATCTAGCACTTTCTAATGAATTAGCGTTTCCCACAATCTCGCCAAAACTAACTCGATTATATCCCTTAGAACGAGTTAACCACTGGTGATGTTTATTAATGTGTTCTAAAAAGAGGGTTGAACTGTTATTTTTCTGTGGGCTTGCTAATAAAATGCTCTTTACACCATCTTTGACAACAACTCGAATAAGATTTACTAATTCTTGGAATGAATGATATCTTTGCTTATCATCTAAATATTTCCATTTTCGTTTTAATTTGATAGTTTTATAAAACCTTAAAGAATTACTATATACTTTCCACAAATGAATTTCTTTTTCATCAAAACCAATTAGTAGTGCCAATAAAAAACCGCGTTTTGTTTTCTTTTTCAATCTTTTTTCATCTCATAAATAACTAATCTAGCATCAATTTAGCAAATGCTCTTTCTTGTTTTACATTTTTTAAATATTATTCATAATTTTTAAAAAATTTCGTATCTTTTAGTAATATTAAAAATTAAAATTATAAGATTGAAATTATGACAATTCTACTGAATCCTAAAAAACGTGATCGGTATTATCCAGATAAAAATTCTGACGATATAATGATTAAAACTGTTGAATTTTTTGAAAATAAAGGTCGGGCTAAAATTAAAGAAGATGACCATAAGAATGTATGGTACTCTGATTTCCTTGAATTTCAAGGTAAAAATAAACTCTTTGCTCAACTTCTAACACCATCTCAATATGGAAAAAATGAGAACTATCGTTGGGACACCTGGCGAATTTGTGAATTCAATGAGATTCTCGGTTTTTATGGTCTAAGCTATTGGTATACATGGCAAGTTTCCATTTTAGGTTTAGGTCCCATATGGATGAGCAATAATGAGTTAGCAAAAAAGAAAGCAGCAAAATTACTTGAAGAAGGGGCAATTTTCGCATTTGGTCTTTCAGAAAAAGAACACGGTGCAGATATTTATGGTACTGAAATGGCTCTCACGCCTCAAGATGATGGTTCTTATAAAGCAAATGGAGAAAAATATTATATTGGTAATGGAAACGAAGCAGAAATGGTATCAAACTTTGGAAAATTCGCAGATAAGATCGGAAAAATCCCTGAATATGATATGAAAAATAAAGAGCAATATGTCTTTTTTGTGGCAAACTATCGACATAAGAATTATGAATTGATTAAGAATGTATGCGAAAGTCAAAATTATGTGGCAAATTTTGCACTTCATGACTATCCCATAACTGAAGAAGACATCCTCTCCAAAGGTGAGGAAGCTTGGAATGCGTCACTGAATACTGTAAATGTTGGAAAGTATAATTTAGGTTGGGCATCGATAGGTATCTGTACACATGCTTTTTATGAGGCAATACATCATGCTGCTCATCGTAGATTATATAAAATGCATGTCACCGATTTTCAGCATGTAAAGCAAGCTTTTGTGGATGCTTATACCCGTCTGGTCGCAATGAAATTATTTGGTTTGAGAACAGCAGATTACATGCGTGTTGCTTCAAATAAGGATCGACGCTACTTGCTCTATGCTCCCGTGATGAAAATGAAAACTACGACCCAGGGCGAGGAAGTTATTAATCTTTTGTGGGATGTTATTGCTGCTAAAGGATTTGAAAAAGACATGTACTTTGAAACTGCCGCAAAAGATATACGAGCATTACCCAAACTCGAAGGAACAGTCCACGTTAACATTGCTTTAATTTTAAAATTTATGATGAGTTTTTTTATGAACCATAAAAATTTTGAAAGTGTTCCCCGACAAGATCAAGCTAAAAACGATGATTTTTTATTCAACCAAGGCCCAACAAAGGGTTTAGCACGAGTTAAACTTCATGATTGGAAACCTGCGTTTGAAAAATATAATCTACCAAATGTAAAAACCTTCTTAGAGCAAATTAAACTGTTTAATTTACTTGGAACTAAAGCTACTCCAAGCGTTGAGCAACAAAATGATATGGATTTCATGTTATCTGGGATAGGAGAGATCTTTTCTTTAATAGTATATGCACACCTTATCATTGAAAATGCAGCAATTTATAAAATTGATGAAGATACAATAGATCAGATTTTTGATTTCTTAGTCAGAGATTTTTCCAAATATGCATTGAACTTATATCATAAATCAAGTGCAACTCCCGAACAAATGGAATGGTGCTTAAAGATGATAAAAAAACCCAACGTTGATCATGAAAGATTTGGGAGCGTTTGGAATACAGTTTATTCCCTGAAGGATGCATATGAAATGAATGAATAAAAAATACAATTTTTCTATTTTTTTTCCGAGACTCCTCACAATTACATCAATTTTCAAGATGCTGTTGCAATATCAGCTAATGGAGTTGCTGAATTAATTAATAATGATAAGCAAAACTACATTGTTTTATATTTAGAAAAACATCCTACTCTTTCTGAATTCATTGCTTCATCAAACTATGCTTTTATAAGAATTAAAGAACTCAAATATCAATTTGTAATCAAATTTCAAAACAACAAGATTCTCAAGTTTGAACTATAGGATAAATGTAAAAAAAAGAATTATGGCAATTATATAACTTATAATTATTCTATTGGAAGATATAAGTAGTTTTAAAAAATAGGAGATGAAAAATTATAATTTTAATAGATTTTTTTTAAATATTTAAGCTGAACTATCATACTTATGAATTCTATAAAAAATGAAGATGAATGGTTAATCCCAAAATCAGAGATAACTTTTGACTATCTGAAAAAATTCAATCGAAATGCAATGTTCTTGCATCTAGTACAAGGGTTACTCATGGTACTCTTTGGATTTTTGCCATTCTTGAGTTTTTCGGTAAATATTTATACTTTCTATTTGGAGTTTGACCTTGGGCCTCCACCTACCCTTTCTCCAAATCCTGAAGTGATCTTTGCTTTTACAGCCTTAGGTGCATTTGTTGGAACATTCCTACTCTTATCTGCAATCGCGCACTTTCTAATCGCTTACCCTTTGAATAAAGTATATAATAGAGATCTAAAAAAAGGAATTAATAAGGTTCGATGGTTTGAATATGCTTTTTCAAGCTCAATAATGATTGTTCTAATTGCTTTATTCTTTGGAGTCTTAGATTTCTGGGCTTTATTCATGATCTTTATATCTAATGCGTTAATGAACATGTTTGGTCTGATGATGGAGCTCCAAAATGTATATACAAGAAAGTTGAAGGAAAAAGTTAGATGGACTGCTTATTATCTTGGAGTAGTCGCTGGTGCAGTTCCTTGGATCGTTATTACAGCATATTTCATTAATACAGGAGTTAACGGTGGAGAAATTCCAGTTTTTGTATATTGGATTTATGTAATTGAACTGATATTCTTTAATACATTTGCAATCAATATGATTCTACAATATAAAGGCGTAGGTAAATGGAAAGACTATCTATATGGTGAAAGAATGTATATTGTACTAAGCCTTGTCTCTAAATCATTTTTAGCATGGTTGGTTTTCGGAGGAGTATTTTCTCCTACAGGATAATCAACTTTTTTTATTTTTTTTTAACATTTTAATAGGGATGGATAAATTGGATACTAATATTAAGAAATTCGATCATTTAGGAAAGGACCTTAAAATTTTCAAAATTTTAAACGGAATGTGGCAAGTTTCAGGAGGTCATGGGCTAATTCAACCTCAAAAAGCAATTGAAAGCATGGATCTTCTCGTAAATAAGGGATTTATAACTTGGGATTTAGCTGATCATTATGGTCCTGCTGAAGATTTTGTTAAAGTTTTTAGAAACAGACTTGAATCAAGAGGGAAAGATAAAGTTCTGGAAGATCTGAAATTTTTCACAAAATGGGTTCCAAGACCTCAAAATATAACTCGAAAAATTGTGGAAAGCGCTATTGATATTTCTAGGGATAGAATGGGAATGGAATCATTGGATATGGTCCAATTCCACTGGTGGGATTATTCAGATAATAATTATATTAAAGCAATGGAATATCTTAATGAACTTCGGGAGGAGGGTATTATTAAGAATTTGGGTCTGACTAATTTTGATACCGCTCATTTAGAAGAGTTTATTGATATGGGAATAAATATAGTTTCAAATCAAGTGCAATATTCGATTATAGATAAGCGTCCCGAAAAAATTATGGTTCAATTCTGTGCTAAGCATGATATTAAATTACTCGCATATGGAACTCTAGCGGGTGGCTTAATGAGTGAAAGATATATTAACCAGCCTGAACCGAAACGAAGTCAACTATATACTGCATCACTACAAAAGTATAAAGGCATGATAGATCAATGGGGAAATTGGTCACTTTTTCAAGAATTATTGAAAATATTAAAGGAAATAAGCAAAAAGCATAATGTGAGTATCGCGAATGTCGCCACAAGATATGTTCTTGAAAATCCAATTGTAGGAGGTGCAATTATTGGAGTTAGATTAGGTATCTCTGAGCATGCTGAAGATAATTTAAAAGATTTCTCATTTTCATTAGATGAGGATGATTTAAATCAAATTGCCCGAGTAACTGAAAAATCAACTGATCTCTTCAAAATAATTGGCGATTGTGGTGATGAATATAGATAAAACCCTTATATTGATTACTTAATTTAAGCAATCTTAGAATTTGTAGGCTTAGGTCCCAAAATTTCTTTCCTAATACCTAATCTTATGATACTTTTTATAGTTTGGTGATTTTTAATTTTGAAATATAAACTCCTGTTCTATCTGTCACATCAGGGCAATTAACGAAGTGAATAGAGGTGTAGAGGTGTTTTAATACCCGTTTTAAAAAATTTGGGACTAAAATCTTGATTCACTTGGAAATATAAAAAGATCAATTTAACCAAGGGCAAGATCAATCTCTGCTTCTAGATGTATTTTTAGAGTATTAAATAATAGTGTTAATATCTTCTTGTTTTATTAGCAATGGAATTTCAGTACAACCCATTATAACTCCTTAAGCTCTTTTCGAAGTTAACAGAGCATAAGAACAATCTTGCGGAATTCCAACCACCTAATCTCTCTTTAACTAATATATTAATGAGCTTATAATATTCAATAGTACTTTCCCAACTCATTCCGCCAATCAATCCTAAAGTTTTCATTATCAACACAAATTATTATCTTATTCAATTTTAGTAATTTATTCAAATAATGGATTATAGATTATTTAAAAATAAAAATAACTTCCTTATAACCATAAAAAAATATAAAAAAAAATGATTTTATGAAGCTTGACATTAAATTTGTAAAGATATGGAGCTTTTATAGTTTTTTGTTGATGATTAATCTCACCCTTAATATTTTCTTCTGGGATTTTTATTCTGGATCTGATACGCAAGGATTTGGAGTAATTGATCCGTATTTTGGAATGGGTATGTTTTATGTGTATATGATTGGGTTCTTTAATAGTTTGATCGTCATGTTAGCAAAATTCATTTATCCAAAGTTTGGAATGGGATTCTTTATTTGGATTCCTTATGCGGTTATTGGATTTTTTGTTGAAGCTTATTTCGAAATGGATGTATTAATAAATATTTGGGGCGTTATTGGTTATTGCTCGTTCGGTTTAGTAACAGGAATTTCTGCTGATATTAGTTTTTACCTTCTAAAAAATAAGACTAAGTTAGAGCAAGGCATTGTTTCCGGTATTACTGGAGTTATTATGAGCATTGTCTATTATTTATTAATCTTAATTGCATTAACTTTTTTTTATAAAACGGGGTCGGGCACAGGATCATTTTTAAACCCTGGCTCTTTTCTTGGAGTTGCTTATTTTGCTTTTCCTTGGATGATAATTAATTCCTTTTTTGGAGGGTTTTCAGCTTACTACTTGCATGTATATTTCACAAATTCACACAAAAAATGATCATTTGAATTACTAACTTTATGATAAATAATCACAAGATTAATTAATATAACACGATACAATTCCATTGGTTTTTATGATATAATTTAGATAATAATTATTTTATAATGAGAAAAACGCTATGATGGATGATCAAATTAAAGAAAAAATCTTAAAAGTAGCAGCTGATTTGGATAATGATTTAGAAAAAATGAATATAGATACACTTCTTACCTATTTTTCTAAAGATTGCGAGATTGAAATGCTTGGGATAACCTTAACAGGAATATCAGGAGTAAGAAAATGGTTGAGCTGGTTTTTCAAGTCTTTTTCGACAATTAAATTTGAACCCATTATTATAATGGTTGAGGGAGATGTTTTCTTTGAAGAATTTTATATCCATGGAGTTACACAAAATAATAAGAAACTAACGGGTAAAATTGCTGAAATTCTTGTATATGAAAATTATAAAATTAAAAATCTAAGGCTCTATTTTGATAGATTAAACTTTGCAGACGCTTCGATTACAGGATTTTTAGAGAAAAAAATCGTAAATTTTATTAAAAATAAGTCTTTAAAAGACCTGAAATAATTTTGGGTAAAAGACATTCATTCAATGATGAATTAGAAGAGAAATTAGAAAAATATATTCATCATTGAAATTAAGAGATAAGAAAATAAAATTTACTAAAAAAACTTAGTGAGTTTTTCCTGCAGCTCTTTGTGTAAGTAAATCCATCTGACTTTTAACGGGTATGAATTCTCGAACCTTAACTAAAGCAATAGCCTCTTCGGAGCAATTAGATGCACATAAACCGCATCCTATGCAACGATCCAGGCGAATCTTGATTTCATTATCAGATAAATCTTCTTTATGGGGCCAATGATGATAAATTGCTCCCATTGGACAAATTTCTAGACATTTTTCACATAAAATGCATTGATCTTGCTGAACTCGGGGTTCAAAATTGGATTTAGTGATAGCATTATAGTTGTTAAGTTCTTTTACAGATTTTAAAAATCCGCAACAACATGAACAACAATTGCACACAAACGTAGCAGTATCTTGCATATTAAACGTTTCATGAACTAAACCTTCCTTTTCTGCCTTTTCCATTACTTCCATCAGTTCATTCAAGGAAACTTCACGTCCAACTCCTTGTTCAATTACCATTTTTGCCAAGGTTCCTGTGGTAACACAAAAATTTTCATTTGTTTGTTTACAAGGCTCTCCAGCTAACTTTGCAGCATTTCTACAACTACATGGAACGACTGCATATATCTTCGGATTAGCTTTTGCTAGATAGTCTTTTAAAATTTCAAAAGGTAAGATTTGATGTTTCAATTCCATTGAATTTTCTAATTCAATCACCTTTTCCGTGGGTTTTATTGTAGGAATAACGCGATAAATCGTATAATCGCTGGCACTTAATTCATAAGGAGAACCCAATTTAAATAATTCTAAATGTGCTTCTGCTGCCTTTTTCATTCTCTCGGGATCATCCCGATTAGTGGTGAAATATACTTCAAAACCGCCGGGTAAATAAGGTAACAGGACATATAGGGTACCTAATTTTATCAATTTTCCTTTGTAATACATGTTTTCGAGTATCTCTGTTAAATCATCAATAGCTATATTGGATAACCTCGAAATCTTTTTCACGTTCATTGGAACACTGACTTTGCTAAAGCTTGAAGTTAATATTTCTGCTTCTTGTTGAGTGAACATGTTTTTTAATAATTTCATAGTTACCTCATGTTTTGGTAAACCGATAACATTCTCGCCTTTACTCAACAATAGACGCAATTTCTCATATAAGTCTGATATAACCATTTTTTAAGTCACTTTTAATTTTATCTAACTTTTACTGATCTCAATTATTAGTTTCTTTTAATATGTCCAGAAAAACGCTTAATATCAATAAAAATGTTTAATTTTAATTATTAATCACATGATAATTCCTATTGGTACTTTCTTCCTTATCCGTTTTAAACCTCATTTCCCTTTTTCATATTCTTTCTTTATGAAATCAAGATTTTGTTGAGATGTGAGAAGCATTTGAGGATCTTCTATTTCTTTATAGATCGTTACAGATCTTTGTAAGAAATCAATGGATTTTTTATAGTCTCTTTTGAATTTATAATAAACCGTACCTAAGTTATTTAACGCTCTAGCAATTCCAGGTTTTATCTTTAGCTCTTCCAATATATTGAGGGCTTCGGTATATTTTTTAATACATTCATCGTGCTGCCCCATATCTCCTAAAATTCCTCCAATATTGAAGAGTTGTTTTGCTGCTTCATGCATATTTTGTAGCGATTTTGCAATTGCAAATGCTTTCTTGTATTCTTCAAGCGCTTTTTCAAACTCTCTTCTTGCTTCGTGAATTGATGCTCTATTTCCATAACGCACTGCTAAATGTGTTTTTTCTCCGATCTCCTCAGCAATTCCAATTGATTTATTGAATAACTCGTAAGCTTTATTATACTCCCTTTTCGCACGGTAAATCAATCCCATATTATTCAAGCTAGTCGCCTGACCCGATAAATCACCTAAATCTTGTCTTATTTTGTAGGTTTCATTATATATTTTCATCGCATCGTCATTTCTTCCAAGAGTAAAGTAAATCACTCCCATGGCATTACCTGCAAGTGACTTGATTCTTATCCTCTTAATCTTATCTGCTGTTTGGTATGCTCGCTCTAAATATTTCAATGCCTCATCGTTATATCCCGCGAGGCTATATATATTACCAATTGTGTTTAAATTTGATGCCATATCATCTAAATCTCCGAGTAATTCATCTATTTTAAGAGCTTCAGAAGCATTTTTCAAAGCAAGTTCTAAAAGTCCTTGTGAAGAGTAAATTCCTGCGAGATTATTATAACATAATGCCTTTCTTGATAAATCTCCCATTATTTCAGCTATTTCAAGAGCCTTTTTGATCTCTTTGATAGCATTTTGAAGATCCCCATTGGTATTATAAATTACTCCTAAACTATTTAGTAAAGAAAATTTCAACAAATTAGGAGTATTATCATTTATGATATTCGATGCCTCAATCGTATATTTTAAAGCATTTTTAAAATCAGCTTTTTTCCTGTATAATTCCCCGATATTGATAAGTACTCCAATTTTCTCATTTTCCTGATTTAATCTCTCAATTAGCTGTAATGCTTGATGCAATTTTTCGAATGCTTTGTCTATTTCACCTTTTGTGGAATAGAGTAATCCTAACGCATTTGTGAAATACATTTCGTTAATATCATTTCTTTCTTCTTTTGCAAGGGTTAAACCTGTTAATGCAGTTCTTTCAGCATATTGAATTTCACCTAATTCACTATAAATTTCATGAGCAAGCCTATACTTGGAGGATGCTGCGGCATTAATATGATTTTTTTCCATGTACTCACTAAAACTGGGAATTTGTTTTGCAGGAGCTTCATTTAAAGTATCAAAATTCTCTTTAAAGATTGGAGCTAAGCGGTTTTTTACAAAATTAATCGTGTTCGTTTTTATTTTATACACTTCGATATTTCTCGTAATAGCAATTTCTAAAAGCATGTTATCTTGTTTCGAAAGATCTGAACTTGGCGCGAATTTTAAAGATTTTAATGGATTATAGATAAAAATTTCCTCAGTTTCGAGATTTTGATCATGTTCTATCCAAATCAACCTTTTAATACTTGTTAATTCTCTTAACATGGGACCAATATCGAAATCATCGCTACCCGAGTATCCCATGATTACAAGATCTCGGTATTGCATCATAGAATCAATTAATCTCTTCTTGTATGGCTCAATAGCAAAAGTCTTACCTTTTTCTCTCTCTTTTCCAAGAGCACTGATGGTAGTAATTAATGAATTCTTAGTATTTCTACCTTTAATGCAATCCCATTTTGAACCATGTATCTTGACTATCGGAAATTGACCTTTCACGTTTTTCTCATAATCTTCCTTGGTAATAATGATCATGACTTTTTTATGATAAGGATGAGTTAAGGGATATGGTGCTAATTTATTTTTCAGCGCCATTTCAAGTAGAAAATCGAAATTTGTCGTTATGACATTACAATATCTCATTGTCATATTTGCTAAAAAGACATGGTTAACATTGGGTTCCTTGACCTCATCTAAATAGTCTAGAAATTTGAGATCTTTATCAAACAAGTTTTCTATTTTTTCGACAACTAATTCATATCTCAATGAATCTAATCCTAATAAACTGTTGGCTTCATATTTAGGTGCATAATATTTGAATAACTCACTTACAAACATCCTCGCAGATGGAACACAAGAAGGAGGATCCATTGAAATTCCAGCACCAACCAAGAAATTATAGATCCAGTTTTCATTGAATAGGGCGGATATCTTTTTCAGTTTTTCGGTATCTGGAATTTTTGATATAAAATCTACTGGGTTAGTTTCATTCATTATTTAGAATCTTTTTTGGTTTTTTTATGAAAAAAACGAATACAATGTTAAAAAGTTAATTAATCTCTTTCTTTTTCGAGGTATTTGAAATTCCTCTTAAATAACATGACACTCATAATCCATTCTTCCAATTGGAAAAATTTTTTTAACTTATAACATTTGATTATTAATAAAATCATGTATCGAAAATATTATGACTGTTAAGTCTAAATTGTTAGAACTAGCAAGTAAAAATGGTACTCCATTGCTTGTAATTGATCATGAAATAATTAGGAAGAACTATGATCTTTTTTGCTCGAGTCTTCCTCGAGTAAAACCTTATTATGCTATAAAGGCTAATCCAGAATCAGAAATTGTAAGAACCATGTATAACTTGGGCTCTAGTTTTGATGTAGCATCATGGGAAGAATTTATGATTGTTCAAAACGTAGTTGAAGGGAATAGTAAGAGAAAGCGCCAATTTATGAATGAAAAGGTGATCTATGCGAATCCCGTAAAGCGAATTGATTCATTAAAAAGCCTTAACAATTACTTCTTGCAGATGACGTTTGATAATGATATTGAAATCGAGAAAATAGCTAAATATTGCGAGAAAAGTCGCTTGATCCTTAGGATAGATGTCCCAAACACGGGTTCGGTTGTGGAATTATCAACGAAATTTGGAGCACCCCTTAATAAATGTATTGATCTGATAAAACATGCCAACAAGAGAAGCTTTAAGGTTGAAGGTCTAAGTTTTCATGTGGGTAGCCAGTGCAGCAATTTTGAGAATTATGTCCATGCCTTTAAAATTGCCCATGATCTTTTCGAACAATCTAAAAAAATAGGAAATGAACTGTCTATATTAGATATAGGAGGAGGATTTCCAGTACCTTATGATGATCAAGTACCTCCATTTGAAGAATTATCCAAGACGATTAACGATAATATTGATCAATATTTTGATAATCCCGAGATAAAAATCATTGCAGAGCCTGGGCGCTTTTTAGTAGCAACAAGCGCAACCTCGGTTGTAGAAATTAATGGCAAAGCATTAAGGAGTGATAAAACTTATTATTACGTAAATGACGGAGTGTACAATACATTTTCTGGATGTATCTTCGATCACATTCAGTATCATTTTAAAGCTTTTAAAGATGGAGAGCTAATGGAGAGTGCTGTTGTGGGGCCTACTTGTGATGCGTTAGATAAGATCTCTCTTGAAGAAAAACTACCTGATCTGAATGTAGAAGATCTACTTTATTCTGAAAATGTGGGTGCTTATACAAATGCATCAGCTACCCATTTTAATGGATTTCCTCCCGCAAAAATACTCCACATCAACACTTAATATCTTCAATATAGCTTACTTAAATTACGAGGGATTTCTCCTATGGATGTTCCTAATGATGATGAGAATCTTAAAAAGAAGACAATGCGACTTTCAATTGCAGAAGGTTCTGTTGGAATATTCAGTAGCATGCTTTCTGATAATTATATTGTACCCTTCGCTCTTAGCATTGAATCTTCACCATTTCAAATTGGAATTTTATCATCTCTTGGGAATTTACTCTCACCGGTAGGTCAAATTATTGGTTCACGTAGGATTGAGAAACACTCAAGAAAATCAACATTAATGGGTGGTGTTATAGGGATGGGTGCCATTTGGCCTTTTTTCTTTTTGATTGCACTAATTTATTCCCTGGGATTATTACACACGATTCTTCCTTGGATTTTAATAGGTTCTTATTTACTTTACATGGTATTTTCAGGATTTATGAATCCGTCATGGTTTTCAGTGATGGGAGATGTTGTTCCCGAGAACTTCAGGGGAAGATATTTTGCCAAGCGCAACCTTATATCAAATGCTATTGCATTAAGTGGCACTTTGGGGTTATCTTATCTTTTGGATTGGTTTGATTTCCAAGGGAATATTTTTATTGGATTCACTCTTATTTTTATCTTTGGATTTTTAACACGTGGAGGGTCTATTTATCTTTTTACAAAGCATTATTATCCTCCATATTACGTTGAGGATGTAGATCACATAAAATTTAGCCAGATAATTAAAGAACTCCCAAAGAGTAATTTTGGAAAATTTACTTTGTTTGTTTCCATGTTGACCTTAGGTCAATGGATTGCGGGTCCTTTTTTTTCGGTGTACATGTTATCTGAGTTGCATTTCGATTATTCCATTTTTATTCTCATCAATGTATTTTCATCCCTTGTTGCATTATTCATCTTTCCAATATTGGGAAAATTATCCGATAAACTTGGAAATGTAAGATTACTCCAAATTGGAGGAATAATCATCCCTCTATTACCTTTATTCTGGATCTTTTTTGATACACCATTAGGAATTCTTTTAGTACCTCAATTACTTGGTGGAATTGGGTGGACTTCATTTAATTTAGCAACATCAAATTTTATTTATGACAATATTTCTGGAAGAAAGAGAGGTACATATATTGCTTTCTATAGCTTTTTATTAGGCATAGCAATCTTAGTTGGAGGGATGACAGGAAGCGTTATAATCACATTTATCCCCATTACTTTTATGAATCGGTATCATTTTCTCTTTTTAGTTTCAGGAATTTTTCGTATAATTGTAGTAATACTGATGTTACCCAAGATAAAAGAAGTTAGAGTAACATCTAAACCAATATTAAATCTTAAAAATACGAGCGTTTATAAATGGCTCTATGATTTAACTTTAAGAAATGGAGATAAGATCTCAAAAAAAAATAAAAAAAACGATGAATAAAGCTAAAGCATATTCTTCAAAAGAGTAAATACGAAAAATAGAAAACCAAGAAAATTAATTAGATGGATGTGAGATTTTATATGTTTATATTTTCTTTAACACGAAGAATAATGCCCCTAACTCACCAATTATTGGTGTAAGTATTGGTACTTCTTCATATTTCTGGTTAAATATGCCAACAATTTCAAATCCAGCTGATTTAGCAAATTCTTTGAACTCATCATAGATCCAAAGTCTAAGATCATGAGATTCTTCTATAAGAAGATTTTGTCCATTATCATTGACTTTCATTTTTAAATCGACGTGCCGAATTCTTTTCTCTATATCATACCAGTTTATAACCCATTGTACCTCGAGGTCTATGCCATCTTTATTTACATACCATGTATCATCAATTTTTTTCTCGTTTCTTATGTCTTCACACTTGCAACTCAATTCAACAATATAAAGACCTCCATCATTCAAAGAATTGCTAGTATTCAGAAAATGGGATCTAATATCCTCGTCTTTTCTTAAATATCCTAAACTATTTATACATATAAAAGCAGCATCAAATTTCTTGTCAAATTTCCCAGTTATCATATTATCAATAACAGCGTCAGCGATTTGACAAGAGATATTACTCTTTTGTAGTCTACTCTTAGCTAAATCGATCATAGCAGGGTTTAAATCATATCCTAAGATTGTATATCCATATTTAGGTATGTGTTCCAAGAACAAACCAGGCCCGCATGCTGGTTCTAACAATCGTTTAATATCATTATTACAATAACGCTTAAAACATTTACTGAAAAATTCTATATCACTATCAGCATCTCTAGCAAATGCCAAATCATAATATCTCGATAAATTATAAAATTCATAGAGTTTTTCTTCATCAACATTTGAATCTGTTCTACGAGATTCTAAAAAAGGACCTCCATCCACTATTTGAATGCTTTGGTTCATTAATTCATTACAAGGATTAGTGGAATCAATTACAGAACTATTTTTTAAAAAAATCATATTCTCCAACATTTATAACACCTTACACTTAACATTTTATCTTAAATTGCTTCTATGCATAATTAATAGTAAAATTGCGAAGTAAAATCATATTTTATTTTTTTTTTCGGAAATCGTCTTAATTCTACGATCTCTTTAATTTAATCATTTGGTTCTAAGTATATTGTAAATGTAATCTGGTATTAAAGTTTTTCTATTGATTTCTAAAATTTAGAGTTTAATTTTCTAATGAAGATCATGTTAATTCAAAAATCTTGAAACATTAAACTAAAATCCAATTTCAAATAATAATTACCTAAAGATAAATAATATGAGAGAAATAATAAGGAAAAATAGAATAAAATCTAAAATCTAGATTTGGAGAATTAGAATATTATGAGTCAAACAGGATTTAGTTCTTTAAAAATTTATGTTGATGGCGCTTCTCGAGGTAATCCAGGTCCAGCAGCAAGTGCCTTCATCCTCGTGTATAAAAATAAAATTCTTCATGAGGGGTGCGATTTTATAGGAAAAGCAACCAATAACACAGCCGAATATAAAGCAATTATTAATGCATTAAAATTAGCTCAAGAATATTCTAAAGGACTAATAGAACTATATTCTGATAGTAATTTAGCTATACAACAAATCAATCAGAAGTGGAGAATAAATCAACCACACTTGGAGAAATTATATAGAGAAGTACATAAATTTGCGGGTAAATATGAGAAGGTGGAATTTATTTACGTCAATCGAGATAATCAATTTATATCCATATGTGATCATTTATGCAATCAATGTCTTGATGCTGAAGGAATTAACTTTTTAAAGAAAAATTCACGGTGAAATGTTATTATGGAATCATTATTAGGATTTTTAATGATCTTTGTCATTGGATGTTTAAGTTTAAGTGGATTATTCTTGATTTCCTTGAAGGAAAAAACACTTGATAACATACTTTTTATCCTTGTAGCATTTGCGACGGGTTCAATTCTTGCTACGGCATTGTTTGATCTAATACCAGAATCCTTGCACCATCTTGAAGAACTTAATGCTGGTGGTGCTGGAATTACTAAAGAGTTCTTATTTATTAATGTTATTTTTGGATTCGTGATTTTTTTCATATTAGAACGATTTATTTATTGGTTCCATGGGCACGCACATGAACATGAAAATAAATTAGTGTGTTATGATGAATTAAATGAAAGTTCAAGTAAGATCTTGGAGAAAGGGGGAAAAATTAAGAGTTTTGCACTCCTTAATTTAATTGGAGATGGTCTACATAATTTCTTAGATGGAATAATCATCATGGTTGCTTTTCTAAGTGATCCTGCAACGGGTGTTATAATCACGCTTGCTGTAGCATTTCACGAAATCCCCCAAGAAATTGGTGATTTCGGGATACTCATTTATGGTGGCTTTACAAAAAAGAAAGCTCTCATTTTCAACTTCCTCAGTGGCATGATTGCCCTAATTGGGGGAATAATTGCCCTAATTTTTTCTAATACTGTCGCTTTGTTCAACTTGTTCTTTTTGGCATTTAGTGGAGGAGGTTTTCTATACATAGCTAGTACTGAATTAATGCCAGAACTTATTAAGGAGAAAAATTTAAAGAAATCCATCATTCAAGTACTTATTTTCATTTGTGGCCTACTCCTAATCATAGTGTTAGTCACTCTTATGCCTCATGAATAAGTAAGGTGACCATTATTTTTGTAGCTTAAATTCATTAATGAAAGTTGGATATAATATAATAGAGAGTGAAAATTATGACCGAGAAATATTTCTACTTTATAAAAGCTTTACCCTTGGAAGAAGTTTATGAACAAACATTAACATTTTGGCAAAATAATAAAGGAACCATTGTAGAAGAAAGGTTATCACCCGATAATTTAGTAAAGACATTAAAAATTCGCCGAGAAATGACATTGACATCAAATGGCGAGGATTACGTTCTTGATTTTTCCTATAACCATGGGGATTCTAAAACTTATATCAGAATTGAAGTTTCACTTGTACAAGGTTATGGAATTCAATGGTTAACGCCGAAAAAAATAATAAATAAATGGATTAGTGAATTGAAAATTACTCCTACTTATCTGGTTGGGAGGACGAATGAAGAATTTTTTGATTTTGACAAAATTCCAGCAGCAAAACCACAAAAAATGGAAGAATTTAAACCTAAAATGTCACTCATAACTGATTCTTATCTATTAACATCCCCTCAACCTAAACCAGCGCCCCGGGTAGATAAAAATACCATCTCTCAACCTTCTGTAATGATCAAACCACCTGAATCATCAACCATGACTTCAAAAACGGTTCAAAAAAAAGAATCTGATCGATCTGATGAATTTGCTATGAAATTTTGCACCTTTTGCGGTACTCCCGGAAAAAAATCATTTCATTTTTGTGAAAATTGTGGAAGAAGGTTTGAATGAGGGATAAGAGACTCCTCATAATCTTCAACATGGGATTCAAAAGCGAAGTTTTCTCCTTTTACCTTATTTATTTGAGGTTAAAATGAAATTAGTATTAAAAAGCTATACCAATTTATCTGAGATGGTACTAAAAGTCCCCTAAGTATATTAAAAAAAGTGATTTACATTGAATTATATAGGAATTAGAAGTTCTTCTTCTTTTCTCTCAGTTATTCTTTTCTTAAATTTCCGGTATAATTTTGAAAATTTTATCGGTTTTTCTTCATAATCAAGTTCGACTAAGGCCTGTTCTTGATATACCCTAACAATCTCGGTCGAAAGCTCTTGCCAATCCTTACAGATATTTAATGTTATTTCATCACTTCTTAAAAGAGTATCATGAGAAATAATCCTTGCAAACTTTTTTGCTAAAGGTTCTATTATACTTTTTTCAGCTCCCTCAAGCATGTCTTTGATAAAATCTTCCGCAGAATACCATTCAGCGACTCTTTGTAGATCACGGTGAATTTGAGCCAGTAAGACATTTCTAGGACCTTCCCAAAGCTCCATTATCATGGAATCTCGATGTAATCGTGGTAATGCTATGAAATCCTCCATTATTCCATGACCCCCAAAGAAAGATATTGCCAATCGTATCAAAGCAGGAGCTTCATCAGCAACAGCAATCTTGCATAGCATTATAAGCTCACGTAATCTGAATCGTCGTTTTCTCTCCTCCATATCATCTAATTGTTGTAACTCCCTTATCCCACTAATTAAATTCTCGTTAAAATGAATAAATTCTGAATACAGTTTAAACGCACCTGCAGTTGTTCTCATGACCGCATGCTTTAAATCATTAATCTGATTCATCATTAATGGAAAAGAGGCAATGGGAACACCAAAAGCAGTTCTAAATTGAGCATATAATATTGCTTCCCTCGCAGCACGAAGTCCTCCTGCTGCCATGCCAAAAGAAATATGAAGTCTCGATAGAGAAAGTACAACTCCAACAACATCTGCTAATCCTTTCTCATAAGGTCCTACAGGATATGCGACAGTACCATTGTACGTTATTTCTGCTGTGGGGAGTTCAGCAGTACCTAGCTTCTGTTTGAGTCGATCAATAGTATATGAATTTCTAATTTCTTTTTCTTTATTTCCGGGGAGCCAAGCTGGAACAGCAAATGCTGCAACTTTCGTAGATGATGGGATATTCTTAGGTTTTGCTGTGACGATGGCATAATCGGCTTGCATTGCAGAGCAGAAAAATTTTTGGCCGTACAAACGCCAACAATTTGAAATTCCATCGAGACCTCCTGCCTCTTCATAAACAGCTTCTACTAAATTAGCTGGGACATCACTCCCTCCTTGAATTTCACTAATAAATTGAGAACCTAAACTATAATCTCCATTGATGCCATCTCGAACGGCTGTTAGACACGATTTTGCTTCTGAACTTAATTCATCTTCATACTTTTGCATTAACCAGACCATTCCATGAGTGCAAGCAACAGGACACATGACGCCAACCTCTCCCAACTCATATAGGAGAAACATCTTAGCAAATCTACTCCATGCGGTATTTCTTTTAGGATCGAATAAACCCAAGTTAAATATCTCTTTTTCAAGATGTTCGGTCTCAGCTGCTCTTTTAATTCTATCTATTCGATGATTATAAGCATCATAGTGTTGTATGATTGTACACCTCACTCGATTCTCAAGTCGAGTTGCTTCATCCGCTAAATCTCTCCAACGGTAAGAAACTTTATCCGACAATTCTTTAAGTTCAGCGTCAATTTTATCGAATTCTGAACCCGCATATTTTTTAAGTAATGCGTGAAAAAACTCATCATCTCTGTAGAAATTAAATTGACTTTTAACGAATAAATAATCATCAAAAGAATATGGATTGTTCCTATCTCCTTCGGTATATTCTTGTGCACACATGCTTCTTTCACTACTCTTGTTTATATTATCTGAAAAAAAATAAGAAAATCTCTTTATTTAATATTCAAGAAGAACTAGTTTATATTTTTATATGAGAAAATAACACAGAATAAAAGAAATATTCCAGTAAATAAAGCCTTTATGTACTGAATATGGTCATGTTATAAAAAGTATTAACTTAGAAAAGTGAAGAATAAAATCAATATAAAAAAGAAAATCATTTAAGATTTAAATTTAGATAACAACCACGGAATCAATAATCATTGATAAGATATAAATCAATAACGTTGCATGTAATAAAGGTAATGCCTTCAAACAGGATTTTGAATTCTTACACCTTATAATAATTACGTTCGCGACTATTATTAATACCCATGCTATAGAAAATCCGATCAAGGCAAGTATTCCCATGTCTAATAACACAAATATCGCGGAAGTAATAAGATGCATAACGGAAAAAATGGCAATCCATAGTTTATTACCCTTTATCCCGTATAATCCCGCTATAGTGTTCAAACCCTTAACTTTATCATTTTCTATATCAACAATATCATTCGCACCAAGATGAACAAGCGCCCAAGGATATAGAAATAATATGTATAAAATTACCGTAAAATCAAATTGACCAACAATTAAATATCCTGCGATTGGAAACATGACAAGATCGGTTCTTCCTAATAATTGTGCAAATGGAAATCTTTGCTTTTTTTTCACGAGTTGATAAAAAACTTCCATTGAATAAGCATATATCATTATGATATACACGTATATGAGATGTGGAAAGGGTAAAAGTGCGATCAAAATTGCCGTGATTATAACAAAAGCAAGGAAGACTAATATTGCTTGTTTTAGCGAGATTAATCCCGATGGAATCGGACGCTCATTAAACGGTCGCCAATAATTGGTTAAAATGTTGTCAGTATCTTTTTTATCCACATTATGATCAACAATATCATTTAATACCATTCCCGCTTCGAATCCAAATAGACCGATGAAGATTGCTAAAATTAGTAGTTGCCCCGAAAAGAAACCTTCATTCCTAAACGCAAGCATGAGTCCCGAAACAAATAACAATGGCCATACGGGAGCAAAATGAGCTCTGGTTAAGTCAATATATGCTTTTATTTTCTCTTTAATTATCATAATTATTAATTTTCACTATTAAAATTAAAGTATAAATAATTTCTCCGTTTATAAAGTAAATGGAGACCAATCATGCAGATAAGGAATTCTGAATAATTATCCATATAATGTATCTCTCTATCGAGTTATTTCTTAACTGTTTCCATTAAAACCTTAATACTAATTTCTGGATGATGATATCTTTGAGTTTTTAAAGTTAGGGATCCAAATTGTATCGCTTTTTCAGGACAATAATTAATACAAGCTAAACACTGCTGACATTTATGCTGCCATTCAGGTTTACCATCAACTAGAATAATGTTTTTAACTGGACAGATTTTTTCACAAATTCCGCAACTATTACAATTTTCATCAGTATAGAAATTTTTATCATTCTGATTGACACTTTCATGAAATTCTTGATTAAATTTTGCTTTTCGATTTCTCTTATTTTCATTAGAGTCAATCCTAATACTATCAACTTGTCGTATTATAATTTTGACAATTTCTTCAATTTTTTTATCTGCAATCTCAAAGAGTTCCGACTCTTTCTCTTTCGGATCAACATCATACCCAATAATATAGTTATTAGGCATTCTTATAAAAAATCCTGCATTTAATTTCTTTGATTTTTTAACCAGGATCTCCTCAATTTGAAATAGTGGTAAATCAGTTATATCTCCTGCACTTGTAACAATGGTGAAAAAGTACTCAGAATTACTAAAATCCATTTTATTTATGAAATCTTTTACTATCTTGGGCAATCCCGCATAATATAATGGAAAAACAAATCCAATTTTTTCACTATTAGATTTAATACTTTCCTCTTCCCAAATGCTTGCGATCGACACCAATTCACATTCCTTAAGTTTATCACATAAGAGTTGGGCAATTTTTAAGGAATTACCGGTCCCAGTAAAGTAATATATTGTCGTGTTCATTTTCAAAACCATTTACAGTTTTAGGTATTAATTGAGTTTTTTGAAAGTCTTTTTACTCCATAGATTATACATGCTATTACCACGATGAGGAGATTAATGATGAAAATTATCCATCTTCCTAAGTCAGTCACCCAGTAGGGAAAAATCATTGATGAGAAGTTTCCCATTGCGTGGAACATGATCGCTAAAAACACGTTGATGTTTCCACCTTTATCTCTATTATTATTAAGTATCCATGTATAGAGGATGGACAGAACCATTTGCAATAATACAAACTCATAAATTGGCATGTTTGACTGACTTTGCACACTTCCACTGATAAAGAATAACGGTAAATGCCAGAGTCCCCAAATCAACCCTAAAATTAGACTTGAATATAAAGCGTTATATCTTGACTGCAGGCGATCTAGAGCATATCCTCTCCACCCATATTCTTCTGTAAATGGACCTCCAATAAAGTAGAATAGAATGAAGTTTGGGACCCACATGATTAATGGAGTGGCATACTGGAATCTATTCATGGGTTCAAAAATGCTCACAATAAACAACGCTATTCCTGAAGTAAAAATTGGTATAAATAACGTAATAATCCAAATCTTCTTAAATTTAAAATTCCATCCACTTAAAAATAATCGCTTTACTTCTCCTTTTTCTCCTTTAATGGAACTTAACAGAAATGCAGCAATAAAGGGTCCAAAAATGGCAAGATTTCCCAGAATTTGTATTGGTCCCGGAGCAATTAATCCAGCCGAGACTAAAACGCTAGGTAACCATAGAAGCCATGATATCAAAAATGATACAATAAAAAAAACTAATAAATTCTTCTTTTCTTCCTCAAAAATCATGAGAGTCACTCGGCTAAATAATATTTGGTAGAATTAAAATTTTTCAAATAAGTTTACAGTGCGCTTGTATTGCATTATAAAATCATTAATTTTAGCTGCTAAACTTCTAACATTATTAGTTGTTATAATAAACCCTTTTTTATTGCCTAAATCATAGTATCCTAAATTTTTCTTAACTAAATCAATCTGATTTAAATCAACCCAATCAATGCTCGTATCTTTAATTGGGATAATTCCAAGATGATGCGTTAGTGCTAAGCTTAAGTTTTCAATGAAATAGGCTTCCTCTCTTGATTTTTTTGTGCAAAAAAGCAATAAAACATGTGAATCAACCAATTTTTCAGTATCATCATGATATATTTCAAGAATTTCTTTATTACTTTTTAAAAGATTAATTAATTCTTCTATTCTATAAACTTGTCCAAATGCTGAAGGAAATGCTGCATAGAGGATTAATGGTGCATTTCCTCTACAATATTCTAAAACTGAATTGACATCATAATTTTGAATTAATGCCCATTCATCTATCCAGTTATTATTCTCAAGGTGTAAGATTTTCAAATTCCTTAATTTCCAAAAATTATTCGGAAGGCGTTCTAATCTGTTATGGCTCAGATCCAAACTTGTTAATGAATTAAGATCCCCTACCGATTCGGGAATTTTCACGATCCTATTGTTCTTTAATGTCAAGATTGTCAATGTTTTTATTGTAGAAATTGAATCCGGAAAGACATCCAAATCACATTTTGCCAAGCCTAATCCAATAATTTTTTTTGCCTTAATTTGAATTCCAAATGAATCTTCATTGATTTCATTCAAAATTGGAATAGTTTTCCCAATAGATAATTCCAACTTCTTTAAATAGTCTGGTTCATCTAAAATTAAGGTATCTTGGTCAGTCATTCGAATTAAAACCTTTAAAATAAATAAGATCAAAAATAAATTATAATTTATTATTATAGATCCTGATCTATTAGTCGTACTCATTTTTCAAATATTTTAAATAATATTGCTTTTTATCAAGCTTAAGTATAATTTAGATTAATTAAGTTATTACATGACTTTATTTGATAAACTCGATAAGCACGAGTTAAAGGAACTTCTTGTCAAATGTTGGATGACCCATGATGGCGCGTGGTTTTATAACGTGGTAAAAGAATATGGAATCGATGCGGCAAACAAGCTCAATAAAGGTGCTATAAAGAATTTATCCGTTTTGGAAATGCAAAGAATTCGAAAAGCATTAGGAATGGAGAAAACGAAAATAAATTCTTTCGAACAACTTAAAAAATTCATCGATGATGGTTTTAGTATATTGAAGGGAGATTTCATGAAGTTCCAATACACTTTTCCCGAAGAAAACCGAATGCATTGGGAAATGGATACGTGTTTCGCATTTGAAGGAATGAAAATGATTGGAGTAAAGCAAGGTTATGAATGTGGCGTCGTTTTCCGAGTATGTTGCTGGTTAGACGCATTAGGAATTAAATATGAATTAAAACCTAAAATTACTAAGTGTTTGTTATATTCTCAAAAAAAATGTGTGGGAGATATAATAGTTAGATTTGATGGATAAAAGTTATAGCTAACCTATTGATTTGTTCCCAAAGGATCTTCTAATTGTCCACGAATTTCAAATTTTCCTGCCCATTTTAATGTAAATGCTTTTCTACTTTCATAGGTCCAATCTTGAATTATATTGACAGGGATCATGAAGAAAGTAATTGCAAATGGAATTAAAGGCCACGTTATGGC
>CAZOYD010000018.1:0-5139 GCA_964583985.1 uncultured archaeon
AAAAATTATAGTTTTTTCAATTTCTTTTTTTTTTCCTTATTAAGTTGTATTATCTCTTTTTTTAACTTTAAAATCGAGGCATTTAGCTCTATTCTTTTGACTTTTAGTGAAGGTAAATTCGAATTGTATATCTTTTTTTCTTCATGTTTCATTTGTTGTTCGATTTGGGTTAATTGTTTATGTTTTGCAGCTAGGGATGATTCAAGTTCTTTTAACTGCTTATGGTATTCTGCTTCTATTTTATTAATCATATCAGATTTTGAAGAGATCGACATAAGGATCATATTTTTATTTTATAAATTTAGGTAGGTTTCTCTTTTATATAGAATTTTCTATAAATAAAAAGGATCTGAAGAAAAAATTTGAAAATAAGAGAAACGATTAGGATCTGATCTTAAGCATTATTAATGTGAAAAATTGGGTGAATAGTAGAATTATATTTTTTCTTTAATTAAATATTCTTTCAAAAACTTTTGAACATGCTCGAGAGCTTTTTTATTATCTTCTAATGATAAAAGATTCATGGCGCTTTCATATGAACACCATTTCCAATAGTCATGTTCAATAGGATCTATTTTAGGTAGATGTTCTTTATTCAAAATCGCTATAAAAAGAAATTCAGGGATTTGCTTAGTGCCTTTAGGGTAAATATCTTTCCATCTTTCTTCCATTGGAATTATATAGGAAATATCTGTTTTTATTAAATTTACTGATTTAAAGCCAGTTTCCTCATGTAATTCTCTTTTAGCCGCTTCATAGAGAGTTTCATTACCTTCGGGAGCGCCTGTAACACCTTGCCAAAAACCACCACGATCTTTAATTCTTTTTAGCATCAAATATTCCCAATCATTATCGATTTTTCTAACCGGATAAACTAATACTTGAATAGGAATTCTCAAATTTATCACTTAACCTATTGGATTACTTAATTTTGTTTTTTGAGATTCACCAAAATAATTCCCACGATTACTAATAACAGAGCAAAAGGATAGATAAAAACATCAAATTTTTCCTGTAAAAATAGAGCTGAAAAAATTACTCCGAATAAGGGAACCAAAGTTTGAAAAATTGCTGCTCTACTTGCATTTAAACGTTTAATTCCTTCCAAATAAAATGTATATGCTCCTATCGTGGAAATAAATGCTAGATATGAGATACCAATCCATACTCGAGAGGGTATTGTCAAATAATTGATTGGATTTAAGTATTCTGGGCTAATAATTAGAGCTATCGGAGTGGTCATTAATAATCCAAACAAAGAAATCCATGTCATTATCCAAATAGAACTTGGTTGGTATAATTCAGTATCTTCACGAGTTTTATTTATGAAAAATCTTGAAAGAACGGTATAACTGGCGTATCCTAGTGCTGCTAAAAGTATCATGATATCTCCAAGAATTCGATTCTCCACATTTAAGTTTGGAGAAAAACCCACGACAATAATTACGGCGATAAATGCTAGTATTGAACCAATCATTTTTCTCCAAGCAAAATGTTCAGATTTCAAGAAAGAGCTTGAAAGAATAATTACCCAGACTGCATTAGTTGCCACCATAATGCTCGCGTCACTAGCACTAGTAAATATCTCTCCAATTAAATAACCTGCTTGATAAATTGTTACCGAGAACAATCCCATTAAAGCTAATATTTTCCAATGCTGTTTAGCAAACTGCCAATTTAATATTCCTTCTTTAAACCTAAGAATAAGAAAAAAACAAATTACAGCCAGAAAATACCGAATAGTAGCAATCATAAAGGGAGGGATAGTGGCTCCTCCAACTTCTTCAGAAACTAACCAGCGACCTAATGGCCAAGTACCTCCCCAAATAACCATGGTAAAGATTAACAAGATATAAGCAATAAATTCCTGCCTTCTATTAGCTTCAAAAGTAGAATCTACTATTTTTTCACTCGTCAATTATAATATGATAAATTGTTGATCGAATAAAAATTAAAAGATAGAATTTATATTATGAAAGAATGAGAAATTCTGATTACTATAGCATAAATAGCAAACCTTCAACGAAGTAAGGATTTTTTTAACTGATTATTTTATACATAAATGTTAAATATAAGATAATCATAATTTTATAACATGCATGAATAAACATGCATGTCTATATTTAATAGGCGAAATTAAAATGGAAAATATAACAAAAAATAAGATAGTTTTAGTTACACTATGTTTTCTCTTAGGATTTTCTAGTCTTAACTTCACAAATTATCAAGGAAATCTACAAATCAACAAACAACCTAATTTAAAAACACCTAATTCAAGTGCAAACATTTATACCCTTTCGGACGTATCTGACCATCTATGGTCACCAGATGGTAATAAAGTAGCGTATATAAAGAGTCCAAGTGGAACGGCGTGGAATTGTGAACTCTGGGTAGCAGATAAAAACCCATCTGATGCAGAACTCATAAATCACGTATTGATATTCTCTGGAGCCGAATATAACGGTTTGGAAGACTGGCAGGGTGACTGGATTCTTTTCAGAATACGACTTGAGGAAGGTACCCCTTCTTCATACTATGGTCGGAACGAACTCTGGAAAATACGAGCTGACGGAACGGGTATGACTCAAGTTACTTTTACTCAAAGCAATGGAATAGGACCGTCTGGAGGAACTAGTGGTTGGGCAGGTTGGGGAAGATTTATTCCAGGAACGAATTTAGTATATTTTCATGCTAACACAGGAGGTGGATGGTACCAAACCTTTGCATGTAATGATGATGGCACCGATAGTTGGTATGCAATATCCGCGCCCGATTACACATGGAGATATACTTTATCACCTACAGGAAATAAGCTTTTATGGGGAAGGCAATCGAGCTTCGGGCAACCCACTACTTATAAATCGTGTAATGTGGACGGTTCGGGCAGGACCACCATTAAAGCATTCTCAAATGTTATAGGCGTCTACGTACTAGCCGATGGGAACACCGTTGTCTGGAGCAATGTCGGTAATTTGTACGCAATTGATATGGATGGCACTAATGAGCGAACGATTCTTGACGATGCATACACGAATTCAGTCAATAATTACGATCCGAGCGATGAGCAGGGATTGTTAATGGGAAGTAACCGATCGGATGGAAATATGCATATTTACAAGATAAATGTAGACGGTACTGGCCTTGAGCAGCTAACAGATGGGCCATATCTCGATGAATTCCCAATTTTATCCCTCGATGGACAATATCTCAGTTATCGAAGGTTACCTTATGATTTTGATAAGGGAAGCAGCACTCAACCCTATCCGTATGAGCTGGTCGTCAAAAGTCTAGCGCCAGTATCACCGTATACTAATTATGACATGATTGAAGATAATGCATATAGTTGGATAGACGCGTCTGGTGGGACAGAACTATTATTAAGTGATGATGGATTTGCTACAATAGCTTTACCATTTAGTTTTACATTCTACGATGTAGCTTACTCAACAATTTATTTAGGTGCTAATGGATATCTTAGTTTCACTGATTCAACACCTGATGATTATACTAACGATCCAATTCCTTCAGGAGATTTAGATAATTATTACTTAATAGCACCATTTTGGGATGATATATATCCCGGTTATGGAGGACATATCTATGTACAATCATTTGGTAACTATTGGGTGGCAGAATGGCAAGATATTTATCATATAAATGGACCTTTACTCGGTTCATTTGAAGTAGTTTTATATGATACAGGAGAGATTATCTTCAATTATGACTATTTAGACTATACAAGTGACGGATATACATGCGGATTAAATCTAGGCGTAGATACAGGTTATTATAATTCATACGTGGGTCTAAATGATTTAACTGATGACTTTTCACTAAAATTTACTTATAATACTTACTCCTTTTTCGATGATTTTGAGAGTGGGTTGTCTAAATGGCAATCAATTACAGGTTTATGGCATTTAACTGATACTGGGAGCGCATGGCCCGATCCGTGCCATTCTCCAACTCATTCCATGTGGTTCGGTAGTGAAGCAACAGGGAATTTTGACACTGGGTTTACAGAAATGGGAGAGTTGATATCTAACCCCTTCTCTTTACCGATGTCTCCTGAAATTACCTTGGAATTTTATCATTGGAGAGAAGGCGAAGGTGGCGGATCTTTCGATGGATCCTATGTTTATATATCAACTGATGGTACTAATTGGGATCTGATTTACAGTAATTATGGGGTTATCTCACCATGGCAAATGGAATCCATAGATATTACACCATATGGTGGAAATCCATCTGTGCAACTCAGGTTCGTTTTTGATACATTAGATTCAGAACTTAATAATTATAGAGGATGGCTCGTAGATGATATAATGATTAACTATGAACATGATTTAACCATTTCTTTAGATACTCCTGTGAATCCTAAAATTGGCAATTCCTACACTATCAATGCAACAGTCACCAATACTGGTACATTTGATGAAACTGATGTTGATTTATTCCTATATCTTGATGATGTAATCGTAGGTTCAACCACTATTTCGAGTCTTCCTATTGGTGCCACTGAAACAATTAATTACATGTGGACTCCACCAGATTTTGGAATTTACAATTTTACTGCCTATACTCCCCCTATGACTGGTGAAATATTCACTATAAACAATTTCATAACCGAGATAATAAATATTGTTGACAGTCAATTATTCGATGGCATGTATACAAATTATACTTTCCTATGGCTGGGAGAGTATACAGGTTCTTCCCATTTCTCATATTCTTCTATCTCAGGACCTATATTTCAGGGTAATTGGTGGTTTATCTTGGACATGGAAGGTTATGATTATAATACCTTTTACAATGTAAATTCTACTACCAGAATAATAACAGATGTCTGGGGGGAATATTTTCTCGGAGTGGGACATCACGATCCTGGCTGGATATTTACAGATACCAATATAGGGGATAATATCCCAATAGATCTACTATTTGGAGAAGAACATATTTTCAATGTTACTGATGATTTGATTTATGATCTTCCAGGCTATGGTCCAGTAGATGTATGGGTATTAGAGGATTTAACTATTCCAGGTGGAATTGCATGGTATGAGAAAAGTACGGGTATATTGTTGAATGGTACCTTTATAATTAGTGGGGGTGAAAATTATACTCTTAATTTTATCGATA
>CAZOYD010000018.1:5239-57514 GCA_964583985.1 uncultured archaeon
AATGGTACCTTTATAATTAGTGGGGGTGAAAATTATACTCTTAATTTTATCGATACTAATGCTATTTCCTTTGATCACGATTTAGGAGTTACATTGGAAATTCCAACCATTGCAGAAATTAACAATCCTTATATCATTAATGCAACAGTCACCAATACTGGTACATTTGATGAAACTGATGTTGATTTATTCCTATATCTTGATGATATAATCGTCGATTCAACCACTATTTCAAGTTTACCTATTGATGCCAGTGAAACAATTAATTACATGTGGACTCCAACTGAATATAAAACCTACAATTTCACTGCTTATGCTCCACCTGTACCTGATGAATCTTTTACAGAAAATAATATCGCAACTGAGTTAATATCAATTATTGAAACTAAATTATTTGATGGCTTGTACATAAAAAATACCTTTTCATCGATGGGTGAATTTGTTAATTCAAACTTTACCTATACTCCTTATACGAGTAGCTTATATCATGAAACTTTTGGAATGGATTATATGGGAACTCACATATCATACACGTGGATCCTTGATCCTCTCACAAGACTAATGTCAGGAGGTTCGATGTTTGGAGATGACTGTCATACACCCGCATGGATATTTACGGATACATCTCTTTATGATACAATCCCCATAGCTACTGATGGAGAGGGAGACCATGACTTTTATGTCGCACGAGAATTGGTTTATGACCTACCCGGGTTTGGTCCCGTTGGAGTGTGGGAACTTGAGGACTTAACCCAACCAGGAGGGATTGCGTGGTACGAGAAAAGTACAGGAATTCTTTTAAATGGTACATTTATATACCTTGCAGGAGCGTATAATTACACCTTCGATTTTGTTGATACCAACGCAGAGTTAACCATCATTGGATCACTACCAGGAGAGTTCAACCTATCATCTAATGCAGGAACGCCGGATGATGATGGCGTGTTTGATTTATCTTGGACAAGTTCAGATGGAGCTCTTACGTACTCTGTATATCGATATTCAAGTTATATAACGGAAATCAATGGAAGTCTTACCCTTTTAGGAGATGGAATAACGGATCTTTCTCTTGCCTTGAGTGGTTATACAGATGGAACTTATTACTTTATTGTAGTAGCGCATAATGATTATGGCGATACAATGTCTAATTGCATTCAAGTCAATGTAGCATTTCCCCCGGGAGAGTTCACCCTATCATCAAATGCTGGAACGCCGGATGATGATGGCGTGTTTGATTTATCTTGGACAAGTTCAGATGGAGCTCTTACGTACTCTGTATATCGATATTCAAGTTATATAACGGAAATCAATGGAAGTCTTACCCTTTTAGGAGATGGAATAACGGATCTTTCTCTTGCCTTGAGTGGTTATACAGATGGAACTTATTACTTTATTGCTGTCGCACATAACGCCAATGGTGATACTCTTTCAAATTGCATTGTAGTAATTGTTCTACTACCAGTAGTCCCTGGATACGACCTCTACTTTATGTTTGCAACAATAGGTATAGTTTCTGCTATAATAATTAGAACACGGTGTAAAAAATCAACGAATATCTAATAAAAAGCAATTTTTGGTAAATCTTCTATAAGATTAATCAATTTTAAATTAGCTCTTTTTTTTTCTTTTACAATAACACCTCTTTTTAGTAAAACGACGCAAACATTGAGTTTTAGCTTGTTATAAAAGAAAATCTCATATTTCGAGATATAGGTTGAATAATTACTCAAATTGCATTTGTTGCAACAATAATGCTCGCGTCACTAGCTCTAGTAAATATCACTCCAATTAGGTAACCTGCTTGATAAATTGTCACCGACAATAACCCCTATTAAAGCAAATATCTTCCAATACTTTTTAGCTAACTACCAATTTAATGTTCTCTCTTTAAACATAAGAATGAGAAAAAATAAATTACTGCAAAAAATACCGAATAGTAGCAATCATAAATGAAGAGATAGTGGATCCTCTAACTTCTTTAGAAACTAACCATCGACCTAATGGTTAGGTACCTCCCCAGATAATAGTAGTTAATATTAATAAAATATATGCAATAATTTCTTGTTTTCTTTCTGTATTAAGGGGCGAGTCTACTATTTTGTAATTCTTCACTGCAATATTTTATAATACGTGATCCTAAAATAATAATTATGGTAACAATAAGAAAAGAAAGGATTAAGTTTTTATTTTTTTGTAAAACCCAATTAATTCAGTTTGCTCAATTATATGTCCCTTACTTGCTTTTAATAATTGTTTTTTACGTGTTGTATTATTTAAATCAAGCTTTTTATTAAGAGCGAAGAGCTTGAAAAAATACCTGTGTTTTCCAAAGGGAGGACAGGGACCCATATATTCATTTTTTCCCATCATATTTTTTCCAATTATCGCATCCTTAATATGTTCTCCTTCGGATATTTCATTCGTGGAAGGTTCAAGATGGCAAATCACCCAGTGAGTTACTGTGATGCCTGGAGCGTCGGGATCTTCCATGATAAGAATTAAACTTTCAGTTTTTTCTGGAACGTTCGAGATTTGTAAGGGAGGGCTAATGTTCTCTCCTTGACAAGTATATTTTTGAGGAATATTCCCCATATGTTCAAATGCTGGACTTTTTAACGAGAAATTAACCATTTTTTATCATTTAAAATATAATTTATGATAGTTATTTAAATTAAGTGATTGATATAGGTAATCATCAACTAGGTGATATTATGGTAATTGAAGATAACTATTATATGAAGAAAAAGAAAAAATTTATGAAAGATTTTGATGACAGGTTGAATTCAGTGAACTTTTTCCTTAAGAAAAGACATGCTATGAATGAAACAGAAGATCTCATTAAGAGTATGAAGCGTGAATTTGAAAAATTGATTCCAGACATCCCTTTTATTGGTGGTCAAAATAATCCCACAACATTAGTTCTTATCAAGTGCATATCTGATTTAGCAGTATTTCGGGTATTAGAAAAAGTAGGGTATAGTTTTGAAGAAATTGGCGCGTTTCATTACAATTATAGCATAAAACTTCACGAAGAAAGAAAACTTATCTTGGAAAAAGCGGGGAGAGATTCTTCACAATATCCTTTTGAAGCAGCCTACAAGGATTATCAAAAAATATTATGTGAAAATACATTAAAAAGAATATATCCTTATGATTTCGTCATGGAATATGTATCTGGAGATGGTAGAACCTACGATTGGGGTTGGGATATTTATGAATGCGCTGTTCAAAAAGCATATGAAAAATTTGGTAGTAAAAAATATCTTCCATTTATTTGCTTAGGTGATCATTATGAAGCAGAAGGATTGGGATTTGGTTTTAGTCGCACTCAAACTTTAGGATTTGGTGCTCCAAAATGTGATCACAGATTCATAAAGAACGCTAAAACACCATCAGCGTGGCCACCTCACGAATTATTAGAATTTAATAAAGAATATTTCACAGAGAAATAGGTTTAAATGAATAACAAGGATAACTCTTTTATACTTGTTATTCTTTAAAAGTTACAGTTTTAAATTATTAAAAATCTTAGGTGTTAATAAAAGTGGCAGATCTTGGTGCTATATTGATTGAGTTAATCCTTTATTTTATTTTACTTCTAATAATAACGATATTTATGAAATTAGCTTTAGGCTTTTTTAGTAAAGCAAAGCATACGGAATTTGGTCAAGTATTCCTCACGTCATTCTTGATGATATTAATACTATTCCTTTTTAATTGGTTTTGGCCAGGTATTATTGGATTAATTATTGCACTTATATTAATATGGATATTAATTAGTGCACGACATCATACTGGTTTTTTCGGAGCAATATTAATAACAATCATAGCAATAATACTATATGTCATAGTAGCGATAATAATAGGAGTGTTATTTCATGTTACCCTACTAATTCTATTTTAATGCTTTTTTTGATAATTAATTTAATTTTTTCTTTTCGTAGTTTTTCTTCTTAATTTTCAATATACAGGATTGAAAAATTTAATTTTTATCCAGATTTAAAAGTCATATGAAAGTTGTAATTTTTAATGGAAGTCCTAGAAAAGAAGGAAACACGCATCAATGTCTCCAGATCGTAATAAAAGAATTGGAAAATTTTGGAATTGAATGCGAATATATTTGGATCGGAATGGATAAAATCCAAGGATGCATTTCTTGTTATCAATGTGCGAAGAATCGAGATAAAAGATGTGGAGTAAATACTGATAAACTTAATGAATATCTTGAAAAAATGATTGAAGCAGACGGTATAATTTTAGGTTCGCCAACCTATTTTGCGGATGTGTCCACTAGAATGAAAGCATTGATAGAAAGAGCGGGATTAGTGAGCAAGATTAATGGAGGGCTCCTAAAACACAAGATAGGGGCTGCAGTTGTGGCTGTAAGACGAGCAGGAGCAACTCACGTGTTTTCAAGCATAAATTATTTCTTCTTGATAAGCCAGATGTTTGTTGTTGGATCAAGCTATTGGAATTTAGGTATCGGTTTGAATCCTGGAGATATTATGAATGATAAAGAAGGAATTACCACGTTTAAAGATTTAGGTCAAAATTTTGCTTTCTTACTTCAAAAATTAAATGCTTAGAGGTGCAACTTAATTCATTTTTTAAATGCTAATCTTCAAATTCAAGCTAAATATTTCTATTTTTTTCTACTAATATAATCTAATATGCAAGTTCTCCCTGTGTTATGATACTTTCCTCTAAAATGCTGAATTTTTGCCTTATAAATGATGTCAAAATGATCAAAATACTTATCTGGTTCATGATCGTCGAAATAGCTATGAAGTTCCTCACGATCACCATGTCCCGTATGAATTTCTCCGGAAGAGCTTCCTTCATTCTTTAGATACTTTTCATCCTCTTTAGAAAGGAAATTAATATAACAAAGTCCACCTTTTTGTAAAACACGGTAGATCTCATCAATCGCGATACCAATATCCTTTTTTGTTAAATGAACCATTGATAGATAAGAAAACACAAATCCAAAATATTCATTCTCAAAAGGAATTTCACACATATCTCCTTTTATAATATTCAGTTTAATTCCTTGTTTATCAGCAAACTCTTGGGCATCTTTAATCTGATCATCATCAATATCAATACCGTGCACTTCATAACCGTATTCATTAAAAATAGCTAATTTTGGATCAGATCCTCCTGCTCCGCAATCTAATACTCGTTTTTTCGAAGAATTTAAATCAGCTAATCTTAAAAAATTGTAAATTGAGTGGGGATAAAATTTTCGCGTCAATTTATAGAAACCTCATTATAAACTTGACTATGATAATATTAGTTAAAGAATGTTCAAATAGATTTTTAAATCGAAATATGAAGTTATAGATATCTACGTGAAATGAACGTTTCACGAAATTTATTAAAATTATTCATTTAGAGGATATTTAGGGTCTTGTTGAGTTATTTCTTTTAAGATTAAAATGTTCATTAATAATTATATATAAAAATATATAAAAAACAATAGATTTATATATCTCATTCTATCTGATATTTTTGAATCTTTATGCTCTCAATGATTTTTAGATTGATTTTCAACTGAATTTAATTTCAATAAGATATATATCAAAAGATAAAAATGAAAAAAGAAATCGAAAAAGTGCAACTATTATTAAAGGATAGTAAGAAGGAAAATTCTGAATTCGGCGAGAAACTCCAACAGTTAACTCTTGAAAGTATTATTCAAAAATCAAAAAATAAAAAATATATGAAAGAGAAATATGGATGCAAATTCTGTGCTTTTTATCATCAAATAGATCTACCTGATGAACAGCTTGAGGAATTAATTTACAAGCAACTCATCAAAAAGCTCTATAAATTAACTAATATCGATTTTTCAGGTTATAAAATAGAAGATCTTGATTATTTCAACGATTATAAAAAAATTTCAGAAGATAAAGATTCATTAATTAAATCGATCCTGCTTAACTATATGCAAAAACTCAAGCAACAGTTACCATCTTTATGCATCTATAAGAATGAAATTAACACAAAACCATGCGTTCATTATGAACTTAAAGTATTGGATGTGAATATGGGAGAACGTTTAGAATACCATAACTCCAAAATCGAAAGAAGATATAATTCTCTTTCTGTTTTTATATCTTCATTATTAAGTGTTATAGCTATAGCAATTAGCGTTTTTTCATTAACGTTAAATTTATATTACGCTTAAAGTTAAATGTACTTAATCCATTAAAGGAAGAAATTGTTCACATTTAACACATTTAATATCTTTTTTAAGCACTTTTGCTCCGCAATAGTAACATTCGGTAAAATCAGAATTTTGATAATTAATAGTGGGGATTTTATTTCCTTCTTCAATGTATAACCTGTAATAAATTGTTTCCTTAACCCACTCATCATATTTAAGCCATCTTTGAGTCCACCTATGCTTTAAACGAACTTCATTTTTGTGAATGTATATGAAATAATGAGGATTATAATTCAGATTTTTAATTCTTTTAAATAGGTGAAAGTTAACCTTAAAAAAGCATGTGGTTGTTAACGCAATACAAGTGAATTGCCAGAAATGGGAAGAGATTAATGTGAAAATGACAATTATTGATGATAAATATATAAATACGTTATATAATTTTACTTTAAAAAAATAAGAATAGAAAAAGATCCATCGTTGAAACTCGATACTACATCTTAGACACACAGGGACGAAATCGGAATTGATCTGAAGCCTTTGTAAGGGATGATAAACATTTAATCGGGTTAGAGAGCTATAAAAGTTATCAACATTATAAGGAATTAAATTATGATCTGATCCACAGCAGATGCATCCTAAAACTGGTAATATTTCAATCGCTTCGTGATTGCCTACTGCAAAACTATTTTTCCTATTATTTGATACTTTTTGCTTCATTATTCGAAAAAGAGATGAGTCAATTTATATATGTTTGTATTGAAATTGAGGAAGAATAAATAATACTCAATATTAATTTATGACAACTCGGTAAATTCCTTAATGAAAGAAAAAAAATAAAAACCAGAAGTAATGAATTGATATTTAATGAAGAATATTTGGTTCTTTATTTCATTTTTAAGGTAAGCTTTGATAAGAACATTTGTTTAAATCAATTAGGCTATATTTTTCATTATTCTGATTTTTACATTAGAAAATTTAGATAAATTTGTATATAAATACATTTATTATAACTTAGAAATTGATTCTAATTTTAGGATTCAAGAGAAAATAATCGATTTAGATAAAATTGATCAAGTGTTACGTTTCAAATTATTACTCTTTAATTTAAATTTTTATTTTAATTAGATTAAATAATAGGAGAATATTATGCAGTTTTACAATGTAGCTGAAAATGGTGCTTTAAGAAAGATTAAAAAAATCGATTTTAATGAAACTAAAGTTTACCTTATTGATGATATAAAAACTCTTTATATTTGGATTGGAAACAAATCATCAAATAAAAAGGTGGAATATAGTAATAAACGGGCTAATGATTTAAGTAAAAAAAGGGAAAAGAATTCAAATATTGTTATTGAATATCAAGGAAAGGAATTTGGATCATTTTTAGCCATCATGGAATTACTTAAAAAAGGAGAATTCAATGATATGCGAGTAGAAAGGCGTCCAGAGCTCAAAATAAACTATAAAGATACTTTAGAATTACTTGAAGCAGGAATAGAACCCGATTTCGAAGGAAAAGTTACTTTAGCATCTCAGAATTTAATTGAAGAAGGGCAATCTTATGAAAATTTATGTGAAAGACTTGCCAAACTCCAATTAGAGATGATAAAAGGAAAAGGAAAGATATCGACCAAAGAATTAAATCAAAAATCCACTGAAATATTCAAATCGTCATCAACCTATGAAGAACTATGCTGGTTAATCTCTGAATTAACTGCTTTATTGGAAAAAAAAACCTTTGAACAATTCTGATAAAAATCGCTATAAATATATGTTAAGTTTATCTAAGTCTTTTTGCATTATTGCTTGCCGTTTTTGTTGATCTATCTCTACAGTTCCCATACCCTGAGCGTCATCATCTAAAATTTCTTCCTCATCAGCTTCATATGCTTTTTCAACCATCATTCCATATTTCATTGCATTTGCAACTAATTCTGGTATCAAGGAAATCATGCTCTTAAAACTAAATATTCCACTTAATTGACTTAATATTGTAATCATTCGACCAAAAGGATCAATGTTTACTTCAGGTTTTTTAATAATATCCATGATTCTTTTAAATAACACTTCATAAAAAACTTCAAGCTCTTTAGAATTTAATTTAAATTCATCCTCTTCATCTCCATCAATTTCTTCTTCCATTCTTCTTTACCCGACTTTGTTAGTGAATAAATAAGAAAAAATATCCAATATTAAAAATTTAGGTATTTTTTTTTGAATTATTGAGACAATAATAAGTATTTTTAATTGAATTTGAATCAATTAACTTTTATGGTAGAAATTGATTTGCATAAATTATTTCTTGAATGGAATGAACTGAATAAGAAAGCTGAAGGATATTTTGGTGAATTTAATTTCTCGAAAATAAAAGAGATTCGTAAGGAGCAAAAAGAACTTGAAGATACAATATATTGTGAAGTTAAAAAGAGTGCTCCCGAACAAATAAAAAAAATACTTCCTGATGATGTTGGAGAATTAGAGGTTGGATATGAGGTAAATGGAAGTATTTTTTATTTTGTGATGATCGATCCATCATTAGAAGAGGATGATGAAATAAGATTAATAGCAATTACTTTTGATGAAAATAAAAAAATAGAGTTAAAAAATAATTTTAAAATTGATGAAGAAAATTAGTGTATTCATAATTTTTACCATTTCAATCGAAGATTTCTTTTAATAATAATCTCTATTAATTAAGTTAGAAAAAATAAGTAATATGAAATAATTAGAGAATTTTAATAGGTTTAAAGCGTTAAAATTTGTCGGAGTCTTTATACCATGAAGGAAACCATTGATAATATTCCTTTGGAAATGATTTCTGCAATCCCTTATATGTAGCTTTTATTAAAATTAATTTTCCATTTCTGTCTCTACTAGATACAATCATTCCTTGTTGTTCTAAAGATTCTAATATTTTGCGTATATCTGACCTACTTCCTCCTATATCTTCTCTTACGTCATCAGGCGTCATGTATAATCCTGGATTAACTTTATAATCATGAGCTATAACTTTGAGAACATTTTCTTCTGTTACTTCCATTCCCTTGAATTTTGATGGCTGATAAGAGACAACAGGCGCGTTAATTTCATCATTCCATCTCATTCGGATATCTTCATTATATTTTGGAAGCATTGAAGAGAAACGGTAAATTATCATCTTTTGGATCTCATTAGTACCAGCAACAATTTCACCGATCTTCGCTTCGCGCAGGATTCTTTCAACAGGCAAGAATTTAGTGAGACCATCACCACCTAAAATTTGGATTGCTTTAAGTCCAATATCTCGAACGGCTTCTGTATTAATTAACTTTGAAATTGAAGCTTCAACCATGGGTTCTTTTCCTTCATCTAAAAGTTTTGCGCAGTAATATGCATATAATCGTGCGGATTGAGCCTTTGTGAGTATTTCAGCAATTTCTTTTTGAACGCCTGGGAATGAAATTGTAGCGCGATTGAATTGAACTCTCCTTTTAGTATAATTAAATAGTATTTTTACAACATCCTCATACAATCCTCCAAAAACAGCAGCACCAATCAAGCGTTCGAAATTGAGACCCGCCATCATAACATTCCATCCCTTTCCAATTTCTCCCACGCGATTGTAATCTGGAATTCTAACATTCTCAAAATCCAATACACCATTAGGAACATTATCAAATCCAATTAATGGATTTATTTTTTCTAATGAAAATCCTTTACGTCCCTTCTCAATCATAAAGGATGTTATATGAGCATATTGTTTACGATCCGAAGGCTCCTCACTAGTTTTTGCATATATAAAATAACGATCTGATACACCTGCTCCTGTTATGAATCGTTTTTTACCATTTATTATCCATTCGTCTCCTTCCTTTTTAGCTGTTGTATAAACGTTTGCAGCATCACTCCCTGCAAAAGGTTCAGTTATACACAGTGCCCCTAATTCATCTCCTTTTGCAATTTTAGGAAGCCAATCTTGCTTTTGGGCATCAGTTCCAAATCTTAAAACTTGTTCTAAGCCCGCTAACATGCTTACCGTGAACACGTGTCCTACTGCATATAATCTTCCTAATTGCTCAGCTACAATACAACTACCTGTTGCACCTAATTCCAACCCACCATATTCTTTAGGCACACCTACCCCAAAATATCCTTCTTTTGCAACTTTTTTTACTAAAGGCCAAGGAAATTCAGTTTTCCAAAAATAAGTTTCCGCTTCTTCAAAATTATCATGTACAAATTGTCTGACTTTTTTGGAAATCTCTATTTGTTCCTCTGTAAACCAAAAATAATTTTCACTCATTATAATCTATACCTTCAAGAGTTATATTTATGCATGATAAAATTCATTGCATATCTAAAAGTTTGGGGATTTTATACAGATCATATACTTTTTAAATTAGAATTCAAATGATTTTTTGCTGTTTTAATATTGATTATAAAAATTTGATCTATTATTTTTTCGAGAGGATAAAATTAAATTACTTAGCTCTCATTATTTTTAAAAAACGCATAATAAATAGGATTTTTAATTAATGAAAAAGTGATCTCTAATATCAATTCCTGCATCTATCAGAGAAGGCCCTCGAACTACCAACACGTTAGCAAAAAAGAGATATTTTATATATTATGTTATTATAATGGTGATTGGAGCTCAGCCTGCTTTATTTTGGCTTTGGTTTTGTTGGCAATTATTTCCTATAAAAGATTTATCGTTCTATTCCTTGTTTCCCTTATTTTTATTCATTGATATTATAATCCTGATACTAGGTTCCATGATCGCTGCAAAAATATTCTTAATTTTTGCAAAACTGTTTCACAAACCAGTAGAAGGTGTTTTTGAGATCTCTAAAAAAGATAAGGATTATGCCTCGTGGAGTTTGAGAGCAGTTATAAGAAAATGGCCTTTATGGTTAGCAAGGCAATTATCATTACCAAGCCTTGAAAAACTTGTTACAAAATTTTTGGGTGTAAATCTATCATTTTCAAGTTCAATTCATGAAGCATGGATTGATAGTGAATTCATTCAAATAGGTAAAAATGTCAAACTCGGACAAGGCTGTATCATAGCCTCTAATTTATTGGTAAAAAACAAGCTTATAATTAAAAAAGTAGTAATTGGTGATAATGTAATCGTTGGTGCTCATTGCGTTATAAATGCTGGGACTAATATTGCTTCTAATGCTGTATTACATTCAAATACAATGACAACAATCAATCAGCAACTTAAACCTAATACAATATATCAAGGAGCTCCAGCGGAACTCTTTGGTAATAACAACTTGATACATGATAAAAACCAAATTGAAAAATATATCTTTAAAATCGATAAAAAAGATTCAGCAAAAAAATTACGAACTCGAGAAAAAGAGCTTTCAGTCCCTTACTTTTTTTACATTGTAAGTGGATTTACCATCGTTGGATGTTCATTTGTCTTACCTGGAGTATTATTTTTTCTCTCTTTTTATGGATTTTTTGTTCCAACCATATTCGATAACCCATTTACATTATCTCTCTTTACTGAATGGAATTTTTACATGGTATTGTTATTAATTCCCCTCATCTTAATCGGAATCTATCTTTTCCATCTATTTTGTATAATTTTATTTACTCGGTGGTGGTATCGACTTGCTGATTCAAGGGGCCCTTCTCAAGGAATTTTTGATAGGGATATGGAAATGTCTTCCACAAAATTAGATTATTATCATTTTGGGTCGTTTCTCATGAAGTATCCTATATTTGCAGTTTCTCGCTCGCCTTTTCCTTGGATACTAAATTGGGAACTAAACTTTATTGGATCAAATAAGATTGGTAAGGGCACTGTTTTGGAAGAGACTTTTATTCATAGTCATGTGAACTTTGGGAAGTTTTGTTATTTAGGAACCTCGTCTCACATGACAAATCACTTAGTGGATGGTGTATACGGAGAGGAAAATTTAACGTTTGTTGGTATAAAAATAGATGATCACAGTATTTTGAATGTGGTAACAGGAGGATTACCAGGAACTGAAATGGGAAAAAATGCAACTTTTTTACCTGGCGCAACAACCATTAAGTATGATAAAGTTGGAGATAATGGTGTATATGGTGGTTTTCCAGCAAAAAAACTCAATAAACAAGAAATTTTGTATTTATTAGGAGGTGAATATGATGGAGAATGATGATGCATTGCAGAATAAGCTCGAATCAATGGATATTACTCAAATCCCTATAACAACAAGTGCATTCACTTGGTTTCCCATGGGATCTTTAATTTACATTATCTTAAACATTCTTTCATTAATGATGCCTTCAGTAATGATTCTTACCTTCTTTAAAATTGCAATGGATTCATCTTTCTTTCATTGGAGAGTTTATACCATTTTTGTTGATATATTCCTATGGTGGGGGAGTTATATATTATGCACTTTATTTTTAAGTAAACTCTTCCTGATAATTCTGAAATTAATTCATGTGCCAAAAGAAGGATTATTCAAGATGGAAAAATCTGACAAGGATTATTATTTTTATTGTTTAAGAGTTGTTGTTAAGAAATTTATATTTTGGACATGGAATAACTTCTGCTTCCCCTGGGCAACAAATGCTGCGTTTAAATGGTGTGATATGAGAGCTGATTTTAAAAGCACCATGTTCGATGGTTGGTCTGACGTTGAATTCATTGATTTTGGTAATAACATGATGATTGGTCAAGGAGCCGTAATCTTATCAAGTATCATCATAAGAATTGATAATGAAGATTATTTCTTGATAAAAAAAGTCATAATCGGTGATCATGTCGTTCTTGGTGGTCATGCTATTGTGGCTCCGGGAACAACTATTGGAAAAGGCACAACTCTTGGAATATGGAGTATAACCCATATTGGGCAAGTTTTAGAACCAGATTTCATATACATTGGTCAGCCTGCAAGAAAATATCAGCCAACAACCAAATTTATTGAATATGGTCGTAAGTTGAGAGAACGACGGTTGGTTGATACCGAAGAAAAAATACCATACGATATAAAAATCAACAATTTTGATGAATAATGAGATACTTAATTTGTATCTATTTTTCGTTTAACTCTTATTAAACAGATAAAACTAGTCAACGCTCCAAAAAGTAGGAAATAATTGCCCATTGGGATAATTATAATTACTTTATCTTCATCTAATTCCCATTTATAGACCGTAGATCCGTTAGTAATTGATTCTATTGTTGTCGAGATTCCTAAAGAATTCATCGTTATCTCAACAGTAGTTGAATTTCTATAATCTAAAATGAGTTTGCTATTGTCGATAGAATAATTTAAATATCCAGCAGATTCAATAGCATTCCCAACCATAGTCAAATTTGTTGGAATTGGGATTAAATATATATTAGCTTCTTTATAAGTTAATATCGACCAATTTAGAAAATTTAAAGTACTGTTATATGCCATGTAGAATAGATTGTCTTGATCTTTAATCCAAGTACCTCCAAAAATATACAATTCTTCGATGGAATAATTTACAATTAAGGACGGAGTTCCTTCAAAAGTGTCATTATAAACAAATTCAACAGTAAATCTAATTAGATCTCCAATATGATGATTATCTCCAGTTGAATTTACACATTCCCAGACGTAATAATCTCCATTTTCAGATGGAAAAGTTGAATCTCCAAGAGTGGTACTTCCGTTAACAATCGGAGAAACCAGTGTAAAAAGCAATAATATATTCATTGTGAGTATTAACGCTTTATGTTGATTTTTCATCATTATCAGTTATTTTTTTTATTCAAGAAGGTAATAATAATCAATCTATAAATAATATGATTTTCTTCAATATAAGTTTAAATGATGGTGAATTCTTTTGTCAAAAAAAAGGAATAGATTTAAAATGTTCAAGATATAAATCTATTTTAATTAAAATTTTATCATAAAAAAAGTAAATATCATGGAAAATCTGAAACAACCAGCAAAGTTTTCAACAAAACAACGCATAGATTGGGCAATGGCCTCTTTTGGGGGATCGCTAATTAGTGGAATATATGGCGCACTTCTCCCAATATTCTACATTGATTATCTTGGACTGGTAGAAAATGCAGGCGTAATCTATATGATTCAAATCGTTTATGTCTTTGTTAACGCTTTAAATGATCCCATTTTCGGTTTTATTTCAGACAAAACTCGTGCCAAGAAGGGAAGAAGAATTCCATACATGCGTTATACTGCACCTTTTTTAGCATTGACATTTATCTTAATATGGTTTTCTCCCGGTTCAGCGAGCGGTGATTGGGCTATATTTTGGTGGATGGTAATAATGACGTGTCTTTATGATACAGCATATACAATAATATTTTTAGTATATTCTGCTTTATTACCGGAAATTACGGAAAGTGAAGAAGAAAGGCAAGGAATGAAGATAATGGCATCATTCTTTAACTTAATTGGAATGATACTTGGATTTATAATTCCAGATATCTTTAGAAATTCCTCAGGCTTCTTATTGCAGATGAGCATGATTGGAGTTGGCATTATTGGAGGAGCTCTTATAATGTATACGTCATATAAGTTCAAAGAAAGACCGGAGTTTACAAAAGTAGATGAGCCTTTAAGCTTACTAAAAGCTATTAAAGCTACATTTGCACGAAAATCATTCTTGGTTTTAGTAAGCGCAAATTTCATGGCTATCTTGATTCAATCATTAATTATTGGCTCGCTTTACTATATTGCTGATTATATTACTCAAACATCCACAATATATCTCCTCATAGCCATTTTCTTACCATTATTAATTGGAATATGGATCGTTCCCAAATTTACCAAGAAATGGGGTGTAGCTCGTGCAAATCAGTATCTACTCCTAATAGGGGGAATTGGACTGATAATGCTATTCTTTTTCACGGACCCTATCTTCCCTACGGAGTTAATTTATATACCCTTAGTGATCGCCGGCTTTGGATTTGTTGGACCATTGATACTTATTGATATCATGTTTTTTCAAGTGACAGACGAAGACGAGTTGAAATCAGGAGTTAGACGTGAGGCTGCTTTTTTCGGAATAAATGCATTGATAACGAAACCAGCCCAAAGTCTAGCAATTGTGATTCCAACTGCGTTACTATCGATCTCTGGCTTCATTCCTCGTGATACATTTGGTCATCCTGTATTACCCCAACCTGTTGCGGCAATTATGGCTATTAGACTTTTTATTGGTCTCATACCGGGCATTGCCTTATTACTTGCATCACTCATACTTCAATTCTATCCATTAAAAGGCGAACATTGGGCAACAATGCAGCAAGAAATACTGATCTTACATGACCAAAAGCATAAAAAACTCCAAGAAATGACACGAGAATAAAGATTTAACCCTTTTTTTTTTTATAATTTTTTTTTAATTTAAAATTTAAATTGAGAATAAAGGGCAAAATTATATAATTTTTCTTTACTTATTTTTTTTAATTACTAAAATATAAGAGATAAAATTAATATGCACAAACTAGTTCTTTTAAGACATGGAGAGAGCACATGGAATAAAGAAAATAGATTTACTGGTTGGACTGATGTTGGACTAACTCCTAAAGGAATTGATGAGGCAAAAAAAGCAGCACAAGAGCTCAAAAAAGAAGGTTTTACATTTGATATCGCGTATACATCAGTACTCAAGAGAGGGATTCACACGTTATGGATTGTATTGGAAGAAATGAATTTAATGTGGATTCCTGTTTATAAATCCTGGCGTTTAAATGAAAAGCACTATGGAGCATTACAGGGATTATATAAAACAAAAATAGCTCAAGAATATGGAGAAGAACAAGTTCTCTTATGGCGGAGAAGCTATGATATAAGACCCCCTCCACTTAAAACGACTGATCCGAGATATCCCGGTAATGAACCGCAATACGCTAATTTAAATATGAACGACATACCTTTAACAGAATGCTTAAAAGATACAGTAAACAGATTTATGCCTTATTGGTCTGATGTAATTATCCCAGAAGTGAAAAAAGGAAAAAAAGTTTTAATTTCAGCCCATGGAAATAGCTTGAGAGCTTTAGTAAAAATATTAGATGATGTACCAGAAAAAGAGATTATAAATCTAAATATACCCACAGGGATACCATTAATTTATGAATTGGATGATGATCTCAAACCAATCCGTCATTACTATTTAGGTGATCCTGAAGAATTAGAAAAAGCCATTAATATTGTTGCAGATCAAGGTAAAGCACTCTAAACGTTTTTTATGAATTTGTATTAATAATTTATTTTTAAGACATTATGAGTTCAATGCACATGGGAAAAAACTCAATAATTGATAACCCCGCTGTTTCAAGAACCATATTTTTTCCGCAGAAGCCTCTAATTCCTGATAATTTGGCACCAAATATTCATTCTCTTCAATTTAAAATCACCAATAAAATTAAAATTGGTGGGTTTTTTTTTCAAAATGACGAGAATTTGCCCACTATTCTCTTATTTCATGGAAATGGAGAATTGGCTTTTGAGTATTTAATTTCGGCAAGAATGTTCTTTAACTGTGGCCTTAACTTAGTAGTCATGGATTATAGAGGGTATGGTTCTAGTACTGGAGAGCCATATTATACGAGTCTAATTACCGATGCAATGCCAATTTATTTGAAATTGAAGGATTGGATGAATTCAAGAGGATTTATAGAAAGTATTTTCGTGCTGGGACGTTCTTTAGGAAGTATTTGCGCTAGTGAAATAGGCGCTAATAACCCAAAAGAACTTAAAGGTATAATTTTTTCAAGTGGATTTGCCAGTATTTATAATATGATGACACAATTATTCCGTGTTGAGAGCCCCCGAATGACGCCATCATCTCTTGAGCCATTCTCAAATGATTTTCGTGCAAAGAAATTTATTAAACCGGTCTTAATAATCCATGGTACTTCTGACATGATTATTCCTTATTCTGAAGCAATCTTATTATATAAGAGCATTCCAGATAATGTTAAGAAAAAACTGATTACTATAGAGGGCGCTGGTCATAATGATATAATGAATTATAAAACACAGTATTTTTCTGCATTAGAAGCGTTTGTAAACAATAATAAATAACATTTAATACTTCCTTATAGTTTAGTCTATAATAATTCTCCTTTTGCCACGAGTATTACCTTTCCTCCGACTGAAATGAAAAATTTTCCCCCTTTCTCTTCGGATCTTAATAAGAGAAGCGAGGGTCTTCCTATTTCATATCCTTGCTCTACTCTAATATCTACTATTTTTTTACCGAAGTATTCATGTTTAACTAAATAAGCAGCTAAAGACCCATTCCCAGAACCAGTAGCAGGATCTTCAAGAACTCCATAATAATTAGCAAAAAATCGGACGTGTAAATCGTTTTTCTTATCAATCGGTTCTGGACAAAAGATTAGAATCGATTTAGCTTGGATTTTATTAACTAATTCATAATATTTGTCTTCATCCACCCTTGCTCTTTTAACGGCATCCAGAGTTTTTAGAGGAACTATAATTGTAGGAAGTCCAGTCGAAACTTCTTGTATCTGGAATCGTCCATCAAAATCTTCGTCTTTCAATCTAAGAATGTTGGCTAATAATTCTGTTGAGAAATAATTTGCAAATACAGGTTGCTTTTGATCCATCCAAACTTCACTAATTTCTTCACCTTTATATTTAAATAAAACAGCGATTTCTCCAATTTTCATCTTTAGTGAAATTGTTTTTATCTTTTCTCTAATGAATTCTTTTGCAAGGATATATGCTCCTCCTAAAGTAGGATGACCTGCGAATGGTAATTCATTTTTAGGAGTAAATATTCTTACTTCATAATTTTCTATGGATGTTATAAAAATGGTTTCAGAATAATTCATTTCATTAGCAATTATTTGCATTAAAGATTCAGGAAAATTTTTATTACATATTACCACGGCAAGTTGATTTCCTTCATATTTATGTTCGGCGAATACGTCTACAATGTAATATGGAATATAGTCGGCTTGGATTTCTTTCATGGAGCATTTACCTATAATTTTTATTATAGTTATAAATTACATATACAAATTTAATATAGATTTAACCGATTCTATATAATAAATTTTATTAAAAATCGGATTATAACATTTAAGATTGACACTATAAAAAACAAAATAAAAAAAAATTGTAGGTTAAATAAATGCGGGAGAGATTGTCTTATGGAGAAATTTAATGGATTTATGTTGTTTTTAGCATCTTCTTTTAGTATATTTGTATTAGTATCCATGTTTTATCTTTTTACAGCGTTTAGTTACGGACCATTAATAATACAATATTTATTTAGCGAGCAAGTTATTCTTGCTTTATGGGTTAGTATTATTTCTTCAACAGTTGTAATGATTATATCGATAATTTTTGGGATTCCCACTGCTTGGATGCTAGCAAATAGAGATTTTAAATATAAAACAGTGTTAGAAACTTTACTTGTGGATGTTCCCCTTTCTTTTCCACCAGGGGTGGTTGGAACAACATATCTTTTAATATTTCAACCAACAAGTCCAATTGGTGCTTTATTCAACAGTCTTGGAATTAACGTAATAAATACGTTTTGGGCAATGGTATTAGTAAAAACATTTATCTCCGCACCGTTTTTAGTTGGCATGTTAGCTTTGAAATTTCGAGAGCTCAGAGAATCGGATTATGAAGTGATTGCTCAATCCCTTGGAGCTACACATTTCAAATCATTTTATACAATAATTCTACCTCTCTCTAAGAATGCAATGGTAGCAGGGAGCGCTAGGTGTTGGGCTAGGGCTTTGGGAGAAATTGCCGGCACAATCGTGTTTGCTGGAGCATTAATTCCCGGGCTAACACAAACCATGCCAGCAATAATCGTTTTTGAGGCACAAACCTCACTTCCAGCTGCTTTAACCCTTGCTCTAATTCTTGCGACTATTTCAATTAGTATCTTGATTCTATTTAAATTACTTTTAGAGAGAAAACGATAAGCCATGGTTGGTATAAGATTAATAGATATTAGTGTAAAATTAGATGAAAATCAAATATTTGAACAACTATATTGGAATATAGAAGAAGGAGAACTAATGGTTCTAGTTGGTCCAAGTGGATGTGGAAAAACGACACTTTTAAAAATTATTCTTGGGTCATTAACTCCTCTTACTGGTAAGATATGTTTTGATAACCGACTAATGAATGATATTGCAATCTCAAAAAGAAATATAGGTTATGTCTCTCAAAATTTTGGTCTTTTTCCTCATTTAAATGTACTTGAAAATATAAGATATGGTCTAAGAATGCATAATGTTACAGAGGACAAAACAAAATTTCAAGAATCCAAGTATATGGAAATGCTACGTCTCAATGGGTTAGAATTAAGGAGACCCAATCAACTTAGTTTGGGACAACAACAAAAGGTAGCTTTAGCAAGAGCTTTAGCGATTGAACCTAATCTCTTACTTTTAGATGAACCATTGAGTTCTGTTGATTGGGTTGCTCGAAGGGGTATTACTGAAGAGATTTATAGGATGCAGAAAAGTCTCAAGATTACAACAATCTATGTTACGCATGATATTGATGAAGCTTTTGAGATCGGCGATAAAATAACCGTGATGAGTCCTGGGATAATCGAACAATGTTCCATACCCGAAGAATTAATTAAAAATCCAAAGAGTCAGTTTGTTTCAGCCTATATTGGCAAGGATAAAAATTTGAAAAGAATTCAAGCTTTAATGGAGTCTACTCAAAAATGAGAAAAATATGTTGAAAATATAATGATAATATAATTTGTTAAAAGATATAAGTAAAGATATTTGGATTAATAGTTTATATTAGTAGTTTATACAATTTTTAAAAATAGACTGATTAATTTAAACATTTAGTTCGTTAAAAAATTAAAGTAATTCTTGTCTTAAAATATTTTTAATATAAGAATCTGTTGCAATACTACGATTCTTAGAACTCTTTTTTACAGGTCTGATAAATTTGGAATATGGGATAACCACACTCGACACATCGAATTCTAAATCTGAAATCATTTCTTGAGTTCGCTCAATGAGTTTTTCATACTTAAATACACTATTTCCTGAGCTCATAATATCAATTTTTATTTTATTTATTCAGGGAAAAAATTTCCATTTTCGTAAATAAGCTTAAGCCCTGCATCTTTAAGCTTTTCATTATTGGAAAATATAAAATTTCTTAATTGTTTAACTTCAAGGTTTAATTCAGCAGCTAATTCATCAGCAGAAATACTCTTGATAGTTTCAAAATATTTTACTAATTGATCAATGACTATTTCTTCATCTGGTACTATTTTATATTTGCTTAGGATTTGTTGTCTTAAGATTGAAAAATTCACGCCCCAGTTATTTAACATGTTTTCAGAATTTTGATCAATCCAATCTTTCACGATCTGATAAATAACTGAAGATTTTGATTTTCCTTTAACTCCAATTAGATTTTCAATGATTTTATCAGTAACTTCATCAACATTTACCGTAATCCTTTTCGATTCCAGGTCAAATTCTTGATGATCAGCGTCTGATGCCATTAATTAAAATAGAATAAGATTACCTATTTAAATGTTGCATTTTTGCATATTATGTGCATATTAAAAGTTGTGTTTTTGCATTTTTTTAGATCAAATTTTGCATCACTTCTGCATCACCTTTAAATAAGATTAATGTTATTTGTATATTATCAAAATATCATATAGATATTTTCATTAAAATTTTCGAACTTGAGGTCGTGCGTGTTAAATGTTGGAATTATATACCCCAAATTATGAAGAAATCAACACTAAAACCCGAATTACCATAGATTTAATAAAAGATGGAAAGGATTTTTTGGAAAATTATGACATAAACCCTGATTTGTTAATAGACACGGTAAACTTGATATATCGTTTCTTAAAAGTTCAAAATAAGATCCCCCATAATTTATATAAATTTTATATTGCAGCATATTATGTCATTTCAAGGCATCCTTTTGCCTTTCCAGCTCATCAATCAAAAGAAGAATTTTGTAAACAATTTAACTTGAAAGTCAGCTCCTTAGAATATTGTATCGATTTACTTACTAACGCACTCAATTATATTAAAATATTAGATGATATGAACTTTCCTTATTTTATCGATCCAAAATCAGATCTGAGTCTTAAAGTAATTAAAACAATCATTAAAAATAAAGTAGATTCTGCAATGATAAACTTCCTCCTAAATAATCAATCGATCAACTCTCAACTTCTTACAGAAGAATTAGTATGCGATATTATATTTGAACACAAAGCTTTCCCAGAAGAATTACTCAGGCAACTATATGATATCGTTTTTGAACAAGTTGAGATTCACATGCAAGATTATACGGAATATGCAAAATTACAGCAGAAATACTTTATCTAAATAGTCATATCGTCCTTTTTTCTATTACGAATCGTTATTTATAATTTGCAAAGAATTTATTATAATCCAAAAATCGCTCTTTAAAATCAATTTTATTTAAAGGAATTCTCGGATCAAAACAAAATATCCTACTTCCATAATAAATCTGCCACTCGGTCAAAGCAAGAGCGATATTTAGGAATTGTTTTTGGAAATTTAGAGGTGTCGAAAATTCATAAAAATGCAGATATGGATTAAGTTTCGATATTTTTTTTTTCGATAACCATCTTCGCTTTGCTATTTTGGAATAAACTATCCTACCACATCTATCATTTTTTGGACTTAACCTGTTAGATGTTAGATGGATACCCACTAAATTGGATTCATCTTCCTTAGGCTTACCAATTTTGAAATGAAAATCAAATAGAATATAGTAATCATCTTTTAATTGTATTATAAACCTATCATCAAAAAAGATCCAAGATATGGGAACAATTAAGCTGGCAAATAGATATAAACCAATAATAAACGTATAGAAACGCCCTACCGAACCATCACCGAATTTAATCATTCCCAAATCAATGTATATTAGTATGCACACGGAAACGCTATTTAATAATAAGAAGATGAGTCCGCTATCGAATTTTTTATTAAAGCTAAATCCCAAGTTTTTAGATTCATTTCGAATAAACCTTATTAATGAGGGTGTGTATTTCAGATAAATTATTTTCAAGAGATATATAAATAAGAAAGTGGTCGTACTAAAAATGCTCCAAGCAATCGTTAATTTAGAGTAATACGTTGGATTTATTGAACCTAAAAAAGTATTTTCCACTAATTCAGGATTAATTCTAATTATGAAGTATACGATGAAAACGACTAATACTATGAGTATATACAAAAATGTCTTTATTGTTTTCTTGAAGAATTCTTTTTGGATGACCTCAAACGATTTGATTGTACTTTCTTCAGTTTCGAAATCTAAATCTGGGTAAATTTCTTTTTGTCGCTTCATTAAATGCCCCTCCATTTTTTTATTCTTTCTTCCTCTTCCTCTGGACTTATCCAAAATTTCTGCACGATCTCTCGAAATAATCTAAAATCGGGATTATCTTTTTCGTTAAGCTTAATTACGTGAAATTTTGATGTCTTTTTCTCGATATTGATATAATTGTTTTCTTCTAAATAATCAAACGCGTGAAATAATTTTTCGAGTCTATCAATATTTAGATTTCTCTTTATATCGGTCTTATTAATTATTGATTCCGATTTTTCTAGTTTTGCCAAACTCATCAACACTTGACCACCTCTGAGTGAAGCAATATTCGTGAGCTTATCAAAGATCCTCGCAATACTTTTTATGATTTCATTCAAATCGTTATAGAAGGTAACCTTATTTTGTCCCTTTAATTCTAATGATTTCGTAAAATCATCAATATAATATTTTTCTAGAAATTCTTCAATTGAAATACTCATAGTGATTTACAATGCGTGAGTATTTATAAAAAAATTCCACGATTATAATGAGCAAGAATAAATTAAAATAATTTTTTACATAATATAATGGATGGATTACAGTAATTTCGTATTAAGAAGGACCAGAAATCCCATTATCTTCCCACCATCGAATACATAAAATATGTATTAAAAATTTAAATAGCTGTATTCAAATCCTATCAACGGACATGACCCTTTTTATAAAACTTCAATTTTACTATGTTTAGTATAAAATTAACATCAATAGAATTTAGGTGATAATTTATCCAAAAAGTGATGAGAACGTATGAAGAAATTTGTTTGGCTAAATTAAAGGAATTAGGAATTGCTACAGCGAAGGAATGGGCTGTGGCTATGGGTTATGAAAGGCATAATGCTCTCGCAAAAGTCATCAAGCGAATTATAAACACTACTCCGGAAAAAATAATTGTAATGTATGAACGAAAACCAAGAAAATACAAAATCAATGATTAAAATAGCACATAATTATCGACACTTAACTATCGAAAAAGTCTAAATTACATGAGATTTTATTAATTTTAGAAAAAACACCCATAATAAGGCTCAATTCCTTTTTTGAAATGAAGCTTCTTTCGAAAACGTTCTTAAAAGATAACATCACGTTCTCTTTTTTATGTTTCCTAACCTTGAGATTTGATATTATCGTCGAAATCATGTCATATAATATCTTTCGATCGTCTTTACTTGCGATTAGTATGGGTTTTACTCCTTTCCCAATGCTCAAGTTGTGAATCTTTTTAAAGATTTCATAGCAGATAATTCCACAAGCTTGGGAAACATTTAATGTTGAGTATATATTTCCTGTGGGGATCCGGATTACTATATCAGATAATTTAATCTCTTCATTTGTTAAACCTCGAGATTCTTTTCCAAACAAAATGGCAATTTTTAATGGTTTTTCCGATAATGGTAAATCAAATTCATGAGGGAGAATAGGTAACCGTTTAATGTTCTGATAATTGCTCCCCTTTGCTGTAGTTCCGATGATTAAATCGAAATTTTGTAAATAATTCGCTAATTTTCGAACATGAGTTTCTTGACTGATATCAGTAATTAAAATAGCGTTATATAATACATCTTTACCATGCATTGCGTATCCTTCAGTTTTTCGGCATAAGATGTTTTCTTTTTTTTCGATTGGATTAAAAATTACCAGATGTTCAAAATCGAAATTTTTCATGATTCGAGCGATAGAACCAATATTGCTCGCGTGTTCAGGTTGAACTAATATGATTGTGAACTCTAAATTTTGAAACTTGGGCGCAACATGAGTTTCTTGAAATTTGTTTAATTCTTTTAGAATGTTTTTCTTATTCATGTCGAGTTTTCACCTAATTGAACTGTGATATACATAAAATATTATATTATTCTTTATTAAATCCGGATTTACCTATGTTAATAGTTGTAAGTCAAGAAAATTAAAGATATAAATACTTGATACTACAAAAAAGAATTATTATGAATCTAAAAAATTTATTAGAAAAAGCTAATAGAAATAAAAAAAAGATCGTTAAAACAATAATCATAGTGATATTTGCTATAATTATCAGTCCTATTGCTTTTTTGGGTTCATGGATAGTCTACATGGATCTAAGACCAGCTCCAAATTATATTTATGACCCGATGTTAGAATTAACTCATTGGACTGTTGTTGATACTGGTGATTTTTTAGGAAAGACGCACAATTCGAATACCGATATGATTTATTATGATAATTATTATTATCTAGTCTTTCAACAGAGCAAATGGCATATTGAAGATACGAATGGTGCATTAGTAGTGGCCAGATCTTCCGATGCGTCTCAAGGTAGTTGGGAAGAGATCCATAGAATTACTCTGCCAAATACGGATGTAAGAGATCCTAAGTTTGCTAATATCAGTAATCGATTATTTATATATTTCCTTCCGAATTATCAATTTGATCCCGCACCCAACACGACTTATTATCTATATAGTGATGATGGTATTAGTTTTACTACTCCTCAAGAACTGAAAGTAAATGTAACTTATAGATATGATACTGGTGTAAAAGAAAATGTTACTACAGGAGGTTGGAATTTTTGGAGACCTAAAACTGCTGATAACGTGAATTGGTATGTATTAGCGAGTGGAAGAAAGTATACAGAAGATCCTGGAAGCATAGGGGATGCTGATGTCACCGGGACGATAACAATTTTATTGACGACAAAAGATGGGCTTAATTGGCATGAAGTAACAGAAGTTTATACTACTCATGGAAATGGAGAAGCTTGTTTGGAATTCTTACCAAGCGGTGAGATCATAACTACTCATCGTGTAGGGTCAATGGGTCTTCCCGGTTATGCGTTCGGTAATCCTCAAGGTGGTACAATAATCGGAACATCATATAATAACCTCCTAAATTATTCTTTTGCGCCTGAATTTCAAACAAGATTAGATGGATCTACCCTATTTTCTCTGGATGGACGTATCTTTGCCGTTGGACGAAATCACTTAGGCCCTCGAGCAGATATGGGGAATCACTTTACAGTAAAAAGAACAGCATTTTATGAAGTGAAACACGATAGATTAGTGCATTTATTTGATTTGCCAAGTAATGGAGACACTGCATATACGGGTGTAGTAGTAAAAGATGGATGGGTTTATACGTCATATTATACTAATCCCATTAATAAAAATTATGCATGGTTTGTTGGTCAGATATTTCTGGTTAAATCAAATATTAGGATTGCAAGATTAAATGCTACTGGATTACTTGCATATGCTGATATAAAAGGAGGTGTATAAATTGGAACAACCTAAAAAAGAAATTCCTGCACAAAAAAATAGAAGATTAGAAAGAAAACATGTAAAATTGATTTTAGAACTATTATTAATGGGGATAGTCGGATTTTTGGTATTTTATCCATTCTTTCTATTTTTCTTTAATTACATGACCTAAACTGAGAGGTGATTAAAATAGAGCGAAATAAAATTTGGGATTCACTAAAGAGAAATAAGAAGAAAATATGGAATATCACGAGAATTGTTTTTTGGTCACTTGTGTTCTTGGTAGCTTTAATTTCTATATATCTTCTATATACAGAATTTCTTTCCTAATTTTTTTATTATTATTTTAAGCATACATAAAGAAAAGATATCACGAAAAATAGATAGTTTGCGCTTATGAGGCAAAATTAAGTTGTCTACTCATTTATGTAATATATAAATATCTAAGTTCTTTATATTTGATTAAGTGTTTATATTACCATAAAACCCTCGATATTATTCTATAAATAAAAAATTGATTCGAATGCTTAATATTAAGAAAAACTTGGATAACTTGCAGTTTATTAATATCAGTACCGATGATTTTACGATATTTGAATGGAAACCAAAGAGATCATATAAAAGTTTCATTTTAGATTTGAACATATTGAAGCAAAATCCTATGAGTGACATATTTTTTCACATGAATAAAGGCAACTTAAAAATTGTACATATTCGTAAAGGAAATATCATTTATTCTGCGGGATCGACTATCGAAATGCAATTTCAATTATTAGAAGCAATTATTGAGCAAGTATCAATTGAATTTAATAAAAAATACGCTGTAGATTATATATTATCATATGAAAATTTCTCTCCTGGTATTTTTAATAAATTTGAAGTGGAGATAGAAGAATTATTGGCGAATTTTGAGAAAAAAGACTTGATAAAAGTAATTAATATTCCTTGCATGGTTTGTAACGTTATAAAACCATTAATTGTAAAGAAAAGTTTTATCAAAAATGCAGAATCATATCCTGTTCCCATAGTATATATCCATGAGGGTCATGCTGTTTTATGTTTTATTGATAAAAATTTTGATGTGCGTGGGGTAGAACTAGTTCACATAACTGGATAGTTATACTTATTGTAAAAACTCAAATTACGATTTTATGTGAAGAGAGATGAAAGAACCTAAAATTGATGAGGATGATCAAGATCTGTTTTATGAATGTGTTTTAAAGAAAACTAAAACAGGCATTACATTTCCAAAGGATCTTAGAGATTTGCTGTTTGAAGAAGACCAAGATACCTTCTTCCGTTTATCTATTCCTATAAAACAAGATAAAATAATTTTAGAAGTAATTTCCGAGGAAGAAGCAAATAATTTAACCAATAAATTGAAAGAAACAAAACCAGAAACAGAAAATCTCCCAAAAGAAGTAAAAAAAATGAGATCTAACACGAAAAGGGCTCCTAATTGGGGTGAATATTTTATTTATGACTTTAAGAATCAAGAAAAGGTAAAGCCCATTTTAGAATCAGCGTTTTACAAATTTGGAGAGAAACCAATCAATATTGAAGATGCCATGGGAAGAGTAAAATACGTTTTAGTCTCCTTTCTATCTTCTACTAAAACCGAAAACTCAAAACTTTATTATACTGTGGAGCGATTTCTAATAGACATCATAAAGCAATATGATCAAGTCAATTTGTTAGATTGGATTTTTGAAATGATCATACCAAGAATTGAATCAAAGTTTCTTTATGAACTAGCCCTCTTAGATCTAGTAGAAATATCATTGTCAACCCAACGATATGAAAAGGCAGAGTTATATATATTCCATATACTCAAAAACATCGACGATTACCCAAAATCAGAAATGTATAATATAATGAATAGTTTCAAGCAATTAGTCAAAAGTCTCAAATATGTTCAAAGATCTGATAAAATTGATATATTACTTAAAGAAAAATTAATGGAATATGGAGAAGGAGTTATTGATATTGACTACAAGATTCAAATTATAGAGTTTCTAGAAGATTTACAATATATCGAATTAGCATATCAGCTTGCAAAAAAAGTGCAATTAGGATTACCACAAGATAGTTTGCGTTTAGAAAGTGTGAGAAAACTAGTAAAAAGGTTACATGTCGCTCCAATATCAGAAAACAAACCTCAATCGAGTATCGATTTTGACAAGCTAGATGAGGATGAAGAGTTTGATGAAAAGGATGACGAAGAATCAGATGAAGATGAAGAAGAGGAGGAAATTTAAGATTGATTTATTCTTTTTCTTCTTCTTTCCGTTTTTCTTCTTCTAATTCTTTAAAAATTACGTCAGCGTGTTCTAATTCTGTTTCCCTGAGCTTTTTTTCTTTTTCTTCAATTTTTTTTTGTTGAAGTTCGATTTCTACATTAGAAAGCTCAGATTCTTTTTCTAATAATTGTTCTTTTATTTTAAGGGTTTTTTCCCTTTCTTGAATGGAAATTTCTTCAAATTGTTTTTCTTTAATCTCGAGTTCAATTTTTTTCTTTTTTATTTCAATATCTTTCTTTTTAAGTTCGATCTTTTTATCAAATATATCATTTTCATCTTTCTTGATTTGTTTTTTGATCTTTTTTGGGAATTCTTCAAGATCAGTGATAGGTTCCACTTCTTTATCAAAAATTTCTTCTTTAATTCTTAAACTCTTTTCTTTTTCATCCATTAATTTTTCTTCAAGTTCAAGTTTTTTCTTTTTTATTTCAATTTCCTTTTTCTTTAATTCAATTTCCTTATCGCTAATTTCATCTTCTTCTTTTTCAATGATTTCTGATTCTGTAAGTTCTTCTTCAACCATTCCTTCAATTTGATCAACTGTAACTATTGCTTTTAGTACTAAATCAGATTTTTGTTTTAATTCTTCATTCTCTGTATTCTCTTTGACTTGATTTGTTAATATTCTCGTTATTAAAGAAGGATTTGATTTACCTATTACTTTCAAGGCTTGAATTGCTTTTTCTACAATAAATTCTTTTTCATCCATTAATCTGGTAGAAATTGAAGCGATAAGTACCTCATCATCAATTATTTTTTCTCCTCCTGCCATAAATATTACTAATTGTAGAGCAGCTTCACGAATATTGGGATCCTCAGAATTTATTAAATCTTCAATGAAGGGTAAGAATAGATCGCATTCATTTTCACAAAATGGTTTTAATAAAAGCAAAAATGAATATCTCAGGACAGAGTCTCTTTTGGACAAATTTTCCAATAATGATGGAAGATCAATTATTAATTCCTCAATTAAAAATCTTAGAACAGTTCTACCTCCATGCTCTGTTAGTAATGTTTCAATAAGGTTTTCTAATCTATCTAAATAGTTTTCATCAGTAGCATCGCCTAAATATAACGCTATTATTTGAACAACATCATCAAAACGTCCATCGTGGATGAAATCTTTAATTTTTGATACTTCTGGATCTTGTTCTTTTTTTTTTTCTTCACTCATGTTAATCTTTCACTTCTTTTTATCATTTATGCCCATATTATATAATAATCATTATAAATTCGATAAATTATGTTGAAAATTAATCGCAAATCTCTATATCGTAAGGGATTTTTTTTCCCCATACCTTCTGAATTCACTCCAAAGTGAATTTTTATGACTAAGTCATTTTGTTTATTTAAATATAAATTAACTTCTTCACAATATTGACTTAATGCATCAAGGTCGTTTGAAAGAATATTCCAAAAATAATCATCAACCTTGTTATCTTTTGTTTCAGGAGGTTCTTTTTTCACGTTTAGCAAAATATCTTCAGGGATTATGCTTTTAATTTCAATTTGATCATCAATTCCTAATTTCAATTTAAATTCTGGAAAATGCAATCGAGCAAACAAATCACATATTCCTTTCAATAGTTCTACACTAGTAATATTATCTCTAGTCGCATTTGACAATACATAATTTTCATTTAGAAACATTACGTGAATTTTTTCCTCAAATTTAAAAATCATAAAATTTTCTTGATCTGTTAATAAATATTGAAAATGTTCATCCCGATTATTAATTCGGTCTTTAAATATTTTAATACAATTTTGAAATTGCTTTTTAGAAATATATAAGTTTAATTTCCTATAATCTCCGTGAAAATAAACGTCTAAAAAATCAATGGTGTAGAGATAAGCATCAGTTGGTTTATAAACGACGGTTTTATTGTGATAATCTCGAAATATAATATTTTTATGCACGCTATAGCAAAATTTTGGCTGATCATCTAAGGTTAGCTTATTTAATAATCGTAATTTTAACAACCATCGTTGCCTGCATCTTGGTTGAAGAGTACAAGCTATCCTATCAATTTGACATTCTTCAAAGCAAAGCTGATTTATCCTTTTGACCATTAATTCGGTAAGTTCGTCAATCTCTTTGTCTAACTGAGAATCTGCTAATAGATTCCTTAAATGAAGCGAATTTAATGGCATTAGAAAAATATAATATGCAAGAAGTTAATTCTATAAACTTTTCAAGGTAAAAAAAATCTTTCTTTTCTAATAATTAATAGCTAATATTTATTATCTCAATTATTCGATTTGGAAGATATTCTCAATTGATCCTAAAACTTTTAGACTCAAATGATATTAATATATATTAGGAAGAGTTTGTTATATGATTATAAAGAATATTTGATATCCCGTAATTTAGAAATGAGTGAAAATCATGTTAAGGCAAATTCATATTTTTTTTAAGAATGAATGTATCTTTAACCATTCTTATGCAATGGGTTTTGGAGACGAAGAATTAACAAATGTAAAAAAAATCATTCAATCGCATTTAGATTTGCCCATGCCTGGAAAGACTTTCGAACGCGCTGTTACCAATTATCAAATATTTCATCGTACTGAAAAGAATGTACTGTTCTTGTTTGTGACCGATCTTGTCGATCAACTTCATAGGGTTGAACCTATAATACTCAAAACTATTGATAAATTCAATGAATTTTTTAAAGTACCAAATGATATAGTTGATTCTATTTCTCATCGACAAGATTTTATAGAATTCATAAATCCATTACAGCATAAGCTCCATTCCAAAATAGCTATCGTTGGACCAACAAATGCTGGAAAAACAGAATTATTTTATCTTCTAAAAAAGGGAGAAACTAAAGAAATAATGAATTTTGCTGTTCTATCGAATTATAGAATTGAAAATCTGAAATTTGAAATATGGGATTTTATTTTAAAGGATAATTTTTCACTTCTATGGTCTAAATTTATAAGCGGTTCTGATCTCATAATACTCTTATTTGATCTCTCAAATTACCATTTAAGCGTAATAGAACATTTTAAAACCTTACAGAAGCAAGAAGGAAAATTATCTAAGTTTCTCATTATAGGAAATAAGCGAGATCTAGTTGAAGATTCTGATATGAAAATAATTAAAAATGAACTAGATCTCAATGAATTTTATGACGTATCGTTAGTTGATTCTGATATAAAACAACATTTTGATTCGATTATATCGAATACTCTTAAACTTAGACAATCACTTCCAAATAATTTCCCTGAGATGATAAAACAAGCAGAAAGATTAGAATTAGAAGGAAAACATGTATTATCTATAGTTAAATATAAAGAGTTGATAAAGATTTGTAATGATTACCAAGATCTGAGTCATATTCAAACATTTAAGGATAAAGTAACAGAAATTCAATCCAAAATCGAAGAACAAAATAAATTGAGGAAGATTCGTGAAAGCAAGGAGAAGTTCAAAGTACCTGGAAAAATCTCATTTTCTCAGAAACCAATGGTAAAAAGTTTGCCTACTAGTCAATCAAATGAAGTAATTGATCAAGTTAAACCGGAATTTTCCATGAATCAAAAAGAAGAAAATGATATTGATCAAGAGTCATCAAAAATTGAAGATCTTACCCTGTTCAGTAAGGAAGATACAAAAAAGAAATCTCACTTTTTAACACCAGAGGATATTAAAATAAAAATTAAGCCAAAATCACAAGAATTTAAACCAGACAAACCAAAAGAAAACACCAATTTCATAATTGGAAAATCAATTGAAGAAAAATCAATTGGAAATGTTGATAACACTGCAGAGTTACAAAAATTAATCGAATTGAAAGGAAGTTCGTTAAGTATTAATTTATGTAAGCAATTAATTAATGATTTACAAACAGCATTATCAAGAACCATTACAAAAGAGGATCTTGAAATGGTTGCTGATGTGTTTGTAAAAAACGAACTCAAGATTTAAGATAATGACTTTATAATTAGTTTAAGGAAAAATATTTAAGAAGAATAGACAATTGATTAATAAGTATAAAATCAAAGTAAAATATATAACTATTTTGCTCTCAACATTAATTCCAGCTAATTGTGATTCTTTGATTTCAGACTTTAGTATTTTGTTATCATAAGATTCAAGATTAATAGTTGATATTGTTATTAGAGTAATTATGATATAGAGCAAATAGATTATTATAATAAATACAATGAAAAAAGTGAATGCTGCGGACGATTTTACTTCTGGAGTGTTTAATACGTCAAATAACATCCAAAAAGAATAAAAGCTTAAAGGAAAAACGAGTATCACTCCAACAAGATATAGTAAATATCTTAGAAACCTTGAATAAATCTTATTCTTTTCAAAAATCATAGGACCATTCTCATGCTTTAAAATAGCTGGATGTAAGACAAATAACATTGTCATTTTAACTAAGATATATAGAGAGAAAATTAAAAAGAGACCGTTTAAATGAACAGGAACTAATAATGAGATTGAAATCAACATCAACATGTTGTTAAAATCTCCAATCATAGAATACCCCAATACTTTTTTAAGTGAAAATGAATGTTCTTCCAGAGAAAAAAATAATTCTTTCAATAAAGAATAAAAAAAAGTAATAATCCCCAAGATTGAAAGAATGGTAATAATTAAACCAAATCCTAAGGATAAAAATTCAAAGATTTGAAGTAATTTAAATAAAATGAAAATTATCGAATAATTTATCATGAAATAGAATAGTAGGTTATAATAAGATCCATCTTGGAATATTCTCTTTAATTGAAGAACTCCAAAAGGAAATATACCACAAGGTATACCAAATCCGAAAATAATCAAGATGATATATATAAAATAAAATTCATTAGATACACCAACATTAAGAATTTCAACAATGTAAATCGTTCCAGTATCAAGTAAAATAATGATACTGAATATAGAGAGCAAAATTAAACTAATTCCAATAGAGGAAAAAAAAGCAATATTCTTCTTGACATCAATTGGTATTTCTTCATAAAAAAGATTAATGCAAAATAAAACAAGTACAAAAGCCAATAATGAAATTAGAGTTAACAAATGGGAAGATGATACAATACCCATAATACCAGCTAAAATTAAGAGTGAGATTCCATCTCGAATTGGAACGTTTGCTGATTTTTTATCATAATTCTTATAGATTGTGGCATAAAAAATGCCTCCTACTAGTATTAATTCTAACATAAATAGAACATATCCATCAATAATGAGATATGTCTCATAGAATTGCAAATTAGATAATAATGCTAAAAATAAAGAGAACGTATTGATAATAAAGGCGGAAAATATCGTCCAAAATATGATTTTTTTTCTTTTTTTTATCTCATTTATGAAAAAGAGGGATAATCCTGTTATTAAAATGATGAACATTTCGATTGATAATATTATTGCAAGCATGGCTAATTCTCTTTTTTAATTATTCTTTGATTATTTCTTCTTGGAATATAGATTTAATCATCTTTAAAAAGAACAGAAATAAAACAAAATATATTGTAAAAGCAATGATAAAATTAATGATTGGCATATTAACAAATAAATTCGCTAACACTAATGTTACAATAAAACCTATCGAAATTGAAGAAATAGGAGTGATCTTTTTTATTTTGATGGTTAAATAAAAATATACACTTGCTATAATAATAGCAATAATGATGCCTACGATTATTTCTATCATTATTTTATTTCACTTCTTCTTGATCTTATTATAATTAACATCACGAGTATAAAAAAGTTAATTATAGCAGAATTATATCAAATGACAAACTTTTTTTTTCTCTTTGCACTTTCATGTTTTAAGTTAAATCAATTTTAAAAAAAAGATATGAAATGACTGCTATTAACGATTTAAGAGATTATTTTACTGAAATTAAAAGATTGAATTATATCCATTCATTGTTGAATTGGGATCAAGAAACAAATATGCCAAGTGGTTCAGTTTCGGGAAGAGCAAAGCAACTTTCTTTGATGCAAAAACTAATACATCAAAGATTAACATCTTCAAAAGTAAGTGAATTGATTCAAGAAGCTAAAAAGTTGAAGAACTTGTCCGACATAGAAGCTGCAATGATTAGAGAATCAGAAAGGGAACACTTATTAGCAACAAAATTGCCTGAAAGATTAGTCATGGATATTTCTGAAACGGGTTCCCAAGCGGTAGAGGCTTGGAGAAAAGCGAGGAATAACAAAAAGTTCAAAGGATCTGATTTTGAACCCTTGTTAGAAAAAAACGTGGCTTTACAAATAGAACAAGCAGAAAGACTTGCAACTCACCCCGATTTGTACTCAACTTTAATAGACCTTTATGAACCAGGAGCAACATATAATTGGATTGCTAATATATTCAATAACATACGCCCAAAATTAGTCGATTTTGTTAAGAAATTAGATTCCTCCTCAAGTAAACCTAATCAAGATATTTTAAGAAAAAAATATGATGTAGATAAACAGTTTGAACTAAGTGTTGAGATGATTAAAAAACTTAATTTCGACATCAATTATGGGCGACAGGATAGATCTACTCATCCATTTACAACCTCTCTATCTTCAGTAGACACTAGAATTACAACGAGGACATCTGAAATTTTTCTTAATGAATGCATATTTGGAACAATTCATGAATGTGGACATGCTCTATATGAAATGGGTTTTAAAAAAGAAATACATGACACGATATTAGCGAATGGATGTTCAATGGGCATTCATGAAAGTCAATCGCGATTGTGGGAAAACGTTGTTGGACGAAGCAAGGAGTTTTGGCAATATTGGTATCCAACTTTTCAAAAATTCTTCCCCAAAAATTTGAAAAAATATCCGATAGATGATTTTTATGGTGCTGTTAATGTAGTGAAACCTTCTTTCATTCGAGTGAATGCTGACGAAGTTACTTATGGATTACATATAATCCTGCGATTTGAAATAGAAAAAGATCTAATTGAAGGAAAAATCCAAGTCAAAGAATTAGCAGATGTATGGAATTCTAAGTTTGAAGAATTATTAGGATTAATTCCAAAGGATGATGCTGAAGGTGTATTACAAGATATACATTGGAGTTGGGGATCAATTGGATACTTTCCAACCTACTTCCTTGGAAGTCTCTATGCGTCACAGATCTATAATGATGCTTTAAAAAAGAGACCGACCTTGCCAGAAGACTATGCAAAAGGCGAATTTTCTAACCTACTCGCCTACTTAAGAGAAAATGTTCACCAACATGGTAGTATTTATAGAGCGAACGATCTCATTACACGGATTACAGGTGAAGGACTTAATCCGGATTATTTTTTGAAATATGTCGAAGAAAAATTCTATCCCATTTATGAATTTTAATTTTTTTTTATATTTTATATTTAAAAAACATAAATTAGATGAATAAATCTTTTTATTTCTCAAACCTAAATAAGATTATTAAGATTTATAAACGCAAATCACTTCATGCTCTTACAAGTAAAAAGATATTCTGAAAGACTCTTATTACCACTAGCTCGAAAACTTAAAAAAATACCTGCTAATGCATTTACAATAATAGGCATGCTTTCAGCTATTGTAACGTTCATTGGATATTATTTCCGTTCATTACCATGGATTATAACTTTCTTAATTATTGTGGAATTTTGTGATCAACTTGATGGGACAATCGCACGACTTCAAGGACCAACATTATTTGGTGCCTTCTTAGATTCGACATTAGATCGAATTGGTGATTTCTTTATTTTAATTGGAACTATAGTAGGCTCCTATACATCATTTGAAATTGGAATTATAGCACTAGTTGGAACTTTTCTTACCTCTTATACGAGAGCGAGGATCGAAGCCTTAGGAATCGAAAATCTATATGGCGTTGGCTTATTGGAGCGTACCGATAGGATTCCGATACTATTACTAGGCACTATCCTTCAATTATGGTTTTTTTATGCTATCTGGTGGACTATTTTGGTTTTAGCTATTGGAACAAATGCTACAGCGATTCAACGCATCATATATGCTCATAAAAAATTGGTAAAACAAAAAGTTATGACGTGATATCATTCAATTCAAAAAATATGCCTATTCCTTAGAAAAAAATTAGTGATTTTGAAAAAGAATTCCATAATATCTAAGTGCAGATTTAAATATTTCTCCTATTATAATCTATTAAATTAAATCAATATTGAGACTTCAAAACCTGTGAAATCAATCAACGAAATCAATCTCAAAATCGCTGTATTGGGTGAGGGAGGAGTTGGAAAAACCTCGATTGTAAATCTTTATTCTGGAAAAGAATTTCCTAATATTTATATTCCAACCATAGGAAGTAATATTAGAAGAAAAGAGTATAAACTAGAAGATGAACATATCAGAGTGAATATATGGGATATTGGTGGTCAGAAATCATTTAACCCGTTAAATCCTTCTTTCTTTGCGAATATAGATGCTGCTTTTTTAGTATTTGACTTATCTAATCCAAAAGAAAGCACACTTGAACTTCAAAAGGTCTATATAAATCACATTAAAGAGAAGTCTCCGAATTGTATAGTAATTTATTTAGGAAATAAATCTGATTTAATTAAACCAGAATCATTTGGAAGTTTAATGAATAATCTTACTCAAATTAATCTGGATAAAAATCCGTTGATATTCACTTCTGCAAAAACACAAGATAATATTATTGAAGCTTTTGAATTGATGATTTATAATTATTTAAAAAAATTAGAATCGGAAGGATTTAGTACTCAATTTAATAATTTAATTCCTTCATTTTTGAAATTAATAGATAAAAAGGAAGAGGATCTGTCAAGAATTTTGATAAATTTAGATTCCATGGATTATAGCACGCTTCAAAATAAAATCACCCCTAAAATTCGTAAAAAAGTTGTATATGACTCATCAGAAAATGGCAATCATTCTAATATTCACGAATCAGCAATAGTTTCAGTGAATAACAAATTACAATTAGAAAGAATAAAAACTGATGTGATAAAGACTTTTTATGAGAACTTTAAATTTGTAGAAGATAGAATCCTTGAAATTAAGGTAACTCCCATCGATCAGCTTATACAAAAGATTGACTTAACTTTTTTGGAGCTAGAAACTCTTAAAAACGATTTCGAATTGAAATTAGGCACTGTTCTTAACTTGGAAAGTAAATTGCCTTCTCCAGAATTAGAAAGTAATTTAAATGGGAAAAAAAGAGGTGATGCATAGTGCCTAAAAAACCAGAAGAATTGAATCTAAAAACATTCCAAAAGTTAGTGGATCAAGTCAATAAAGTTACAGAAGAAAATGTTGAAATGAAAAAAAAGTTTGAAACTGACGTTAAGAACATCAATGATAAATTAGAATATCGAGCTAAAAAAAATGAAGATGAGATCACGCGAGAAACTGTAGAGATCAAGAAAATGCTCCAAACAACTCAAGAAAGGATTGAAGAAACAATAAAAGTCCAGGAAGATATTATAATGGACATGATCAAGAAATTTAATGAGGAATTTTATAAACATAAATCAAATGTACTTGGTGACATAGAAATCATTAAGAACCAGCAAGATATTTTAAAAATTTCTTATACTGTAAATGAAGCTAAACTTTTAGAGATGATAAAAGCGGTAATACATAATGAAATAACCAATAAAATTAAGGGTCAAGAATCAGAAACTCTAATGAAAATCTGGATTGAGGAATTTAAGAGTATTATAAAAAAATTTGAAAAAGTTAAGGAATTACCACCTCAAGATTTTAATGCTCGTTTAGATGAATTATCGAATTTAGTAAGTTCATTTAAACAAAAAATCAAATTATAAATTAGAATAAAATGAAATAAATTTATAATTTAATCTTAGGAGGGGGAACAAATACCCTTCTCATTCCTTCTAGTAATGATATTGCATTTTCTGGGCAAAAATGGGCACAAACTCCGCAACCAATACAAATATCTGAATTTCTTTCCGCTTTTCCTTCTTCATTTAGTGTTATTGCATCTGTTGGACATCGCTCAACACATGTTCCACAACCAATACATAGGTCTTGATCAATATTAGATAGATAATTACTCCAATTAATCATTGGCATTGTACCACCTTTCCATAGATTAAATGTTCCACAACAATCCTTACAACAATTACAAATACTAGTCTCTTCTTTAGATATGTTTCCTTGTGGATGATAAACTTTATGAACAAGTCCTGCTTCTGCTGCTTCTTCTATCAATTTTAATGCTTCTTCTTGCGTAATCATTCTAGCAAATCCATGTTCGGAGGTAAATCGTGCTGATTTGCCTAAGGTGAAACAAACTTCTCTGGGAGCATTATATTCGCATGAATGTCCTAATAGATCTTGATGTTGTCGACAAAAACAATGTCCTACCGCAATATCATCAAAACTTTTTATAATTTCTGTGATATCTTGTTTTGGAAGGATCATTTCTCCGGGTGAATCTATTTCTTGATTAATTTCAATTTTTATGTCTTTCCCTAAATTAGTTTTCAAGAGGGGGATTGTTCTATCTATTGGCGGAACGGCAGAAAAAGCAGGCATGAACATATCGTATTTATCTTGGATAATATCTCTAATTTCTTCGAATAATTTTTCAAATAAAATTGCAACTTTTTTTTCTTCCTCACTATATTTAATTTTTTTCATTAGAAAATATTCAAATATTCCAATAAAGATTGGTGGAAGTAATCTAAAGATTATAAATCCGGTTGAACTCGTGGATTTGAAGACGGCACCTTTATCAGTTAAAGGTTCGATTATCCTTATAATCTCTTTTTTGTCCATATTGGTAGTTTTTACGAGCTCTTCGATGGTCTGAGATTTTTTTCTTTTAAATGCTTTAATGATAAATTTAAGTTCTTCTTCCGTGTATAAGATTTTTAAAATTTCTATAAGTGTATCGGTAATTGGAAAAGGGAGCATTCCTGCTTTTATAATTATATTACCCGCTTTATGATATAACTCATCTGACATTTTTATCAAAAATTTTATTTTTTATATTACTATAATTAATTTGATAAAATTCTATATAATTTTAATAGTAATTGATTAATTTGGATAATTTGATCCAGATTATATGATTAAATAGATCCGGTTTCATTAAGGATGGTTAAAATGACTAATAACATTTTATTTGATAAACTTCTTGTAAAAGAATAATTTTTGGTTAATAATTAGGTTAAAATTCTATAATAACAAATTAATTCATATAAGACTGAAAAATGTTATAATTAGGTCGAGAATAGATGCAAAATGTACTGATCATCGGACATGGAGCTAGAGAACATGTAATTGGGGAATCATTAGTCAATTCGGGAGCCAAATTACATGCTTTTATGAGTTTTAAGAATGCAGGATTGGAGGATTTATCTGAAGGGAGAATCAAGATTCATTCAGAGACCGATTTCAAAAAAATTATTGATTATTGTAAAGAAAAAAGGATAGATTTTGTTGTAATAGGTCCAGAGGCACCATTAGTAATCGGAATAGTTGATGCAATACAAAAATATGATATCCCTTGTATAGGTCCAAAAATAGAAGCTGCTCAATTAGAAGGATCTAAAATATTTACACGAAAGTTGCTAGAAAAATATAAGATTAATTCTAATATCCAAAGCAAAACGTTTAATTCATTAGAAGGGGTTGAAACTTATTTAAATGAAGTAGGAGATGCAAACATCGTCATAAAACCAGATGGTCTCACTGGTGGAAAAGGCGTGAAAGTTTTTGGAGATCATCTTTTTTCGCGTAAAGACATCTTAGAATATTGTCAAGAAGTAGTATTGGGAAAGAGTCCATTTATTATAGAAAAAAAATGTTATGGTGAAGAATTCACCCTCCAAACTTTTGTTGATGGAAAGAATGTAATCGGAACTCCACTTGTCCAAGACCATAAAAGAGCATATGAAGGAGATACCGGGCCAAATACAGGAGGAATGGGTTCTTATTCAATGGAGGATCATCTAATGCCATTTATATCTCAAAATGATGTGAATTTGGCACTAGAAGATATAAAGAGGACTATTAATTCTCTCAAAATAGAGACTGGAGTTGAATATAAAGGAATTTTATATGGTGGATTTATGAAAACCGCACGAGGAATAAAATTGATTGAATATAATTCTCGCTTTGGTGATCCCGAGGCCATGAATGTTTTACCATTACTCAATGAAAATTTTATTGATATATGTTGGTCAATTATTGATGGTAATCTTTCTCATAAGATTACCTTTAAAAAGCAAGCGACTGTTTGTAAATATTTAGCTCCAGAAGGATATCCCAATAATCCCAAAAAGGATCTACTCATTAAAATAGATAAGGATAAACTTAATACGATTGGTGCGAAGTATTATTATGCGTCAGTTTATCGTGAGAACGATAATATTTATACTACTACTTCAAGAGCAATGGGAATTTTAGGTATTGCGGATGATTTACAGAAAGCTGAACAAATTGCTGAACAGGGCGTAAAATGCGTGGAAGGTCAATTATTCCATCGAAAAGATATCGGTACTTTAAAATTGCTACAAAAAAGAATTGATCACATGAATTCCCTTTTAATTAATTAATCAATATCAAACTCATTTATTATATTTTATAAAGATTAGATTATAATGATACCTTACCCTTAGTTAATTGATTATGAATTGGAATGCTTTAAATGAAAATTATAATTCGCTAATAAAGCAATTATTTCATGCGAAAGAATGGGAAAATCGTGCCGATGCTGCAAGGCAATTAGGATTATTAAAAGATGGTCGAGCAGTAAATCTCTTATGTAGGGCGTTAAAATCAGAAAAGGACAGTTCAGTTATAATTCGAATTATTGAAGCATTAGGAAGAATCGGAAATGCAAAAGCTACTCTGAGAATAGTTGAGAGGTTAAAAATGGAAATGGATAAGGATGAATATGATAAAAGGACAGTCTTTATCATCATTGAAAGCTTGATGCGAATTAAGGATAAACGTGCTTTACCATACTTGAGTAAATTTTTGACCTCAAAATTCGAGGAAATTAGACAATTGACTGTAAGAGCGTTTGATGAGATTGAACCTCGTTGGAATGAAATAATAAATGAAGCAATACGTAAAAAGACACCAGAAGAGATCTTTAACTCCAGATACTAATTGATAATTCTGTTTATACTTTCAGGTTCTAATAAATTGCTAATAATTTATAATGAATTTTTATAAAAATCATCGAAATATTTCTTTCCTTTTCGTATATCTCTTATCGATAAATTAATTCTAAAAGTTTTTTTGAGAAAACTTTTGAGAGATATAACTGAAGCGACATAAATTATACCGCTAATGAAACTACTTGGAGATCTTATCATTAAAATGGACAAGAAAAATCCGAGAATTATGGATATATTCAAGAAATAAGCAAGATATAACCTTTTCTCATAAAATTCTATAAAATTCTTCCTTTTAAGTGATTCGTAGCATGTGCAACAAATTAATGGGATCTCGATTCTAAACTTTTCGTGTACATATAATTTTTGGATAATAGTTAACATTCTGTCAATTTGACTTCCACAGAGATTGCACTTAAACCCAATCATTCCTATTCTATCAGCTTCAATTTTATCAATTTCTGTTTTAGGAAAGAAACACTCATCATTGGAGTAGTGAATACATGTTTTACAAGTTAATTCTTTTTCCATTTGCATTTCCTGTTCCCTAGTTTTAGCCGGCATGACAAAAAAAGGGTAATTTGTATGATATTGACATATAACTCGTCCTTTCTCATCAATTTCAAAAGTAGGTTGTATTATCGACATTTTTATTTCTTAATTATCCTAAAGTAATTATAAATTGTTTTAGATTAATTATTTATTTGTAATAGAAATTAAGAAAGATGATTTTTAATGACAATCAAATCAATGAAAAATTATAATATTGATCATGTTTTATCAGAAAACATTGATGAATTATTATACATAGTAAATAAAGATTATACCTGTGAATATATCAATACTAATTATCATATGAAGAATTTGGGATATTCTTCATTGTGGAAAAACTTTACTGCCTTTTTTCATGATCAAGATTTTAAAAAAATCTCCAAGTTTCTTAAGAGATTGTTCAATGGTGAATCATTCGTTGAACAAGCAAGAATTCTTTCTAAATCAGAATATCAATATTACGAATTAAAAGGTAAAAGATTCTTAGATGAAAATAATGAAGAAAAATTATTGATAATCTGCCGGGATATTAGCAAGTTTAAAGAGGCGGAAGAAAAATGGATTAATCGGCATGAACGTCTCAAGAATGTTGCGTATAAATTACCTGAAATCAGATATTGGAATTTATTACAGTCAAAAAGCATTAAAACTGATTTTCAAAAAACAAGAGAAATGTTGGATCTAGTAATTGATAATATACCTCAACTTATCTATTGGAAAGATATCAATCTACAATATTTAGGTTGCAATATCAATTATGCATTGGTTAACCATTTAGAAGATCATTCATCTCTAATTGGAAAAGCTGATAAAGATCTGATATGGCCAAGAAATAATTTAGCTCACATCAAAGAAAGTGAAGAAAGAATTATTAAGAATAATAAAAGTGAAAGATCTATAGAATCTTGGTTATTTGATGAAGAAGAAAAGGTATGGTTTGAAGTTAATCGGATTCCTTTGCATGATCTAAAAAATAATGTCATTGGTATTCTCTCAACTTATAATAATATTAGTGAGAGATTAATTGCGGAAAAACGGATTAAAGAGTCTGAAAAACGATATAGCAATATTTTAGAGAGTATCTCTGAAGGGTATTTTGAAACAGACTTAAAAGGAACATTTAAATTCTGTAATTCGGCTTTATGTCAAATTTTTGGATACCCCAAAGAAGAAATCATTGGAACTAATTATGGTAAATTCGCTCATCAAGATGATATAAGTAAATTATTTTCTGACTTTAACGAAGTTTATGAAAGTAAAATTAATAAACAATATCTAAAATATCGCACAATAAAGAAAAACGGACAAGAGATTATTGTAGAATTCTCAGTTAATTTACATTATGACATGATGGAAGACATTATTGGATTTTTTGGTATATGTCAAGAAGTTACTGAAAAATATAGATTAGAACAAGAACTCAAGCGATCTGAGGAAAAATATAGACTTATATCAGAGAATGCCCATGATCTCATTGCTATTGTGAATACTAAGTTTCAAATTGAATACATTAATGATCAACCATGTTTCAATACACTAGGATATAAAAGCAATGAATTAATTGGTAAATCAGTCTTTAATTTGGTCCATCCTGATGATTTAGGTTCATCTAAGAAAAGTTTAATTACAGGGTTAAAATCAGGCAAAGAGATTCTTGAATTACAGATAAAACATAAGAATGGTAAATGGATTTGGATTGATGCCAAAGGAAATCTATTTCAAGATACCGATGGGGATTTTAAAGGAATCGTAATAGGTCGAAATATAACAGAACGCAAACAATCTGAACAAGCACTATTAAACTTAAATCGAGAGTTGGAACAAAGAGTACTTTTACGTACAAAAGAATTAAAGGAGTCTGAAGAGAAATTTCGACATTTATATGAGAGTTCACCTTATGGAATCGTAGTAATGGATAATAATGGAATTATACTAGATATTAATTCTACAGTATCATTATTATTTGGTTATAGCAAAACCGATTTGATTGGTCAAAATTATGTTAAGCTCTTAAATATATACCCTGATGATACAATCTCTATGATACAACATATAAATGATTTAATATTCAAGAAAAAGGATCCTAAAATTAAAATAACAACAACAAAAATATATAAGAAGGATGGATCTCTTTCTTGGGTGCAATCTGAGCTATCAAGACTGAAAATTGGCTCCGAAAATATAATTCAAATTATAGTACAAGATATTACTGAAAAAAAAATAGCTGAAGAAAAATTAAAAGAATCAGAAAGAAAATTGAGGGAACAAAACATTGAATTAAAAGAATTAGATAAATTAAAAACTGATTTTATTAGCATAGCAGCTCATGAACTTAAAACTCCATTAATTTCTGTCGGTGGATATGTTGATTTAATTTTATTACGAGAAGAAGATCTAAAAATTGAAATAAAAGAAGATTTAGAACGTGTATTGAATAATGTCAGAAGACTGGAGGATTATATAAACAAGCTTTTGGATGTAATGAAAATTGATGCTAAAAAAATGATATTAGAATTAACTCCTGAAAATATCTATGAACTTTTATCAGAAACAATCATTGATCTTCATTTTCAAATTATAAGTAAAAATTTAGAAGTTATTAATGAAATTGGTGATGATATTTATTTAAATGTGGATCGATTCAGGATCTCTCAAGTTTTTTCAAATATCTTATCAAATGCAATCAAATTTTCAAAAGAAATGGGGAAGATTGAAGTTTCGGCATATAATCAAGAAAATGAAATTTTGTTTAAAATAAAAGATCAAGGAAAAGGACTCACAGAAAATGAAATAAATAAATTATTCGGAAAATTTGTAACATTGGACCAAGATGCCGAAACATTCTCAACATTTGAAAAGGGGAGCGGATTAGGGCTATATATTGCAAAAGGTATAATAGAAGCCCATGGAGGCAAAATTTGGGTGTTTTCTCCAGGAATTGATAAGGGTTGCGAGTTTCATTTCACAATTCCTATTTAAAATCGCAATTTTTCCACTATAAACCGAAAAAATAGAAATTTTAAGTTGAGTTAGTATTTATAATCTAATTAAAAGAAATTATTTTTATTAAACTTCAAAAAATTTAAATAAATGTCAACAATCATAATTTCTGAAAAAAATAAAGCAGCTCAAGCAATAGCAGAAGCACTTGGAACTGTAAAAATAATTAACAAAGATAAATACTTAAAAATTTATCAAATTCCGTCTAGAAATCTGTATGTTATACCTTTAAAAGGACATATTTTAGAATACAAAAATTCGGACGAATTTAAGAGTTGGACTGGTTCCGATCCAAGAGAAATAATAACTAATCCTAAAGCAATTAAGAAGGTTCCCATAAAATATACTAATAGTTACATTAATGCTTTAAAAGAATTTGGTAAAATTTGTAACCATTGCATCATTGGAACTGATGCGGATATTGAAGGATGTAATATTGGATTATTAGATGGACTTCCGTTTATAAAAAGAGTTAATCCTCACATTAATGTATCCCAGATGTGGTTGAGTTCACTCCAGAAAACAGAAATTATTGACAAATTTAATAATTTGATTCCACCTAAATATAGTTGGGCCGAACGAGGAGAAGCTCGAGCAATTATCGATGCGATAATTGGTTTTTCTGCGACGAGAAAAGTTACAAACACGCTAAAATCATTCCTAACTAAATTTGGAGTTACATTTACCTCAATTGGTCGTGTTCAAACCAGTTCATTATATTTAATGTATTTGCGTGAACAAGAAATCAAAAATTTCATATCTGAACCATATTTCACTATTGAATCCGTTTTACTTCATAATGTTGGAACATTTAAAGCATTTCACGCATCAAATCCTTTCATAAAAGAATTAGAAAACAAAGCTCGTGAAATTTATGAAAAAATTAAACATGAAAAAATTGCGTTTATCATCGATCAAAAAAAGAAAATAAATGTAAAAACACCACCATCCCCTTTGAACACATCAAAAGCCTTAGTATTAATAACTCAAAACCTGAAGATTACAGCAAATGCTGCATTGAAAACCATGAGTTCACTTTATTTAAACAAGCTTATATCGTACCCTAGAACTGATAGTGATGTTTATAAGAGTAATTTTGATCATTTAAACATTTTAAATAAATTAATTACTCATTCTCAATATGGACAATTTACCTCCAAATTATTTAAAGCAAAAAGAATACATCCAACACAAGGAAAAAAAGATGAAGGAGATCATCCTCCGATTACACCTCTTGAAAGTGTAGAACTTATTGATTCAATATTTGAAAATGATTTACAAAAAAGGGTATATGATTTATTAACTAGGCACTATTTAGCGCTGTTTGGAGAAAATGCGACCGATTCCATCCAAGATTTACAATTAGAAATTAAGGAAGAACCTTTTTATTCTAAAGTTGTATCGTTGGTTAATGAAGGATTTTATGAAATTGCACCATTTTTAAAACAACATTATGATCATAAGATAGAAATTATAGGTAACAAAATTTCAATTAAAGAAATTACATTTAATAAAAAAGAAACTAAGCCTCCTCCACATTATTCCGATCCTTCATTACTTAAATTGATGGAAAAGAATCGCCTTGGAACAAAATCAACAAGACCTCAAATCATTAAAATCTTAAATACTCGCAAATTGATTAGTAGAACTAAGGGAACATATCATTTAACTGAATTAGGAACCTTTTTAATTGAAATGCTAATTAAGATTTGGCTCCCTTTCCTTAAACCTGATTTTACTAAAAATGTTGAAATTAAATTAGAAGAAATCCAAGATGGGATAAAAGGCATGGATGAAGTTATCACAGAAGTAAAGAAAGAATTCTTAGAATTGTTTGATAAATTCATTAAAAACGAAAAAAGTATAATTAAATTACTTGAGAATTATGAGACTAAAAGCTATAATTTAAAATCGACTACAGAAAATACCATTAAACAAACTACATCATATTGTCCTTCATGTAATAATCATCCCATGAAGTTTATTAACTTGAAGCAAAAGAGGTTCTTAGTATGTTCTGATGATAAATGTAAAAAATATCTGTCTCTTCCTAAAAAAGGAAAATTAACATTATTAAAATCTACTTGTTCAATTTGTAATTTTAATATATTTAAAGTATATTTAAGAAAAAATAATGTCCCTTTTAACTATTATTTCTGCCCAAAATGCTGGAATGAAGGATTATCAGAAAGAAATGGAAAAGGGTTTTGTTCAGGGTGTGAAAATTTTTTTATATCTGACAATAAATGTCTAAAAAGATAGTATTAAAATTATTAAACTAATATTTAATCTAAATGGTTATTACATTATTGATGATATATGAATAAATTTGCGTTTATATCAGGTTTACTCACATTACTTCTATCATTTTTTCAATTCATTCCTTTAGGAATTATCTTTGGTTCTACTGGTTCAATGTCAAATTGGCTATTTACTTATTTTGGTTTAAATAATCCTTTTATGAGCTATTATTCAACAATTTCTCTTGAACTAATGACGATAGGAAATTATCAAATATTTTTATGGGGGATTTTATATAATGGAACGTTATATACTTGGCTTGAAGTTCACATGATATCGTTTGTATTCTTATTTTTATTTTCCTTTATAGCAATTATCACGACTTTCATTGCTAGCGGGAAGGAAAACAAATTAGGCAAAAGAATGGCTATCCTCAATTTAATATTTATTAGCGTAATAATTGGTTATTTTCTTGTTGGAATTCCTTTTTATAGCAATATAATTACTGGTATAGAACTTGGATATTTTGGCATATTTTTTTATTTAAATTTTGGATTTTATATCTTATTGTTAGATCTGATTTTATCAATCATTTCTCCGATAAAACATCCAATGAATTGAGGTAATTATAAAAAATGGCAAGAAAATCAGGAATTATTGGGGGGATTATTGGATTTGTGTTGGCTTTAATAGCAGAAATACCGATATATCAAAATATTGTGATTTCTTTAAAGATATATAGTTTCAAATCGACAGAATTTTATATATGGGGTATTGTCTTGAATAATGGGGAAGGATTTGGCTTATTAAGATTAATTTTTCCAGAAAATATCATAGCATTGACTTTCTGGCTAATTTTAATATTCGTTAGTTTCAATTCAATATTTGCTTCACCCAAAAAATCAAATCCAAGAAATTCTCTAAAATTATATAATCTAAATACCTTACTTACATCAATTTTACTCATAGTTTACACTATCCAGATTATAATAACTAATTTCTCCAATATAGGAGCTACTTTCTTTAATATTGGAATAGGGTATTATCTATTAGCTTTAATTTTAGTGCTTAATATGATGTCTAAAAACACCCTAAAAAAAGGAGAATGAGAAATTAATCCGCATTAAATTTAAATTTATTATATGCTGCTCTGGTTAAGCCTACATAATTATCCGATATTTTATAGTACATTTTACCATCAATGACTTGTCGTTCAACATAATCATTTTTTAAAGAGTGATTTAGCGAAATTACCATTGTTCCTAGGGTAACAGCACCCATATATTGTTGTTGCTTTTTTGCTAATCGGATTAAATCTAATTCCGAGTGCCAATTTCCATCTAAAAGCCCCATTAATATTTCTTTCTTAACTGGTGTTTTAATGTCTTTTATTTTGTTAAAAAGTTGGGAAAAATCAGGCTTATAATACTTCTTTAATAATTTAGTTTGTTCAAAACTATTGTTCAAATTTTCCATGATTATAGACTAAAAATAATTATTGTTATGAATAATATCAGAATAATATTTTTAATGAAATGTAATACGCTTGTAATACGTATTAATAATATTTTAAAGTGATTTCATAAAAGATTTTCAGGAATCCCTTCAGTAAAATATTTAGTTCGAGTAATCCAATTATTTGAAAATTCTGGAATCATTGCTAAAATTGATCCCCCCACCCAAACGGAAAATGTGCGCTCACTAGGGGCAATGATTTTTATTGATTGATTTTTCTTCTTTCTTCTGGCTAATTCAAGTTCTAATTCTTGATAAATTCTCGATTTAATGTTAAGAAACATTGAAGAGCCACCAGATAAAAAAATGTTATTTAATAATTCTGGTCTAATATCTAAATCACAATTTTCAATTGAATCTAAAATTGCTTGAGGTAAAGGATCTTCTTCTAATTCGATTGAAGGATCAAATAATAGCTCAGGAACTTGAAATCTCTCTTTACTTAATGTAATTGTGGAACCATCTGGCAATGAATATGGCTTTTCATACTGTTCTAACCTCTTAAGATCTTCCTTATAATCTAAAGATACAAAACAAGCTTTTTCCTTAAGTGCTCTCACTAATTCTCTTCTGATCGAAGAATCTGCTGAAAACCCTATTTCTCCTAGAATCTTTTCCATGTACCTCGTTAATGTCCTTCCTCCGATGTCTAAAATGCGAATAGCATGCTCAAGCTTGTATCCTTCATAAATTGGTACAATTCGAGTTATACTATCTCCGATTTCTACTACTAAACCAGTTTGAAATCCACCAGCGTAAAGAGTCAACATGGAATCAAGAACAGGATAAAACGCATTACACTGATATTGTTCTAAGAATAATTGGAACAACTTGATTAAATCTTGGCGAGGAAATAAGGGATGTATGGCAAATAAGACGTTTACCAAGCTTGGATCTACACGGAGGTTATAAAATATGTAATCCATGATTTTTTCAAATGAAACCCAATCTTGAATTATACCCTTTTCAATTGGGTATTGAATCTTATATAATCCCAAGGATTGAATCTCATCACCAACATAAAACTCATCTTTAGATTTGCCATAATCAAAATCTATTTGATGATATTTTGGCTTACCAACCATTGTAAAAAATACTTGAGACGGAAAATCTTCTCCTGCAAATCCTACCTTTGATGAAAATTGACCAATATCTAATACTACTGTAAGGTTTCCCATAATTTTTTTTTAAGTTGTATAAGCCAAGTTGTATATTATATCAAAGTTATGCCTTATAAAATTTTATACCATAAGTAATTTTAATGGAGTATAGGTCGTTTCAGGAATATAAGCCTCCCCGAAGGAGGAATTTATTTCATTTCCACGTAAAATCGCCGTATCTTCTGCCCAATCAATAACTCGATCCAAAACTTCTTTTTGTGAAGCATAGACTTCATTAAAAATGGTTTTCTTGCGATTCCAATAATTTTCAATATTTACTATTACAAATACGGATCCTTCAATGTATTCGAATTTACATGAAGGTGATTCATAATAATATACACCAAAAGGTATCCAATTCTTTCCATGACCACCATAAGCTTTTCCAGAAGCGCAGTGATAAATAGCTTCACGAGTAATATATGAAAGATTTCGGTGTACTCTGTGAAAATCAGAGAAATGAGGCATTAAAATGACTTGTGGTTGATACTTTCTTATTAAGTTAGTAATTATGGATATTTTTCGGCGAGTTATCTGCATATCTTCATAATTTAATTCTATAATTTCACAATTCAATGCCTTCTTTACTTGAATTAGTTCTTCATGCCGCTTTTTGGTTATTTCATTTTTCTGTGAATCTTGAGCATAACCCCCCAAACCACTAGTACATACTACAACAATAATAGTTGATCCTAATTCTTGGTATTTAAGAAGAGTTCCTCCACAAGAAATTATCTCATCGTCAGGGTGACCAGCAAAAACTAAAATTCTTTTTGGAATTACAATAGGAATTTCATTATCACAAATTAAGTATTGAGCATCGTTCATTATGTATTAATCTTAATTTAAGATAATAAAGATTTATATTTAGTAGAAATTATATGAATAAAATAGAAAAATCAACGTAAAAAGAAATCCGAGAATTTATTCTCCTCGCATGATCTTTTTTAATCGATTTAACTCCTCTAGCATCTCATCTCGAAGTGAACTTAAACCACCACCAGTTTGAGGGGCTGATGGAGCACTAGGTCTACCAGGAGGACTTGTTGGAGCTGCTGCAGAAGTCGGGGGTGGAGCTGGTCTTTTTGCAAATGAAGGTGTTTGAACTGTAGCACCCCCAGGAGCTTTAGGTGGACCACTTCCAGGAGTTGGTGGTAATTTTGGAGCTGGAGGTAAATTAGATCTAGCTGGAGGTCCTGCAGTCGGTGCTTTAGGGGGACCTGCTGATGCCATTGGAGCTTGCGGTGGACCACTTCCACCTGGTGCTCTTTGTGGAGGACCCCCTTTTGTAGGTGGACCTGATGCAGTTGCAGTCGGAACCGCAGGTAAACTCTGAGCAACAGTAGGTGCTGAAGGAGCTGATGGCGCTGAAAGAATCGAAGGAGCTGAAGGAGCTGAAGAAGACCCACCACTGAGTAAATTAAATAATGTGCTGGCAGCTGCTGTTTTTGCTTGCACGGGTGCTGTTCCAACAACTTTTTTAGAAGAAGTACTAATAGTTTGAGCTTGTGGTGCAATTTCAACTTCCTTTAAATCTTTTAAAGCTTTATTTAATGATTGAATGAAATCATTTAACCCCTTTACAGTCTCTTCAAGGTCATCTGATAAAGATTGTAACCCTTTTTTTAAAAAACTGATGACGCGTTCTACCTTTTTTTGTTCTTTAGGAACCAAGATTCAATCCTCTAAGATTTTAAGTACTTATAAGTAGTTTGTTATATAAATTATAATCTTAATGGTATTATATTAATTTTCATTTATAATATTATATTTTTTGCATGTCTAAATCCTTCAATCACAGATCAAGAGCTATTCCCATTTTCTAATTTTTTTCTTTTTATAATAAAAAAAATTGATTTATCTAAGAACAATAGTCAAATTTGATTTTGAATAAGAAGGATTAGAAAAAAAGTGAAATTGCTTTATTTAGTATTAGAATATGAAAAACATTAAAAACATCAAATATAATATATTATATATTAGTATTCATTTGTAATTTTTAATATTAGATACTTAAAATTAAAAAGAACATTATTATTAGGTGATTAAGAAAACATGCCAAAGAGAGAGCTCTTCATAATAGGTCTTCTAACATTTAGTTAGCCCTGTGAAAAACGTGTTTATGAAATCGTAAATGAGCTCAAGATTCCATTAATTGACGAACGTGTCTATGATAAAGTCAATTTTAATACAAATGCTGCAATCGCTAAACTTATCTTCAAGTTTGAAGAAGATGAATCAGTTATACGAGGTTTTCTAGGTCTCGCCGAATATTTCCATACTGTAGTAGTTAAGAAAGGCGATCAATTTTTCATTCCTCACGCCTCGATACTATTCCAGCTTATTAGCTCGTAATATCATCATCTTTTTTTTACTTTCTTTTTTATTCAATTATTTAAATCGTAGTCATCATAGTTTCCTCTTTTTATAAAAATTGGACCCCCACATCATAATATATCTCCTTTCTTTTAAAAAATTAATAATAAATTAATTATAAATGATTAAAAAAGGCAATAAAAAAATGTGGAATAATTCTATTTTCGAAGCATTTAGAGATTTTGGTAAGAACATGCAGCTAATAGCAATTTTTCTCCTTGTTTCATTGATTCCTGGTATAGGATTTATAGGAATTATCTTAGTTTTAATCTTCAAGTTTGCTGCTTT
>CAZOYD010000019.1:0-54462 GCA_964583985.1 uncultured archaeon
TCCAGTCACGCCGACCGAAGCCGATACTGGTGTACTTAAGTGAGGTCGAAACCAGTTATTGGTGCCATATCATCACGTGTGGATGAGATGTTTTTCTCAACCAATAACTTATCGATGATCTGAGGGTTAATGGTTTAACCTAATTTTTAAAATTCATCGACGAAATATAACAATCTTTATTACATTAAAAATTTTATGGTCGTATTCCATAAACTTTAAAAGGCGAAGGAGGACCTTTACATTCTTTTCTTGTGGTGTTAATAATAGAAGAATCGATTATTTTTTTTTTACTTTTATTTAGAGTGAAAGAATTTTAATAAAAGTAAATAATTGAGTAATATTATAAATCAATTCTAAATTCATCTTAAATAATTCAGATTTTTTAACTAATTTAATATATAAATTTAAATTCTAAAAAAAACGTTAACGAAGGTGGGCGCGTGGTGGATAATATTTTAATTGGAACATCTGGTTGGGGGTATAAAGAATGGGTTGGTCCTTTTTATCCAAAGAGTTTGAAAAAAGAAGATTTTTTGATTTATTATTCCGAAATTTTCTATACTTGCGAAATTAACACAACTTTTTATCACATGCCATCTGAGTGGATGGTAAAGAATTGGGTGAATAAAACGCCGAACAATTTCCTTTTTTCAATAAAAATACCTCAATCTATAACTCATGATAGTAAATTATCTTTGGATCTTTGTAGTGAAGATTTAATTAAATTTTTAAAATTAATGAATCCTTTTGCAGAAGCGAATAAGTTACTAGCTTTGTTAATTCAACTACCCCCTACATTTAAAAAAGAAAAACATTTCGATCTTTTAAAGAATTTCATTGATAATTGGCCAACTAATCCAAAGGAAGATGGGTATTACTTATGTATTGAATTTCGGCACAATTCCTGGATGGATGATGAAGTTTTTGATTTTTTAAGAAAAAACAAATTAGTTTATTGTGGGGTTATTGAACCACTATTACCCCCAAGAATGGATGTCACTAATGATGATTTTGCCTATATTCGATTTCATGGTTATGGAGAGAACCCTTGGTTCAATTATCTGTTTTCTGATCAAGAAATTCAGCAATGGACTCAATCTATATTAAAAGTAGTTCCGAAAGTTAAAAAAATCGGTATTTATTTTAATAACCATTATTCTGGATATGCTGTAAAAAACTCAATAATGTTGATGAACGCATTAGGTATTAGTCCAAAAAATGATCCAAAGAAAGTGAATCTTTTAGATGTTAAAAAAAAATCGGGGATCGTTTCTAAAAATCAAACAAGCTTAAAAAATTTCCTAACCTAATCTTTATGTTGAATTATCAATGAATATAGTAAATTCATCTAATATTAAATTGAGATTTGGGTTTATCGGCGCGGGTTCTATAGGTAGTTTATTTGGTGGTTTATTAGCATCAGTAAAATATGAAAAATATTCTATTGAGATCGTGTTTTTTTGCAGAGAAGAACATTGTTCCGAGATTATGAAAAATGGTTTAGAAATCCAGACAAGTGGAAAGACCTTGAAAGTTAGAAATATAATTGCATATGAAAACCTCAAACCAATTGAAAAAATCTTGAATGAGGACCCTCATTATCACTTTGACTTTCTTATTATTTCTACTAAAACCCCTGATTTAGAAAAATCTTTAATTCAATTTAAAAATATCATTGATTCATGTAATTGGGTGATAATATTACAAAATGGAATAGGTAATAAGGAAATAGTAAGTAAGTTCTGTGAAAAAGAAAAAATAATAAGAATAATTACCTCTCACGGGGCGTTTATTAAGAACCCGGGTCAAGTTTATCACGCTGGAATTGGATTTATTAAAATTGGTTTTTGCTTTATTAAATCAAGTAAAATAAAAGGCAAACCAGCTTACAGTGCGCTAGAATTATTAAGATATTTACTCAATTCAAGTGGTTTAAAAACTGAGATTGTGGATGATATAAATATGTATTGTTGGGAAAAAGTGCTTGTTAATATAGGAATTAATGCATTGGGAGCAATTACACGATTAAAAAATGGTCAGTTATTAGAAAATGAGAAGTTAAAAAATGTAATGAAAGAACTAGTATTGGAAGCATTAATAATGGCAGAGAAGCGAAAAATTAAACTACCTCCAAAAGATTATGTTGGAATAATGTATCAAGTAGCAGAAAAAACTAGTAATAACCTAAATTCTATGCTTCAGGACGTATTAAAAAATAAGATTACTGAAATAGATTTTATAAATGGCAAAATCGTTCAATTTGCAGATGAATTAAATTTTAATGTACCTTTTAACAAAATTATTACAATTCTCATTAAAGGTTTGGAGAAATCATATGTCTGATATTATTTAGCTTTGCAAACCATGTAATACGCATTTTCACCATCTCGATAATACTTATATTTAATGCTTTGAGATGAGAAGTTATATTTTTTATACAGGTTTATTGCAGCATAATTACTAACGCGGACTTCTAAAACAAATTCATCTATAATTTTTTTCTTGATTTCTTCCATTGATTTTGTAAGAAGAGCTTTTGCTATTCCCAATCGTCTATATCCCTTAACAACAGCTATAGACACTAGGTGCCCTTTATTAGATATTTTCAAACTATCAATAGCAGGGACTTTTTCCACTCGCCACATTATATATCCTACAACATTACCGTCAATATCAACGGCTATTAAAAAAGATTCATTAAAATTATCCAGAATGCTTTTATAAAAAAAATAAGGATAATCTTCTGGTAACTCTTTCTCATTTATTTCAATTACGCCTTCTAAGTCTTCTAAATTACAGCGTCTAATTATAATTGAATTATTTCCATTAATATCATTGAAATTCATGGTTCTTGTATCTTTATCTGTTCCCATCGTTCTTCGTTTTTGTACTTTAGTTATAATAGACTAAGAAGTCAGCTATATTAGATAATATTTTAGATTCTTTTAAGCTTTTTTAAATAATTCTATTTATATAAAATGCTAAAAGCCTTCTCTTTCTGTAAATTAATATATTTAATTACGAAATCCAGAACATTTTGAATATTCTTTTTATTATTAAACTCATCCACTATCTTTTTTAACTGTTCTTTGGCATAATTTTTATATTTTAAAGCAATTTTCGTCATTATTGGAAGTGTGCGTATAATATTATCAACAATGGTAATATCCGCCCAAATAGCAGTCCTGCTTAATGGATTTAGATCCACAGAAATAACAGTTTTCCCTAATTTTTTCAATGCTTCTGTTCTATCTCCGTCTTCTAAAGGAATGAATACGACATCACTTATTTTAATTCCTTTTGGATCCACATTTCTTCGATTACTCGATAATTCTTCAATCTCGACCATAATGCTTTCATCAGTTCCAAGAATATTCTTACCACCCGCTTCTTCTAATAATTTTTTTATTGCATTTACCCTACCCTTTTTTCTATAAAATATATTTATTTCTAAAGGAGCATTAACCGTATTTGAGAGTATTACTAAATCTTCTGGACATAAAGCAGCTACGTTACCATTCACACTTATTACAGGATGTTGAGCTAGAAGTAATTGAGCAACTGCTGCATTAATGGCGTGTATTGCAAAATCGTTTGTTTTTTCACCTAAAATATAATCAAAACATTCACCTCGGCCATGAGCGATTAATCCCGCTTCTGCAACTACTAAATTTTTCATACCTTCAATAATTTTATGACGATATAATAAACTAGTGATACGAGGATGATCCTTTGGAATTTTAACATAGTTATTTTCTTTATCTCCCATTAAATTACCAACTCAATTGCATTTGTACTATATATGTATTGAATATAACGAAAAACTATTAATCTTTTGATTCGTTTAATATATAGTTGATAAGCATGAGCATGGAAGAAAAGAAGAAGGGAAATGATCTTCAACGTTTCAAGGTTAAGCGGATATTAGAAACGTTGAGGTCTAAGAAAGGTTTCCATACAGAATTAATTTCTTTGTATATCCCTCATGATCGCAAGCTTTCTGATGTTACTAATTATTTGAAAAATGAAGTTAGTGAAAGTCAAAATATAAAATCGAAATTAACTCGAAAAAATGTATTAGATGGAATATCAACCTTACAAGGAATGTTAAAAAATTATAATGACGTTCCTGATAATGGAATCGTAATGTTTGCCGGCGCCATACCCCAAAATAACACGCCAGGCACGGAACGAATGGAAAAATATATTATTGATCCTCCTGAGAAAGTAAAAACTTTTAGATACCATTGTGCTAGTGAGTTTTTAACTTGGCCTTTAGAAGAAATGTTGGAAACAAAAGAAACATATGGATTATTAGTGATAGGACGAAAGGAATCGGCAGTAGGATATTTAAGAGGTAATCACATGGAGATAGTAAGAGAATTTACATCAAATATCCATGGAAAGCATAGAGCTGGAGGTCAATCACAAAAGAGATTTGAACGTTTAATTGAAGAGGGAGAGATTAGCTTCTATAGACATATTTCTAGTGAAGTTAATGGATTATTTTTGGGAATGGAGCAATTAGAAGGCATTTTTATTGGAGGCCCTGGCCAATCAAAAGAGAAATTTGTTACTGATGAAAGCTTAGATTATAGATTACGAGAAAAAATTCTCGATGTAGTAGATTTAGGATATGGAGGAATAGAAGGATTAAGAGCTTTGGTTGATAAAATAAAAGATCAGATTGAAAATGTGAAATATGTCAGAGAACAAAACATATGGAATAATTTTATGAAGCAAATCACTAGTGATACAGGAATGGCGCTATATGGACAAGAAGAAGTTGAACAAGCTTTAAATTTAGGAGCGGTAGACACGTTAATAATGTCTGAAAAATTAGAATTATATAAACTTAAGAGAGAATGCTCGAATTGTCAATATGTTGACTATATAACCTCAAAACAAGTAAATATGGATGAAATAAATGAAAATATTGAAATATGTCCAAATTGTAATTCAAACTCATTTAGTACGACAGAATTTTACTCGATCATTGAATATCTTGGGGATATCGCAGAATCCTTAGGAAGCACTGTAGAGATTTTATCTGCTGAAACTGAAGGAGGAGAAACCCTTAAAAGTACATTTGGAGGAATTGTAGCTACTCTTCGATATAAAATTGATTATTAATTGAATTATTATGATGCTTAGTGAAATATTACTAAATATGAAAATGGTTTTATTTGGTGGAAAAGGAGGGGTCGGTAAAACGACATGTGCTTCGAGTTCCGCAATTTGGGCAGCAGAACATGGTAGAAATACGCTTATAATAAGCACTGATCCTGCTCATTCGTTAGGTGATAGTTTAGGAGTTAGTTTGCCTCCTGGAATTCCTACACCCATTCCAGAAATTACGAATCTAACTGCTTTAGAAATAAATCCTCAAGTTGATATAGTAGATTTTGAAGGATTTACAAATATAAACCCAATTGAAGATATGGGTTTTTCTAATTTACCCTTTATGGAGAATTTAGCTGATTTATCATCATTGAATCCTCCAGGAATAGATGAAACCTTAGCATTATTAAAAGTTCTTGAATTTATTGAAACAGAACATGATTACGATTTGATTATATTTGACACGGCACCTACAGGTCATACTCTCCGGTTTTTAAGTCTTCCTCAAACTTTATCAGGTTGGATAGGGAAATTACTAAAAATGAAAATGAAACTTGGAAATATGTTTGGAGCAATAAAAAGCATATTTGGAGGGGAAAGTAAGAAAGAAGATAAATCATTTGAGATATTAGAACGTTTAAATGAAGCGATTCAACGTGCTAAAGAGGATTTAACAGATCCACTTAAAACATCCTTTGTTGTCGTTATGATTGCAGAAGAAATGGCGCTATTAGAAACGGAGCGTCTAATAATTGAATTAGAAAATTACCACATTCCAAATTCAAATATTATAATAAATCAATTATATGAAGATAACATGGAGTTATGCGAATTTTGTAAATCCCGAAGGCGAATGCAACAAAAAAATCTAATTAACATTAAGGAACATTTTATTAAGAAATGGAATAAGCTTTTAATAGAGATACCTTTGTTTCCAGACGAAATTAGAGAATATATACCATTGCATAGGCTTTCAAATTATTTATTAAAAGAGTAAGCTGGAATATTCGTTTGATTTATATTGATTTTTATCAAATCTAATAAACCATTGAGTAAATTGAATTCTATTTCAGGACTATAAGTCTTTGAATCATTTAAAAAAGATGAAATAAGATTTTCTATTACCGAATTATTCATTTTTTTATGTTTTAGGTCTTTTTCAATTCCCATATTTTTTATTGCATAGTATAGCTCAATTTCCTCATTGGGAATTTTCATTAGGGGTGTGATTGTTTTAATGTGATCATCTTGATAATATATACATTGATATGGATCTTTATTTAATATTAATTGATTTAGATAAATATTTGATATATTGGTCAGATTGTGCTCTAGCGCAAGAATATTGCCTCCAAAATCATTAAAAGCAATTTTTAATAATTGTAGTAAAAATGATTCATCTTTATTTATCTCATTTGAATTTACAATCACATGTTCAATAGATAGTTTATCACATAAATCTCTTGTTAGTTTAATTGGATTTCCTTGATCAATTGATAAAGCTATGATTGAATTTGTTTTGTAGAAATTTTCTTGAGCTTTCTTTAGATTATAAAGGAGTGTTATTGAATTTTTACTCTCTGATAATGCTACAATGATAACATCATTTGGGTTCAACATATTATATTTTTTAATTGTTTTTGAGATAATTTTTTCAATACTCATTAAAAAACAATTAGAACAAAGAGATTGACCTGAATGTCTTCTTTGTATTATAGAAGATTTATTACACTTGAAACATTTTTCTGCGGTGCGGAAATTTATCACCATCAATAATAATATGATTTAGAGCCAAAAAAGATTAAATCCAAATTTAACAAAGGATAATGCGAAATTGGAAATTATCAATATCAAAGCGATGGCACGTATAAAATTCAAGACAATTCGTTTATTCCTTCTTTTCTCATCGTATAAATATTCATATGAAATTTCAAAGATCGTATTTTTTTTAATAGTTGAGGTTGTAGGGAGTTTTATCTTAACCGCATCTTTAAATCCATCACCGATCGAATCAAATAACTCATAATTTTCCTTACCAAGGATTATTTCACTTTCGTTTTCTTTTTCATTTTTATCCTTTATCAAAATTTTTACTTCATTTATTGTTTCAATTCGATATTCTGATAATTTACAATCAGGTTCATCCGTTTTATATAAAAAACGATCAATTTTTCTTTTTTTAGCACTAAACGAACTTCCAAAAATACTATTTATAAGTTCTTTCATAACTCTATCACCATCAAAAATAGGAAGCGGCATCATATTAAATAACGTTAGGCTAAAACCGATTATGAACAACCAAGAGATTTCTTTTAACCAAAAATCGGGCCAATTAGCAGTTAAAAACTTAGCAAAATCGTTTTTATACATCCAGTATAAAATAGTTTGTACTCCTACAAATACTCCCACCACCTCAGGTTTTATTATATAGCGTTGATGTGTAGTACTATTTAAATCAAGTGCTTTAAGGTTGAATTGGGTTAAATAAATCTCCAAAGTATTTCCAGAAGTGCGATTTATTGCTGTTCCATTTATATAATTTATTAAAATATCAGTTTCTTTATCATCAGTATAATTATACGTGATTTTTATTTCATAATCAGAAGTATATTCATATTCAATACCGAGGTCGTATCGAGGACCTAATATGACTTCTTTCTCGGAGGTTGTATCGCTATAAGGGTTGTAAATTTTCATAGTTAAATTATCTCCTACCGAACATTTAACCCGTGTTTGATTTTCTAAGATAGATGATAAGTCTATTCCTTGATAATTATCTAGAGATACATATTGAGAATCTAATTCTCCTTCTTTTTTAATTGCAACAATTGCATCTCCATAAATTAAAATTCCATCATTAAATCCCCCTTCTTCAGGACTCAATACGGTATACACTTGAGAAACTTGCGAAAAGAAAGGTGATGTTAGAATTGGAAATATGAGCAAGAGTAAAAGGGCTATACCTGCGACTATTGAGTTGACATATGTTCCAGCTGCAGCAATTCGTAATCGGGTATTTCTATGAAATTTTGCGGAACTTAACGATCGTTCATCAACTTCTACGAAAGCTCCAAATCCCACCAAATAAAAAAGTCCAACGCCTAAAACTCCTGTAGATTTTATTTCAACACCATCAATTGCTGCTGATATCCCATGAGCAAATTCATGTGTAGTTAAAATTAACAAGAGGGGCAACAACATGTAAAAAAAGACGGGAAGATCAATCGTTACTCCTGGGATAAGAGGTACAATGGCATTTTCAATGCTTGGTGCGAATATTAGATTAATTACATTAGTAAAAAAGAAAAAAAACCCATAAATTGTAAAACCAAAAGAAACAAAAATACCAATATTCCAAAAAATCCTCCAAAATTTGGGTTTTCTTCTTGATATTTTGACGATGAAATTATTTAATTTTTTAGTTTTAAAAAGAGCGAGAAGCGGGAAAAAGATGCTGTATGCATCTTTTTTATTTCTTAATAATAATACTAAAATTAAGATAAAAATCCAAAAAGCTAATGAAATTAAAAACCATGGATTTAAGAGGAAATCTGCTATAAAATTATTTAATAACATAAAATATTTTTTTTTGTTCTCTAATATCAAGTTAAATAAAGTAATAAAATTAAGTTTATTCTTTTAATCTAGATATCATTCACTTTTTTTAAGATCCAATTTTCAACTAAAAAAGATTGTGATAGCATCGGTTTAGGATCATATTGAGAATGAATGCAGGATTTGGGAATCCAAGATTTTTGACCTTCATCAATTTCGAGTAATATTGCTTTATTTGTTTCTCCAGTTATTTTTCCGTTAACTTCTGTCATTGATTTTAAGATTGTCTCCTCGATAGAGGTTTTTTTTGATAATTCTCCTAATTCTTCTTCAAAATCTTCTTCAAATTGTTCTTCAATGGCATCAGGTTTTTGAGAGGGTTTATAAGATGTAGCATTAATGATTTTTTCGTGCATTATATGGGTTAGTAGTAAAGTTAAAATTTCTATTTGACCTGAATGTAACATTTTTGAATAATTTCCAATATTTATCCATAATATTTCGGCATTTTCATCCTCCCAACTCACAGATAATTTAGTGATTGCATCATTAAACTTGTGATTTCCCTGCCAATTAAATTTTCTTCTATTTAATACTTGTAATATCATAGCAATCTCTTCTAAGGAACATTTTATCGTTTTTCCTTCATTAGATGATAGTTTTTCCCATACTCCACTTGAATTTTTTTTAATGCATTGAATAAAAATATATGGTTCGAATTTTGAAGAACTACGAACAATTAATCCAATATTTTGCCCAAAAAAACTTTTTGAATGAGAATCTGCCATGATAAATTTTCTTGATTTTTAGAGTTATATTCAATAAAAATTAAAAAATAGCACGAAATATATAAAAAATGGTAAAAAATTAAAATAGAGAGAATATTTAAGATATTAATAAATTTTTAAAATTTCATAGGAATTAAAAAGAGCGGGGTGGGCTAGCCTGGTTTATGCCGCAGGGCTCATAAAGGGAAATAATATTTTCCCTTTAAGAAACCCTGAGATCGTTCGTTCAAACGCTTGAATTCTACTGTTGTCCAGCAAGCTGAAAATCGAACCCCCGCTATTTTTCCTTTTTTTTTTCTTACTCAACATAAAATTCTAAATTAATGCTAATCTTATTCATATTATTCCTTAATTAAGTATAAGAAGCATAATAACAATGGCTGAAACAAGTCAATATATTAGATTTCCCGCTATTAGATGCTGGATTAGCCATATAATAGAAGCATGTTATGACGAAATAGAAGGTGTATTCCATACAATCTTCGGAAGAGTTAAACGTGTTCGTCTTATTGCCACAATTAGGGATAAATATGAATTTTCTAATTTCGATAGCGAAACAACCTCTAATATTAATTTAGAATTAGATGATGGAACTGGGTTGATACGTGCTTCTAAATGGAAGGTTGTGCCTGAAGAAATCGGGATATATGGAACAGGTAATTTAGCATATTTAATTGGTGTGTTACAATATCGAGAAGGAACTCCTACTCTAAGGATTGAAATTATGAAGATCATTAGCGATCCAAATGAATTATTACTTCATGACGCTAAAATAATCAAAAAAATAAAATCAGGAGATACTATAGAAATCCCAAAATTAGAACCAAATTTAAATGAGATTGGTAATGATTTTGGTGAGTATGATGATAAATCAACTCTTACTCTACGGCAACCTCAAAAAGCTCTAATAGATAATAATACAGAGGATTCGATAAAAGATAGGATTTTTTCTATTATTGAAGAAAACTCCCATAACGGAAAGGATACTCACCTAAAGGAATTGAAGATAAAAATGAATATTACGGAAAATAAATTAAAACACTATATTAGAGATTTAGAACAAGCCTCTAAGATTTACATGTCAGATGAAAATGTCTACCAAAGTTATGATTAAAAATAGAAAAATTATTTTTGAAAGAATAATTATTATAATATAAAAAAAAATTGCTGAGAACGATGGATTTAAACGATTATGAGAAACTTTTGGATGGAGCTTATGAAAAAATTCCAGAAAATGTAAAAAAGTCTTCAAGATTCGAAATTCCTAAAGTAGAACTAAGAATTGAATCACGAAATACTTATATTACTAATTTAAATAAAATTATTAATACGCTAAATAGAGATAGAAGGCATTTTTTGGGAATTTTCCTTAAAAAAGCAGGTACCATGGGAGAGATTCGTGGACAACAATTATTCATGAAAGGGATTCATAAAGAGCAAGCACTAAACCGTTTAATAGACCAATATACAAAAATGTATGTTCTATGCAAGATATGTAAAAAACCAGACACTGAAATTCAACGTGAAAATAAAAAAATTTTTCTTAAATGTACTGCCTGTGGTGCAAGGGAAGAGATAAAAGAAAAGTAGTTTTAGGATTTTGTATACGATAATGAAAGTATATTTAAAGTTACACTATAAAAATGAAATCGAAACTGTAGCTTGTTGTGATGAATCACTTCTTAAAAAGGTGTTTAATGAGGGAAATCTAAGAATTGAGATTACTGAGCAATTTTTTGGTGGCTCTTTATTAGATATTGATGAGGCAATAGAAATTTTAATGCAAGCACAATATTTTAATATTGTAGGAAAAAACATTATTGAAAAAGCGATTTCATATAAATTACTTCCAAAAGAAGGAGTACGTACCATAAATGGTATACCAATGGCTATGAAGATGATGTTTTAATGCCTCATAAGTTTTGTGCTATATGTGGTAAGGATATAGATGATAATGCACCTCATTTTGGGATGTGTTTTGAATGTTATTTAAATGAACATCCTTTATTCGAATTAGATAAACTATTTCATATAAAAGTATGTCTTGATTGTGGGAGATACTCGAAAAGAGAAAATTGGTTTGATAACATCTCCGGAGATATTAATGACGCAATTAATGATTCTTTGCATAGGTTTCTATTAAAATCAGTTAATAAAAATGAACTTATCGAGTTTGAAATTATATTAGATGAGAATTCTTTCAATTATTCTTCAAAAGATCTATTAGTATCTTTAGATGTAAAAATTAAAGGATGGCTTAAAGAAAATCAAAATATATTTCATAAGGAAGATATTGCAGTGAGAATTGATTATGAATTATGTAAGAATTGTAGCAATTTAAGAGGGGGAATGCATTTTTTATCAATTTTACAGATTAGGGTTTCTGATCCTTTCCATCTAAACATTGTAGAAAATGTGGTAGATGAAACCTATGCATATGCAGAAAAAATTTTTCAGAAGGATGATCGTCAATACATATCAAAATTGGTTGAACATAAGAATGGGGTTGATTTATTACTTAGTACTAATGAATTGATGAAACATGTTGTTTCTTATCTTAAATCTAAGTACTATTTTGAATTAAAAAGAACTAAAAAGCTAGTTGGAAGGGATGTACAAAAAGGGAGAAATATATATAGATTAAAGAATCTAATTCGACTGTTACCTTTTAAGAAAAATGACACAATTATGATTGATGATGATCTTTTTCATATCGAGAGTATTTCCAAAAACAAAGTGATTCTTCGAGATCAATCAGATAACAGATTGATAAAAAATTTTGCATATTTCTTCAATGAGAAAATAAAGATTAGATTGCGAGATGATAATTGAATTTTGAAAGATAATACCGAAGATCCCCTTGAAAAAGAAGAATTTGATGAGGATGATTTGGAGAATGAATTTGATAGTGATATCGATAATATGGAAAAAAGAACTTTAGATTCAAAGAGAATGAGAAATATCGATCAAACAAAGAAAACAGCAGTTATAGAATCAGTATTAGATGAACGTACACGTGAATTACTAAGTAAACTCTTAATTAATGGTCCCTTGGATAGTATAACGGGGATTATTTCTGCAGGAAAGGAAGCGAATGTTTATCTCGGATATGATCAAAAGCATAAAGAGGTTGCAGTAAAAATCTATAAAATTGATAGTAATACTTCCAAATGGATGAAAAATTATATTATTGGAGATCCACGTTTTAAAAAAGTTCCTCATAATATATCTAAAATCATTTTTTTATGGGCTAGTAAAGAGTACAAAAATTTAAAGCGAGCGCATAGAGTGGGTTTATCAGTTCCAGAACCGATTCTTGTTAAGAATAACATATTAATCATGGAATACATAGGATTTGAATCCATCCCTGCTCCAAAATTAAAGGATATAAAACACCCAAAAGAATTAGAGATTTTATTTGATGAAATTCTTAAATTTATAAAAGACTTATATCAGAATGCTAGATTAGTTCACGGGGATTTATCTGAGTTTAATATATTATATCATAATCAAAAACCCGTAATAATTGATATCTCTCAAGCTGTAGACATTCAGCATCCTAAAGCAGAGATTTATTTAGTAAGGGATATTAAAAATATTTTTACTTATTTTTGCAAGCAAGGACTAACTCTTCCAGATCCAAAATCATTTTATTATGAAGTAATAGATATATAAAATTAATTAGATTCATATGTATATATTAAAAACAAAAATAAGTAATAATATGAAAATAGGAAAAAGTCGAATAGCAGTTATCATCGGAAAAAATGGTGAAACAAAACACCAAATTGAAGAAATATTAGGAGTAAATATAGATCTAGATAGCACAACTGGATATTGTGAAATCAATGCAAATATTGAAGCTCCTAATTATGATCCTATGAATGTGTTCATAGCAGAAAAAACTCTTAATGCGATTAATAGGGGTTTTAATCCAATAAAGGCACTAAAATTGCTTGAAGAGGGATATGATCTAGAGATATTCAATCTCCAAAATATATTAGGAAGATCAGAAAAAAAAATTAAGCGCATGAAGGGAAGAATTATTGGAAGAAATGGTGAAATGAGACAAGCAATAGAAAGATATGCAAATTGTTTCATATCTGTCTTTGGAAAAACAATATCTATCATTGCTGATTACAATAGTTTACAAATTGCAAGAAAATCAGTGAGTATGTTATTGAATGGTATGCCTCATCATACGGTAATGAAATTTTTAGAAACTAGATATAATGAGAAGAAAAAAGAAGAATTTCGACAATTATATAAACCAGAGTTTTAACATAATGTTAATGGGATTGAATCATACCCATATTTATCTAATGTATCTCATCTGGATTACTTGTATCAATTACTTTTCTCGAAAAAGAAGAGACAACATCCTTTCCATAAATAACTTCTTTTAATTCTTTTAATAGGTTCTGTAAACCATAAATAAAATCCCGTGAATACAAGTCAGAATGCTTTTCGATTCCCTTACTATCATAAGATACTTCAAAACTTTTAATTGAGAAATAATTGCAATTATATGGTTTGAAAATTACAATTAAACGAGGGTAGCTAGCCTTTTCCATAAGATATGAGGCCCAACCTTCGATGTAGAAATTTATTTTAATTGAAAATAAGTCTTTCCATATTTCGAGTTTTTCCATAAATGTATTTATTTGAATTTGAGTAATAGAATCATATTTTTTTTCCATAGAATAATTTTAAAAAGTAGGTTTAAAAAGTAGTGCGAAAAAGATTTAATCAAAAGCAATTTCTCCGATATTGAAGATATCATCAGATAATCCAACTTTTTGTTTGGAGAATGATCTATTTTGTGTAGGTTCTATTATTTGGGAGTCCTTTCCAAAAATTTGAGGTGATTTAATTCCTGTAATAAGTAGCATTACGCGTAGATATCCATCATATTCATCATTTACTCTTGCACCCCATATAACCATTGAATCATTCACATCCATTTTTTCAGAGATTTTTTTTGCAACAGAATTGGCTTCTGCTAGAGTCATATCATTTCCCCCCGTGATATGAATTAATGCTCCTTTAGCACCATCAATACTTACATCAAGTAAGGGTGAATTAAGTGCATCCTCAATAGCGTCTTCAACTCTATTTTGCTTTTCCCCAGATTCTCCTACACCAACAATAGCAACACCTCCAGTACTTAATATTGTTCTTACATCTGCAAAGTCAAGGTTAATAAGGGACGGCAAAGATATTGTTTCTGTTATACCTTTAACCATCGTAGCAAGAACTTCATCTGCTACACTAAAAGCTTCTATAATCGGTAGATCTGGAGCAATTTCTAGTAGCCTATTATTATCGATTACTACTAAAGTATCAGCATATTTCCTCAATTCATTTAAACCAATTTGTGCTTTGTCAATGCGTCCAATTTCGGTTTCAAATGGTAAAGTAACTACACCCACAACAATTGCTCCTTCTAATTTAGCAATTTCAGCAACAATAGGAGCGCTTCCAGTGCCTGTTCCTCCGCCCTCACCACACGTAATAAAGACCAAATTTGAATCTCTTAGGATTTTTGTCAGATCTTCTCTAGATTCTTCAGCAGCGGCTCTCCCAATTTCAGGGTTTCCTCCCGCACCTAATCCACGAGTAAGATTTTTTCCAATTAGAATTTTAATGTGAGATTCAACAGCATCTAAATGTTGGCAATCGGTATTAACGGCGACGCATTTAGCACCTTTGATTCCGATTTTCATTAATCTATTGATAGTATTGTTCCCAGCACCACCACAACCTATGATTTTTATATTAGCGTGTCCAAATATGTTTTTGTTAGGTCTTACTACTTCTCTTTTTCTCGCTGTTTTAATAAACGATTCCATCTAATTTCAACCGAATGAATCAATATTATATTATAGAAATAATATATGTTGAAAATTAGAATGAATATAATATGCTAATATTACCAATATAATATATTACAACATTATTGGAGCGAAAAATCATGATCAATTGCAGGATCAAAAATTTTTTTGATATTTGTTCCAGTCACGAGAAAAATAGGAGGAAGTGAATAAGGGAAGCGATTTGAAAAAGTTAAAGCATACGCACCTACGTTCATTATGATTATGATATCTCCTTCATCTAAGGATTTTGTAAAATAATAATCCTTTACAAGAATATCTTGATCAGTTGGGATGATTCCCGCTATGGAGGTTTTGACTTTATGAGAAGCATTTATTTTTGATGCATTATAGAATCTTAAGGAGCATCGTGCAAATTTTGGGCAAATATTATTTCCAATATTTAAAAAAATCCAGCGATCCTCTGTTGTTTTAATTATTTCAGTTAGAAAGATACCAGCATCTCCAACAAAATATCTCCCGGGTTCAAAATAGATCTGATTCACATTTATTTTCAGCAATTCCAAATATTCTTTTAGTTTTAGCGCAATTTTTTTTAATTGTTTTTCAGGGATAACAACTGCTTCAGGAAAGCCTCCACCTAAATTAATATTTTCTACTTTTATCCCTGAAAGGCTTAATTGTTTATAAGCAAGTGCTAGACGTTCTAAGTTAATTCTAAATTGTTCAAAATTATTCATTTGAGTCGCACGGTGGGATAAAATAGTTTTTAAAAATACATTTTTGCATTCATATAAGATTTTTTTCAATTTTGACAATACTTGATTATCTAATACAATCCCTAATTTACTACTATATTTTTGTGAATTAATTCTTAAGCATAAATCTTGAAATTTCCCATATCTTTCAGATATTTCATTAACTCTCTTTATATCGTTAATATTGTAAATAATAATTTCTCGTACCTCATTAATCACACACATCTCAATCAATTGATCGGGTAAATATGGCCCTCCAGCAATGATATTGTGAGGAGAATATCCTAATTTTAAAGCGAGTTTAAATTCTGGTATTCCAACAATTTCAGCGCCAACTCCTTCAGATTTTATTATATTACAAACGGCTGGTAAATAATTTGCTTTAAATGAATAAAATCCTTGATAATTGGTAAATACGGAGCTAAATATCTTGTTAAATGTACGTATATTATCTCTAATTTTATTTTCCAGTATGACCATAAGAGGAGTATTAGAATCCTTTAAGAGAGTTTTAATCGATACAGAATCAAAAAAAATAGTATTTTCATTGTTATATACATATTTATTACCAGCAATCGTTTTCAATTAATATCACTCCAACTCTCAATTAAATTATCATATACATTCTTTGTTTTAATCGCAATATTCCTCCATGAATGGTAATTTTCTACTTTCATTTTTCCTTGTTCACCAAGGTTTTTTCTTAATTTCTTGTTTTTTAGAAGTTTTACTACTTTATCTGCGATACTTTGAGGATCATCAAACTCAACTAGCAACCCATCTTTATTTTCTTGTATTACATCTGGTGTTGCGCCAATATTTGCACCGATCACTGGTTTGCCTGCTGACCAGGCTTCTAAGAAAGCTATACCGTATGCATCGCTTCGACTTGGCATTAGATAAAGATCACTTTCCATAAACGCAGCAATTTTATTTTTATCAAAATATCCCGTTAAATTATCTGGCGAAAGATTTATCATTCTAGCATTTATATTTTTCTTTATCTTTGCAAATTCACGATTGAAAGCGATAGTTGAAGGTCCGATAAAAGTAAAATATACTTTATTATATTTTTCTAAGATTAGAGGGATTGCTTGTAAAATGGAAATTGCTCCCTTCTCAAAATTCTTATATCCACAAAACAAAACCAATTTATAATTTCTCTCTCGCTTATTAAAGTAGTGTTCTTTAAAGTTAAAAGATCCTTTTGATGTAATGAACTTATCAAAATCCACACCCATTGGAATGGTAGTGATTCTAGATTTTTCCAATTTTAAATTATTGATGAGATAAGCTCTTTCTAATGAAGTACAAGTTATGAGCATATCAAATTTACTTAAAATAGTGATCAATTTAGAATTCAAATATCTAGGATTAGAAAAATGAAAAAAAGGTGTACAAACAACTGGTTTTTCAAGAATCTTTCCGATTAATAATGAAACTACTAAGTTAAAATAGGGAAAAAAAGTTGTATGAATGATATCATAGTTTTTATGTTTACAATTAAGGAAATTGTCAACCATTTCCTTGAGATAAGGCCCATTTTTTAAAAATTGGCTGAGTGTTTCATTTGAAAGTTGAAGAGTCGCTACGTTGGGGATTCTTTTTAAATCTTGCAAAATTTTTTCAATATCTTCTTCATAATTAACGGGAAACCGACATATATCCACATTATTAACAGTAGAAAAAAATTTATTTGTTCTATTAATAATTTTCCCAGTAGGATCTCTTAAAGCTTTGAAATCTAATGCGTTAGATGTTATTATGTCTACATTACAATTATAATCCTTTTTATATATTTCTGCTAATCTTTGAATATAAAGCTCAGCTCCTGAGATTGCTGGGAAATATCTTGTTGGTAAATAAAGAATTGAATTCAAATCTATGATCCTAAATATAAATAATAATTATTAATATATGAGATGCAAGTGTCAAAAGATTTGTTATTTGAATTGCAAACCTTAATAGTAAAAAAAGGTATTATAGATGATGAAATCATCAATTTTGTTAATTCCCATTTTATTATTGACTTTGAAAAAGTATTAGAAAGTTTTAGCAGGGGTGTAATAAAAAATATATTTAAACCTTCTGAGAGAATAACTTGGATTGTAAAAGGAGAAAGAAAGGAAAAGCATTTAGTGTATCCAAAAATTTATTGCTCTTGCCAAGAATTTTATAAAAATGTTGTAATTAAAAGAAAAAGAAATTATTGTAAACATATTATTGCACAAATCTTCAGTGAATCATTGGGAGAATATAAGATCCAAGAAGTAGAAGATAAGAAGTATTACATCTTGGTAAAAGAACTAGTCTCAAAATTCTAAAATTTCTGCTCTTTTTAGAGATTCTTCAATCATTTCAGATATATTGTAGAGCAGTTCAGATTTCGTAATTTCATGTTTTTTCGCATGCGTTTCGGGATATATTGGATTGAATTTACAGGATGCAGATTTCAATGATGTAATTTTATATAATCCCAATTTTTTATTTAGATCTATAACTTCTAATTTATCCCATCCAATTAACGGTCTAATTACTATGAAATTTCGAAGTAAATCATTATATTCAATAAGATTATCAAGAGTTTGACTTGCTTGTTCACCAAGAATATCTCCAGTGACGATTAGGTTTGTACCTTCTCGTTTGCCAATTTCTTCAGCAATACGCAACATCATTCTTTTACATAATATACACGTTAATTTTCTTTCACAATTTTGTTGGAAAATATTTAGATTGGGATTATGATTGATAAAATAGACTTTTACGCTATGATCAATTTGATTTTTTAGTTTTTTAAGTATATTGATGATTTTTAATTTTAAAGAGTTTTCATTATCATCTGAAGTTAAAAATGAAAGAAAAATGGGTTCAAAACCATTTTTAGCAATTAAATATGCTGCTACTGGACTATCTAATCCCCCTGAAAATAACGATATAAACTTTTTCATAATGATCTCATCATTTATTTTACAATTATTTCCTCTCGTTCCCATTTTTTTAGATAATTATTAAAATCCTTAATGTTTAATTCTCTAGGTATCTCTATTTTCCCTTCACATTCTAATTCTCGAATTTTAAATTGCAACCTTTTATTCTTTCTGAAGAATTTTTCAGCTTTAGGAAATTCATCTTTAAATATATTTTTTAGGGCGTCTAAATCAATGTTTAACAATTGATCATAGTTATCAATTATAAAATTGCACAGAGGATCGATTGAAATCTTAAAATTAAATGCATCAATGCGCGTTAAAGAGAGAGGATAAGCTTGACAGGCGTATGGTTTTTCATTGTGAATTGAACATCCAACGTTTGTTTGATAAAATGGACACCTTTTATTCTGATTATTTAATAATATTCTATAAGTTAAGACTAATATTTTTTTATTTTTAACGTCTGGAAACACAAGATCTTCAATAACTTGAAAAATATATCCCCGTTTTTTAGCTATTGAAATTAGTTTAGTCACTTCTTCGGGATATAATGGGATTCTTTTTGATCCTGCGTGCTCCGTAATTTCATAACAACAAGTTCCACATTGCATACATGTAAACTTAAATGTTGTCATTTGTTTTTTTTTATTTTTTATGATTAAACAGAACCAAAGATTATGATATACATAAATAAGTGATAATATGAATATATTACTTTTACAATAAATCACGTGTCTATTAGGATAACACACGATTTTTAAAAAGAAGACTTTCAATGATATATTATAGTATAAGTAGTAATAATAGGTAAAAAAAATTGACAGAATCGGGAATTAGAATTATTAAACATGCTGAAGTATCAAAAGAAGATTTAATTAATCCAATATGCATTTTAGGGATGCCGGGCATCGCAGATATTGGAAAATTTGCTTTAGATTCCTTAATTGGACAATTAGATGCTAAAAATTTTATGGATTTTATTTTTGATGACTATCCTGCAGGTGCTATAGTAGATGATAGCATGCTTTCAGCTCCTAAAGCAGAAATATTAGTTTGGAAAGATCCTGATGAGATACGAGATATTTTATTAATAACTGCTGATGCTCAGAGTTTAACTCCAAAAGGAATATATCGAATCTCTAATTTCCTTGCTGAAATTATTCATCAATATGATATAAAATTAATCATTGCATTAGGAGCATATCCATTAAATAATAGGAAACTAAATCAGAAAAAAACTAAAATCTATGCAAGCTCAACGAATCGTGATTTATTAGAAAAATTTTTATTAAATAACAACTGTGAAAAAATTCAAAAAGGAGTTATTATTGGTGCTAATGGACTAATTCCAACTTTAGCTAAAGCACGATTTAATATTGATGGATTAGTTTTATTAGCTGAAACAGATAATATTGCAATGATTAATGAAGATGTTACTGATTTAAAAGCTTCAATTACTTTACTGGAATTAATAAAGAAATCTTTTACACTACCAATAAAGAAGAGCTATTCATTAGAAAATATTGATGATATTACTAAAAACCTCCAAAATAAAAGAGACGAGTTAGAGAAAGATCTTGATACTTTTCAATTTGTTGATGCTGAAGATAAAAGAAAATCATTATATATCTAAATTTAATCTATTCCACCTATTTATTGGGAGTAAACTAAATAATTTTTATACGAAAAATTTATTATCTACGATTTATTATAATTATTATGAATTATGTATGCGCAAGAAAAGCATGCGGAAAAGAAGTTTCCAAGCAAGAGTTAAATGCGCTTCCAGGAATAAAATGTTCTCATTGTGGTTTTCGGATTCTTTATAAAAAACGTCCTGATGTAATAAAAAGGATTAAAGTGCGTTAAAATTTGCTTGAATGTGATTTACAAGTTCCTTATATCTATTTCTTATAGTTGCTTCAGTCACACCTGCTGCTAATGATATTTCTTTTTGAGTTCTTCGTTCACCTTCTTGCATCGCGGCTACATATAACGCAGCACCAGCTAAACCAGTTGGTGCTTTACCAGCAGTGATTTGGTATTTCTTTGCCAACTTTAATAATTCTGCAGCCCTATTCTGGGTACGTCCTGATAGATTTAGTTCAGCACAAAACCTCGGGATGAAAGTTGTAGGAGAAGGAACATTTATATTGATTTTTAATTCTTGAAGGATTAACCTATAGCAACGTGCTATTTTTTTCCTATCTACTAATGCAAATTCTAAAAAATCATCTAATGTTTTAGGAATCTTATTTAATTTACACGATAGATATATTGATGCTATTAACATAGCCTCTATAGATCTTCCACGGATTAAATTTTTATTAGCCATTTTACGATAAATATGTGCTGCAGATTCTTTCAATTCTTTTGATAAATTTAATTGCGATGAAAATCTATCTAATTCATTCATAGCATAGGCCAAATTGCGATCGAGAGATTTATTTGTACGAGTTCTAACATGCCATTTTCTTAGACGATATACTTCTGCTTTCATCTTTGGGCTAATGTTTTTTCCAAAAGCATCTTTATTTGTCCAACCAATCATAGTACTGAGCCCCTTATCATGAAGAGTCAATGTAGTTGGAGCTCCTACTCTTACTTTTTTAGAGGCTTCTTCTGATGAAAAAGCTCTCCATTCTGGACCCGAATCAATAAGTCTTTGATCCAATACTAACCCACATACAACACAAGCAATCTCACCACGAGCCTCATCAGAGATTAAATTCTTGTTTCCACATTCTGGGCATAAATTTGAATTATTTACCGTCATTGACAGATCCAAAATTGGCTACCCTTAACTTTTTCAATTCCTTAATTTCTATAATCAATATCGAACATTTAAATATTTGCGTTTTTGAGAATTATCAGTTAATAATTTTCTTAAACAAGATTTTATTATCTAAACAAATTATGAAAAAATTTTAATAGGATCAAATTTTCAATCAATATAATGCGACATTTTTATAAAAGCCACGGAAAACACTGCTATCTACGCTCATTTAAAACATCTTGTCCAAAATGTAAAGCTGACGTATTGTATTGGGAATGTAATCATGGGAGTAAAATTTTTTTTGAATATCCTCCTTATGGGAAATTGATAAAGCATTTTTGTCGGCAAAATTTAGAGAAAAATCAAAGATCAGATCCATTTCAAGTTATAATAAAAAAACCAATTGGTCTTTTGGAGAACGCAAGAACAAGCTGTCCTGTTTGTGGAAAATTATTTCAAAATGATAAGCACTTGAAAGATCACATCAATCAGATGAAAAAAAATGATGATAACCATAAAGACTTTTTAGAAGATCAGTATATTTTTGAGAATAATTTCAATTCATACCCTCAAAAAGATACTAATGACTATCCCAAATTTGGTAGAATAATTCTTAAGAAGCGAAAATGAGAGTTTTTCTTTTCCATAAATTTTAATATAAAATTCATAATTATATTTATAATAGATATTATTAACAAAATATCCTATTTAAAGAAAGAAATAAATCATATATCGGGTAAAAAAAATGCCTTTAGATCCAGCAACCGCTGTTTTCAATTTACTTCAGAAAGATCCCAGTATTATTGCTGCTGCAGTTGTTAAAGGAAGAGATATAATATATTCAACTGATAATTGGGATATTAGTGCTGATGTGGGAAAGATTGTTTCTAGTTGGAATAGCATGAACGCTCAATTTGTTTTGATTTCTGGTGTTAAATATTCTGTTCTTCAATGCACAACTGAAAGATTAGTCGCTACTTCAATCAGAGGAGAAGGTCATATCATTGGAGCAAAGGATGAAGAACATCAATTAATCGTGTATTTAGAACCCGATGGTGAACCTATGGGAGCTACGATGGATACGTCTAGAGCAATATCGGATATGAATACATCAAAACAAACATATATAGATCCAAATGCACCATTAGGAAGCACGGAGGTTTCTCAACCCTTATCTACTAACATTGATCCTCAATTAAAGGGGGAAATACAATCTTTTTTAGAGTGGATAAAAGATGGAGAGGGTCTTACAGGATATATCAATTATTATATGCAACAAAATAATGCACAAATTATATCTGAACTCTCAAGAATCTATATTGAACTAAGGCAAATATTTGGTGTGTAGTTTTTTTCAATGGAAATATCTTATATTTATAATGTTTCTGTCTTTTATTATGAATGATACAAAGAATTTAAAATCTGAAAAATTAAAAGAAGATTTAAAGAATAAATCAAAAGAAGATTTGGATTTAGAGATTCCTGAAATTCCAGAGGCTCCTAAGAAAAAAGATAAGATAAATCTTGATTCTCCAGGATTATCAGTCGATTTATTAGGTAAAATTAAGAAACTAGAACAAAAAAACATAAAAGTTGTTTTAGTTAATTGTGAAAGGTGCAATGAAGTCATTCCAGTCCCAATTCCAAAAAATATTATTAAAAAGTCAGAACTACCTGTAGTTCCTATTAGTTTCATTCATAAAAACCCAAAAAGAAAAGATATTCATTGTATTACACTTCATATTGACCATGATTTTGACATCAGGAGGCAAAGAATTTCTGATGTAATAATAGAATCAGATTAAATCGTCTCATTCTCATTACTAGTAGTTGCCCATTTTGTATTTATATTAAGGTTAAAAGATTTAAAAAGGTGATAAATACTATATATTTAGATATACAATTAATTTTCAATATAGGGAGCGTGAAAAATAATTTCGGGGTATATTGGTAAGAAAATTCGGTTGGAAAGAATAATTAATAGAGAAACGAATAAAACCGTAATTGTTCCAATGGATCATGGTTTAACAGATGGACCGATTAAGGGAATAGATTGCAAGATTGGAGAGATGGTCAATAAAATCGCTTTAGGGGGTGCAAATGCAGTCCTTGGTCATATTGGAATCCCTCTCCACGCACATAGGGGATACGGTCCTGATATTGGATTGATTCTTCATTTATCGGGTTCAAATTCTTTAAGTCCTGATGCAAATTATAAGGTTTTAATAAACTCGGTTTTAGAAGCTGTAAGATTTGGATCAGATGGAGTTTCTTTACATATAAATATAGGAACTAAATCAGATCCTGAAATGCTAGAAACACTTGGTAGAGTTTCTCAAGAATGCCGAGAATATGGAATGCCACTAATTGCAATGATGTATCCACGAGGACAAAACATTAAAAATGAATATGATGTTGGTGTGGTAAAGATAGTTGCTCGAGTCGCAGCAGAATTAGGTGCAGACCTAGTAAAAACAAATTGGCCAGGCGATCCCGATTCATTTAAGCAAGTTGTTGATGGTTGTATGGTGCCAGTTATAATAGCAGGTGGCGAAAAAACGGGAATTAAAGAGATCATGGAAATTACTAAACAATCTATTGAAGTTGGTGGTGCTGGTGTTGCATATGGGAGAAATGTTTTTCAAGCAAAGAATCCAACAAATGTGGTAAAAGCATTATGTTTGATTGTGCATAAAAATTACGATGTCACTGAGGCAATGAAAGAGTCAGGATTATAACGATTGGGAGTTGATGATTAATACAACCTATATCAGAGAGAATTTTACTAATTAATGATGTGTGTTTTTATATTTCTCTTTTTAAATTGCACAAGAGTTACTTATTATTATTGTCTGATCAAAAAGAAATGGGTATTGGGAGTGTTACGCTAAGTAGCCCCTCGCATATCGACGGAGTCAAAACATCCTCTTCTTCTTATACTCTATTTGGAATTCAGAACAAAATTATAAACAAAGTAGTTGTAGAACGTGTAGCTAATTTATTGAACACTCCAGTCTTAATGTTATCATTCTTTAAAAATAAAATAGTTGAAGAAGATTTCATTAAGCCAATAATGAATTGTCTTAACGAAATGGTCTCATTATTAATTAATTAAAATTTCTAATTGTCAAGATTATTCAAAATTTTTACGCTTATAACTATAATTAAGATGCAGGGAAGGGGATTTGAACCCCTGTAGACCTATGTCAATGGATCTTGAGTGTGGTTAAAAGAAGGATAAGAGCCCCTTCCTTTATTTGTCCACCGCCGTTGACCGCTTGGCTATCCCTGCCAGATATTTCAAAGGCTAAATAATTTGATATAATGAAAATTCATTATTAATCTTTTCAATAAATCGTTTCTGTATAAATGAGCATGTTTATTTCTGTTTGATAATTTTATGCTCCCATAAACAACGTAAAAATTATCAAAACACCTAGCATTGAAAACATTATAACCATTTGAATTCTATTTTTTTTCTTGCTTTTCTTTTCTTTTGCTAAATAATTATCCCGACAGGCTTGACTACAAAATTGTTTATCAGCGGGCATAGCTTTGCGACAAACAGGACAATGACTATGAGGACCCCACTTTTTTTTTATCTGATCTTTCCATGACGATTGAGACATTTTCTCTTCCTTTTTAATTCTTAGAATAATAAATTAAGATAAATAAATTAATTTTTCGAATTGAAAATCAATTTGAAATTATAGTACCAACAAAATCAGATTTACCATCCCATAATTTCTTGAATTCGCTTAAATCTGTTCCAGAGACAACCTTTACATTTAATTTACTTCTTTTCATTATTTGCAGGGAGACGGCATCAAATATTCGATATTCTCCAGCAGAAGCTTGATTTTCATTAGAATCTTTTAAAATTAAAATTTGTAATTTTTCGAGAGGTAAATTTTTAATTAACTTAGCATCATTAAATTTATTTGGATCTTTATCAAATATCCCAGCAACATCAGTGAGAATGATTACTTGGTCTGCATCGATGAACTCAGCTACCTCTAATGCAACTGAGGTCGTTGATTGCCCTGGTTGTATACCACCCATAATAATTATCTTATTAAACAAGAGAGCTCGTGCTAATTCTCCAAATTTTTTAGGAATTTCTGGATACGCTATGCTACCGAACATTTCCATTAATAATCGAGCATTAATGTGAGATATTTTAATCCCCATAATATCTTTTGATGTTTCGTTCGAATGTACAGATCCTATCGCAGAAATATAGCTTCTTGCTATTTTACCTCCACCACATATTATGATTATCTTATCATAACGTTGGTTAGCCTTAATTATGTTACAAAATTGAATTATTTGTTGTATATTGATTTTGAAATCTTCTGAAAATATGATTGACCCGCCAATTTTTATTACAATATTTTTCATAATAATCAAATTAGATTTTTCTTTTATTTATTAATATATAGATGATTAGTTAAATTAAGTTATTTGAGTTACATGTCTAATAGAGAGGTAAAAGTTGTCGTAAAAGTGCCACACCGCATTTCAGGATTTTTTGAAATTGTCGATAAGTTAAATGGGGTTGAAATAAAAGATCCTCAATTAATTGGTTCACGGGGTGCGGGATTTAATATCAAGCATTTCGGAATAACTGAAATAACAAGGCAAGATCCAAAAGATCCCTCTTATTCTACGTGTCAAATCTTCATAAATGGTACAGAATTAAATGAAAAAGCCGAAACAACGCATTTTATTTTCAACTATTTAAAACAGTATTTTCCAAAAGCGTCTCACGTGATTATTGAGCACAATTTTGATTTACCCGTTGGTTGTGGATATGGAGCAAGCGGTTCTGGAGCCTTAGGTGTTGTATATGGACTAAATTCTCTTTTAAAATTGAATATTTCAGATTTTGAGAAAGGTAAGATCGCCCATATTGCGGAGGTTTCTAATAAAACAGGTTTAGGAACAATTTGTGGTCAATTAGGGGGTGGTATGTGCATTTTAAAAGAACCAGGTTATCCTTGTATCTCAGAAAGGATTCAGTTTCCATCGGATTTAAGTGTAATCTGTGGTTCCTTTGGAATGATTCCTACGAAATCAATATTGAATGATCCAAATTTAAATTTGAACATAAAAAATGCAGGTAAAGATGCATTGATTAAATTACTTCATAATCCAACTATTTATACATTTATGAATGCTTCAATTGAATTTGTGCAAAAAACCCATATTCTTGAGATTTTGCATCTTAATTCTACCCGAGATTTAATTGAAGATTTAAATAAATTAAAAATTATAGGTGCTAGTATGAATCAATTGGGAAAATCAGTATATGCAGTATGCAATAAAAAGAATGAAGCTGAAGTAATTGATGTGTTTGCAAACTATTTACCAAAAATAAGCATAATAAAATCAAGTATTTATGAGGATAAAACTATTAATTTTATAAGTAAAAATTAGGATTCTCTAGAGGCATTTAGAAGTTTAGATTTTATAGCTGCAGCCTCCACAGCTCTAATTAGAGTTGCTCTTAATTTTGCGGACTCGATTTCATGAATAGCGGTGATTGTTGTTCCACCTGGAGTTGCAACCATATCCTTCAATTCTCCAGGATGCTTTCCTGTTTCTAATAATAATTTTGCTGAACCCATAACTGTTTGCGCTGCTAATTTTTGTGAAATTGCTCGAGGTAGCCCCATCTTTACTCCTCCATCTGCTAAAGCTTCAATTATTATAAAGACATAAGCAGGTCCACTACCAGATAGACCAGTCACTGCATCTAAGTGAATTTCTTCTAATTCCACAACTAATCCCACAGATTCGAATAATTTCTTGGTAAAATCAAATTCTATCTCGTTTATGTATTCATTTGATGCGATAGCAGTCGCTGCGGCTCCAATAATACATGGAGTGTTTGTCATAATTCTTATTAAACCGATAGGTTTATTGATAAATTTAAAAATATGTTCAAAAGACACCCCTGCGGCAATAGAAATTATTGTTTGATCCTCTGAAATTACTGTATTAATTTCTTTTAAAATATTATTTATGACTTGGGGAATAACAGCTATTAAAATAAAACGGGATCTTTTGACCAAATCTAAATTATTTTTTGCAATTTCAACATTTAATGCTTTAGAAATGTCCTTTAAACGAGTCTCATCAATGTCATAAATAAGGATTGAATCGTTTTTAACCGTATTCGTATTAACAAAACGTTTTAATAATGCTGAACCAATTTTGCCAATTCCAATGATTCCTAATTCTTTTTCAAACATATTTAAAAATTAATACTGATACCAAAATAAGTTTATGATTCGTTTTAATATTTGAGATGGATTAATAAAAACTATTATCAATAAAATCTGCATCTCTGATGCCAAAATCAGTCCAAATATTTCGTTCTAATAAGATTTTATTTCGAAAATTCTCCTTTTCATAGAAATTATATTTTTGAAAAAATCTAATACCTTCTATATAATGTTGAGGTAATTCTATATGAATGATTGCGATCCCATCTTCCTTCTGTAGATTTATAAATTTATCTAATAAAAAATGACCAATCTTATTATTTCTAAATTTGGGGGTTACGAAAATTAGTTTTAAAGAGGTCGTGGGAAGGAGATTTATTATCGGATCATCATTATTACATTTCTTATCGGCAATGAGGATACCAACTAACAAATCATCTTGTAAAGCAGCTAAGATGATATAACTTTCATTATTATAGTTATCTGAAAATCCATCAATAAAGTCAATAAATTCTTTTGCACACAATCTTAAATCTATTAATGACAAATTTGTTGAAGACACTAGAGTGATTTCTAAATCTTTCATTATGTATTCAAATATCTACCTGGTATAATTGATTTTTTAAATCCTCAATCATATGAGATCTTATTTTACCTTTTTGTCTATCGAAATTATCGCATACAATGCTTCTTACTCCAATGATGTCTGGTGAAATTTTTTTGATTTTTGAAATTGATTCCTTCATTAAATTGCCAGCTAAAGCGACCTCAAGATTTTCATTTTTTGATATTTTTTTGAACTCCATCAATTGTTCAACGTTTAAAAAATCAAATAATCCTTTTCCATCTTTTATAAATGTATCAAGCATTGCTATATCAGATCCCGATTTAGCGGCAATTATAGGGATAGATAAAAAATCAGGAGACGTCTTTATTCTTTTATAGTCGGCGTAGCCTGCTGCTACTACCTTAATTTCTTTATTATAGTTTTTCACTGCTTTTACTACTTTTTCCATTAGATCAATTCCTTCTTCAACATTTTTAGGTCCTTTTAACCCAACTTTGATAATATCCGCACCAGAAACTGCTGCACCTAATGCAGCTAAAGATGCTGAACCTGGCAGATAGGGAAAGTCTCCTATCGTAGCACTCAGCTTCTGTGAGCTACTTTGTGGAATCAATCCTTTCATTTGATTAATAATCCACGGAAAATTAGCACCTAATGAACCTTCATCGGGATTTTTGCAATCCACATAATCAACTCCCGAGTTGACAGTTATTCTTGCTTCTTCAATATTTTTAGGGCTTACTAATAATTTTATTTTTTGCGCCATTGTCAATCCTATTTTATGTGACTTCCTAAAAAACTCATATTGTGAATTGCTTAATTAATTTTTTATTTTCAATCTTTTAAATTAACAGTTAATAATAATCACATTTTAAATACCGTTATAAATTTAAATTTTAGGAGAATAATAAAAAATTATGTATTAGAGATTGTCAACTCTCTTTTCTTTCCCCAGAGAATTTTCAATTAGATAATCTTAAGACCTCAATTGTATTTTTAATCGTGATATAAAAGTTTAAATTAAATAATTATTATTAAATATCAAAAAAAATGATGATTTAATTTTGTCACCCAAAGAAATCACTAAATTAGATATAACTAACCAAGTATTTAAAGAACCGATTGAAGTTATCAAACAATTATCTGCTAATCTTGAAGGTTTAAAATATACTAAAGTAATACAGACTTTTGTCTTGGAGGATCGCAGATTAAGCCTTTCTATAGAAAGTGAAGGCGCAGGAGAATTCAAGGGAAAAGTAGTATGGATTGGTAATACAAAAGATGAAAGTGCTGGTACTATTTTCTGCATAGATAATAAATCGGAATTGAAACAAATAACCCCAACAGCAGAAAACACGGAAACTGTAATATTAGATATTAAAAAAGAATTAATCAAGGTTACAACTTCTTCCAAGACAAATTGTGCCGTATGTGGAAAAAGAATTGAAATTTTTGATGAAGTTGTTGGATGTCCTTTATGTGAAACTAAAGCTCATAAAGATCACATGATTGATTGGGTGAGAATGAAACACTCTTGTCCTGTATGCAAAAAATCATTAAATGTTTCAAGTACTGGTGTTATATTTATAGATTAGGTCTCTTAATTTTTGTATGTTTATGGTTCCATCATAAAGAGCAGTTCCTATTAATACTCCAGAAAATTGGTTATCATAATATGCTTGAATATCTGATAAATTCTTTATTCCACCTCCTACATATATTTCTCCGTTAAATTGATTTCGTATATCAAGATATAGTGGTGAAATTCCTCCCAACTTCTGTCCAACTCGGAATAAATCGAGGAGTATAATTTTGTAAACCCCTAAATCCCCTATTTTTTTCACAATATCAGGAATAGAGTTAAACTTTAATTCATTGATTTGTGTAATAACTTTCTCTAAATACATATCAATACTTACTATTATTTTTTCCTTTCCTATTACACGTAATGTGCTTTCAATTACATCTAAATTCTCTAACGTCTCTAATCCAATTATGATATCCTCAATTCCAAGTTTAAGTATTGCATTAGTATCTTCTTCAGTTGAAATACCTGAATCTAGCATAATTTTAATATCATATTTATGCAGCAGCATTAAAATAATTTCTGAGTTTAATTGATTTCTCATAATAGCATCCAAATCTGCAATATAAAACTCATTAAACGTATATTTATTATGAAGGGTTTCAATAATATCGTTTGGGTCACTAGTTCTAAACATATAAGATTTTAACGGGGCGTATTGACTTCTTTTTCCCTTAATAGCATGAACACATATAGAATTGAGGATGTCCAATACAGGAATTATTTCAAAATTGCTCATGTTTACGACAAATTTAAATTTATTTTAAGATAAATTACCGATATGAAATACTCTTGTTTTTTATAAATATTCATTAATTAGATATTAATAAATTACTTTTTTAAGAATATAATTTAAAAAGATCCATACATATCTAATAAAAGTTATATTTAACGTGATAATATGTCAACAGAATCATATATTAATAAAATTATGGATGAAACTGGATTATCTCGAAAAGACATTCAAGATCTAGTGGATGAAAAGAAAGCAGAATTAAAAGGATTAATTACTGATGATGGAGCACTACTTCTTATAGCTAAAGAGTTAAAGGTAGAGGTTAAAAAAGAGAATAAAGACACTATCAATAACTTTGAAGTTAAGATCTCTGATGTTTCCCTTGGGATGAAAAATATTGTTTTGGTAGGAAGGATCAAAGAAGTTAATAAAATATTCAATTTTACCAGAAGTGATGGAAGCGAGGGATATGTTGGTTCATTTTTGATCCAAGACGAATCAGGAGAGATTCGCATTGTATTATGGGATGATGATACTAACATTTTAAGAGATGAAAATTTTGTTTCAAATGAAGTTGTAAAAATTATCAATGGGTACACCAAAGAAGGTCGTTTTCAGGATTTAGAAATACATGTTGGAAGGTTTGGAAAAATTATTTTATGCCCAGAAGATATTGAATATAATAAAATTCCTAAAATAAAGCAAACCTTTACAAAAGTAGGGGATATCACTCCTAACTTCAAATCATATTCAATTAAAGGACAAGTAGTTAGCCTTACTCCAGCAAAAGAATTTGTTAGAAGTGATGGAAACACAGGAAAAGTTGGAACTCTTAATATTATGGATTCAACAGGGATAATTAGAATTATTTTTTGGAATGAAGATGTTGATAAAATTCAAGGAATCAAAGAAGGAGATTGTATTTCTATTACTCAACTTTCTCCACGCGAAAGTAAATTAAACTCAAAAACAATTGAGCTTTCGGCATCATCTAATACTATTATAAAGAAGATTAAAGGAAACTTTCAATATGAGGCAAAATTAGCTAAACACATAAAGGAACTCCAAGAAATAGATAATTTAATATCTTTTAAAGGAGTATTAACTTCTATTAGAGATATAAGAAAGGTTGCTCTTAAATCAGGAGAGGATGTGTCTGTAATCGATTTTGAAGTAAGTGATAATACGGGTTCAATTCGAGTCACCGCATGGAGAGATCTTGCGGAAAATTTGGCGGAAAAATTAACAAACGGTATGACGGTGTTGGTATCAAATGTAAAACTTAAGTATAATGAAAAATTTGACAGAAAAGAGGCTATTTTCAATAATTTCTCTGAAATTGAGAAGATTAATGAGAAAATTGAATTTAACCAGAAAATTAGCTCAACAAGCACAAATTCAAAATTAAAATTTACAGAAACAAAAATTGAATCAATTAATTCAATGGGGTTTTTTGAGATAAAAGGAAGCATTATAAAGGAAATTGATCTATCTAAAAAAGACTTGTTCATATATGATGCTTGTCCAATCTGCTTTAAAAAAGATACAAATTGTAAATGTAAGAAAAAGGAAGATCCTGAAAAAAGAATGATATTAAAAGTAATTCTGGATGATGAAAGTGGAACAATTAAAACTAGTTTTTTTGGACAACAAGCTGAAGAGTTGATTGGTAAAAAAGCAAGTGAGATCGCAAAGATGGAAGATATAGATAATATATTAAAAGATTTGGAAGGGCGTAGTTTGATTGTACGTGGAAAAGCGTCATTAAATGATTTTAATGATATGAATAATTATGAATTAAGTGTTGTTGATTTTCAATTTACTGATCCTAAAGAGGAACTTAATTATCTAATGGAAGAACTAAATTCTTAATATTTTGAGAATATAAATTATATTTATTTTAGTTATATATTTCATTAAATAATAAAATATTTGTCTGAGATTATGAACCAGATTGATATTGTGGGTTTAGGAGAGGTAGTTGTCGATTGGGTTGCTGAAATTCCGCATTTTCCAAAACCAGATGAAAAAATTAATGCACTTAGCGAAAATGTTTTTCCAGGGGGAGTAACTGCTAATTATTTAGTCGCAATATCGAGATTGGGAGGAAAAACTGGTTTTCTAGGTGCTGTAGGAAGTGACTCATACGGGGAATTTCTCATTTCTGACTTTAACAAAGAAAAAGTTAATACAAATTGGATTATAAAAAAAAAAGATAAAAAGACTCCAATAAATTTTATCATTATCGTAAAAGGAGAGAAGTCAATAATACAATCACCTCATATGTTAACAACTAAATTTGAAATTGCCGATCTTGATGAATTTTCAATTAGCAATTCAAAATTATTGCATACTACTATGATCCATCAAGATGTTACAGAAAAGGCAATTGAAATTGCAAAAAAGAATGATATAATCGTTAGTATCGACTTAGAATCGCAAATTGCTCAAAGGGGATGGATAAATCTAAAAAAAATGATTTTAAAAGCAGATATCATAATTCCAAATAAAGAAGGGGCAAAAAAAATAACAAATAGTAAAACACCTCAAGAAGCAGCTAAAATTTTGATTAAAAAAGGGATTCCTATTGTAATTATTACTATGGGGAACAAAGGAGCATTAATTACAACTAAAAATTATCAAAAAATGATTCCAGCCTATAACATTAAAAATATTGTTGATACAACTGGTGCAGGAGATACTTTTAATGGTGCATTTACATTAGCTTATTGGATCAAGAAGTGGTCATTAGAAAAATCATGCAGATATGCAAATGCTGCCGCCGCACTTAAAATTCAAGAATTGGGGGCTCGATCTGGAATGCCTAATGAAATGGCCATTACTAAATTTTTAAAAGAAAATGATGAGTCTTTTATTGATAGTTAACTAGGAGTAAATTAGACTGATCTTTTTAACATTATTCTGATTAATGATTATTTGATCAAATCTTTTCAATATTCCATCATATTGAATTTCATTATAGTTTTGATTAAATGGCCAGAAACCTATCAAGACTTCTCCTAATTTTTTATTATTACCTATTAAATATCCTTCCTTTTTTTCATTTTTACATACTAACAAAATAACGATATAATAATTAAATGAGAGAGGATTATTATTTGCCCCCATAATAATAACTTCTTCTATATTCTGGAAATTAATTAAATCTTCATCAAAATCTCTCAAATTCTTTATTGATGTAATATAATGAGTCATATTGAGATTTTTATCTGAGATTACACTATTAAAGGTTAAAGATAATGAAGATTCTTGCATTTCACCAATACCTCTAAATATAACTTTATAAAATACTATATTCATTTAAATCTAACTCGTTAATTAGTAATTATGAATATTTGATTAATCGAAGTCACGGTATTATTAATATTAATTCCGATAAGATTGTTTTATCTGATCTTGAATGAGGATATTTTCTTCAGGAAATCCTTGATCCATCAAAAACTTTTTCATTTTTAGCTTATGATCTCCCTGTAGTTCAATTTCGTTATTTCTTACTGTTCCTCCTGATGCACATTTATGCTTTGCTTTTTTCAAAATATCTTTTAAATTTGCATCAAAATTACCTTCGAAAGTTATAACAGTAACGACACGCCCCCATTTCCGCTTATCATTAGAAATAATTATTTGCTGCTCATTGGCGCTTAAACTATCACATATACATAGTTCTTTTGGAAAACTACATATCGGACAAATCTCGTCGTCTTTAATGTTCTTTCTTCACAACCTTTTTTATTAAAATCTTATAAAATTTAAGTGCTAAAATTTAATAGACCTAAATCTTATAAAAATCTTTTTTATTTCGTTGATTAATTAAAAAGATAAATTTTTATTTATGAACCTAGTTTTGTAATTTAGCTATTGAGATAAAAAAGATATTCTATAAAACTATCAACAATCAACTTTAAAGTGTGTAATTATGCATAACTCTTGGATTTTTAAAGTCATCATTGCGGGTGCTGGAGGAGTTGGTAAGACGGCGATGGTTACTAGATATTGTACAGGAAAGTTCCAAGATGGATATAAAATGACGATTGGGGCTGGATTTAACACCAAATCTGAGGTTTTAGATACGGGAGAAACTGTAAAGATGCAATTATGGGATTTTGCGGGAGAAAAACGATTTAGAGAATTACTTCCTGACTATTGTAAGGGCGCCAGTGGGGCATTTATATGTTTTGACTTGACAGACTATGATACTTTTCGTGATGTCCCAGAGTGGCTAAAAATTATTCGTCAAAAAGCAGGGTTCATTCCAATAATATTATTAGGAATGAAATGGGATCTGAAAAATCATGAAGTTGAACAAGAAGTTGCTCATGATTATGCTGAGAAAGCTAAATGCAATCAATGTGTGTTTTGTTCCTCAAAGGAAGATTTAAATATTGTCGAGTCATTTCAAGCTATGTCTAAATGGCTTATTTATTACGCATCTCAAGATTAAAATTAATTTTGTAAAAAACTTATTAGAAAGAATCTAATTTTAAATACTATATCATATCGAAAAACCTAAAAAGGAATGTTAATAACAATAATTATTCGAGATGTATTCTTCATTGCACCTCTAAATATGATAATGGGATTTAACTAAAAAGATGCCTCGGTAGCTCAGTTAGATAGGGCAGAGCAACGTTTCGGTGTGCTAGGCAAAGTAGAGCACTCGGCTTAAGTAATGAAATTTTCATTATTTCCGGAAGTTAACCGAGCGGTCGCATGTTCGATCCATAAGATCTTCGATATCCGAAGACCTGGAAAAGCCCGGGGCGTTAAATTCCTCTTTCCAGTTCCTAGATCCTACTGTTATATCTTTTTATTCTTCCACTTAAGTTAAATTGTAGTTTGGGAAATAAAATTTGACCGAATAATCCTTAGATCATCCCAAAGTCTAAAATTCTCTTTCAAAAATAAAAAGAGATTAGTGCTCCCGCCGGGATTCGAACCCGGTTAATGATACAGAGCGAAAAGATCTGTATTGTCGCCAGGGTGAAAGCCTAGTATGCCAAGCCCTTTCTTCTACATAGAATGAAAAATTGGCCGGACTACACTACGGGAGCATAAATTTAGATTAGCTTTTTCTGTTGATCAAAACAATCTAAACATAACTTTCTAATTAATGCTTGATTTTAAATTTTATTATAATGGAGTTAGAATCCAAAAAAAACGTAATCTATTGTTAGAAGAGAAATATGCGGGAAGAGGGATTTGAACCCCCGAACTCCTACGAGACTGGATTCTAAGTCCAGCGCCTTTAACCAGACTTGGCAATTCCCGCGTAAATATATAAAAGCATTGTAATTAGGAAAACTATATTATATTCAAAATTATGAAACTTAAATAAATTTTTCACATATGGAAAACTATTATGATAGATAAAAATAAAAAAGAGAAATATTTAAGATTAAATAATAGAGTTATTAAAACAACCAGATAGCTTATTGGTCTATTCTATGAGTGTTCGAGAATCTTTAATTAAGTATTTGACATCAATATTACGTTCTTCACAAGGAACTATCTTAGTAGTTCTATGTGATTTAGATGGTCTTTCAATAGCTAAAATAGGCCGTAAAAGTGATATTGATATTAATCCAAACCAAATCACTAGTTTAGCTTCAGCAGCATTTTCAGCAAGTGGGGAAAATTGGGAAGATCTAAACATAAAGGACCAAGTAATATCATTTTCATATTTTGATAAAATCTGTTTAATTACGATCAGGATAAATGATACTCTATTAACTATTGCCCATGATTATCATAAGGAATGGCCTTTAGATGCTGATAACTTAGCGAGTTCAATGTATTATTTAAAACAAAAATTGAGTGAGTTTTTTGGTAACTTTGCAGAAACAGAAAATGAACTTGAATTATTCTCAAATAGAGTAAGGAGTGCAATATACCTATTTGGAATGGGTTCAGAAGTTCCATTTGTATCATACGCACCAGAGAATTATGATGAAACAAATCTCTTGCCTGCAATAAGCTATGTATTAAACTCAATACAAAATCCTATTTTTATAAGATATAGTCTCGTAAGCCCAGCAGGTTTAACTATAGATGCCCGTGAGGTGAGTGGTCAAAATTTACCTATTTCTGTGGAAGCTTTTTCAGCAAATGCGAATGTAGGGTTTCAAAAAATGAAAGAAGAATCCGAAGGTAGCTCTCTAGGAGATTTACTTAGTTATATCACAATCTCTGGTAATGATCCAGAAAATTTCTATGGAATCATTACTTGTCATGCGGGTCTTTTAAAATACTCCAAGTTAGAAGAAATGTCTAGTTCTGAAAATATATCTTTTATCGGTTTATTCACTTTGACTTATGGAGGGATACCAATAATATGTGAGTCTAGAAATGTAATATTTTCCATTTTATCTATTATTGGGTCTGAACCAACAACAGATAACTTTATAAGAGCAGTTAATGTATTAACTAGTTTTAAATATGAATGAAATACAGGGAATACCCAGTGAAAGAATGAATACTAATTCAGTCATCCCTCATTTATATTGTCTTCATTTAAATGAATGTGATCCAAAAAAATGTACTGCCCTGAAACTGAAAAGGTTTAATTTAATTAAAATAATCTCAAAAATTAGAAGAGATTTGCGAAATGCTATTGTACTGACGCCATTATCACAAAGATTAATCTCTATAGAAGATAAATCTATTATTAAAAACTATGGCATAATTGTTATAGATTGTTCTTGGAAACATCTTTTCAATTTAAATTTAGATAAAACCAGCAAGGATCGAAAATTACCCCCTTTAATAGCAGCTAATCCCGTTAATTATGGCAAATGGGAAAAACTAAGCTCTGTTGAAGCTTTAGCTGCTGCTCTTTATATTACAGGTAACAATGAAGATGCTGATTTGATATTATCAAAATTTACGTGGGGAATTCAATTTAAAAATTTAAATGGTTTTTAAAAATAAGAAAATAAGAATAATTAAAAAAAAATCTCAAAATTTATTCTTCTCCACCCTTAGGAGAACCAGAAGATGCTATAACATCATCAATTTTCAAGATCATAGACGCTACTTCAGTAGCAGATTGAAGAGCTTGTGTTAATATTGTTAGAGGTTCAATTACTCCCAATTTGATCATATTATCTGGTTTTCCCGTATCAATATTGATACCGTATGACTGTCCATTTTCCTCTTCATGTTTTGAGCGTAATTCTACTACTAAATCAACAGGATTATATCCTGCATTCTCAACTAATGTTTTAGGGATAATTTCTAAAGCATTGGCGTAAATTTCAATAGCTAATTGCTCTCTACCTCCAATTGAACGAGCAAATGTTCTTAATCGTTTTGCTAATTCAATTTCCGAAGCACCACCACCAGGTAAAATAAATGGAAATTCTATAGCGGCTTTAACAACAGATAATGCATCATGTAGCATTCTTTCAGCTTCATCAACGACATGTTCAATACCTGCTCTAATTAAGATACTAACAGCTTTAGGATCTGAACATTCAGAAACAAAAATCATACTATCATCCCCAATTTTCTTTTCTTCTACTTTTCCTGCTTTTCCAATATCAGAGTTTGTAATTTCGAAAAGATTATTAACAATTTTGGCATTAGTAGCTCTTGCGAGTTTTTCCATATCTGATTTTTTTACTCTGCGAACAGCAAGAATGTTTTCTTGAGCGAGAAAATTCTGAGCTTTATCATCAATCCCTTTTTGACAAAACACAATGTTAGCTCCTACTTCCTTCAATTTTAGAACCCTTTTTTTAAGCATACTGGATTCTTCTTCTAGAAATTTATTGAGTTGATCAGGATTTTGGACTCTGATTTCAGCATCAAATTCAGTTTTTTCTATTTCTAAAGATGAGCTAATTAAAGCAATTTTCGCATTCTTGATAGACTTGGGCATCATGGGGTGAACTACTTCTTTATCAACAATAACACCCTCAATAATGGAGGTATCAAAAAGACTCTTACCCGCTTTCTTTATGATTTGAATTTGATCTAAATCAATACTAATGTTTTCGCCACGCTTTTCTTTAACTTGATTAACTGCCTTAACTGCAATGTAAGCAAAATTATTTTTTACTCCTGTAATTAGCTTACTATTCATCGATGTTTCTGCGACATTTAAAAGCATTTTTTCATCATTTATATCGATTTTTTGAGCAAGATCTTTTAATATTTTTTTACTTTCTATTAGAGCTTTTCGATATCCTCTCATAATGATAGTGGGATGAACGGATTGTTCCATTAGTTCTTGCGCAAGATTTAGTAGTTCGCCAGAAATTATAACACTTGTAGTTGTACCATCCCCAACTTTATCATCTTGTGTTTTAGCAACCTCCACTATCATTTTAGCCGCTGGATGTTCAACATCGATTGTATCTAAGATTGTTGCGCCATCATTTGTTATGGTAACATCCCCTAATGAATCAACTAGCATCTTATCCATTCCTTTAGGACCAAGTGTAGTTCTCACAGCTTCTGCAACTGCTTTTGCAGCTGCTATGTTGTTTTTTTGGGCATCTTTTCCCTGCTTTCTTTCAGTTCCTTCTTTAAGTATTATAATAGGAACACCAGTTAATTGTGCCATTTATTGTTCACTTTTTTAGGTTGAAATATTTTAAGTATATATATAGATCTCTAAGTCATAAAATTAAAAAAGTTTACGAAAAACGAATATAAATCCAATATTTGTCGAAACTTGTGTGGTTTTTAACGGTTAGTCAAAATTTTAATCTGATGATTATAATATTTTTTATTTTGAGTTTAATTTGTTTGATAAATAGTATTATTTATTGGTTTTATAAAAAAAGAGGATATTCATTAACGATCTATTCCATCTGCTTAATTTTAAATTTCATATTAACTCTTGGGTTCTTTGTTTGTAATTTATACTTTTTTATCAAGACAAACCCTGCTGATATCTTCATTAAATTTAATGATATTGTTGGTTTTATCTTTGTCTTTAATATATCTGTAATATGTTTAGGAATATCAATTATTATTTTTTTATTAAGTTTATTAAAATCTTCGAAATTTATCTTGGATTTGAATTTCCCTTCATTTATACAAGCAAAACAAGGAAATATTAAAATAGGTCGTGTTGTTAGACAAAAAGGTTTAAAATATTTCTATCATTTATCAATAAAAGACTTAGAAAAGCACGTTTTTGTTTGTGGTTCAACTGGAACAGGAAAAAGTAACTTTTTACAATATTTTTTAATTAACTTCAAAAAAAATTTTAATGTACCCTTTTTTCTTGTTGAATTTAAGGGAGAGTATCATTTTTTGCAAAAAATGATTGAGGATTTGGTTGTTTTATGGCCAGGAGAGAATTTTTCAATTAATATTTTTGATCCTGATGGAGTAGATCCCTTGATTCATGCAGAGAGAATTTTTGATATTTTTAAAAGCGGAAAATTTCTAGACGAAAGTTCAGAGTATTCACCACAAATGGAAAAGGTATTAATCGAAATATTATCAATAACATGTGAAGATAAAAAATATCAGAGTTGGCAGGGATTTGAGAGGTGTTGTCAGATTTATCTTGATGAAAATCAGAAATCCATTCCTATGTTGAAACAAACATTAATCAGTGTAAATAACAGAGTAAGAAGATTTTCCCAAGGACCGTTAAAAGCTCTATTCGAACCAAATGATAACATATCACTTAATTTTTTATTTAGGATGAATGTTATCTTAGATTTGAGTTCGATAATCCGTTTAGGCGGAGAAAAAGAGGATGCACTTTTTTTTTTAAATATGATTCTTAAATATCTTTGGGATAAGAATTTAGCAAAGGGGGCCAGTGATTATGAAGGAATTAAACATCTAACTATTATTGAAGATGCTCAGTATTTTGCTCCACAGGGATTAATTAAAAAATCAAAATTAACTTCTTATTTAGAAGATATAGCACTTTTGCAAAGAGGGACTGGGGAATGTTTAATTACTTTAGCTACTCGTCCAGATATAAGTAAAGAAATCCTTGCTAATAATGGAATTGTATTGACTTTTAAAAATCATATTGAAAAGGAAATAATGTGTGAACTCTTAAATTTAGATATAGAAAAAAAAAACTATTTATCCGCATTAGATGAAGGAACATGTATTATTCGTGTTAATTCATTAAAAGATCCTTTCATTTTGCATATCCCATTGATTAAACGTGAAAATCTAACCGTATTTGAAATCAAGAAGGAAAATCAGCAAGCTATAAAAAAAATTAAGAATGCTTTTTTAAATGAAGTTAATGAAAATCAAGATAATAAATTAAACGAGGAAAATTTAAATTATTTTGGGAAAATTTTATCTAAATTAAAATCAGCAATTGATATTCTCCAAAAACTAATAAAAAAAAAAACCCATGAAAAAATCAAAAATGTAAATAAAAATAGTAGAATTTTTAAAACTACAGATATAAAAGATTCGAAGGCTTTAGAAGGTTTCAAAGAATTAATTATTAAATTATATGAGTCAGAGGAAAAGAAAAAATTTTTAGACACGCGAAACCTATTACATAATAATGACAATTATAATAGGCATCGTTGGAAAACCAAGTGCGGGTAAATCCACTTTTTTAAATGCGGCTTGTTTAACTAATGCTAAAGTGAGTGAGATTCCTTTTACAACGATTAATCCAAATAATGGTGTAGCCTATGTTAGAGTCAATTGTGTTTGTAAGGAGTTAAATCTGATTGATAATCCACAAAATTCAAAGTGTATCGAAGGAAATCGTTTTATTCCTATCAATCTGATGGATGTTGCAGGACTTGTACCTGATGCACATAAGGGAAAAGGGTTAGGTAATCGCTTTTTGAATGATTTAAGTAAAGCTGATGTGCTAATTCACATATTAGATGTCACAGGATCTTTAGATAAGATGGGGAAAAGAACTAATGACGGATTTAATGATCCATATGAAGATATTATCTTTTTAGAATCTGAAATAAATTTATGGTTCAAACAAATTTTGGAGAGGGAAGATTGGAATAAATTCGTAAAATCTGTTGCTCGAGAAAAAGGAAAATTCATAAATGAACTATATAATCGATTATCAGGAATAAAAATTAGAAAGTCGGACATAAAAAAGGCACTTAATAATTCAAATTTAGAAGATATAAGTCCATCATCTTGGTCTGAAGATAATTTACTTCTTTTTGCAAAAGAATTAAGAGAGATATCAAAACCAATTTTAATCGTAGCAAATAAAATTGATAAGAGCAATGGAAGAGAAAGATTTAATGAATTAAAAAAAAAGTATGACGGTCCTATATTTCCTTGTAGCGCTCTTGCAGAACATGTATTAAGAAAATTCGAGGAAAAAGGTATCTTGAGTTATATTCCAGGATCCAATAATTTTCAAATAAATCAAAAAGAAAAACTTTCTCAAAAAGAACAAGAAATATTAAATAATATAAAAGAAAAGATTCTAAATATCTATAACAGTACTGGTGTTCAAGATATTTTGAATTATGCCATATTTAATCTATCAAATCAAATTTATGTTTACCCCGTTTCTGATTTGAATAATTATACAGATAATGATAATAATATTCTACCTGACGCGATATTAGTAAAGAATGGTACACATTTGAAAGATTTTGTACGGGATAAAATTCATTCTGAATTAGCAGAACATTTTATGTTTGGTATTGATGCGAGAACTAAAAAACGAATAGGAGAAAACTACGTTCTTAAAAATAAGGATATTATTAAAATTGTAACTTCAAAATAAGATTTATTCTTCTCTAGAAGTTGTTAAAATGTAAGCTAATATTATAGACATCAAAATAACTCCTATGAGAACAATGAGGAAATTGAAAGTATCTTGCTCTGAAGTTTGAAAAATAAATAGTAAGATTAATGTGATAAAGCTGTAACTTTTCATAAATATCATTCCTAAGAGATGATGAGTAATTAAAGTGTTCTTATTTTAAATAATTTTCAGTTATAGGATTAAAAAATTTATTATCGCTTTTTTAACGAACTATTTAGAAATTTTAAGTGGACCTGACGGGAATTGAACCCGTGACCTCTTGAGTGCAAGTTTCGCCTATTAAGTTATACACTTAAGAATCAAGCGATCTGCTACTGATCTACAGGCCCCATAATTTATTCAAATTGATTAAATAAGTGATAAATTCATTATAAAATTTATTGCCTTTCTAAAATTTAAGATAATGATTGAAAGAAAAAGAAGGTAAATTATGAACATCTGTAAATTAAATAATAAATAGGAGGTGATCCAGCCGCAGGTTCCCCTACGGCTACCTTGTTACGACTTCTCCCTCCTCGCATACTAGAAACTCGATACGACCAGATTGACCGCACCTCATTTTTAGCACACTCGGATGGAGCGACGGGCGGTGTGTGCAAGGAGCAGAGACGTATTCACCGTGCGATGATGACACACGATTACTAGGGATTCCACGTTCATGTCGGCGGGTTACAGCCGACAATCCCAACTGAGATATGATTTCGGGATTGGTTTCTCCTTTCGGAGTCACAGCCCATTGTTCATACCATTGCAGCCCGCGTGTAGCCCAGGGGTTTCGGGGCATACTGACCTGCCTTTGCCCGCTCCTTCCTCCGTCTTATCGACGGCGGTCCCTTTAGTGTTCCCAACGAAGTCGTGACTTCTTGGTGGCAAATAAAGGTGCGGATCTCGTTCGTTGCCTGACTTAACAGGATACCTCACGGCACGAACTGGCGACGGCCATGCACCTCCTCTCAGCTCGTCAGGTAAGGTCGTCAACCTGACCGTCATACTGCTGTCTCCCCTGGTAAGTTTCCCGGCGTTGAGTCCAATTGAACCGCAGGCTTCACCCCTTGTGGTGCTCCCCCGCCAATTCCTTTAAGTTTTAGCCTTGCGACCGTACTTCCCAGGCGGCACACTTAACGGTTTCCCTACGGCACTGATACGGCTCATGGCCGTACCATCACCTAGTATGCATCGTTTACAGCCAGGACTACCCGGGTATCTAATCCGGTTCGCTCCCCTGGCTTTCGTCCCTCACCGTCAGGCGCGTTCCAGTCTGACGCCTTCGCCACTGGTGGTCCTACAAGGATTATAAGATTTCACCCCTACCCCTGTAGTACCTCAGACCTCTCCCGCCCTCTAGTATAGCAGTATTCCTAGCATACAGATAGTTAAGCTACCCGATTTTACCAGGAACTTACTAAACCGGCTACGGACACTTTAAGCCCAATAAATATCCCGACCACTTGAAGAGCTGGTTTTACCGCGGCGGCTGGCACCAGCCTTGCCCTCTCCTTTCTAGTAGGGGACATTACTCACCTACCACAGTTCTAAGAACACTTTGGGTAACCCCGTCACACTTTCGTGTATTGCGGAGGTCTCGCGCCTGCTGCGCCTCGTAAGGCCTGGGTCGTTGTCTCAGTACCCATCTCGGGGCTCCCGCTCTCACGGCCCCTATCGATTATCGGCTTGGTGAGCCTTTACCTCACCAACTACCATAATCGAACACGATCCTATCCTATTGCGAATAAAGACCATTTTCCTTATTCCTTTTATTGAAAAACTTTTCCAAGCCAATTCAACTATGAAATATTATCCTCAGTTTCCCGAGGTTATTTTTCTCCATAGGGTAAGTTGATCATGTGTTACTGAGCAGTTTGCTATGGGAAATTTAGGTATCCCATTCAACTCGCATGGCTTATCCTCACCCAAATAGCAGTCGGGTCCGGCAGGATCAACCGGAATTAAAATTGGAATCTGTCACAAACGGCTTTAAAACTTTTAAAAATTATTACATTATTTTTTTTGGGAGTTATTAATTATTCTTTCTTCAGTTATAATCTTTAAAATTATAACTACATTTTTTATATCACATCAATGACGCAACTCTTCATTTAACGGAACTTTGCCGTAATCCAAGCTCACACCGGTAATGATGTGATTCGTTATATTTCTATAAAGAAGAGATTCATTTTAAATTTTGCCATTTTTTCGCAGTATAGGGTTTTAGTTTTTAATTTTCGTAGTTTAAAAACTTACTTAATAAATCAGTATTACAAATTTAATGATTGAACAGGAAGATAAAAATGGAATTAAAAGAAAAGATATGTATTCACTTAGATCAAATTAAGCAACTTAAAGGTGTTGAAAATGCTGTTCTGACTCAACGAGATGGTAATCCCATTCAATCAGCAGGTGTCTGGTTTTCTAAAGATGAAATTTTTAATGTTAGTTCTGCCGCAAGTGCTATTTTCAATGTAGGAATTCACCTCCATCCTAATGATCTGAAATATATATTGATAGAAGGTAAAAAAGCAAAGATATTGATTGCTCCCTTAAATAGTCCATTACACCATTCATTGAACAAAATATTAGAACAACAAGGTATATTTGATAACAAACATGAATATTTCATCGCTATTACAGCTCAACCTAATACAAATCTTGGAGGAATTTTTTTACAAACTAATGAATGTTTGAAAAAAATTAAGACCACTCTTATAACCTCAGGAGAATCATTTAAACCACCTTTAGTACAATTTAATGAAGAGAAAATTCAAGATATTATTCGTGGTTTTGATGTTAAAGAAAATGCAGGTTTTGATATGCAAGTCAACTCCTTTTCACTTAGCTTATCTGAATACATCTCTGTAGAGTTAAGAAAAATACTTAATAACTTTTCAGTTGCTGTTCCTGATATGTCACATGCTTATATCACACTTGAAGGAGGATTCATCGCATCACAGATTTTAAATAGAAGAAATCTGTTTTATAATAATTTAGATAATATTTCTGCAATGAGCTATTCGTTATTTCAAACAGCAAATCGTTGTGCGTGGCTCTTAAAGAAGATGAATGCCGAAACAATCTTATTAGATTGTGAAAATACTTTTCAATTCATCTATGGTCTTGGAAACGCAATTTTTAGCACTGAAATTGGGAAAGCAAGACAAAAATTAGGTTTAATTAGATTGATACTCCCACAATTCTCAAAAAAAATCAGTTATCTCATTAAGGAAGCTTCTCAAATTCAAGATCATAAATCATTCGATATTAAATCATTATTAGGAGAGCTGGTAATTAAGTAAAACAAGGTGACTATATGGATTTTTTTAATGTGTTAGAAGATTTAAAGAAATCAGATTCATCATTAATTTTTTATTGTTTATTGAATCGAATTCCTATAATTATAACTGGAGAGGATTCAGAAATAATCGATAATTATTTAATCGATCTATCGGAATTGATGCATTTTCGAAAAGAGATTGTTTTTTATACTGATTTTATTTCAAATTCAGAATATCAGGAGCTTTTACAAAATGAAGCAATTGATTATAACTCTCAAAGGACTCAAATAAGGTCTTCTTGCGATGTATCTGGTAAATCTTTGATAGAAATTGATCAATTTAATTCATGGATCATAGGTTTTGAACTTGAAAATAATAAGCTTAAACTCGAGAATTTTATAAAATTTATAAAAGAAAAAGTAAATGTTTTCTTGAATATTATGATTTACTCAAAATCCATATCAATAATTACGATAGGATTAGATTTAAAACAATTAGATCTTACATTTGAGCAAAATATATTACAAAAAATTTCTCGAGACACGGAAAAATCTATAGTAAAAATGAAAAGAGTTCTTTTAGAGAAAACTAAACCTGAGAAACTTGATAAAGACCTTATAAAAACTTTACTCGACTTTGAGGTTGAAAAGAAAGAATTAAAGAAAAATATTTTAAAAAATGAAATACAAAAATTCTATTCCGGTTCTAAGAGAGCCTTTTTTATCTTATCAAAACTTAATTTATTAAATAGTTTTGAGATGAATGTGCGAATAGGAAGCAAATCGCTACTAGAAATAATTGATTATGATGAAGCTTCAATCGGAAGAATGGTTTCTTTTATAGAAAAGGAATGGGGAGAGGATTTTTCAGATTTATTTGAAAATGGAAAAAAAGTTAATGCATTAGATAGTATGCAATCATTGTGGGGTTAGTGATAAAAATGATATATGACTTTGAAAATAAGACATTACAAGTAAAAATTGTTTATTATGGTCCAGCGATGTCAGGCAAAACCACGACTATTAAACATTTATTTTCACATTTTAGTAGAGAGAATGAATTAGAATCGATTGATAGCTCAGTTGGGAGAACGCTATTTTTTGATTTTGGAGTTTTAAATTTTCGAGGGGCTGAATGGGGATTAAAATTTTTAATTTATTCTGCTACGGGCCAAGATTTCTATGCTAGTACTCGCCCAGCAACACTTAATGGAGTTGATGGGATAATATTTGTTGTTGATTCTCGAACGATTTGTTTAAAGCATAACCTAAGATCATGGAAAGAATTAAATACTATGCTTGGTTCGGAGTTTTTCAATATACCGATGGTAATATCCATGAATAAATATGATATAAATGATGATATTATTATGAATGAAACCGATTTTAAAGATCATATAGATATCGACGCGTTTAAAAATGTGTCCGTTCAAAAAACAGCGGCTATTAGGGGATACGGGATAATTGAATCATTTAATCAAATGATTAAATTTATTTTTCCTCAATTGACCTTAAATATGAACACAAATTAAATTATTTTTCAATTTTTTGGTACATATTTTTAGAAATTCGTTTTATATAACCTTGTTTATAAAATTGCTTTAATAAATTCCTTACTTTCCGAACTTCTTGCGCATCGATTCCTAGAGCATCCATTAATTGGAAAATCGAAAATTGGTTAGTTAATTCATTCTTGACGGTATTATAAGTTCCCAATATGTTTCCCTTTTTAACATATATTAAAAGTATTAAGAATAATGTTATAAAATATAAATAAATTTTTAAAATTTGAAAAAGTATATTAAGAAAACTTTAATGGTTTTTATAATCCTCAAAGTAACTATAATTTATCATTCCTACGTTTTAGGTCATCTAATTATACAGTTTTCATTGGATTTTTACAACCTAAGGGAATTCCTCAAATAAAATTATATTACTAATTTAAAAAGCTAAATATATTTTTCTATCTGTCATTTTACCCTATTTAGCAGAAATTATATCAAAACTTAGGGCTCTCTTTCCTAAAACTATCTCCTATAGGTGCTTTTCCATCTCCATATATTTGATATAGCCCGATTCTCCTTGCACATTCACTAAAACTGCGATAAACCTCTCTTTGTTTATCATATAATGCACAAGATTTATATATTATCGGATTCCATGTAGATAATTCATGATCTGGATTGTACCATAACTTTTCTTCCTTTAATATTTGCTTAAAATCTTCTTCTCCAATTACTTCGTTTAAATCCTGTTTATTTAACATTATAACGAGAGGAATTTGTTTAATTAATCTGCACTCTGGAGATTTTCTTCCCCCGTATTGCGAAACTCCAGATAATTTCTGATCATTTAGCTCCTTTTCTTCTACGAATGTGGTAACTTTTTTCAATTCTTTAAGTGATTCAATATTGTCTTCAAAAAAGTGAGTTTGAGAATCAACAACGAATATCACTCCATCAGTTCCTTTAAAAATTCGTTCTCTCAAAGGGGAAAATCGACTTTGTCCGGCTACAGTATATACATGATAAAAAACCTTGTTTTGTTTAGTAGATTGAAAAAATCCTCGATCAAAATATAATGTAGAACCACTAGCCATACAAATTTTTTTTAATTCTGCAACAGGAGTTATATCTTTATCTTGTTCTCTTGTGAGTCTATATAATGTATCTACGATTGTTGTTTTCCCTGATCCTCCCATACCCCAGTAGAGGATTTTAATGTATATCTTATGATCTGGCAGAAATCTAACCATTAAAGCGCCTCTCTTAAATAATATTTTATTAATTAAATAACCTAATATTAGATTTTTAAAATCAAAATAAATCTTTAATAATAAGTTCCTTTAAACTATATCATTTGATATTATTAAATAATAATAGAATTAAACATTTATAACTCTTTTTTAGAAAACTCTGTTCATTAATTAATTGGAAAAGAACTTTTTATTTCTTTCTTTAAGATATTACACGCGAACAATTCGTTATCTAATAACCTTTTTAGAAGCGGTTTGAATAATTTAAAGAGTAGTTGATTTTTTAGGTTTCAATTCCTTTCCTTAGAAGTTGACTAAATAATTTCCCTTCCTAATATGATAATTACACCATATAATCAGTTGATTATACCTCTCTCCATAAAATTGTTCACGTATGATGACATTAATGATATCTGAATACATAATTGGACGATTTTCATTAGTAATTTTCTTTAATTGGTTACATAATTCCTTTAATAGGTCTATATTTTTTCTTGGAATGTTTTCTATAAATTTTACTGTTTCAGAAATTCTTCTCATAAAAGATTAACTCCATTCAAAAAATTCTATATTAAATTATTCATAATCAAAGATCTTTTAAGCTGAATAATATAAAGCCCATTTTTTTTATTTTCAGCTAACCCTCTCTGATAGTGTAGAGATTTTCATTCCATTCATAAGTATTGTAGGTTCTCATATTTGAAACTTTGGTATGGATTATTCAAATAAAAGTTTTTAATATTCGTTACTTCAAACCCTACAAATTTAAGGTGGTTAATTATATTAAATGAAACTTTCAATCATAAAAATTTTAAAGAATTATGTCCAGAATGCAATGGAAATATTATAAATAATAGTTATGAAATGATATGCAAAGAATGTGGATTGGTTTTAGAGAAATTGTTTAAGGAATCTTCCTATATTTTTAACAATAGTGATGTAAAAAGTAATATAAATAAACAATTTGTAGCTTTAGGGAATAGAGCTGATTTTGTAGGAGGATTGGGAACATTTATAGATTATGAGAATTCAAAATACCTTAAGGATAAATTTGGTAAATTACTACCTCCTCAAGAGCAAAAATTATACAGGAGACTTAAGAAAAATTATGCTCAGTTTCTAAGGATTAAAAACCATGAAACAGAATATAGAATTTTTAATATTTTAAATAAGATTGCACTATATCTTAATTTAAATAGAAATATTCGAAACAATGCAGCTTATTACTACAAGAAAATAATAAAAAACGAGGAAAAAATAATAAATAACATTTCATTAATTGCTTTTTGTATTTTTTATGCTGCTAGAAAAGAGCAACATAACGCACCGTTAACGATTAATGAAATTTCTCATGCCTTTCAAAATTTTGGACATCGCGTTAATCCGAGGTTAATTTTAAGAGATGGTATAAAATATAAAAAATTTTTGAATAATTACACAATACCACATAAAAGCGAAGATTATTTAATAAGGTTAATTAATGAAATTAATAACCATAAAGATCTTGAAACACGTATCCGAAGTAAAGGAGTATGTTGGTCAAAAGAACAGTTTGAAAACCATTTAACAAATAAATGCCGAGAGGTGTTAAAAAAATTATCAGTTTGGCATCGTGGAGGTAGAAATCCATTCATTTTAGCAGGAGCAATTATATATTTAGCTGATAAACTTCTAGCAAGAGAATTCAATCAAAAAGCGATTTTAACACAAAAATTAATTTCAGAAGCGACCAACATAGCAGAATACTCGATAAGAGATCATTATGTTAATTTATTAAAACCAATTTTTATGAGCAGAGAAAAGCAATTTTCCTCCAATTGAATTTCTCTATTTTTAAATAACAATTTAAACAAAGTTATTTTATGAAATTAGGATTAAATTCGTAGTAGTATGAGTTTAAATAAATTCTTTGGAGTTGATATCTTGATATGCTCCTCAAAATTAAAGAAAAAATTTGAAAGTCCTAAAATCGTTATTTTATTAAAATTTAATAAATTATTAAAATAATTATCAAAAAATATACTATGATTTAACTATTTGAATGGCTTCCGTAGTGTAGTCCGGTCAATATTATCCTTAAACTTCTTTCGGAAAGACTAAGCATGCGAGGTTCTCACCCTCGTGACCCGGGTTCGAATCCCGGCGGAAGCATTAAGACTAATCCTTATTCATTAATCAATAATTTTTTAAATCCTTTCATAAATATCCAAAAGTTTTTGTAATATATTTAAATAGGGATCGATATTTATCATCGGATTTTCAATTTTTATGATTTCAGAAATTTCTTGTATTTTTAAGGAAATAATTTTTTTTAGATTAAAAAAGGTTATATTATCAATTGTTCTATCTAAATCAATATTTTCATTCTTGGATTTGTTGTCTAAATTTATTGATTCATTCAAAACTTTATCATCATCAAATATTACGGGTCTATCACATATTGGACAAAACATTTCACCATTTTTTTTTTTAAAAATAGGATTATTGCATACAGGACATGATAAATTAAGCATTTTATGACCCAATCTCAATAGGTTTGCCATTTTTTTTGTATCTTGTTGAATATTTCTCACATCTCTAAATTTTTATTTTATAATATAGTGAAAAGGAAAATTAGCGAGGTAAAAGATTTATTCTTTTTCTCTTATCTTCAATAAAGTTACTATGTATCCGGAAATCCGATTTCGTAAATGCTTTGAATCAGCTTCAATATATTTATCCAATAATCTCTTATTAGCCTCAAAATCTGTTGTAAAAACATCGGGATACTTATTAATTAACTCTTTTGAAACATTTTTAATTAAAATCGTTCTTACTTTTCCCATAATCTCATCTCAAGTTTTATTTATTAATCTACTTTAAATAGTCATTTCTAAAATAAATTTTTTTTGGATTTTGTATGACTTTTTATAATTTAGTGTGAAAAAAAATATGTGGTTAGAAAAAGTATAATTTTGGTTCTCTTATGTATCGTGTTAGTTTTTTTGTTTTTTCCTCAATTCACATTTGGTTGGCCTTCTTGGGATATAATCTCCCTTCAATCAGATAAAGAGAACTACTATAACTATGAAAATATAGAAATTAATGCGTCGTGGAATTTATATTATGAAGAACAAGATTTTGTTTTCGTGCAAATTCATCTTATGAATGAATCTGAGGAAATTCTTTGGAAGTCACCAAAATATAATAATTCGGGATATAATGAAGATAATTGGATGATTCATATCCCTAATTTGAATATCAAAATCAAAAATGACTCCATTTGTCTGTTTGTTAAATTTTGGATTTCTTTCAATGACCATGTCTCTTCAGGAGATATTTATGATCTTGAATTCCTCACTATAAATATAATAAAAGCAAATGTTACATGTGAGTTAAGTGGATTCAAAAACTCGATAATTTATGGTGAAGAAATTTCCTTACTAGCTAAATTCTATGAAACTAATAATAATTTACTTTTAATTAATAATACAATTAGGTTCAAAATTGAATGGGAGTTAGTAGTTTTATATCAATATGATTTTAAGACAAATAATTCCGGGATTATTAAAACAAATATATCATCTGTCTCTCATTTATCTGTTGGGATGAACAATTTGAAATTTATAATAATAGGTAATGAAATGTATAACAATTGTCAATTTTCTTATAAATTAAGGGTTGAAAAGATACCAATTTCTGGAGAAATCATTAGCGTTAATGGAATTGATAAAAACCAAGGAATAATTGAGGTCCAAAGTCATTTTTATTACAGTTTCAATCATAGTATCATTCCCTTACATAATTCTTTAGTTTCTGCGCAACTATATCAAGGAAATTCACTAAAATATTCGAAATTCTTGAATACAAGCACTTTAGGGAAAACTTTGTTTACATTTTCGCTCGGATCGATTAATCTAGACAATAATAGTACGGAGGTAAATATTACGATTATTTACAATGGTAATGAATATCTACATAGTAAAATAGTTTCAAAAATTATTGATGTGGATGAGTTTATTTATCAAAATGTTTTAGATACAATGGAACTTTTATATTTATCTAGTTTCTTCTCTTCAATTATTGTAATCGGTTTAATGATTACTAAAAAGAGAAGGGGGAGAGATAAAAATTTGGCAGACCTTTATATTAGAATCTAACTTATAAATCATATTAACCGACAAAAAAAAATTGCATGCGGTATTTACTGTATTCTTCATAGCACGATAAAGTATTGAATTATAATGGTTAATTTTTTCATATTTAAGTTTATACTTTAAATCATAATATAAAAAATTATGACTCTGTTTTTGATTATAAACAATCACCGTCTTAATTCTAATATTAAATTTTGCGGTTGAGCATTATGATGATTGATTACTTTGATGAATTATTAAAACAACCTTCCCTATTCAAGGATGAAAGTAAGCTTGATATAAACTTTGTACCAAATAAATTACTCCATAGAGAAAAAGAATTATATTTATTATCCCAACTTTTCTTAGTTCTAATTACAAGTCCAAATTCAACATCTAGGAAAATTTTAATAACAGGAAAAACAGGTGTGGGAAAAACTGCTACAGTGAAATACTTTGGAAATATGATAGTCGAAGCAGCACTAAAAAGACATGTGCTTATAAAACACATTCATATAAATTGTCGTAAAGAAAGAACAAGTTATAAAGTGTTAATTAAAATTGTTGGGATTATAAACACTAACTTTCCAAAAAGGGGATTCTCACCTCAGGAATTGTTGGAAATCATATTAGAAAATCTTAATAATCACGAGTCTCACTTATTAATTGTTTTAGATGAACTTAGCTATTTAATCAATGAAGGAGGAGATCTTATTTATTCTTTGACGAGACTAAACGAGGACTCTGTAAATTTAAAACAAAGAGTTTCAATAATCGGGATTGTAAGAGATATTACCTGTCTAAGCAAATTAGATGCTAGTACAATGAGCACACTTCAAAGAAATATAATTGAATTTAAAAATTATTCAAAAGAAGAGGTTTTTGATATTTTAAAATATAGATCACATATTAGTCTAATAGAAAATGCAATCTCTGATGATTTAATGGAATCTGTCACAGATTTAGTCCATAGTAAAGGTGATATTAGATATGGTCTGAATCTGATATGGCGAGCGTGTAAGATTGCTGAAAGAAAGCATTTACGACAAATTAATGCAGAATGCATACGTTTAGGTAATCAAGATTTAATTCCATTTTCTGTTCAAGATATATTGATTTATTTAAATGAACAAAAATTAATCTTTCTCATTTCAATAATTCGAGGATTGAAGCAAAGTGGGAAAACTCAAATTTCTATTATGGAAGTCATTAACACCTACAAAATGATTTGTGAAAACTTGGATATCAGCTGTCGCTCATATTCTCAATTATGGAATTATCTGCAAGAATTCAAACGAGATAATTTCATTACAGTTCTAGTCAAAAGTGAATCTTTTAAAGGCAGAAAAGGATTAATTGAAATACCAGAATTTTCATTGATTAAACTTGAAGCTGAGATTACAAGAATTTTAAAGTCTAAGGGAATTTTATTATGATATTAAGTCATGAAAACAATATAGAAAATCTATTTGGTTCTCGTGCTAAAATTAAGATTTTGAAAACATTAGCTGCAAATAATGAACTTTCTATAACTCAAATAATTAGAAATACTAAATTAAACCATTCAAGTGTAACATCTCATTTGAACCATCTAAAATTACTTAATTTAGTGCAAGAAAAAAATTTTGGGCGGATTAAGATTTTCAGATATAAAAATGAAAATTTAA
>CAZOYD010000020.1:0-50628 GCA_964583985.1 uncultured archaeon
CTTTATTATTACACGATGGGTGAAGAAAAATGGAAAAAAACTGAAACTTGGCCTCCAAACGGACAAACTATGCATCGATGGTATTTTAATGAAAATCATTCATTAAAAAAGACCCCGCCAGAATTAAAATTAGGAGAAGATAAATATAAAGTCGATTTTGAAGTAACTTCTGGAAAAGGAAACCGTTGGCACACTCATTATGCTCAAAAAATGTATTATGCAAAACGCGAGAAAATTGATAAGAAACTATTAATCTACGATAGCGAACCCTTAGAAAAAGATATTGAAATCACTGGTCATCCAATCATTACTCTTTATTTAAGCTCAACGCATGAAGACGGAGCGATTATCGCATATCTTGAGGATATTGATGAGGAAGGGAAAGTGTATAATATTACAGAAGGAGAATTACGATTTATTCATAGAAAGATATCAGAAGAAGATCCTCCTTATAAAATTATGGTTCCCTATCATAGTTTTAAACGAGAAGATTCGCAAGTAATGGTTCCAGGAGAAGTTACTGAAATCAAATTTGGCTTTTTACCAACTTCAGTATTGATTAAAAAAGGTCATAAAATAAGAATCGCGATTTGTGGAGCAGATAAACAAACATTTTCTAGATACCCATCTGAAGGGAATCCTACAATCAAAATACTGCGGAATAAAAATAATTCTTCCTATATTGATTTGCCAGTGATTTTAAAAAACCAAAATTAGTTTATAGAGAATAAAACTGAAAGCATAGTGGATCTTAGTTTTCCTGAATTTTTTTTCAGCATGGTATTATATACATTCAAAGGATCAATCATAATTGAAATTAATCAACATCTTAAAATACCTTAGGGTATTTCAGATAACATTCAATTATAAAATGTAATTTCTCTAGGCTAAGGAAAGGAAGATTTTATATGGTAAATGCAATACTAATTGTTCTTGATACTTTAAGGCAAGATCATGTTGGTGCTTATGGAAATACGTGGATAAAAACTCCAAATTTAGATAAATTTGCACAAGAGTCAGTGAAATTTACGCGAATGTATCCAGAGTCATTACCAACACTCCCAGCAAGAAAAGCTATTTATACAGGGAAACGCGTGTTTCCTTTTACGGATGATAAACTTGGAAAGACTAAAACTGGTAAGGGAGATTTTATCGCTGATGCTCTTGGTGCGCCTGGTTGGAGTTCAATTTCAGATTCTAACGATACTTTAGCAGAACGATTTAATCGGAAAAAATATATATCAGCTTTATTTTCTGATGTATATCATCAATTTAAACCAGGATATAATTTTACCCGTGGCTTCAATCAATGGAAATGGATTCGTGGACAAGAAGAAGATGCATATTTGTCCGGACCCCGAATTTCTGACGAAGTTCTCAACGATTATCTCACTTCTAAAGGTGATGGAATAATAGCAGGAACTATATTTGCCCAACACATGATGAGACGATTTCTTCAGAATGTGCGCTGGTGGCGTTCTGAAACGGATACTTTTCCTTCACAAGTATTTCGTGCTGCTGGGGAATGGTTAGATATGAATTATGATGTTTTAATAAATGGAAAAGGATTCTTGACTGTAGAATCATTTGATCCTCATGAACCTTGGTATCCGCCTCTTCATTACATTCGATTATATGAAAAGGATCCTGATTGGGAGAAAGGGTGTCGAAAGATATCGCATTCTATCTATGGACCCGCAAGCATGCTTTCTGATAAAGAACTCAAAAATCTAAAAACAAGGTATGCTGCGGAAGTATCGCTTGTAGACACCTGGTTCGGTTATTTCTTGGATTATATCAAAAGAATTGGTATATGGGATAATTCAATCATTGTTGTGGTTTCCGATCACGGTCACATGCTGGGAGAACATGGTCTCGTGGCAAAAGCAGCCAATCCGCTTGGACGTGAAGTAGCAGATCTTGTTGCTATGATCCGATTTCCAGAGGGTGAAGGGAGCGGTACGATTTGCAATAAGTTTTGCTATCATCATGATATTGCCCCTACCATTAGTAAAGCTTGTGGTATTTCTACAAGTAACATGGATGGCAAGGATCTACTAAGATTAATTCGAGATGATACACTTACATATTATAATCATGTTTCAATAGCTTGGGGTGGTTCTGTGGTAGTTTATGATGGAGAATTTTGGTATAACGGATATGTATGGGATATAGAAGGAGGAAGCTTGTTTGATGTTACCAAAGATCCCAAACTTACGGATAATATTATTTCAAAACATCCTGATAAGGCAAAAGAACTTTTAAAGCTTTGTTGGGAGGACGCTGGAGAGCCAATTGATATGGAATTTATGCGAAAATTCAAGGACTTACTAGGATGCACACCAGTCACCAAAACGCTCAACTGTTAAAATTGAATCACTCTATAATTAGATTATACGATTTCTATAAAATTGGATATATTCATGATAATACTGTACCACATGAAGGGCAAGTTTTGATTTCATCTTCGATCTTGGATCCACAGAAAGGACATATCCTTTTAAGTATACTTTTTTGTGTAGATTGAGAATTTATGGTATAAAACAATGAAAATAACTGAGAAAATAATCCATCATACCAAGATTTCTTAAGCTTTTCAACTCTCAAAACATTTCTTGAAAGTGGCGTAGCTTCCACCCTTAAAAGTGTATAATTTCCTCCTAAATCGTAAAAATTTATCCGAATTCTTTTCTTCCAATTCGGATCGTGTCCCGTATTAGCCATTAATGTTCCTTGCTTAGCTTCGATAAATGTGGGAGGATTTGATCTCTTTATCTTTGCTTTATGTGTCCCATTCAGCCATTGTAGGGTGATTTTAAATGTTTTTTCAATATTAAGAGGTATTTTTTCCTCATATATGACGTTAACATTCATCATGAATACTCTTTTATACAACAATAAAAAAAAGATAAAGAAGGCTATTTAATTTTTCATTCTCTTGCAAATTCATATTACAATTATTTTTTTACAGTTTTATTTTATAGGATTTTGAAAATAGGTACAAAATTAAAGATATTTCTAAAAATTACGATTTAAATAAGTTGAGTATTTCTACGTTTATGATACAAGATAAATAATTTAGAAGAATTAATTTTAAAAACTTAAATTTTTTATGTTTAAAGTAGAGATAAAACACAAATAACGATTCACGGTTACTATAAATTAAACAAAAATAGGTTGATTTTCGATTTACAAGGTATTTATCGTTGAGGATAATAGAGACTTCCAAGATGTGATTAAATTATCACTTGAGGGATTTGGATATCAAGTCATTGGGACAGCTTCAGATGGAGAGATGGCGATTGCTGAATTTAAGAATTTCAATTTGAAACCCGATATTATAATAATGGATCATAGAATGCCCAAAAAAAATGGGATTGAAGCATCGATTGAAATTTTAAAAATCAACAAAGAAATGAACATTATTTTTACTACTGGTGATGATGAAATCAGAAACCAAGCTATCAATATAGGAGTGAAGTGTGTGATACTAAAGCCTTTTTCAATCAATAAATTATTAGATCAGATTGAATTGATATTGAATGAAAAATAGAGTTATAATAAGATTAATAGGTATATTACAAAAAAAATTTAATATCATTAAAAAGAGGATTTTTATATGAACGATATGAAAAACATAGATAAAGAAGAAAAAGAATTTATCCAAATTGTAGGAATTGGAGCTTCTGCTGGAGGTCTAGATGCTTTTGAAAAATTTTTTTCAAATATGTCCCCTCAAAGTGATATGGCATTTGTATTAGTACCACATCTTGATCCAACTCATAAGAGCATTTTGGGAGAACTGATTAAAAAATGTACTGAGATGAATGTAAATGAAATAAGTGATGAAATGAACGTTGAAATAAATCAGACATATGTAATCCCTCCGAATTATGATTTAAGACTAGAAGGTAATAGATTTAAATTAATTGAACCCTCAGCACCTCGGGGATTAAGGTTACCAATAGATAATTTCTTTCGTTCTTTGGCAGAATCTCAAAAAGAAAATTCAATTGGAATTATACTTTCTGGAACAGGAACAGATGGTTCACTGGGGCTTAGAGCGATTAAGGGAGTAGGAGGAATGATAATGGTACAATCTCCAGAAACTGCTAAATATAATGGTATGCCACAGAGCGCTATAAAGAGCAATTTAGTAGATTTCATCTTAGCTCCTGAGGAAATGCCTGAACGGTTGATCTCTTATGTGAAACATTCATATAATGTCATTAAAACCAAACTAGAACTCCCTGGAACCGAAACGAGTATTCTACTAAATGAAATTTTCAAAAATTTGCGCTTAAAGAAGGGCTTAGACTTTTCAGCGTATAAGGAAGCAATGATTCTAAGAAGATTGGAAAAAAGGATGTCAATTAATAATATTGGCACTTTAAGTGAATATGTAAAATTTTTAATTAACAATAATAATGAATTAATTGTTCTCTATCAAGAATTGTTAATTGGAGTTACTAATTTCTTTCGGGATAAAGAGGCATTTGATCAGCTAAAAAAATTTGTAATTCCTAAGTTATTTGAAGGGCGTTCGTTAAAAAATCCTATTAGAATTTGGGTTCCATCCTGTTCAACAGGAGAAGAAGCATATAGCATTGCAATTTTAATAACAGAATATCTGAACCTAATTGGTGAAAAATTTGAAGTACAAATTTTCGCGACTGATGTTGATAGGCAAGCTATTGAAAAAGCAAGAATGGGGATTTATCCTGATAACATTGGTGTTGATGTCCCCGAAGAGTACTTGAAAAACTATTTTATATCTAAAAATAATACATATGAAATTAAGAAAGAGATACGCAATTCAATAGTTTTTGCTGTACAGAATGTTATTGCAGATCCTCCTTTCTCTAAATTAGATTTAATATCTTGTCGTAATTTGTCAATCTATTTAATTCCAGAAATTCAAAAAAAGCTATTACTCCTGTTTCATTTTGCTCTCAATTTAAATGGTTTTCTTTTTTTAGGAAACTCAGAATCAATCAGCAATGTTTCTTCTTATTTTCTGGCAATTAATTCACGCTGGAAAATCTTTCAAAAAAAGGAGACGTTTATACCATATTTAGAAAATGAAAGAACATTTCCACCCTTAATTACTAATCTTAAGGAGCATATTGTTGAAAATATGAAATTTGATGAAAAGAGGGTAAAATATGATGAATTAGTCAAAGATTTTATTCTTGATCATTTTTCTCCTTCAGCAGTTTTGATAAACCAAGATAATAAAATCCTATATTTTCACGGCAATACAGGCAAGTTCTTGGAACCCTCTGAAGGTGATGCTAATTTAGATATTCTTGAAATGGCGCGGGAAGATTTGCATCTAGAATTATCCACTGCTTTGAGAAAAGCAAAATTACAGAAAAAAGAAGTGACATATCAAAATATAAAATTGAATTTGTATGGAAATATAATATCTATTAATCTAACTGCAAGACCAATCAGTACATCAGGAAAGTTAAATGAACTGATCCTTGTAATATTTGAGGAAAATCCAAATGAACCTGGAAAAAAAGGAGTTGAAATTGAAATAGATGCGACTGAGAGTGAGAAAATAAAGCTCCTTGAAGATGAGTTAAAATCAAACAAACAAACCCTACAAACTGCCTTTGAAGAACTTGAAATCACGAATGAAGAATTAAAATCTACTAATGAGGAATTACAATCATCAAATGAAGAGTTCCAGAGTACAAATGAAGAACTACAGACTTCGAGAGAAGAACTTCAATCAATTAATGAAGAATTAATTACCGTAAATACAGAATTAGACGCGAAGATAAATGAAATATCGCTTATAAACGCAGATCTCCTTAATTTAATAGAAAGTACAGATGTGGGATTAATTTTTTTGGATCTTAATCTTAATATTAAACGATTTACACCCCCTATTACAAAAGTTCTAAACATAATTGATTCGGATATTGGACGTCCTTTTATCCATATCACCTCAAACTTAAATTATAATTACATAATTAATGATGCATTAGATGTCATTAAAAATCAACAACCCAAAAACATAGATCTTGAAACTAAAGACGGAATTTGGTATAACGTGCGAATTTTACCATATAAAACTTTGAATAATATCATTGATGGGGTTACAATATCATTTCTTGATATTACACAAATGATTAAAGCAAATCAAATGATACAAGAGGCTCGAGACTTTTCAGAAAATATTATCAAGACAATTCGTGAACCCCTCTTAATCCTTGACTCAAATTTCAGAATAATTTCCGCGAATCGTAGTTTTTTTGAGACTTTTTTAGTTTCAAAAGAAGAGGTTGAGGGTAAAATCATATTTGATTTAAAAGGTGGTCAATGGGATATTCCAATGCTACGGACGATTTTAGAAGAAATCCTTCCTAAAAGCTTAGAATTTGAAAACTATGAAGTACGTCATGAGTTTCAAATTATTGGTAAAAAAATCATGCTACTTAACGCTAGAAAATTAAATTCCACAAATAATACTTCTGAGTTGATATTACTTGCGTTTGAAGACATCACGTCATTTAGAGAGACTGAAGAAAAGTTAAAAAATTCTGAAATAAGATATAAAAACGCATTTGATCTTACAAATTTCTATAAAGACTTGTTTGCTCATGACATGAGTAATATTTTGCAAAGTATAATCTCTACAATAGAATACTATGATAGATTTCAAAAAAAGGATGAAGATCAAGATTACCTTGTAGAAAACCTCCAAAATTTAATTTATAAAGCTTCATCTTTGATAGCTAATGTCAGAAAATTATCAAAAATTGAGGACCCTAATCTCACATTTAGTTCAATAAAAATTTCTGATGTCTTAAAGAAAGTTACTAAAAGTATCAAGGATAGTTTTAAATTAAGAGATATAGATATAGAAATAACTGGATTGACTGATGACATTTGTATTCAAGGTGATGAATTGCTAATTGATATTTTTGATAATATATTGCATAATTCGGTTTATTATAGTGATGAGAATAAAAAATTAGAAATCAAAATCAAAATTTCTGAAGTAGAAGAGGAGGGTAAAGGGTTTATCCAAATGGAATTTATTGATAATGGAATAGGAATACCTGATGAGAACAAAAGCAAATTATTTACTCAACATAATAATAAAGATATTCACTCCAGAGGTATGGGTATGGGTTTATCGCTAGTAAAAAGAATTATTGATAAATACCAAGGAAAAATAATAGTTGAGAACAGGATAAAGGATAAGTATAAATTAGGCACAAATTTCAAGATATTACTTCGAAAGAGCGTTTAGATGAGTTACATAACAACTATAAATTAAATTGAGGATTGAGTTCCAGTAGATTTCTCATTAGAGTGTGAATTTGATTTAATATATAAAGAAATATCAAATTCGATTGAAAAAGAATGCATGTAATCTCTTGAGTTGATAAATTATGATAAAATCACGGAATCTATTATTTCATAAAAGTTTTTTATTCGATAAAACTATTATGAGATATGTATTAACTCTCTACAATAAACCACCATTACTAAGCAGTTTCCTTGATAGGATTTCGAAAATTACCTCAACATTCTCACCAGTTTTCGAAGAGCATTCGAGAAAATCAAATAAATTTCGGGTTCTGCCATAATCTTTAGCAAATTCAGGATCGACTACTCTTTTACCTTGTGATGCTAAATCCGATTTTCCACCAACTAAAATCATTGGAAGATAGTTTTCTTGTTCAATGGATGTTTTTTGTATCACTTCCATCCATCCTTCTATATTTTTTAAGCTAGAAAAACGAGAAATATCGTACATATATATCCCACCAGAGGCACCAATTAAATAATTAGGTAATAGATTTTTAAATCGATGCTCTCCAGCAAAATCCCATATTTGTAAGGTGACATTTATTCCATCAATATCCAGTGTTTTAATATAAAAATCTACACCAATAGTCATCTTAAAATCTTCCTTATATTTCCCAGAAATGTACCTATTAACTAAAGTAGTCTTTCCTACTCCACCATCACCAATTAAGCATATTTTATATCTAGCATGTGACATGATTTTTTCCTCGTAAGATATTATTTTATAAAACTCTTCTTAATAGTCATTAACTCATCACGTAATGAATTATTTTCTTCCCTTAATTGTTCTATCTCTTTCATAAGGGTATTGGTTATAGTTAAAACTTGATCTTTTGAGAATAGGTCGCTATCTTTCAATTCTCTTACCTCAACACCTCTAATTTCTAAATTCCTATCTATGTAAAGAGTAGTTAGAAGATTTTTTAATTCTCCATGTAAAAAAGTGTATGGGAATGGATATTCATCATGATCAATTAATAGTTGGTTATTGAGATCAATCTTATGACTTTGTTTACATAATCTACAATCGTATTCTCGGATAATAGGAGTAATTTTCCTATTCATACAAACATAATAAGATATCTTATTAATATATGATTTGATATTTCATCAATTCTTAAAATTTTATATGATTATTCTTATCTTTATAGAATCTAACTTAAAAACCCATGATCCAAAACAGTTCATTAATGTACAAGATCTTAAAAAGTGGAAATTATTAATTTTAGAGAAAATTCTAAATCCAATAAGATTTAAAATTCAAACCTTAGAAGGGAATTATTATGAGATTGTTTGAATATGAGAGTAAGGATATCTTTTCTAAATATGGTGTTCCTTTGGTTGATTTTATTGTTATCAGAAAGGTTGATAATATTGAGGAACAAGTAGGAAAATTCTCATTTCCAGCAATAATTAAATCCCAAATAGCAATTGGGAGCAGAAAGAAAGCAGGTCTGATAAAAAAAGTAAATTCACAAGAGGAAGCAATTTTAACATGTAAAGATTTTTTTAAACGAACTGTTGATGGATATAATGTTGAGGCTATTTTAATTGAAAAATTTATTCGTATTAAACATGAATATTATGTTTCTATTGCATTAGATGCGTCTGGTAGACAATTTTATATTATTGGTAGTAAAATGGGAGGAATTGATATTGAAGAAATTGCTAAAAAAAATCCTGAAAATATCTATAGAATAAACTTTTCTCTTTCAAATGGTGTAACAGATAATATTGCTAACGAGATGGCTATTAATCTTGATTTTACTAAGGATTTACAAGAAGAAGCGGTAAGCATTTTTAAAAAACTGTGGAGTATTACTAAAAATTTGGAAGCTCAATTAGTTGAAATTAATCCACTTGTGCTTACTAACTCTGGATTGATTGCAATTGATGGTAAAATGATTTTAGACGAAGATTCTTCTTTTAGGCAGCCAATTATTGAAGAAATTAGAAAAGAAAGGGTCACTGAATTGGAAAAATATAGTAATGAAGCGGGATTTTCTTTTGTTAAATTAAACGGAGATATAGGGATACTTTCAAATGGAGCTGGTTTGACCATGGCTTTATTAGATATTTTATCTGATTTGGGACTAAAACCAGCGAATTTCTTAGATGTTGGAGGAGGAGCGACAAAAGAGCGAATATATAAAGCTTTAAAATTACTTTTTAGTCTTAAACCCAAATGTATACTAATAAACATTTATGGTGGAATTACTCGATGTGATACAGTTGCAGAAGGAATAATTCATGCAATCCATGATTTCACGAATTTGCCTCCAATCATTATTAGATTATCTGGAACGAATGAAAAAGAAGGCATAACATTATTAAAAAAGGAAGGGATAAACGCTTATCAAGATGTGATGGATGCCGTGATAAGAGTAAAGGAGGTGCTAAGTGTATAGATGTATATAGGTAAAAATTCACGGGTAGTAGTTCAAGGAATTACAGGTAACCAAGGAATGTTCCATACAAAACTCATGCTTGATTATGGTACAAAAATAGTTGCTGGAGTAACTCCTAAGAAAGGTGGTGAAAAAGTTCAAGGAATTCCAGTTTTCAATAGTATGAGAGAAGCAGTTGATGAGACGCGTTGCAATACGAGTATTGTGTTTGTTCCCGCTAAATTTGCATTTGATGCCGTTAAAGAAAGTTTATCTGCAGGAATAAAGGTAAACATTATTATTACTGAATCAGTACCAGTTTTTGACATGTTAAGATTAATAGAAATAGCCAAGGAGAAAAATATACATCTAATTGGACCAAATAGTCCAGGAATAATGATTCCTGATAAGATCAAATTAGGTATCATGCCGAGTAATTTGTGTCATCATGGAGAAGTGGCCGTCATATCCAAGAGTGGTACCTTATCTTATGAAATTACAAAAGCAATTGGAAATGCGGGTATAGGAGTTTCAGCGTATATAGGGATAGGTGGTGATCCTGTTAGAGGAACTACAATGAAAGAAGCAATCGAATATTATCTAAATGATCATAATACTCAATTGATCGTATTAATAGGTGAGATTGGCGGTGATGAAGAAGAAAAAAGCGCTGACTTTTTGAATAGTTATATAAATAAACCAGTTGTTGCTTATATTGCTGGAAAGAGCGCTCCACAAGGTAAACGTATGGGTCATGCGGGAGCGATTATTTCGGGAGATATAGGTACAGCTCAAGGAAAGATAAATGCATTAAAAAATGCGGGTGTTTCAATAGCTAATAATCCATGGAATATTCCAAAAATAATTAATGAAATCCTATAATTATCAATAACCTTTAAGTTCTTCAAGGAAACTTTCCTTGTAACTGCTTAATTTAAATAAGTTTATAATAAACGTTTTATCTTGCTTGTTTAACTCTTTGAAAAGTATTAACTGCAGAAAAAAGACCCCTATTAATGCTAATGAACTTAACAATAAGTATAGCATGCTATTTAAAACTAATTTAGCTATTATAACGTTAAAAAGAATTTGAATTATAATAAAGCTGACTAATGCATAGAGTAAATGAGAAATAATTTTTTTATTTGACGGTATTCCGATTCGTTTAGAAAAATATCTATAAAAGAAAGAATCAAAAAGAAATCCGAACACTATCATAAAAGAGAGCCCTACTCCCCCAAAACCTAAAGCTGGGATATTAAAGATATGAGAAGGTATAACAAATATTATCATTATTACCCATATTGCTGATTTGATGATAAAATAATTTGAAAATGTTTTTTCATTCTTGCTTGGAATCAAATGAGAAGAATAGGGTTGGTTTATCCCTGCCAAGTAAGGTACAAAGATCATAATTCTCAAATAAATAGCCGCATTAGCGTAGTTAGGTAGAAATAGGTTAAAAAAATTTTCGGAATTCATTTGAACGATAAGAATAACAGATAAGAAAAGAATAGAAGCATACTTCTCTGTTGTATGTGTTATGACCTTTATGGTCTCAAAATTATTGTTTTCAAACTCTTTCGGGAGATAAGAATAATATAAATTTGAAATTTGAGTCGAAATGAGAAGAAAAATTGCAATTATGTTAGTCTCAACGACATAGAATAACGCTAATTCGGCATGTCCATAATTTAAATCTAATAATATTTTCCCAAATTGATTGACAAATCCGCTCATTAGAAAATATAAGATATATGGTTTAATTGACTTTAAATAAGTTTTTAAAATTTTGTTATCGATCTTATAAAATTTGAATTCGTCTATTGAAAAAGTAAGAGACAGAATTAAATGGAATATTGCTGATACAAGATATACAAGACCAATTGAATATAGTGGATTTGAGATGTTTTTTAAATTCAAGATGATGAAAATTATCATCGTATTTTTTACGAATTGATTGAGGAGTAAAATCAGAGATGCCTTAATCATTTTTTGTCTACTTTCTAAGTTAATAACAAACACATCTGAAAAACTTGTTATTATATAAGCAACAATTGTTAGAAACATAAAACTGAGAGTTTCTGAATCATGATATCCAAAAAACATAAAAATAAGGAGTGGAGTGTACGCGATTAATATTTTAATAGTTTTTAACAAGAAGAAAATGCTAAAATATTGTTTAAAATTTTGATCTGCGTTATGTTGGAGATAAATTAGTTCTAAACCTACAGAAGTAATCATTAAAACAAATCCAATTAAACTATGTGTATACCCAATAATACCAATCAAGACATTATCAAGCCTTAATGCTAAAAAATAAAAAACTAAGATGTTGTAGACTTGAATTAAAACATTTATACTGATTTTGATAAAAAATTTTTCTTTCATAAGAAAGATCTGATTATTCACTTTAAATAATCAAATTAATGTTTTATGATTTATTTCTTAATCTATAATAAGGTATCATGAATAAAAGATGTTAATAGCCATTTACATTGAAAATACTCATGCAAACGAAGAATTAAATATCCCATTTGGAGGAATGGAAGCTCAATTATTAGAACTTTTATCCTCTTACAATATGAAAAAAAATTTAAGAATTGCGCTAATTACAAGATATTCTGAATGTCATACCATGTCTAAAGACTTCAAAGTTCATCAAATCCACAAATTTAGAAACTCAATTTTAGATAAACTTTATTTTTATTTAGTATCTTTATACAAATTGGTAAAAATTCATAAAGATGAACGTATTGACTTGATAAATGTTCACACTTTTTCTTATAATGTTATAATACCTCTATCCTTGAGGGTACTATTTAAAATTCCTATTTTAATGAAAATACCAATCGATTTTAGCAACCATATTAAGGAAGTTTCCTTAATGAATCGAAATAATTTTATAAAAAAGATAGTTTGCTATAGTTGGTTAAAATTGTTCCAAAAATTTCTCATAAAAAAGATAGACTTTATTCGAGTAATCAACAAAAGAATGTTCCGTGATATCACAGATCTGAATTTTCCTAAAAGAAGGATTTTAAGTATTCCAAATGGAATTGATTCGAAAAGTTATAATAATTTGGATAAAAATGTTCACGAAAGTGTTAATTTTGGTTTTATTGGGAGATTAACTCAATTTAAAAACATAAAATTCTTGTTAATGGAATTTAGAGATTATCTTGAACAATTTCCTTCAGATAAATTATATATATATGGGAATGGAACGGAATTAGATTATATTACTGATTTTGTTTTAATGAATGATTTATCTGATAAAATTTGTATGATCGGATTTGAAAAAGATAGAAAAAAAATTTATCGTAATATCGATGTTTTAATCGATCCTTCTTATGGTCAAGGGATTTCTAATGCCAATCTTGAAGCAATGTGCACTAATACATTTTTAATTGCTTCAGAAGTAGATGGAAATATTGATTTAGTTTCAAATGGCGAAACAGGATTACTATTTAATCCTAAAAAAAAAGGAGCGTTGCTAGAAATGTTAATTTTCTATAAACAACATCCCGAAAAAGTAAAAAAAATGATTGAGAATGCTCGAAAAAAGATTACAGAAAAATATAATATTAATTGCATAACAAATCAGATACTCGAATTTGTTCTAAACAAATAAAATAAAAATGTGGGAGTCGTACTGATGAAAATTTCGAATTCAGAATATTATGATAAAGTTTTAGGCTCTTGGGAAGGTCGTATTGCAGGAGATTATGTTGGAGCACCTGTTGAATTTAAACCATATGAGCAAATATTAAATGAATACGGAAATATCACGTATTTTCCAGAAAATATTGATTTAAATTACATAAATGATGATGAGATGTATGAAATTTGTGCTCTGATTGCTTTAGAAAAAAAAGGAATTGATCTCACTGCTAAAGATATTGCTATAGAATGGAGGGACCGATTGTATGATTTAAACTTTACCGCTGAAAAGATTGCATTAGATAATCTTAGATCGAATATTTGGCCGCCTCAATCTGGATTGCACAATAACATTTATTTTGACGCCATTGGAGCACAAATGCGAGCCGATATATGGGGTCTGATTGCTCCTGGAGCTCCATCTGTTGCAGAAAAATATGCTAAAATGGATGCTTCCATTTCTCATGCTGGAATAGGTATTGAAGGCGAGATTTACGTGGCTGTTCTTATTTCAAATGCCTTTATTGAACCAGATATCAGAAAAAATATTGAAATGTCCCTTAACCATATTCCCCCTCCCAACAAAAGTCTCTATTCTCAAATGGTTAGGAAAGCCATCCAAATTCATGATAATAATCCAACAGATTTCAGAGTGGGAAGAGAAAAATTGATACTTTTTTGGGATGATATAAGAAAAAACAAGTTACAAGTTTCTGGAGTAAGTGGTTCAAAATCAGAATCACTATTAAGCAGAAAAAGAAAACGATATCTTTTTACATCCACATCTAATGTACACGTTTTGCCAAATATAGGAATTATAATATTGTCACTACTGTATGGCTCAAAAGATCTCGAAGACCCTCTTGGAAGATCGATTTGCACCTCAGCGATGATGGGACTTGATGCTGATTGTAATTGTGGGAATATAGGCGCAATCTTGGGTGCTCAATTAGGTGCTGAGATGATACAAGGAAAATGGAAAGATCCGTTACAAAATACTTTTTCCACTTACGTGAAAGGATATGAAAAATGGAACATTAATGAATTAGCTGGCAGAATAGCAAAGATAGGTAAAAGAGTAATATCTGAAAAAGCTAATGCGCAAACTAAATTAATTGAATAATAAAATTAAAAAAAAAAAGAAATTAATTATAATTTTTTATGGCAAAACCACCAATCTAAACATTCATAATCCTTTCCCGCATTTTCTAGCCTTTCTTTGGCAGATTTGACATCCTTAGGGGGAGGGAGGATAACATGATCTCCAAAGAGTTCATTTTCTGGCCAATTTGCAGGTATCGCAACTTTGTAAGCATCAGCAGTTTGTAAAGCCTTCAGAACTCTTAAAATCTCGTCCATATTTCTTCCGACTTCTTGTGGATAATACAATATTAGACGTATTATGCCATTTGCATCCACGATAAATACAGCTCTTACCGTGTTCGATCCTTTACCAGGATGAATCATCCCTAATCTTTTTCCAACAGCGCCGTGATCTGCAATAATTGGGAAAGGAATTTCGGTGTTTAGATGTTCTTCAATCCATTCTTCCCATTTGATGTGAGCAAATACTTGGTCAATGGATAGCCCAATAAGTCGAGTATTTAAATCAAGGAATTTTTGATTTCGGATTGCAAACGCATGAAACTCTGTGGTACATACTGGTGTAAAGTCTCCAGGATGGCTAAAAAGCACGAACCACTTGCCTCCTTTATTCAAATCGTCTGGCAATGTCATCGTCCCATGAGTGGTTACTACTTCCATTTTCGGAAATTTGTCTCCAAGCAAGGGAATTCCAATATTCTGCACTTCATTCATTAAATAAACACCTCAAATTTGTATTTTGTTAAATATGTTTTTTGAATATTAATCTGAATATTGATTCACGATTCTTAATAATTTTAATTATATTTTATAAAAATAGGATCTAAAACTCCCTACTTTGAAATTAAACACGATTTAAACATTAATATTATATTGAAAGTATTAATTGATTTCAAAAGCATTTGATTTAAGCTATTAAAAGATATATTGCAAATATAAGTTAGAATTATTGAAAATAATGGGGTGTTATCTACAGAAGTTCGCGTATATTAGTCATATCGTCTAAAAAAAGGGAATTGTATCCCATATTAATCATGTTGGAAAAATTTAAATGAAAATAGAATCTAAAGTTATTATCTATTATTATGATTATTTTGTAAAAATAACAAAAGAGTTAGAGAAATTTGGCGCAGAAAAATATATACGAAATAGATGCAAAAAAAATAATTGCTTCTGAATTGCCTAAATATTATCCACGATTCGAATATCACAATAAAATCGCTATAATCAAACCTAACACGGATATAGATAAATTAATTTCAGAAAATCCATGGATGAAAACGGAAAAATTGGTGGTTAAACCCGATCAACTGTTTGGCAAGAGAGGCAAAGCCAATTTAATTCTACTTGATGCTGATAGCAATCAAATGAAAAAATTCTGTAAAGATAATTTAGGAAAAGTTCGTGTAATCTCTGGAATTGAAGGAGAAATCACCCGCTTGCTTGTAGAACCATTTATCCCTCATGAAAAAGAATATTACGTTTCTTTTACAACTGAAAGGGATCATAATCTCATTCACTTTAGTTTTGAAGGGGGAATTTTCGTGGAAGAAAATTGGGATAAAGTTAAGCATATTCCTGTACCTATTGGGCAAGAGATTGAGAATTTTGATTTAAAAAGCAAAATGCCAGATTTAGGAGATTTAAAGGATATTTTAATTCCCTTCATCAAAGGAATGTATCAAGTTTTTGTGGATCAAGATTTTACATTTCTTGAGATTAATCCATTTGCCATTACAAGTGAAAATGAAATAGTTCCATTGGATGTAAAAGCCCGTTTAGATGACACAGCTGCTTTTCTTCATGCAGATACATGGGGAAATCCTCAGAACCCTATAGAATTTCCCGCCGGGTTTGGTCAGAAAATGAGTCCAGAAGAGGAGAAAATACAAAGTCTTGATGAAAAAACGGGAGCTTCACTAAAATTGACAATCCTCAACCAAAAGGGTAGAATATGGACAATGGTTGCTGGAGGTGGAGCGAGTGTCATATATACAGATACAATTGCAGACCTTGGACTTGCAAAAGAACTTGGTAACTATGGTGAATATTCTGGTAACCCTAGTCAAGATCACACGCAAATTTACGCTCAAACCATTATTGATCTCATTACAGAATTTCCAGATCCTGAAGGAAAAGAAAAATATCTGATTATAGGTGGAGGAATTGCCAACTTTACTGATGTTAAAGCAACTTTTGGGGGAATTGTGAAAGCAATCAAAAATTCTGTAGAAAAGTTAAAGAAAGCAAATGTAAAAATCCTTGTACGGAGAGGCGGTCCTAATGAAAAACAAGGATTAGAATTAATGAGAATGGTCGGCGAAGAGACTGGCATTCCAATAGATATTTATGATCGATATGATAGCATGACACGACCAGTGGCTAGAATGAAAGAAAAAATGGAGAGTGAATCTTAAATGGAAGATTATGAACTATTTGATGAAAGTTCGCAAGCTATTATATATGGATTGCAAGCAGCTCCCGTTCAACGAATGTTAGATTTTGACTACGTGTGTCATCGAAAAACACCATCGGTTGCAGCCATGATTCAATCTACTCAAGAAGCTGCAATTGCATATCATAAAGTATTCTGGGGGAGTAGTGAAATTGTCATTCCCGTTTACAAAACATTAAATATGGCAATTAAGAAACATCCTAAAGCAGATGTAATGATAAATTTCGCATCTTTTCGCTCTGCATACGATACTAGCAAGGAAGCACTTGATTCAGAGAAGATTCGAGTTGTTGTAATTATTGCCGAAGGAGTACCAGAAAGGCAAAGTCAATTATTAAACAAGATTGCAAAAGAGCGTAAAAAAATCATAATTGGTCCAGCAACAGTTGGAGGAATACGTGCTGGAGCATTTAAAATCGCAAATACTGCCGGTACGCTTGAAAATATTTTATTATCCAAATTATATCGTCCAGGCTCAGTAGGTTTTGTATCCAAGTCTGGTGGTTTGAGTAATGAAATGAATTTTATGATTGCCCAAAATACAGACGGAGTTTATGAAAGCATTGCAATAGGAGGAGATCGCTATCCAGGGTCACGCCTAATCGATCACCTTTTAAGATATGAAGCAAATCCTAAAATCAAAATGCTAGTTTGCTTGGGTGAAATTGGAGGAACTGAAGAATACGAAATTGTTAATGCCTTAAAGAATGGATTAATCAAAAAACCTCTTGCTGTATGGGTTACTGGAACTGCTGCGAGAATACTTCCCAGTGGACTCCAATTTGGTCACGCCGGTGCAATGGCTGGAAGTGATAGAGAAACAGCTGAAGCTAAAAATGAAGCGCTTAAAAAAGCTGGTGCCATTGTCCCAACGTCCTATGAAGATTTCGATAAAGTGATTAAAGAAACATTTGATAAACTAAAAGCTGAAGGTAAGATTGAACCAATAAAAGAAATAGAACCCCCAAAAATTCCGCTTGATTTTAACGAAGCCGTCCGCCTTGGAATAGTTCGACGTCAAAGCGATGTTGTTGTCACCATTTCAGATGATCGTGGAGATGTACCAAAATTTGCTGGGGTCGGTCTCGATACTATAATCCGTGAACATAAATCAATTGGGTATGTAATTGGACTCCTATGGTTTAAAAAAGAATTACCTGATTTTGCTCAAGAATTCATAGAAATGGTAATAAAGCTTACTGCAGATCATGGACCAGCGGTAAGTGGAGCTCACAATGCAATAATTACTGCTCGTGCTGGTAAAGATTTAATGTCCTCTCTTGCTTCAGGAATATTGACTATTGGACCTCGATTTGGTGGAGCAATTTCAGATGCAGCAAAATATTTCAGGGAGGCCTTGCAAAAACAAATGACTCCATTAGATTTTGTAAGCTACATGAAAAATGTAGTACAGATGAATATCCCGGGAATCGGTCATAGAATAAAATCAGTACAAAATCCAGACGTCCGAGTAATTCTACTCAAAGAATTCGTCCTCAAGAATTTTCCAAAGCATCCCCACTTAGATTATGCATTGGAAGTAGAGAAACTCACAACCTCTAAGCGCAATAATTTGATACTAAATGTCGATGGTACAATAGGTATAACCTTTTTGGATCTACTGGAAAATTTAGATTTCTCCAAGGAAGAAATCGAAGATGTTATAGAAAGTGAAGCATTAAATGGATTATTCGTTCTAGGACGATCAATTGGAATGATGGGACATGTATTTGATCAAAAAAGACAACGAGCAAGTTTATACCGTCAACCTTGGGATGAAATTTTATTTGGAAGTTAAGCAGAATATTCAAATTATAATTATACAAATTTAAATTAACTTTTTTTGTTTAATTTATAGAAATAATAAATTTTAAGAAATCTAAACAATTAAAAACAAAAGCAAATTAAAGAAAAAATAAAAATGAAAGAGAGGAAATAAAACATGGAAGATGTAGTACAAAAAGCAAAAGACCACTTTGGAGGTTTAGTAAGGGCTCAATTAAAAAGAATTGAAGATTTAAAGAAAGGAGCAGATTGGATAGATTATTCTAAATTGAACCCACTCATCATAGGAGTAGCTGGCGGAGACTATATCGGTCCAGAAATTACAAAACATGCCGAAAATATTTTGAAATTTCTTTTAAAAGAAGAAGTAGAAAACGGTAAAATTCAATTCAAAGACATCGTAGGATTAACCATAGCAAACCGAGCTAAATTATTAAAAGCAATACCAGATGATGTCGTGAATGAGTTAAAGAAATGTCACGTGATTCTCAAGGGGCCTACCCATACTCCATCCTCGGCCGATCTGACTTCAGGTAAATGGCCAAATTTAGAAAGCGCAAATGTGGCGATGCGAAGAGAGCTTGACTTATTTGCTAATGTTCGTCCTGTGAAAGTTCCCGAATTAGGCATTGATTGGATATTTTTTAGGGAGAACACAGAGGGTGCTTATGTATTGGGTTCAAAGGGAATCAATGTAACAGAAGATTTAGCATTTGATTTTTGTGTCCATACCAAACAAGGTACTGATAGAATATTGAGATTAGCTTTTGAATATGCTAAAAAAACTGGCCTGAACAGAGTATCTTTGATTACAAAAGCAAATGTTGTGAAAGCTACTGATGGAATGTACTTAAACATGGCGAAAAAGCTTGCAAAAGAAGAATATCCCGAAATTAAGTTCGATGATTGGTATATCGATATTATGGCAGCCAAATTAATCGATCCAGAACGTCAGAAAGAATTTAAGGTATTTGTGGCCCCTAACTTATATGGAGATATCATAACTGATGAAGCTGCACAAATTCAGGGATCAGTAGGAACTGCAGGAAGCGCAAATATTGGAAAACGCTATGCAATGTTTGAAGCTATCCACGGCACTGCTCCTAGAATGGTAGAAACGGGAAGAACTAAATACGCAGATCCGACTAGTATAATTAAGGCTTCCGCCATGCTCTTAAATCATATTGGATACATAAATAAAGCCAAAAAATTAGAAATGGCATTAGATGTCTGTGCATTATACGAGAAAAAGCTAAAAGTAACTGGGAGAGACACGGGTGCTACGGGAGAAGAATTCGGTAAATATATAATGGAGACTCTGCAAAATCCAAACCTTGAAAAGAAATGGAAGAGTTATCAAAATGTATGAGTAGATATTTGTTAATGTAAATGATTTAAAGATATTTTTTTTCTTTATTTTTATTATACTTTATTATGTAATTTAATGCACATAGTCTAATGCAGAGGAAGTAATTAATTGGGATCAGATCAAAATAAGAAAAGCTAAAAAGGAAATCTATAAAATTTAAAAGAAAAAAGAAAAGATAAGGTGATTTTATCGATTAATTATTTTCTGGAGTAAGGAGTCTTTTCTATAATATTTACGACATAAAATAAATACCCGAAAGGATATCTACCTTGCATTACATGAAAGGAATCAAAAGCGAATAATTCCCTTGCAGATAATAAAAATTGATAATATGGGTTGTTATTTTGAATAATATTCATAATTCCATTAAACTGAAAACTTAAATATTTGGGTGCTGATCCTGCATACAGTAATGAGGTAAAAGGATTTCTTGTTAAATTTTTGAATGTAGTCCCTTCAAATATTTCTAAACCTCCTAAAAAGTAGGGATCAAAGTAGTCAAGGTTTTTATAAAATTGTGTAAGGGTTTCCATTCGTTTTATGATTGTGCTTTCCCATAATTGAGATTTACACGAATTTTTAGTTTCAGTGAACAAGTTAATAAATTCTTGGACTTTATTCTTCTTTGGTAATAACCCTAAACCTTTTGTGGCTAAATTTACGAAAGACATTTCTTCTGATTGTGTTGCTAATACAGGAAGGTGAGCTGGAAGAGTTTTAACTGAACTTAATCCTCCTGTTTGTATTTGCTCAAACATTTTTAATCTTGCTTCTGATTGCCATTGTAGAAATGTATTTGGTAAAGGTCGAAGTTCATATTTGATTGTTTTTCCGTCGTGATATTTAATTATTATTTGTTCATCCTCAAGAAAAATGCTGTATTTTAATTCCATAATTTTTTGTCATTTTGTCGTTGAATTTTAATTGATTTATAAAATCATATTTTATATTATAATATGAATTTATATTTGAAAGTATTTTCATTCAAAGGATATCACTATTATTATAATTTAGTCCAAAATCAAGTTAATTTTTAGTTAAAACGAAATAACTGTGAAGATATTAAAAAGACTATAAAAGTAATAGTAATTATTATTATTATAGGAAATAGCGAAAAACCTAAAATCCCCTTCCAGAAAGACAAAAGGGAATTATAAAAATAATGAAAAGGCAGTAATAAGGATATAGTATTAAGAAAATATGGCAAGGGAATAAAAAGTACACCAGAAATAGCCGAAACTCCTAGTACTGTTATTATAGAATATAGATGACCTTCTCCTGATGAGCCTGCTATAATGGCTACAATAATTCCAAGACAATTTGCAAAAATAATTGACATAATAAAATTAATAATAACCCCGAATAAAGTAAATATTTGAAAATCATTTAAGTTAAAAACTAACAACATTATAATAGGTATGCTTAACTTAATACAATCTATAAATACATTTGCGAAAAGATAATCAAAAATTAATCTATAACCTTTAATAGGGAGTACCGCGATCCTTTCTATTATCTTATTTTCTTTTAATTGAATTAATCTTACAGCGGAACCAAAAGTTGAGATGAAGATTATGATCAGAGTGAAAAAACTTGCTTTTATGTTTAAAGACATTCCTGGAATTAATAAAGGAAGCGTAAGTATTAATGGTAAGATTAATTTAATAATCAAATTTTTCTTGTTATTTAATGTTTCTATTAATTCTATTTTCCAAAAACTATTCGGATGCATTATCTTTACCTTTTAATTTTAAAAAAAGATCTCCAAGATTAGGATTTTTAATATCAATATATTTTATTTGTCCATTTTTTCTTACGATTTCGTTGACAATATCCATTATTATTTTTGAATAATTGGAATTTTTCTTAGGTTTTGCTAAAATAATGATGATAAAATCATTATTTTGAGTATCATTCTCAACTTTAATCTCTTCTAAATCTTCAATTTTTTTTAAATCTTCCAATGGAATGGGTAATGTAAGTCTAAGTTCAATTGTAATATATGGTTTTAATGATTCCATTAACTTTCCAGGCTTGTCTGAAGCAATGAGTTTTCCATTACTTAACAGGCTAACTCTATTTGCTAAAAAAGCAGCCTCGTTCACATCATTAGAAGCTATGATAATTATTGTTCCCTCTGAAGCTAATCTTTTTAATGTAGCATATAAAGTTATTCGGGAATGATAATCTAAGCCCATAGATGGTTCATCTAAAAGTAAAATTTTAGGATGATGAACTAAAGCCTCTATTAAAGCTAATTTCCTACGCATGCCATAAGAATAAGTTTTCACTGGATCATCCTTTTTGTCCCATAAATTTATCCATTTAAAATAATATTCAAGCTGAGAATTAATTTCACTATGAGGCACTCCATAAGAACTTGCAAAAAACCAAGCATTTTCATATCCAGTAAGCTGATCCCAATGAGCAGTGTGATCAAATAAGACTCCTATTTCTCTTTTATATTCATCATTTGATTTTTTTAACTGAACATTGTGATATTTAAGCATTCCTTTTGAAGATGATAATAAACATGCAAGAATTTTTAATAAGGTTGACTTTCCAGAACCATTTGGCCCTAAAAGTACGTGAATTTCTCCTATATAAAACATAAGAGATATATCTTCAAGAGCATAATTTATACTCTTACGATATTTCTTCCATATATTAAGTAAGTGAAAGTTTTCAGCCATATTAACTAAACTCTAATCTTGTATCTTCTGTTACTAAAGCAGGTGATTGTGGTAATATCTTTTTTACTTTATAAACTAAAATATTTTGGTCTTCTTCTAAAATCTCTCCAATAATTTTACTTTTTAATATATTTTTATGAAAATTGGGTGCAAACTTTTTAGTTTTAAAAAAAGTAACTTCTTCTGCTTTTGGGATTTGATCTGTATCGCGAGAGACTTTAATAATATTATTTTGAATATCTCCAATTGAATCTTGGTTACCTTCCATTCCAAACTTATTTGCTATATCTTCTACAAGTTCTGGTATCACTTCTGAAAAACCCTTTTCTCTAGCATAATCTTCTATCATATTTTTAGCCATATTTCTAACAAAAGAGGGAATTTTTTCAGCCATTTTTTCTGCTTCTGGTTTCCATTTAATAGGTATATTATCTGAAGTTCTTAAATCTGGGATATTTACCTTCAACTCAGAAGGATTAACAATAAGAATATTACTTTTGCATAACATCGCACAATTAAATACGTGAGATCCTATTAAAGAAATGTCTTCTCTATGCAATCCCCACCTTCCAAGAACTATCAAATCAGAATTCTTGAGATTAGAATATTCAATAATTTTGGTATATACCTTACCTGCTAGCACATTTATATTTAACGGAATATTTTCAGAGGTCGCAATTACTTGTGCTTTCTTTAAACCTTCCAAATATAATTTTTCTAATCCTTTATCTATTATTTCATCATGAATTTTCTCCTGTGCCGTGAAATTAAATTTTTTCTGAGCTTCTATTGGTAATACATCTGCAATCGTTTTAAAAACACCCGTATGAAAATAAGGGTCGTATACAGCGATAGCATCAATACTAGTATTATAGATTTTCGAGAAATCAAAAGCCCTTGTTAAAGCAACATAAGAAGTTTTACTTCCATCGATTCCTATTACAATAGGATTGTATTTAAAAACCATTGGTTTTTTTACAATGAGTAAGTCTGATTTTATATTATGTAGTAGTATCCGTTGAGTTAAGCTTCCAAGAATTTGTATTTCTTCTTTACCATGACCCCAACCTCCTAAAATTGTTAAGTCAGGTTTTATTTGTTTGATTATCTCAATAAGTTTAGAATAATTCCTTCCTTCGGGGGTTATACCGTCAACTTTTAGATTTTTCTCTATAGCTTTTTTTACAAAGGAAGATAAATAAGCATCTGAAATTAGTTCCATACCATCTGTAATCAAATCTTCATGTGTATCTCTTAAATAATCAAGCTTTTCTTCTGTCTGGTACGTTTCTGGTAATCCAGACTCCATTTCAGCAAATCGAGATTTATGCATTTTTGAAGTATATACATGGCACCCATATAATTGACTTGATTGCGAATTTTCAGCTATTTTTAAAGCAATATCTCCTGCTATTTCTGAATAAATTGATCCATCTAAAGCAATTAGAATTTTATTGTACATGATTATTATAGCAACGAGTTATTTTAATGTCTTTCTTTCTTTTTTTATCTTTCTCCGTCTTTTTATGGCAATAATTAATCCAATAAAGGATAACGAGAATACTATTCCAAAAGCAATAAGAAAGAAATAAAATTCAAATCCGATAGAGCCACAGTCATTATCTTTAAGAACATTTCCTTCCGAATCTGTATCAACAATAAAGCAATAGGTATTCTCCTTTAAGTTATTCTCAATTATGTTATTAAAGTTTGAGCTTTGAGTTAAACGAACTCCTAAATAATTATAATTAACTGTATTTAAAGTAATGTTATTATAGCTACTATTACCTAAAAGAATTCCAATAGCGGTATTATATGAAGCGGTGTTTCTTGATACACTATTATTATGACTTTTAAATAGAATTATACCAAATCCACTTGCTATACTTCTTCCATTGTAAGTTGCTATATTATTGTAAACATAATTATTTTGACTCTCATTTAATCCAATCCCGATGTAAGAATTATTAAAAAGAGTATTTTCAGTAATCGAAATATTATTACTTTTAATCAAAGATATTCCAGTACCCACATTGGAAGATATTGTGTTATTTATTATAATTCCTTTAGTAGAATTAATTATATTAATTTCAGCATTGTATATTGAAGCCCCAGAACCAGTTATTTTACAATTTCTAATAATGAAATAATCAAGAGAATTTTCTATAGTAATTACATTATTACCATTCTTAAGATTTTTAATAGTTATGTTTTCAATTATAAATGGGTCATTAAACGTACCGGATCCAGAAATAAAATCGTAATATGCTTCACTTGCTGACCAATTATTGTCAATATGAATTTCATTAGTAATTATCCAATAATTAGACAATTTAGGAGTTAAGGTAAAAAAGTTTGATTTAAATATTGTCGGAATTGGAGAAACTACCAAAAAATTGAATGTGATTAACCAAAAAAAAAGAATGAAGGAGGTGAAGTAAAGTGTATGTTCATCAAAAAATTTCATATTTAACTAATCTATATTTTTTTTTTACTTGAACTCAAATTTAAATGATTATTGACTACAACAAATTTAAAAATTTCTAAATTCGCTCCGATACTAAGGGATCTCTTATAGTCATATAAACCAAGAAACCAATAAAACCTGTAAGAAGTATTGCGATTAACCATGCTTTATATTTCATATTCCTTTTCCTTGCATTCTTATAAGACCAGATTGACAAAACAGCGCCAATCAAAAAATATACTAATACAATCATCCCAAGAATTGGAGGATTTCCAAAAATAAAAGCACCTAAACCCTCATCAAATCCGGGTTTATCATAAAAAAATAACAATCACATCAACCTCTCTTTATATTTGTTCTATTTTTATTATCAATAATAATTATTTGTAAATTATTTATTATTATATTTTGAGTTTAATTTTAAAAGCTTTTTTTTTGACACAGAAAAAGTCCAAATCCAATAGGAAAAATATTTTTATCAATGATTATCATATTTGCATTTTCAATAGCCTTATATAATTCATTCCACTTAAATCTTGATTTTTCTGGATGCTTTACTCCTAAAAACTTATCAAAAAAGTCTATTAACCGTTTATTAAGTTCATCAATTAAAAGATAACCTCCCGGTTTTAGAACTCTGCTAATTTCTTTCAGTGCTTTGGGATACTCGGGGATATGATGGAGAACGGTAAAAATAAATACCATATCAAATTTCATTGCAGGATAATTTATACTTGTTACATCACCAATCGAGATTTGAGCAGATAAATTCCTTTTTTTTGCCTTTAAGACTTGTTCGGGCAATATATCAAAACCATATAGACTTAAGGGATTGAATTCTTTTTGAATTAGATGCAAACCAAAACCAGATCCGCATCCAGCTTCTAAAATTGTTTTATTGGTAATCTGAATTTTATAAGATTTTAAAAATTTTTTAAAAATTTCCATTTCGAAATACTTTTGCATGAATCTCTTTAATGGGCTATTTACAAAAATCTTATCTAAAGTGTCAATGGCTACTTCCATAGTACGATTTATCTCATTTTAACTTCAACTTTTTAAAGTAATATGCATTCGATATATAAAGAATCTATAAGTAATAAAAGATTTAGGTTATAAATTTAAAAATCTACTATAATAAAAGATTTTTTTATTAAGAGATAGAACCTTCAAGAATAAAAATAATTATTGTGTCATATATTTTATGAGGAAAAATTTAAATATCACTAAAATGAATATTTTTATTATTTCGAGGTAAATGCAATGCAAGAAAATGTGGAAAAACCATCAACAACAAAGAATATGTTTAGAAAAATAAATCAAAAAAAATTGTTTATTATTATCTTAAGCTTCGCAGTATATCTCATTATATTAACATTTATATTTGTTCCACTTCAGGGAGGGTTAATTTCTTCAACCCAAATAATGCCTCCTGTTGATAATCTTCCGAGTCAAAATGAATCAAACTTACCAATACAGGAATTTTTTGGAATTTATGGTCGTTCTATAGCAATTGCATTTGTCATGCTTTCACATGTTTTATATGCTAACTTGCATCTGGGAGGATCTTGGGTTGCTGTAACTTCTGAATCGATGTTTATTAAAAATGGAACAAGTAGATTTAATCGATTATCCAGATCTCTAACTTTATTTAATGTAATGCTATTTAGTTTAGGAACTACATTTGCTACGGCAGGAGTACTTTTTTTTATCATATTTATGCCTAATCTTACAACCAATCTTTTTCATATCTATTGGTGGCCATTATTCTTAGAAGTTATTACCTTTTTCTTAGAAGTATTTTTTCTATATACATATTGGTTTTCATGGGACAAAATTAAAACTAAATATCATCAAATTCTTGGTTATGGTTATGCTATAACAGTATTTTTTCAAACCTTTTTTATTAATATGGTAGCATCGGGGATGCTAACTCCTGGAACTCCAACAGTGACCTTCGGAAGTGATGGAATTATAACAATGTCAATAAATGATTTATATTCTTGGTGGTTTAATCCTACAACATGGATCTTGACAATACATCGCTTTGCAGCAGCAATTTCTATATTTGGTTTTATATTAATTCTTTTAGCCATGTTTCACTACAAAGATCGCAAAGATATTAGTTCAAAAAAATATTGGGATTGGGTTGGATCTTGGGGTATGATGTGGGGTTTATTCGGTCTTGTATTTCAACCAATAATTGGGTTAGTATATGTAAACCAATTATTTTACTCTGTAAATCCCGCTTTTCAGATGATGATGCATGGACCCAGAGCCTGGGAGATGTTACTTGTTGTTGCGCTTATATCCGCATTGTTTCTGATCATTCTTGTGTATTATATCGATAGGAAAGAAAATATCCTCAATCGAGAAGAAAATCTAAAGTATAAAAAACTCTTTAATTGGTTTCTAATCATCAGCGCTATTTGTGCTTTTTTCTTAGTACAACCATCATGGTTAGGTGATACTTTTGAATTTGAAACTAATTCTGTGTTCAATCCCCTTGGGATTATGGGTATAAAATATATTGCGTTATTAGGATTGATGATAATAGGGATTTTAGTTGTTGCTATAGATATAAAGATGCTAAAGAAAATGAAAGAGGGAGAATGGGGAAAACTTTCAAATGTATCCAGGTATGCGGGAATTCTCGCAGGAGTAGTAGGTATGTTTATTGTTATTGTTATGGGGTATGTTAGAGAATCTGCTCGAGCACCATATACAATATTTGGAATATTACCTGTAGAAGGATCAAGTACTCATCCTACTCCAATTGCAATCGATCGCCTTTTTATCGTTTTTGGATTGATTCTGATAACAGTTATTGCGGTTTTTTGGTTTACTTCTAAAGTTACTGCTCATCATCCTGAAGAAGCGGAAAAAATATATTCAGTGGGATATGAGGACCTAAAAGAAGATGCATCCTAAAATTAAGTTGTGATTAATAACTAAGGTTTTTTTTTAAATCAATTATGAGTTACAGAATAAGATCTAAATTTTTAAAGCAATAATTTATAAAAAGATACTACATGATAAGTAATTATGACACGATTATTAAGATGTAAAGTTTGCGGATATATTATCAAGGAAAGTAAATTGGGAGAAAAATGCCCCGCATGCGGAGTTCCAAAAACTGCTTTTGAACCATATAAAGAAAAGGTTTCAGAGAAACGTAAAAAAATCTTAGATTTGGAGATTCATCCTATATTAACCCATTTTACTGTAGGGTTTAGTATCTTTTCTTTTGTTCTTACATTGTTAACATTGATATTTCCAACATTCTATAGAAATGAAATTTTGAGTACTGTAGTTATTCTAAACGTGTCATTACCGATCTTTGTGGATTTAACTCTTATGAGTGGGATCCTTGATGGAAAAATACGATTTAAACGAATAATTACTATTCAACACATAAAAAAAATGATTATAGGATCAGTGTTACTAGCCCTTGCAATTTCGATAGGAGTAATTAGTTTCTTTTTACCAACTGAAACTATTTTAATTCCTCTCGTATTCATTAGTCTATTCTGTGTTGTTTGCGCTGGATTACTCGGGCTCATTGGAAGATCATTGAAATGCATTGCATTTCCAAACTAAATCATTTTGATCTTTTTTTTGTTTAATCTTTTTTCTCCACTAATGCAGAATTAACTATATTATCTTTTTGAAGCACTTTATAAAGTTGATTATAAGGAATATTTAACATTGTAAAATATGGAACTATTAAGCGAGATATTGGTAAATGAAGAAATATAATTAAAATTGTTGATCTTATCAGTGAAATTAGAGAATTTCGAGCGGTTCCAACTTGCATACCAAAATTTGCTCTTAATGTAGCAGATTTTGCTGCAATTTTTCGATAATAATCATATTTATTTGCAAGAAATTTAAGATCCAGTTTAGGATTATGGAGATAAGTTGAGATAATATACGCTAAAAATTCAGCGTCAGCAAACCCGGTATTCATCCCTTGACCTCCAATCGGGGGCATGGTATGGGCAGCATCTCCACATAGAAATACTTTTTCTTTCCAATATAAATCAGCTAAAAATTTTTGTACACCAAATGAATTTTGAGAGATTTTATCTTTTTCATTTAAGCAGATCCCTGTACGTTTGAGTATTATTTTTTCCAAAAATCCTTCTTTTGGTGTTTTAATAAATTTAGAAGTTTGAATGATCCACCTTCTTTTCTTATTGGGTAATGGAAAAGATTCTATACTCCCTTTATTAGTAAACCATAAAACAGCATCTCGTTTAAAAAAAGATTTATCAAAATAATCTCCCATAATAAAAGTAGGCTTAAAATAATATCCTATAAATGGGATATTAACTTTCTTTCGGATGATAGATTTCTCACCATCACAAGCACAAATAAACTCTGATGAGTAAGTAATTTCTTTTAACTCTTGAATGTTATAACATTCTATTACATAACCCTTTGAGCTTAACTTTATATCTGAGACCTTATATCCTCGCAATAAGGTTATACAAGAATATTTTTTTAAATTACTTTCTAGTATTTTTTCTGTTATCGCTTGTGATACAGAAAGAACAAATGGAAATTTTGAGGGAATCTTCTTTATCTTTAATGTACCTAACCGTACTGTAGATCCAAAAAAAATGGCAGCTCTCCCTATAATACCATTATTAATAAAGAGATGGGCAAGATTTAAGCTCCTTAATATTTCTAAAGAGGGAGGTGTAATCCCAATAGCCCTTGACCAAGGGTTCCTGATCAATTCTTTTTCTAAAATTAAGGTTTCAATATTTTTTGAACCAAGGAGATTTGCTAATAACAGTCCGACTGGTCCAGCACCTACAATTATTACTTTATGATGCATGAAAATATCTTTTTTAATTGTATTTATAGTGGTGAATATGAAGGAAATGTGTAATTATAACTTGATTATGATACCATAATAAAAGAGTCTTTTTGTATGGTAGAATATTTATAATTTATTAGAAAAAATCTAAAAAATGAATTAAGATTTATGCAATTCATTAGTAATTACATCCTTATAATAATTTAATTTATTACTTGAACTCATTATGGTGACAAAAAAGCAACAAGCAATAGGATGGATCAAAGCGATTAGACTTAAATTTTTAATCTCATATCTTGTTTTGGGGATTGGAGGAGTTATAATCGGGATTAATCATTCTGGAAACAAAATTGATATTCTTTTACTCATCCTATCATTTATTACAATAATAACAGCAGGTATTGGTGTTCATTATCGAGATGAAGCATCAGATTGGCTTGCTGGCTATGATTTAGAATCTGGCGGAGTAGGAGTAATCCGAGATGGTATTTTAAATGTCAGACCTCTTCAGATTGTAGGGAGAATATTAACTATCATCGCTTTAGGATTTGCAATTTTACAGATTTTTATCGTTTGGCAATTAATTTATATTCTTATTCCATTGGTGCCAGTAATTATATTATCAAATTATGTTTCAGAAAAAATCTCTTTAGGGCATGAAGTCGCACCTGCATTTGCATATTCTATGGCGCTTTTATGGGTTTTTTTAGGACAAGGGTGGAGCTTTACAATTTCAACTCTTTTTTTTGTAATATTCGCATTCCTATTCGTATTAGCCTTAGTACCATATCAAGATGTTGGTGATTATGAGGTTGATTTAAAATCGGGTAAGAAAACACTTACAGTTAAATTGGGAATTGATGCGGTTGGGCAGTTATCTATCGTTATCGGTGTTATATCGATTATTTTTCTCTATCTAAGTATTTTAACATTAGTTAATTAAGACCCAAATAAAATTAAAAAATCTAAATAAGTAGAAATTAGATATTTATTTACTTATTCATAGACCTTTTTTACTTCTTTATTATACTTTATATTAATTCGTTCTCTAATTTGATAATAATAGTTTTAGTGGAGTATCAAATCATACCGATCTAATAAGTTATCACAGCATCCTTGAAAGTATTTAAATATAAAAAAATCATAATTTAAATTTATAAATTATTAAATGAAAATTTAGATTAGAAAAAAAAATATTTTTAAATTAAACCTAAAAGATGTTACTCAATGATTAAAATTGACAATTTAACCAAGAAATATGGAAATCTGATTGCTGTTGATAACCTTTCATTGCAAATTGAAGAAGGTGAAGTATTTGGTTTGCTCGGTCCTAATGGAGCGGGTAAAACAACTACAATTAGGGTATTATGTTCCCTCATAACAAAAACGAGTGGTACCGCGATATTAAATGACTTATCCATTGATAATAAAAAGGACTGTATTGAGATTCGTAAAATGATCGGATTATTACCAGAAAATGTGGGTCTTTATGAAGACATATCTGCTTATAAGAATTTGAATTTTTATGCAAAATTATACCAGGTTCCTGAAAATAAGCGAAAAGAACGAATTGAATATTATTTGAAAATGTTGGATTTATGGGGGAAAAAAGATGTAACCGTTGGCACATTTTCCAAAGGAATGAAACAAAAATTAGCCATCGCTCGAACATTAGTCCATGAACCAAAAATCTTGTTTATGGATGAACCTACGGCAAATTTGGATCCAGAAGCGACTAAAATGGTTAGAGATTTTATCCTTGAATTGAAAAAAGAAAAGCGCACAATTTTTTTGAATACACACATGCTCGATGAGGCAGAACGAATTTGTGATCGTGTGGGAATTATGAATACTCATCTAATAGCTACTGGATCTCCCGATGAATTACGCCATTCTTTATGGGGAAAGAAATCTATTGTCGTAGTGGACGCAGTTACAGATACCATCCTTAATAGCATAAAATCCCTTGGATTCGAAAAGATTGCAGTAGATAATAACAAAATAACAATTGAGGTCAATGATCCTCACAAAGAAAATACTCTCATTACCCGCGCAATATTAGATGCAGGTGGACAAATTCAAACCATCTCAGAGTTAATTCCAAGTTTAGAAGATGTTTATTTGAAAGAGATTAGGAGGAATGAGTAAATTGAATAGAAAAAATGTTTGGGCGATAACTACAAAAGATTTTAGTCTTTTTATCAAAAAAAAATTGATTCTTTATTCGGCATTAATTTTACCCTTAGCTCTTTCAATTGGGTTACCTATGATAATTTGGTATGTTGTTACTAACAAAACAAGTGTGCCAATCCAGGCCATATTCCCGATATTTAATGCGTTTTCCTTCTTTTTCATCATCCTCTCTGCGATAATTCCAACTATTATCGCATCTTACAGTTTCGTAGGGGAAAAAGTTGAAAAAACTCTTGAACCCTTATTAGCAACCCCAGCCACCGATGATGAAATCTTACTTGGCAAGAGTTTGGCTGCATTCTTACCCGTAATAAGCATGATATTGATCAGTTCTGTAATATTCATGGTTCTAATAGATATCGTTTCTTTCCCTAAACTCGGTTATTTGTATTTCCCAAATTTGGACTTTGGGATTACAATTCTTTTGAACTCTCCACTAGCATGCCTTATGAGTATAGAATTTAGCGTCATCGTTTCTTCTCGGGTGAATGATATCCGCTCAGCCCAACAATTAGCTTCACTCATTATAATTCCATTCTTTGCACTATACCTTCTTACCGAAATTAATGTAATTACGATGAATACTGACTCGTTGTTTTTAATCGCTGGACTTCTTGCTTTAATTGATATAGTTCTGTTTTTTGCCAGTCGAGCTTTATTTAAACGGGAAGAAATTTTAACGAAATGGAAATAGATATAATAGTATTCCAATTTTTTTTTTGATCATTTTAGTTATACTGTTAATCATGGTCTCATTTGCTGCTATATTACCCATCATTACCCAAGTTAAATATCATCATTTCAGCAACATTTGGAATTACTTTATGTTTTTTTTTCCTACCACAGCACATTCACGTTTTAAAGAGATAAGCTACTCACTAAAAACTAATAAGAGGTTTTCTTACTTTTATGTGAGATAAAATAGTATTATGATTTATTAAAGTTAATTTAATATAAAAAGAAACAATAATATTTCTGAATCTCAGTATCACTACGATATTGGTATTCCACCCTAAATTAAATATAATAAAACTTACATCAACAAAAAAAAGTGTTCATATATGAGTGATCAGACTAAACTCCCTTCAGAAAGCGAGATTAAAAAAGAACGTGTGCAAGAAGAAAAAGTAATATTGAGGAGTTATTCAAAAGTAATTTTATTTTACCCACTTCTGATTATATCTTTCGTATTATTTTTAATACAAATCATTATGGGAGCAGATGAGCAATGGCTTGGAGCAATTTGGATTACCGTCTTTTTCATTAATTTATTTATAATTTCTTTTGACACCTCATCAACAAAATTCTTTATATTGCTATTAGTTATTATTGTATTAATATTGGTGTTTACTTTCATCTTCAATCCAATTGTAATAATTGGGAAAATATTTTCATTTGAAGTCTTGATTGTAATGAGTTATCAATTTTATTTGTCATGCACCGTAATATTAATTATAGTACTACTAATAGCCTGGATTGCCACTAGATTTAATTATTGGAAAATAGAAAGAAACGAAGTGATCCATAAACAAGGTATTATCGTTTCGGTTAAGAGGTATCCCACAAAAAGCCTGCGTATTGAAAAAGATATTCCCGATCTTTTCGAATTCATGCTATTAGGAGCTGGCTCAATTCAGTTGTTTTTTGCAAATCAGGAAGTAATTCACCTTAGTACTATTATAAAGGTCAATAAAAAATCAAAAAATATTGATTATTTACTTAGTGACATTCAAGTTGAAATGGAAAAAACAGAATAATTTAGATCTATTGATCAACTAACAATATTAGATAAGGAACATCAAAACCTAAATGTTAAATTGATGTTGACTTATTTTTTTTCTTTTTCTTTTTTTCTATTGTAGAACATATTTTTATAAAGTAATAGAAATGCAAAACTATAGTACAGTCAAGAAAAGGCCAAAGTTTCGTTTAAAATAACGATTGTTAGAATTAAAAATAAAACATTAATTGCTATTGGTAATAACATTATGCTATATCCATACTTTGTTTGATCCAAATGAGTCCTTCTATGGATATAGTAATAGAGTAATGCACTAAATCCAATTCCAAATATGATGAAAATTGATATTATTCCAAGTAAATCAGTTTTGTCTCCATATCTATCGGGAACGAAATTAATATTGAAATGAAGTGGAATTGTTTGGGGTAATTGAAAATAGATAATTAGGAAATAAACTAATCCCGAGATTGAAAGAATAATTGTGAAGATAAATAATGATAGTGCAAGTTTAATATCTTTGGAAGAACTCATAGTATCTTTAAGAGCTCCGGTTTTATTTACAACTTGCGATCCAATATTTTTATCAATACTCTGTAGCATATTAATAAAATCACCTTCATTAGCAGGGGTTATTCCATATAATTTCTTTTTTTTTCCGTTTGTTTCAATGAACAATAGATTGTTGAGTTTAGTAGCATATAAAGAAACCGTCTCAAATTTTCCGTCAATTAAAAATTTGAATCTTCCAAATAAATATCCTGGAAGCCCAACACCCCCCAACCTTATACCTTCATAATCTTTTGATTCAGACCTAATTATCCTTTTAACCATTGCAACTGGAATTCTTTTAGTTTTTAATCCCCATTTAATTAAAAGAAATTCGTTTGAAAGGATATATTCCAATTCATAGTATGCATAAATTAATAGTGTAAATACTGCGATAATCGCTAAAAAAAAGCATAGCAGTAGTATGAATAGAGACATAATTTGAATGCTCGGATATATTGATATAAAGAGAATTGAGAACAATAATGTAAGTGCAATGGTGATGATGATTATATATTTTCCACCATTTGATTTTGCCGGTTTAAAAATTACATTTTCTGGCATATTTCCTCATGATTTTTACTAATAGACAATTTTGCTACTTAATCACCAAATGATAGATCCTATTAAAGGAGGAATATTATAATTTATTAAGTAATTTCTGATTCTTAAACTAAAATCACCCGTTCAATATTCGATATAATAAACATTTTATTAATTGACTGCAATGCAAAAAATTAGGGATTACTAATTTTGGATTTTTAAAAAATAATTAAAGTGGGCAATTAATTAAGTAATATTATATTTCTTGGATTAAAAAAATTAAAATAAATTCAAAGATCGACGATTAGAGATTAAATTATTTAAATTAAATGAGTATAATTTTAATGATATTCTTAAGTTTTATATATTAATTTAATTAATTATTTTCAAATATTTCTATGATATCTTTAGAAGATGCTGGAAAAGGATTAGATCCGAATCAAGTTTTAGAAAGATTAAAAAAGTATGGTTATAACGAGATTTCTTCTGAAAAACCAAACCCAATGATATTAATTTTAAAAAAATTCTGGGGATTTACTCCTCTCATGCTTCTTATTACAATAATATTAGAGATAATTATAGGTAAAATCTTTGAAGCATATGTCATTACTGCTCTACTTCTATTCAATTCATTAATGTCTTATTTTCAAGAAAGAAAAGCAAATTTGGTATTAGAATTATTAAAAAGCAAATTGCAAGTAAAAGCTAGGGTTAAACGCCAAGGAGAGTGGACTCTGATTCCAGCAAGAGAGCTTGTTCCCGATGATCTTGTGAGGTTAAGATCTGGTGATTTTGTACCTGCAGACATAATTATTCTTGAAGGTTATATTGAAGTTGATCAATCATCTATTACTGGAGAATCAATTATAATTGAAAAAGAGTACAACCAATTGATATATGCGGGATCAATCGTAAAAAGGGGTGAAGCTACTGGAAGAATAAAGGCAACAGCTAGTCATTCTTTTCTTGGACATACTATTCAATTAGTTGAACTTGCGAAACCTAAATTTAATATTCAGATAATGATATCAAAAATTGTTAAATGGCTAATTTTAATGGTTGTTTTTTCAATAAGTACAGCAATTATTTTCTCAATTATCAAGAAGTTAAACCTTCTCGACTTAATACCTTTATTTGTTATTCTATTAATTGCTTCAATACCAATTGCTTTACCTACTATGTTTACTATTAGTATGGCTTTAGGATCTTTTGAATTATCCAAAAAAAACGTATTAATAACCAGATTAGATGCTGTGGAAGATGTTGCTATGATGGACGTAATATGTGCAGATAAAACTGGAACCCTCACTATGAATGTACTCCAAATCTCAAAACTTATTAATAATTCGAAATATGAGGAAGATGATATTATTCTTTATGGCGCATTAGCATCTCAAGAAGCAGATCAAGATCCAATCGATCTTGCATTTATTAGAGTAATGAAAGAAAAGAATTTGCATTATGATGATTATATTCAAAAAAAATTTCTACCTTTCGATCCGATGAATCGAAGAACAGAAGCATTAATCGAGAGAGATGCAGAAACATTTTTGATTGTTAAAGGGGCTATTAATATAATCTTCAATATGTGCAACTTATCTCAAATCGTGAACTTTAAAGATATTCAGAACAAAATGAGTGTCCTTTCTGCCTCTGGTTATAGATTGATCGCAGTAGCATTTGGAAAAGATAAAAATAATTTAGATTTAGTAGGTGTCGCGGCTCTGTATGACCAAATTCGACCCGAAATTTATGAATTAATTCAAAAAGTTAATGATTTGGGAATATCTTTAAAAATGTTAACTGGGGATGCTTTACCGATTGCAAAAGAAGTTGCAAAGAATGTGGGCATAGGAAATAACGTTATTAGTTATTCAGATTTTAAGGATCTTGTTAAGGAAAATGATGATTTTAAAATTTTAGAGAATATTGATGGGTTTGCTGAAATTTACCCTGAAGATAAATATTTAATTGTGAAAGATCTTCAGAAATTAGGACACGTTGTAGGAATGACAGGTGATGGAGTGAATGATGCTCCAGCTCTAAGGCAATCAGAAGTGGGTATAGCTGTAAAAAGTTCTACGGATGTAGCTAAAAAGGCATCTAGTGTTGTCTTAACTGAGGAGACTCTTGAAGGAATTATTGATTTGATAAAAATAGGAAGGAGAATCTATCAAAGAATAAACATTTGGATTTTAAACAAGATAATAAGAACATTTAAAAGAGTTTTATTTATAATTCTTGCTTTTATGATTTTTAGTGTCTATATTGTATCCGCTTTAAATATGATAATTCTATTATTTTTGAGTGATTATGTAACTTTATCTTTATCTACTGATCAAGTTTCTTATTCTCAGAAACCTGAAAGTGGAAAAATAAATAAGCTAATTAAAGTTGGAATTATTTTAGGATTTTTTATAGTTCTTGAAGGACTTATAATTCTAATCATAGGAGACGCTTTTTTTAGAATATTTAATGATTTAAATCACGTTTATACCTATACATTTGTTTTTTTAGTTTATTCGGGATATTTTACAATATTAGCAGTAAGAGAAAAAGAGCATTTTTGGCATTCAAAACCAAGTAAATTTTTAGCGATTGCAATTATTATTAATTCATTTTTCGTATTTTTAATAAGTACTTACGGATTAATTGGTTTTACTCCAATTCCTATTATTGAATTTATGGTTATTTTATTTTTTTGTTTTTTTTCGTGTTTAATTTTTAATGATTTTATAAAATGGATGTTAATAAAAAAATTTAAAGAATAATTGGATTCGCAGATTAAAGAAAATTAGTTAAAGATAGTCATTACATTACTGAATTGGATGAATTTTATGAAATAATATAAGCTCCTGTAAATTTCCTCATATTTAGTAATAATTCCATAAAATTTCCTTTTTTTACCGATTCTAATTAAAAAGACCTATTTAAGCAAGAGTATTAACGTTTAAAGTTCTAATTTTGCTACAGATTGAATCAATAAAACAAAAATACTTTAAATTATGGGCACTAGAGCCCACAAAGTGTCGTTACAATTTTAAATTACCAAATTTTATAGATATTATAAAATATTGATACTTTAACTAGATTTAAGAAAATACGGTGATATGATGTCAAGAAAGAAAGTGGTAATTATAGGGGCTCTTGGTATGGACTTTCATGTTTTTAACACGGTGTTTAAAGACAACGAGGAATATGAAGTCATTGCATTTACTATTGCTGGAGAACAAAATGTTGGAACAACTGAAGAAACCCAACGTAAATATCCGGCAGAATTAGCTGGCAAGCTTTATCCAAAAGGTATTCCAATGCTTCCTGAAGAAAATCTGGCAGAAATAATAAAACTCCATCAAATAGATGAGGTTGTATTTGCGTATTCTGATGTATCACATGAGGAAGTAATGCATAAAGCATCTCGAGCTCTTGCTGCGGGAGCAAATTATCGATTAATTTCAGGAAAGTTTACGCAAATAAAATCCAAAAAACCTGTAGTGGCTATTTGTGCTGTTAGAACAGGATGCGGTAAAAGTCAAGTTTCTAGGGCAACTTATCGGTATTTAATGAAAAAAGGTTTTAAAGTCGTAGCAATAAGAGAACCCATGCCATATGGAGACTTAGTTAAACAAAATGTGATGCGTTTTGAAGAATATGGAGATTTAGATAAGTATGATTGCACGATTGAAGAACGAGAGGAATACGAACCGTATCTCGAGCAAGGTCTCGTTATTTATTCAGGAGTGGACTATGAGAAAATAGTTAGACAAGCAGAAAAGGAAGCAGATGTTATAATTTTCGATGGGGGAAACAATGAAATATCATTTTATGTCCCAGATTTATTATTTATCGTCGTTGATCCATTAAGACCCGGACATGAAATGAAATACCATCCCGGAGAAGTGAATGCTCGATCGGCTGATGCATTTGTCATTAATAAGATGAATAGCGCCAATGCAGAAGATGTGAAGATAGTTGAAGCAAATTTAAATGAACTAAATCCTCTTGCAACTAAAATATATACCAATTCTGTCGTAACTATCGAAGGAAATCCCGATTTAAAGGATAAAAAGGTGATTGTTGTTGAGGACGGGCCAACATTAACACACGGCTCAATGTCTTATGGAGCTGGATTTGTTGCAGCAACTAATAGTGGCGCTATTGTCATAGATCCTAAACCCTATATAACTGGCACAATGAAAAAAGTATTCGAGGAATTTCCACAAATTACACAAATAGTCCCAGCAATGGGATATAACGACCAACAAATTAAAGACATGGAAGATACTCTAAATAAAGCAGATTGTGAAATAATAATTGATGGTAGTCCTATAGATCTTGGAAAATTAATCAAAAGCAATAAACCTATTATTAGAGTCACATATGATATTGAACCTGTAAAAAGTCCTACGATTGAGGAAACCTTAGACACATTTATTGAAAAATTTTTATAAAAATTATATATTAAATTTTAATACGTAAAAAGGACATACATCGAAAACTCCTTTTTCCATTCATTATTTATTTTTTCAGAAGGTGAAAAATAAATTGATATTAGCAGAAAAAAAGTTTGAAATTCGTGAGGTCCAAAAAGGATATGCTAATAGAACTCTTTACATTGATCTTACTAATAACATCATCCAGATCAAGTTAGTCACAAATGAAATGAAAGAAAAGTTTATTGGAGGCAAAGGATTTAATCTTTGGCTAATGTGGAATGGACTTCCTCAAGAGAGAATTGTGAAATGGGACGATCCCGAAAATGAAATTTGCATTTCTTCTGGACCTTTAGGAGGGAGTATATTTTACCCGGGTTCAGGAAAATCAATAGTTACCACAATATCTCCCTTAACGGATATTATCATTGATTCAAATGTTGGCGGCTATTTCGGACCATATTTAAAATTCTCCGGTTTTGATGCAATTGAAATTCAAGGTAAAGCAAAAGAAGAGGTTCTAATATACATCGATGGTATTGAGGGGATTGTTCAAATAAAAAAAGTCGAAAAATCTGATAAGTTATCTAAATATTCTCATGAATTAACTCAGCAACTTACTGAACAATATGCCCAAGACGATCGCGAAAAGCAAAGAATTTCTGTAGTGAGCACTGGTCCTGCAGCAAAACATTCGAATTGGGGAATGCTAAACTTTTCATGGTACGTTCCAGGGCGTAAATGGGCTTCAAGTAAACAAGCCGGGAGAGGTGGGATTGGAACCGTTTTTGCTGATAAAAAAATCAAGGCATTAGTCTGTCGTTCTCCAAAAGTTTCCATTAATTCAAATAATCCTGCTAATTTAGAAGAAGCTAGAAAAATTGGAATCGCGCATACCCAAGAAATCATTAAACTTGACCCCATACAGAATGAAATGCGGCGAGTGGGAACAGGGCATCTTCCCGATATCATGAATGTGACTGATCTGCTACCTACCGAAAATTACCGATTTGGTGCTCATCGGGAAATTCGTGGAAAAGAGATCCCTTATAATAGAGAGATTATGAGAGGAATTTATTCTGGAAAAGAAGGTGGTGATGGATGTTGGATAGGATGTGCTGTTTCATGTTCTCATTATTCAGAAGGACACGAAGTCTTAACTGGACCTTTCAAGGGAAAAAAAGTAATCGTTGATGGACCAGAATATGAAACCATAGCGGGTTGTGGTTCAAATTGGGGCGTGTGGGACCCAAAATGGGTCTTAGAAGTAAATTTTTACTGCGATACGTATGGTTTAGATACAATATCGGTAGGGACGGGAATAGCATTTGTAATGGAATGCTTCGAAGCGGGAATCTTGAATAAAAAAAGGACTGGAGATTTAGAATTAGAGTTTGGAAATGTAGAATCAGCGGTTGAGTTAATTCATCAAATGGCTAAAGGTGAAAGCTTTGGAGTTATAGTTGGAAAAGGAATTAAATATATGAAAAAATATTTTGCTGAAAATTTTGGAGCAGATCCACAGTTTCTGCAAGATATAGGCATGGAACATAAAGGCTTAGAATTCTCTGAGTATGTAACCAAAGAATCCTTGGCGCAACAAGGTGGATATGGGTTAACTAATAAAGGACCGCAGCACGACGAAGCATGGTTAATTTTTGACGACATTATTAGAAATTCCATTCCAACATTCGAGGATAAAGCTAAAGCTTTGAGATATTTCCCATTATGGCGAACATGGTTTAGCTTATGTGGTTTATGCAAGTTACCATGGAATGATATCCAACCAACGAGTCAAGCAGATTACCCTATTAAAGATCCCAAGACCGGAGAACTAGTTCGAGCGAAAATTCCTGATCATGTTGAGAATTATGTTAAATACTACTCAGCAGTCTCGGGAAATCAATCGACATCAGACGATCTCATAAGAATGTCTGAAAGAGTGTATACATTTCAAAGGATATTCAATATTAGATTAGGTAAAGGACTACGAGAGCACGATTCAAATCTACCTTATAGAGCAATAGGACCAGTTACATCCCTTGAATTCGAAAGTCGCGCAGAGAGGTATGATACACAGCTTAAAGAATTAGGAGTCAATATTAATAATAAAACTACGCAAGAAAAAATGAAAATCCTTAGGGAACATCGAGAGCAACAATATGGAAAACTTCAAGATGCGGTATATTTAGAACGCAATTGGAGTAAAAAGGGTTGTCCTACCATGGATTTGGTAAGAAAATTGGGAATTGATTTTGATGATATAGTGGAAATTATTTCTCCTTTTCAAGAATAATAATGAATCAGAAAGTGATCCTAAATGGAAAACATTACTAAACATCCCATTCTTGAAATTCCTGAAAGAAAAAAAATAAAATTCAAATTCGATGAGAAAGAATTAATCGGATTTGAAGGATTGGTAATATCCTCTGCCTTATTTCTTAATAGTATTAAAATTTTTGGTCATCACGTAAAAGATTCAAGCCCTCAAGGTATTTTTTGTGCTAATGGTCAATGTTCTCAATGTAATGTTATCGCCGATGGCATTCCCGTGAAAGCTTGCATGACCCCTTTAAAGGATGGAATGGAAATTAGAAGTTGTAACGGCTTACCCGAATTACCGATTGATGACGAACCAGTTGATGTTAGCGATGCTGATATTATTACGACAAGTGTTCTTATTATAGGTGCCGGTCCAGCAGGATTGTCTGCTGCCACAATCTTTGGAGAGCATGAAATAGATGTCATTTTAATTGATGATAAGGATAGACTTGGTGGTAAATTAGTACTTCAAACGCACAAATTTTTTGGTTCTCAAAAAGATGTATATGCTGGTAAGCGAGGCATTGATATAGCACGGATCCTAGGTGACCAAATAAAATCATTGGATATCGTAAAAACTTGGATTAATAGCACCTGTTTAGCCGTATTTAGTGATAAGCTGGTGGGTGTTTTGAAGAATAATGAAGAATACGTATTAATCTCACCAAAATATTTATTAATTGCAACGGGAGCAAGAGAAAAGATGCTTGCATTTCCAGGAAACACTCTCCCAGGTGTGTATGGCGCAGGTGCATTTCAAACATTAGTCAATCGTGATTTAATAAAAGCTGCAGAACGAATTTTCATTGTTGGAGGAGGCAACGTTGGTTTAATTACGGGTTATCATGCCATTCAAGCAGGAATCCAAGTGATCGGATTAATTGAAGCAATGCCGTCGTGTGGAGGATATAAAGTACATGAAGACAAACTTCGCCGATTGGGTGTCCCAATATATACAAGTCATACAATTTTAAGTGCCAACGGGACTAATAATGTTGAATCAATAACTATTGGACAAATTAATGAAAACGGGGAAAGTCTCCCAAATACCACAAAAACCTTTAGATGTGATACCATTTTAATAGCTGTAGGGTTAAATCCAGTAGATGAGTTTTATCATAAGGCAAAAGAATTTGGAATGAGAGTGTGGGTTGCTGGAGACGCTCAAGAAATTGCTGAAGCCTCAGCTGCTATTTTTACTGGAAGAATTGAAGCTCTAAAGATCTTGGAAAAAATGGGGATCGAATTTGAAGAAGATATTGATGATTTGGAAAACTTAGCTGCTATCATGAAAGCAAAACCTCCAGAACCCATTACTCTAAATATAACAGAAAAAACAGAAGGTATTTTTCCTCTCTTTCATTGTAATCAAGAAATACCGTGTAATCCCTGTACGTCTGTATGTCCTCAAGATCAAATTAAAACTTATGATAATATTATTACAAATCTTCCATACTTCAAAGATGAAAAAGATTGTATCGGATGTGGTAAATGTATTGCAGTTTGTCCCGGATTGGCGGTCATTTTAATAGATTTTAGAAAAAGTAAAGAATTTCCTTCTGTTACATTCCCTCTTGAACTCTCAGCTAATAAAGTTGAGAAAGGAATAAAAGTTTCGGTTGTTGGTAATGATATGGAATTTGGAAAATTCGAAGTTAAACGAGCACGTATTTTACCAGAATTTCCTAAAACACAACTCATTACTGTTGAATTACCATTAAAAATTGCGAAAGAAGCTACAGGCATTAGATTAAATGAAAGTTCTTATAATGAAGCTCTTGATATATATCAGAAGGGATTTACAGACAATGAAACAATTGTCTGTCGTTGTGAGCGAATTTCCGTAGGAGAAATTCGTCATTGGATACGGAATGGTATAAGAGATTTTAATGAATTGAAAGCATTAACGAAAGTTGGGATGGGGTCTTGCGGAGGAAAAACCTGTACTCCATTAATTAATAGAATTTTCCGTGAGGAAGGTGTTGCTATTGAAGATATCATTCCCGGAACAAAGCGTCCCTTGTATATTGAAATACCAATGAAAATATTTGCGGGTATAAAGGATAAAAAAGAGGATTAATTTAATGGTGGACTATGATGTGATAATCATTGGTGCTGGAAGCGTTGGAGTTCCAACAGCATTAGCGTGTGCTAGTGATGGATTGAACACATTAGTGATTGATTCTCTACCCTCAGTATCCCAAGCAGATAATAAACATGCTATTGGAGGCATAAGAGCAACTCATACTCAAAAAGGAAAAATATGGTTATGCCAGAGATCGATCGAAATTTTTAAGAATTGGGAACAAAATTTCGGAGATGATATTTGGTGGAGCCAAGGAGGGTATTGTTTTGTAGCTTATTCAAAAGAACATCAGAAGATGTTAAAATCCAACATTGAATTACAAAAATCGTATGGTTTGGACATAAATTATATTAACAAAGAGGATATCAGAAGTTTAATTCCTGGAATTAATGAAGATAACTTATTGGGGGGAACATACAGCCCTGAAGATGGTAATGCATCTCCTCTACTTTCTCTTCATGCTTTTTATCGCCAATCTAAAAATTTTCAAGCAGAATATAGATTTAATGAAACTGTTACCGGCATAATCACTAAAAATGGAATTATAACGGGATTAAAAACCAATAAAAATAAATATAATACGACGCATATAGTTAATGCAGCGGGTGGATATGCTAATATAATAGGAAAAATGATGAACATTGACCTACCAGTAATTCCAGAATCTCATGAAGCAGGTATTACCGAGCCCGTAAAAAAATTTTTCAATCCCATGGTCGTTGATATTCGACCTGCTAAAGATGAAGTTTTTGGAAATTCTTCAAATTATTATTTTTACCAAAATAAAGAGGGTAAAATCATTTTCTGCCTTACTCCTCAACCAAGTATTATTGGGACAGATAGAAGAGAAACAAGTTCCTTCCTCCCTCAAATTACTAAAAGAATGATTTCATTAATGCCCAGATTGAAAAATATAAAAATCCGTAGAACGTGGAGAGGTCTTTATCCCATGACTCCTGATGGAAATCCTATCCTGGGGAGAGTAGAAGGTGCTAATGGCTATATAAATGCGGTAGGGATGTCCGGGCAAGGATTCATGCTGGGTCCCGGCATCGGTGAACTTATGAGTAGACTTATACGAACCAAATTAACACTAAAAGATAAAGAAATTCTTAAAGATTTCTCCTTCACAAGGGATTATAATAAGGAAGAGGATTTAAAGTAAAAATTTAAAGAAAGCTTCATATAATTATCAAAATATGGAGAAAAAAAGTCAATTATAACACTTTAAGTGAATAAAAATGGTTAGACATTTATTAAAAATATCAGATTTTTCAAAAGAGGAATGTGAAAAGATCATTTCTAAAGCTGTAGAGATTAAAAATAATCCTGCAAAATTCAAAGCCGCATTAAAAGGAGAGACACTTTTGATGTTATTCGAAAAACCTTCCTTAAGAACAAGAATTTCTTTCGAGACGGGGATGCAACAATTAGGTGGACATGCTATATTTTATTCTATAGTAGATTCTCCTTTAGGGAAAAAGGAAAACATTCACGATACTGCTAAGGTGGTATCATTATACGTGAATTTAATTGCAGCAAGGGTATACAAGCGAGAAGATATGCGGAACTTTGCTAAAGATTCTACCGTTCCATTAATCAATATGCTTGATGATTTCGCTCATCCGTGTCAGATTCTTTGTGACTTCCTTACGATCAAAGAAAAAAAGGGACAGCTTAATAATTTAAAAGTATCCTTTTTCGGAGATGGATACAATAATGTAACTTATGATCTTATGCGAATGTGTGCAATGTTTGGATTGAGGATGGATGTTGCATGCCCAAGCGGAACTGATTATTCCCCAGAACAAGAAGTACTAAATGAAGTAAAAGAGTTGTCAAAAATTTCAGGTGCTGATGTTAGAGTAATCCACAATGCTAAAGAAGCAGCTAAAGATGCGGACATAGTCTATACAGACTCGTGGATGTCATATGGGATTCCTAAGGAGCTAGAAGAAGAACGTAAAAAAATATTTATGCCATACCAAGTGACCGAAGAAATAATGAAACTTGCTAAATCGGATGCTCTTTTCATGAACTGTCTCCCCGCGATGAGAGGTCATGAACAAACGGCAGCAGTTATAGATGGTCCTCAATCAATTGTTTTCGATCAAGCGAGAAATCGACTTCATGGCCAAAAAGCTATAATGTTATTTCTAAGGGATAAATTCTAACTCCTTTATCTTAATTTTATAATCTAAAAATCCTGGAAATCAAAAGAAAGAGCGCAAATTCTTTAAAGAAAGATTCTAAATTTTGATAGCTCTTATAATAAAATTTATAATTTTCCTTACAATACTATTATTTTTCACTTTGAGATTGGAGTTGACAATACTTGAAAACATTAATCATCGCACTTGGTGGGAATGCTCTTATAAAGCCCGGAGAAAGGGGTACCACTGAAGAAATGATTAATAATTTACGTGCTCCTATTAAACAAATTGCAAAATTATCAAAAGATTATAACATCGTTATCACTCATGGAAATGGTCCACAAGTAGGAAATCTTTTATTACAACAAGAAGCTACTGAAACTGTTTCAAAAAGACCTCTACAAATATTGGTAGCGGAGACTCAAGGTCAAATTGGATATTTAATTGAATCTACTTTAGATGAAGAATTAATGAAATTAAACATAGATCAAGAGAAATTTTTCTTGACGGTGCTAACCTACGTTAAAGTTGATCCAAATGATCCTGCCTTCAAACACCCAACAAAACCAATTGGACCAGCATATAAGAGAAAAAAAGCAGGTTATGTGAAAACTTCTAAGGGTTGGCGCCGTGTAGTTGCTTCTCCTAAACCAATTAAAATTTATCAATGGCGTGAAATAAAAAAATTGATGGCACTAGGAGATTTTATTCTCATTGCTTGTGGGGGTGGGGGTGTTCCAGTTATTAAGGATGAAAAAAGATTATACGGCGTTGAGGCGGTAATTGATAAGGATCTTGCAAGTGCGAAATTAGGAGAACAAATTGGAGCTCAAATTCTTTTAATTGCATCTGATGTTGAAAAAGTTGCACTAAATTATGGTCGAATAGACTATAAATACTTGGATCTTATTTCCACTGATGAAGCTCAAAAATACATGAGAGAAGGTCACTTTCCTGCAGGTTCTATGGGTCCAAAAGTGCAAGCGGCGATAAATTTTTTAGATTCCGGAGGAGAACGCGCCATCATCACGTCTATAGAAAAAATAAAAGATGCAATAGAAGGAAATGCTGGTACTCAATTTTTTTTAGAAAAAAATGATAGTAATTCAACCGAAAATTAATTAATCATTTTTACGTTAAAATGTCGAGAAAATCTAAGGGCAAACTTGAAGAAAAAAAAGTAAAAATGATATTCTGATGATATGAGAAGAATTCTTTTATTGTGAAGTATCCTCATGGCTAATTCTAGTGCCCTTGAGAGGTGCTTTACCAAGAGGACTCTTCACCGTGCCCGATATGGTGTCACCATCAATTTTAGCATTGAATTCAAAAGTCAAGAATCGTGGAAAATTTCTTGAAGCCTTCCATATCAATGTAGTACCGTCAAATTTTACGTCCTTGATCTCGTTGGTATTCTTACCATGATCCATTCTACCAGTGACCGTATTACCTGCAAAGGAGAGGTACAATGTGGCTTTTTGAGTATTGAAAGGGTTCTTCATCTCTAAATTCCATATTTCATTAAAAGACATAATTAATCGCTTTAATAAGGGACTTCTACTTTATAATAATTTGCCTTAATTTTAATTAATGTAAAAAAGCGCCCTCAATAACCTAAAATCCTTTTTAAAAAATTATTTTGAAATAAAAAGTTATTATAAATTTATTTGATTAGGACTTTTTCTATTATATTTAAAGCCCAATCGATTTCCTCTTTCGTAATTATTAAAGGAGGGGCAAATCTAATAGTCTTAGAATGAGTATGTTTAGCGAGTACTCCATTGTCCTTTAATAATTCGACGATATGTCTTGCATCTGACTCAAATTCGACTGCCATTAAGAGTCCTTTGCCTCTAACTTCTTTTACTGGAAGGATAGTTTCCTTTTTTGCAATATTTTTAAGCCCTTCTAAGAAATACGCCCCCAATTCTTTGGCTCTTTGAGCTAAATGATCTTCAATGTGAAGTTCTATCGATTTCATAGCAACCGCACTAGCTAGAGGGTTCCCACCAAATGTTGATCCATGTGTGCCAGGCTTAATAACGTCAGGACCAATTATATCTCTAGTTGTGACCACCGCGGAAACAGGATATACGCCTCCTCCAAGTGCTTTTCCAAGTAACATCGCATCTGGCTTCACATTATCGTGGTCACATCCAAAAAATTCCCCAGTTCTTCCAAAACCAGTTTGGATCTCGTCAGCGATCATCAGAACATTGTATTTTGTACATATCTCTCTAACCTTTTTAACGTAGCCTTCAGGAGGTATTTTTATACCCGCTTCTCCCTGAATTGGTTCAAATAAAAACGCGGCTACTTTGTCAGCATCGATTTCTAAAATTGTATTTTCTAATTTTTCAGCATCTCCATATGGAATTATCACAAAACCGGGTGTATAAGGTCCGAAGTTCCCATAGTATCTTACAGCTGCAATATCCGTACTAAATCCTACTATTGCTATTGATCTTCCATGAAAATTATCTCGGCATACAATAATTTTGGCTTCGTTTTTAGGAATCTTCTTCTTGATATAACCCCACGCTCTGGCAACTTTTAATCCAGTAGAAACTGCTTCAGTTCCCGTGTTCATAGGCAACGCCATTATTCCGGAATTATTTGGATCATTGATATGTTGCCCAACAACTTCACACAATTTTTTTACAAATGGTCCCATCTTATCGTTGTAGAATGCACGAGAAGTTAAAGCAACCGTATCTACTTGTTCTTTTAAAACTTTTATAATTTCTGGGTGACTATGCCCCAAATTTATGGCAGAATAAGCTGATAGACAATCAATATACTTCTTCCCTTCGGGATCATAAACCCAGACACCTTTAGCTCTGCTAATAACAACGGGTATCGGGTGATAATTATGAGCACAGTATTTATCATCCATTTCCATATAATCTTTTGAATTCAGCATGTGATTTCATATGTTTTTATTTATAAGGTTTTTAATAAGTATCTAAATTTATCTATACATCAAAATATATTAATGTTGGTTCAGAAAATCAATTGGGAATGCTGTGGGATTACTGAATTTAATATTATAATAAATTTTAAGATAAACTATTCAAATAATTAATAATTCAATATAATTTAATTAAGAAGATTGACGTGTAAATGAAGTTAACCAATAAGTACATCTTCAATTTAATCATTGCAAATTTACTTTGGAGTCTTATTCCCATTGTTGTAACGGGATTATTTGATGGAATTTCAATAATCACAATTATAATTCTTAGGTTTCTTACTTCGGGAATCATTTTATTTGTCATCGCTATTCTCATAGCATTTGTGAACAATCATTTTAATAAAGACGAAAAAATTCCCTTAAAAGACTATTTCTTGAATTTAAGGCACAAAAATAGGAGATTTTATGATATACGTACTTATAATTACTATTTTCTCATTGGATTCTTCGGTATTATCTTACATATCATCTTTTTCTTTCTTGCTCTGAAAACAACCTCTATTCCTTTTACAATGATTGGTGCCTTATTAACAATAATTTTTATAGTTTTTTATGAAAAAGGAGTAAATTACGAGAAGTTTGACATCTTTCGAATCCTTTTCATCTTAATGTTATCATTTGCCGTAATAATTATTATTTCAGTATCTTTTAGGGGAGCACAATTAAATGGAAAACCAATTGAACCGATGGGAATGATTTATTTGATTTTATATTCAATTACAGGGTCATTTTTATATATAAGCATCGAAAGAGATTCTTACTCAAAAAATGAGTTAAGAAATATTAATAAAACTAAATATTATAAAATTCCACGCGCACTTATAAAATTATCAATATCTTTCATATCAGGAGTGATAATTATGATTCCCGTTTTATTTTTATTTTTATTCATACCATTTGAAACTGACTTCACTCAAGAAACGGTTCACTTCTTTAAGGATCTTCTCTCGCTAAATTCCATTCTTTTCCGATGGGAAATTTTATATTTGATAATATTTGCTACGATTATACCTTATTTATTAATTTTTTTGGCTAATGTTAACTGGAAAACTACGAGCTTGACGTACAGCCAATGGAATAGCATATTAGGTTTAATCGAACCGACCAGTACCATAATTTTCGCAGTTCTATTATCAAATGCATATTTTCCACATGAATATCTAATAATTGTCATAATTTTTCTTGTCATAGCCGTTGTTTTAAGATATGCACATGAAGTTAGGAATGTTATAAATGCTTATATCTTACTTAAGATCCAAAAAAGATCTTTATCCATACTACCAATCAAAATATTGAAATTTTATGGGATCAAGGAAATTTATTCATTAATAGGTGAGTTTGATTTAATGGTGAAAGTTCAAGTAAATTCATTTAAAGACTTTCATTATTTAATAAATAGAAAATTAAAACCTTTAGATGAGATTTTGGAAGTGGAAGTACAATTTGTCAGTAAAAAAGAAAAGTTTTAGACCAACAAAAAAAAAGGAGCAATATCATGAGAGCCATCATTTTATGCAAATTAGGAATAAGTGTAATTAATAAAGTTATTAATGA
>CAZOYD010000021.1:0-50197 GCA_964583985.1 uncultured archaeon
ATGATAGGTCCATGTAAATCTTGTCCGAATAGAACTTTTATATTAGGCTCTGTTAGTTTTAATAATATAGCTATTGAACCAGGAGTATGCCCAGGAATGTGTATGCATTCAAAATTAAGTGCACCAAATTTTAATACATTAAGCTCTCCTTTAAGTCGACGTTCCAATTTGATGGGAGTGTATTTTACGCCATACCAATTTGCTGCAGTCTCTCTATCATGCCCTGGTTCTTCAATAGCGTTAGCATCTAATTCATGAGCATAAAATTTTATCTTGTTATTGAATTGTTTAAGGTCAGCGCACGCAGCGATATGATCGATATGAAAATGAGTAATAATACAATGTTGTATTTTCATTGGATTAAGGTCTTGCTTGTTAATATCTTTTATCATATCAAGGGACATTCCACAATCAATTAGAACCAATCCATATTCACTTTGAGTGTCAACTAAAAACACCGAGCAACCAGAATCCCCTACATGATATACATTTTTAACTATTTCTTTCATTTTTTATCACACACGCGGAGAAATAAATATATAACTGTTTTTATCAAAAAAGTAATTTCCGAAATTTCCCATATTAAAAGTCAAAACATGAACATAACTGTAAATTATAGTTTTGTTTTGCCTAGAATTTTTAAATAAATTCTATCATAATCTAATAAAAATGTAATTTTAGGATAATTTTATCATGATACTACAATTTGATCTTTCAAGAATATTTTTGATTTTTATTATTAATTTGATGATGGCCATCTTCTTTTTGGGTTTCGGATGGTCGATTCTTAAGCGACGAAGAAATCGATTAAATGCAACTTTTAGTGGTTTTTATATTTCAATTGCTTTGGGTCTAATAATCAACGCAACTTACGTAATAATTAATGAAATAGTTAAGAGTGAATCATTAGCGCTATTATTAAATTATATCTCCGCTTTCTTGATCTTTTATGGCCCAGTTTTTATGCTCGCTACCAATAAAATATTAATTCAATCAGAAAGTGTGTATAGTTTAAAATCCGAAATTAAATTGCTACTGCTTTATGCTTTTGCATTAGGTTTAATGGTTATTTTTTATTTCTTTGATGGAATTGTATTCAATGAAAGCACAGGTTGGCGTCCGGTTTGGTCATTACCTTATCTTATTTATATTATTATAATCGTATCTTCAATTACTATTATCCCATCAATAATCACATCATTCAAGATCCTTTCTGTAATGGAGAATAAAATGATGAAAAAAAGATGGATCCGGTTAATGTGTGGGCTAATCGGATTATATACATATTTATATTTAGCATTTGTGATGAATTATGTAAATAATGACTCTCTTAGAATGATTGGTTCCTTCTATGCACTTACAGTACTTATTTGGGTCTGGTTGATATATAAAGGGGTAAAAAAAGAATAAATTTTTAAAGAGAATCTAAGACCTTATCGACAATTGGTCTAACTTTTTTTAATATATCGAGATGTTCATTCGGGTTTAATTTAACCTTTCTAGGAAAGTAAGCAAGAAAGACTGAATCATGCAATGTTCCATCTCGAGCTAAATAAGAACCGATATCATAACCTATAACTTTAAAATCATTTTCAATTGCCATTTTCATTGATCGTACCCCTTCCTCTGTAGCAGGAATTCGCCAATCAATATATCTCCACTTTTTAAACTTTTTAAGAAACATTTTGATAAAGATGTTATGCATACATCCTTTAATATGAACAGTACCAAGATTAAAATTTTGTTTAATTTCAATATCATGTGATTTGTAATTAGAATCCTCCATAGTTATAAGGAGATCTCTTTTTTTCATGTTTCGGTTATTATTAAGTTGATAATCATAAAAAAACAGGATATCTTCATCGTTCAATAAGTATACTACATTATTCCTTCTTTCCCAAAAATTGTTCAATGTTCTTGAGTAAAATATGAGAGGAATGGTCTCTCCTTTTACATATGGTTTTTCTTCTTTCTTATTTAAATATAAACGATTCCCTAAATTAGCATAGATAGGGTTAAACCCATATGGTTTGGATCCTTGATTTCTCATTGTCATTTGAGTAGATTTAAGACTAGCACGAGCTTCTGCATTTAATCGGATAACTTTCTCGAATTGTGGAAATTTTAAAATCTTGAAAATACCCTTGATACCCATTTCGGAAGCCAATCCTTTTCGCTGAAATTTAGTCCTTATAACGACTTTAGACATTTGTGCTATATATGGACTGATGATATCTATAACACCTCCCCCACAGAACTCAGGGTTTTCATTATCTAATAACTCACCTATGAACCAGAAACTATTTTTCTGTGCAATGGCTTCACTTAATTTACCAACATCATAAACCTTCGCGTCTATATAGCCAAAACCAAAATGTTCAATAAAAGTTTTACTGATTAATTCAGCATCACTGGGAATACCTAGTCTTAAGCCATACAGAGAACCATCTCTACCTTTAAATTTAACCAAATATTCCTGCTGTAATAGTTCCATAAAAAAACCTAATGGGTATTTATTAACTAATGTAACAACACTCTTATAAAACTTCTTTTTTTTCCTATGAATAAAACGAAATTCTTAACAATCATGTAAAATGCGAAAATTTAATTTACATTATTATTCTAGAGGCAAAAATAAAAAAGCATTTTTAGTAAACCTATAAAGAAGAATTATTGATAATAAAAAAGGGGTAAGAATGACCCAGATACCCCTATACTGTAAATTATTTGTAAATTATTTTATAAAATAGAATCGAGATAATCGCAGCAAAACCTGATGAAAATAAGACGTCAGATGCATAATGCGCACCTATAACTACTCTCGATAAGGCAACAAATAAACCCCATGAAAGAATGAGTATAGGAATAAGAATTTTCGTTAGCACATTGATTTTTCTTCCTTTTAGTGAAAATATTATGGGAAGAAATATCCATCCCATAGCGGTATGACCTGAAGGGAAACTATCATTACCGGTTATCCCTTGCGGTAAGAACCAAGGCGTAAAATCAACATATCCTGGGAGTAAATCCCTAAACCTAACCCGACCCCAGAACAGTTTTATGAGCTGAACCAACAATAATGGATTAAGAAGTGCTAAAATCGAGATTAATCCGCTTAATTTTCTAAAATCTTTCCAATTTTTCTTCCACGTGATTGCAGTGTATATTGCTAAGCTCAGAACGAGCGTGCTTCCAAGGGTAATATTCCCTGCATTTAAATGATCTAACACTCCAACTATAATATAGATGATACCTACACCAATTCCAATATAGCTCAGGATTTTTTGCTTTTTTATATTTTTAATATACCCTCCAAGATAAGTTGCAAAAGCAACTGCTATTAGGCCGTATCCTGGAATTTCGCCATATGCCGCTCCAAATTCGCCCCAAACTGATGTTTCATCAACAAAAGCAATAGATATTTGCAAATCATAGATTCCAAATAAAAACGCTAATAGGATCCAAACTAAAATTACATATATAAGTAAAAGATTTATTTTTGAGATTTTCATAATTCCAACATTTCAGTTAAAAATTTAAATAATAATATTATCAGTATTTCAGAATAAAAATATAATTGTTCAATATTATTAACAAAATTAATGGGTAGATTCTTCAAGCTCGGTTCTAATTGATGTTGCAAAATCGGGGTAATCCGTGTATATGGCAGAAATGGTTTTATCTCTAATTCGCATTTGCATGATTTTCTTTAGCCGAGATTTAGTATTAAGATCCCACACGTAGCATTCAAGACCATGCTTTAAAATTTCATTTAAATTTTTCATATTTGCTCTAAACGATTTGAGATTAATTGCTTTGACATTTACTCCATGTAATTTTTCAAAATTTAGATTGCCTTCATTAACTTTTGATATATCTTCGGGAAGCGTGTAAATCAATTTAACTTTATCGTCAAACTTTCTCAATTGTGAAAGAGTAATCATGCTTCTATCAGAGATTTCAATCTTATCCAATAATCCATATTGCTTGGCTGTGTCAATAAGGACTTTACCTGCCTTTTTTCCCCGAATATCAAAACTCATGCGGATATTACTTTCATTTAATACTATCTTAAATAACTCATGAGTGGTTGGGATTTTTCTATCATCAGGAAATTTCAACTGTTGCATCTCATCATAGGTTAAATTAGCAACATCGTATCTCTTGGAATTTAATTTAAAAACATAATCATGAAAACAGATTAACACTCCATCTTTCGTGAGTTGCACATCAGTTTCAATTCCAACCTTATAAATTAATGCATTTAGAAAGCAAGGAATAGTATTTTCGATGCATAACCCCATACCACCTCTATGAGCAAAAATATATGGGGTTTCTCCATGATAATTCATGATTCTTGAAATTTATGAGTAGCAAAAATTGAAAAATATAATTTTTAAAGAAATTTAAATTAACAATATTACATTTAAGAAAAATTGAGATTAGAAAAACATGAGTGATAATGCAACCGATTCAAATAAAAAAGAATCAAGCAAATTTAAGGTGTATATAAGAAATCTTTTAGACTTCTCTCATTATGATAAGAAAACAATTTTATATATTATCGTCTTTATCATACTAGTTTTACTTTCGCTTTTCTTACTTTATTATATCTATTTCGTGGACGGTACAATCCTTTATCGATTTGTGGTTGATTGGTTTGTAAATCCTATCTATTACTTAGGTTTTGTGGGTATTTTAATTTTTATAATTGTAATGGCTATCCAAGGATTAATAGTTCCAATCCCCTCTGAAATCGTTCTACTTGCAACCGGAATAATATGGGGGGTATTTATTGGGGGTGTAATGGGAATCATCGGATCCATGGCTGCAGCTTTACTATGTTTCTATATCAGTAAAAAAGGAGGTCGTCCAATCGTTAAAAAGTTTGTAGGAGATAAAGCAATAGATTTAGCTGATAATTTTATCCATAAATATGGTATGGGAGCAATTATCGTCGCTAGGTTTTTACCCTTTATAGCTTTTGATCCTATAAGCTATGCCTCTGGATTGGTTGATATGGACGTTAAAAAATATAGTATTGGTACTCTAATTGGTTCAATCCCTCGAGCCTTTTTTTATTCTTGGTTAGGTTCAATATTGGGAATCACTCCTCCTGTTGATTGGGCAACTCTACCTTTAGGCGTCATTGAAGCGCAATCTACTTTATTTAATAATATCTTATTGATAATATTAGTAATACTAGTAATCATGTTTGCAGCCTATTATCTGACGAGTAGGTATTATAGTAAAAAAACAAAGATTGAAAAATCTACTTAATCTAGTTAAGAATTTTTTATAATATTTTATTATTCAAGTTATTCCATTTTTTACATTTATTAAGATTAATATCATATATGTAAGTATCAATAAATTGAAAATAAATTAAGGGAAAGTACTTTGAATTTGATGAAACCACAGATAATTTTAAAGAAAATAAGCAATCTATCGATATTTTTAAATGTAATTACAGCTGCTTTAGGCATTCTCTACTTCATCATGCCATCACCTTCTGTATTATATGATATTTTTGGAGTATTCCTGATATGTTCTTGGTCATTTAATCTGTATCTGCTATTTATAATTGATAAATATTTGAATAAATCATCAAAAATAGGAAAAAAAATCAATCGCCATTCATATTACTTCATTATTAGCTTTATTCTTAGCATTTTAATGATTGTATTTGGCATTATCTTTACTACATTCATCTTAAGTGGCTTTCTTGCAATCTTGGGCTCATTGATGATAATCTCGGGATTTTTCATAATCGTTATCTACGGAATATATTTTTCCTTGTTAATCTTTTCGAGCAATGAAATTAGGGAGGGATGGAATTTTGACTAAATTTAAAAAGATGAATATACTGAGGATAATCTTGATAAATCTCTGTTTCTTGACATTTATTGTGGGTATATATTTTACGGCAATCGTGCTTTTTAAAATTCCAACGAGTTTAGCTATAACATTATCGTATTTTCTCAGCCAAATCTCAGGATTTTTAACCATTCTATATATACTCACCACCATTTTGCTTGTTAAATTGCTATCCACAAGATTAAAAAAAAAACCGTGGATTTCCAGAATTATCTTAATATTTGGTATTTCTCTTGCGTTTCTTAACTCGCTACCATTATTATCCACGCCCTATTCAATTCAAAATGCCGAAAATGAATTCAACATAGCTTATGGGTCTGATTGGCGTTCAACAATCCCTAATCAAATAGAATCATACATGTCACCTACTCAATTCAATTTCTATGATTACTTTTTAGGTTTTCCTATCAAAAATTGTAATGTGGATGTGGATACCTTATACTATGATAATGATGGAATTAGGTTGTATTTCGACACCTATTATCCCATAACGGATGGTTCAAAATTACCGGGGAATAATAGTGTAATCATCAAGATACATGGCGGAAGTTGGCAATTCGGTGATAAAAGCTTAGGAAATGTATTAGTTCTTAATAAGTATCTCGCAGCTCAAGGATATATTGTATTTGATATCCAATATGGTCTATTAGATGCAGGAGGATCTTCTTTTATACCTACTCCAGAATACGTGAGAGGAAATGTAACTCTATCAGATATGGTATATCAAATTGGAAATTTCACTAAAAGACTTGAAGCAGAATACGCTTCAATTTATAATGCGAACTTGAATTCTGTCTATTTTATGGGAGGAAGTGCTGGAGGATATTTAACAGCTTTATGTGGCTTAGGATACAATGATCCTTATTTTGCTGGTAATTTTAGTCACGCATTAACTCTTAAAGGTATTATTCCTATTTACCCTCCAAATTTTGCCAGTCGTTATTTTGATAATGAACCACTTTCACGTCTCATATCCGGAAATCCGACCTCAAATCCAACTGCTTTTGCTAAATTTACGCCAAGTAATTTGGTGGATGCCGGTGACCCTCCTGCTTTAATATATCAAGGATTGAGAGACGATTTAGTTTCATTGGATAATGCAGAAGCGATAAAGGCTGCATTAATTAGTAATGGCATTGATTGCATGCTCCTCACCTTTCCATTTGCAGCGCACGCAAGCGATCTTATAGTAGGTAATAGCTACTCTCAAGTTTGGGTCTATTATTTAGAGCGTTTTCTATATATGTCCCAATTTTCATCTTAATTTTTTTTATTTTATCTCATTTTTCAACTCGTATTACCACGATGATATCATGTTATATTATTTATTATAAAAAACAAGATAGTATGGATTTTGACTCTAAAAAGATTCATGGATATGTTAGTTTCAAGGACGAAAAGGATAAATTATCGCTTTTATATGAGGATCTATCAGATGCTATAATCGAAAACAATATAAAATCAATATGGGAACTTTCAAAAGTAATTACACGATATCACTTTTCTGATGAAAAAGAATAAACTTTAATCCATGAATAGATACGATAATCATTGGATAATAAGCTTTTCAGTTTGAAATAATTGAAAAACTTTTAAATCAACTTAACCTTTAATTCAATTTTAATTGATTATGTGGAATTTAAATTTTTTTGCTAAAATATATATTGATGCATCCTACTAGATTGGTAATAAGAATTCTTTTTAGGTGAAAACGATCATAAAAGTTATGGGAGATTTCGAGAATCTTATTGAAGCCGACGTAACTCATGAGTTAGAGTGGTTACGCGAGGAATTTGATTTTTTATTTCAATTTAAAAAAAACCGCTTATCACAAGCAGATATTGAAATTGCTAACCAAATTATAGATAGTGTTATTAAAAAATATAGTGGTACACTCGACGATAAAATAGTTGATTTATTAAGCAAAACACTCGAAGGAATAGGAGAACGTTACCCTGGATTAATCTGAAAGCATTAAAAATTACCTTTACTTTTTTTATTATATTAAATATTCAAATTAATGGGATAAAATGAATCTCTATGAAGAGTCTACTCTTGAGTCATTGGAATAAATCAACGGGACCAGAATCTATTATCCAATATCCACCGGATAAAAATCCCATTACAAAAGACTTATTATTAAAAATATGGGCTCAACATGAGTTAGATAAAGATAATATCATGATTGAACTTCAAGTTTCAGATGAACGCGTAGCATTCAGAAAATATGTTTCAATTCTTCAAGATTATGAAAATGAAATTTACTTTTTAATTTTAAATTATGAAGAGAAAGAAGAAGTCGTGATATCTCCAGATATATTAGCGATAATCGGGCGAAATTTATTAGAATTAATGAATACAAATAAAATAACACGAGCTATATCAGAAGCATTCAATACCATCAATAATTATTCAAAACATGAAAGCGAGAATTTAATTAATTTTTTTCAAGATAAAATTAAATTTACTATATTAGAAATTCTCGAAGAAGGCGTAATCTCAAAGTTAAATTTGACTAATAAATTAAGGGAAGAGTATGGATTTTCAACTGTTAATATTGATCTTCTCCTCATTTCATTTCTACAGGAAAATTTAATTGTCAAGAAAATTGTACCTGGCTTAAAAGAATGCTATTTCTTAATTAAAGATCTTACCTATGCAAGAATTCCTCCTGAATATCTTCCCGAACTTATTCAAGATGAGCAAATTTTAAAAAAATTTCAACAAGAACTAATTCAGTTCTTTTCCAATTATGATTATACTCAAGAAATTCAAAATAAATCGCTTACTGGTATCTTAATTGATAAAGAGATTTATAATCTTATAAAGGAATTACGACATAGAGTAATCACTGTAAATGAATGCCTAAATTTTTTAAATAATAATGAAGATTTGTTCATGGAGTTATTAGAAAAGAAAATTATTTTTGAAGCAAAAGGAAGCGTATATTTATTTTCGGATATTCGCTTTATCAAATTCACACCACTCAATGTTATAAATAACTTAAAAAAAAGATATCGTGACCAACTAATCTCTCTTGATCAATATCATGCTCACTTAAAACTGCTTTTAAATAATTCTCTTATCAACAGTTTTACGGTAATATAATTATCGATTTAACCTTGTTCTACTTATTAAATACATAAACATTTTTAAAGCTCAAACTCAATAATTATTAACAATCACTTCAAGTGATGTGATATAATATATGGCATTAGAACTAGTAGATTTGTTACAAGGAAGCTTTAGTTTGATTTTTGTGTGCATATCTTTAATCATTGGATTTACAATCCTCTCGAAATATGCACAACATAAATCAAGGCTTTACATCTTAGTCGGAATCTCTTGGATTGGGATAGCAAATCCTTATTTTCCTGATTCGATAAGTTTTATTGAAGAAATTCTCTTTCAACAACCTTTACCCGTAGAATGGTATCTAATAATAGGAAATGTGTTCATACCAATTGCTTTGCTTTGTTGGCTAATTGCTTATACGGACATGATCAATAAAAAACGGCAATCCTTAGTAGTGACTTTGACCATAGTATTTAGCATTTTATTTGAATTAGCGTTCTTTTACTTCTTCTTTACTGATATGAGTCAAATAGGCGTTATTGTCCCTTCTCGACCCTTCACGGTTGAATTTGGATTATTTATAACAATTTATTTGTTGATTGTCATATTAATACTCCTCATAACAGGAATAAAGTTCGCGCAAAAGTCGATAAGATCAAAAGAAAAAGATGTAAGACTCAAAGGGAAGCTATTAAGGGCTGCTTTTATAACATTCACTATTGCGGCTATTTTGGATTCGTTACTTGGTACTATTTTTGATAACCCAACAGATCCTTTACTAGCAATTATGGTGGTTGTAACTCGATTGTTGTTAATCTCAAGTGCTTTGGAATTCTATGGGGGATTTATATTACCCAAATGGATGCATGCTATTTTTTCAAGGCATCCTAACCAAGACTAATACATTATTTTATTTTTTTTTATTTTATTTTTATTTTGATATAAAAAGAAGCTTCTTCTACACGAGACAATTACATCTTATCAATAGTATCTTTGTCCGAAAAATCTCCTTCTTTTGGAGCTTTACCATTTCCATAAATTTGATATAAGACAGTTCTACGAGCACATTCATAAAAACTCCGATAAATATTCTTTTCTTGATCATAAAGAGCACAAGTATCATAAATCATGGGATTCCAATTATAAAGATCGTTCTTAGAATCAAACCATAATTTTTCTTTCTCCAAGATAAGTTCATAATCCTCTATTCCAATAGTATCTTCAAGATCCTGTTTATTCAGCATGACTATAACGGGTATTTCTTTTATTAACCTGTCTTGAGCCACATTTTTCAATTCTAAAAGGGATTCTACATTATCTTCTAAATATTTCGTTTGCGAGTCAACAACCACGATTACAGCATCCGTTCCTTGAAAAATCTTGGATCTTAAAGGAGAAAAACTGGATTGTCCTGCTACAGTAAATACACGATAAAAAATCTTCTTTTGCTTTGTCGATTGAAACAATCCCCTATCGAAATGTAGCGTTGCACCACTTGCCTTTTCTATTTTTTTAAGATCTTCAACGGGTTCAATATCCTTCTTGGATTCCTTTGTGATTTTATAAAGAGTTTCTAAAATTGTTGTCTTTCCTGATCCTGCCATTCCCCAATACACGATTTTTATATACACGCTTCCATCTTTAGTTAAAACCACGGATATCTCACCTTAACAAGTTGTATCCTTTTTAGTTAATCTAATACAAATAATAAAATATAAATAATAAGTTTTTCTGAAGTCTACATTATTATAAATTGCTCTAAATTAATAATTTGTAATTTTAAAATATTAATTTGAGCTTTAATTTAATTTTTCATGTGAACAGAATTATTTTTTTAACATGAATTCTGATCGAAGATTAGAACTGAAATTTTTAACTAAATAAAAACCACATACACCACCACCATGGATCAATACTCGGATTCTGACTGGAATTGGGATTTTTTTAAAGAAATGGTAGAGGATATTGAAGATAATAAGAATATTATTGAATGTATCTCTTGTGGTAAATGCGTGGGCGATTGTCCTGCTGCAAAAATCTCAAATTTTAACGTCCGAAAAATTATAGCAAAAGTATTACGAGGCAATAAAAGCGTATTAAAAGATTCAGATATTTGGTATTGCTATTTATGTGAAAAATGCAGGCGATTATGCCCAAGAGATGGAATCAATATCCCATTACTTATCATAGATTTAAGAAATGAATCCTTTAAAAAAGGATTTGGACCGAAATACAATGATTTAAATAAATACGTTGAAATGTCAGAACGTTTTCTTACATCTGGAGTTGTGGTAGAAGAACCCTTAGGAGAACCACTCCCACTTGAAAGAATTAAAGAATTAAACATCATTTGTGATTTCGCTCGAATCAACTATGTTTTTAAAGCTAGTAAAGCTAATAAGAATAAAATTAAAAATAAAAAGAGATAAAAGTTCACCATGGAATTTAATCCACTTGCCCTGAATTTGGAGGAAATAGAAAAGAAATACCCAGATTCACCTCTTGATTTCTTTAAAGATAAGAGATTATGCGCATTTAAAGCCTGTCTAGAAAAATATTTTCCTGGTGTGAGATATGGTATTTTAGATCTTGCTAATGAACTTAACTTAAAATTGAGTGTATGTGAAGGACAGTCTTGTTGCAGTGGTACATTTTTTCAACGAAATTTAATAACCAGAGCCCAATTTGCAGCTATTAACGAAAGAAATCTATATGAACTTAATTCTCAATCTGATATAGTTCTGTTTTCCTGTAATGGTTGCTATAATTCTGTCATGAGAGGACGTGATTTCTTAAAAACCCCTGAAGTTTTTCAAAAAACTGAGAAAATATTGAACGATTTAAAAATACAAATGGGGAAAAAAAAAGAAGACGATCAAAAATATAAGATCCTTGAAAATCCAAGTGTGCGCTTTATTCACGATTTGGATTTTGTTTATTTGATTCGAAATGAAGTTCTTAATGTATTGAAATATAATTTAAAAGACTTGAAAGTAGCTGTTCATTATGGATGCCACTATCTTAATTTATCCCGTGATAAGCATACGGTGGAAGGATATTTAAAAGATAAGACTAAATTGGATGAACTTGTCCAACTTTTTGGAGGATCTGCCTTGGATTATCAAGAAAAAGATAGTTGTTGTGGATGGGGTGCTTCCCAGATTTTAATTAACCCTCGAGAAGCCCTAAAAATTACACACGATAAATTACAAAGCGCTGAAAATGTGGGAGCTGACTTTCTTCTCATGCCTTGCCCCACGTGTTTATATACATTAAGTAAACCAGAATATAGAGAAAAGATGTATAAGTGGTTTGGAGACAAACTTGAAATACCTACGATTCATCTTAATGAACTCATCGCAATTCTATTAGGTTGTGAACAAGAAAGATGTATGTCGTTACGACGAACTACTCCTCGTTTAAAAGAAATCTTTGAAATAATTACCAATGATTAAAAACAGCTACATTTCTTCAATAGCTCTTCTTGGACACGAATCTAAGCAAAGTAGACATCCAATACATTTTTCATATGAGAAATTAAGCCTTAATGACTCATCAAAATAGAGGGCATCAGTTGGGCATAATGAAAGACAAGCTCCGCAATCTATACATTTATCATCATCTACAATAACCCTTCCTTTTTTGTTTACTACTACGCTATTTTGAGTTAATGCGTCAGTTATCATTTTAATCTTATCCTCGGGTACATCTAGTAATAAATTAACTCCATTTGTTCCAGTTGCAAATTTTAAAATGTTAAACGTGATATCATATTTTAAGATTTCATTTATGATTTTGGAGTAATCATCAATATCCCTAATGATCCCAAAAGGAAGCATGCAATTAATTATAGTAATTTTTACATCAACTCCTCCGAAGATATGATCCCAGTGCATTTTTTCTCATCACTAATAATTGGCAGAGCAGATATATTATTCATCTTCATTCTCCGCACTGCTACCTCAATCGGTTCATTATCAGATGCCGTAATAACTTTTTTGGTTATGATGTCTCTTATGTGTGTCTTATCCCTTGCTATTGCTTTTGTAACATCAAAACTAGTCACGATCCCAATCAAATGATTCTCCTTATCAATGATTACAATATGATTTGTATTTTCTTCGATTATTTTTTCTGCCACCACTTTAATATCACAATCATCAAAACACGTAATTGCAGGTTTTTTCAAGTCTTTAACGAATTTCAATTCTGAGACTTGTTTCATTGGGTTGTATGTAGTGTTGGTTGGCAAGTTTTCTGCCGGTGGATTCAAGAAAAATAATCCATCCTCAATCCAAGTTTTTAACTCTTTAGCAATTTTTTTAGCATAAAAAAGTGAAGAAAGTGAAGATACTTTTACTTCCTTACCATTAATATCTATCTTGCCCGATTTTAATTCTTTATAATTAACTTTTATTAATACGGGACGATTTCTTCTTGGTACGCCATAATCTACAACATCAGTTTCGATATTTTCATCCTTTACAGCAGTCTTACGTGCAAGATTTTCATTAAGAATGGGAATGGGTAATCCTACACCCACTGACATTGAAGAACCATATTTTTCAAAATTGACTCCTCGCAGATATTCTGGTTTCATTTGCTTGAGATCTCCTTTTAAAAATAGAGTTCCGAATCCATTTTTCGGATCATGCTGAGTTCCTTCTCCCATAACATAACCTATGCCTCCTCCGAGAAATATTCTCGTACCTATTCCTATTGTCTCATAATCAGGATCATTACATAAGGGATTTAAGCACCCTGCTCCTGCATAATGGGCATTTCCTAAATTTGGCAATAGTTTACCCATATAAGTATAGAGTGTTTTATCCGTAGTATTTACCGCACACACGTACTTTTGATATGCATTTCGTGGATTGCATAAAATTGCTTGATTCAGATCATCTATGGTGAAATAAGTATCGATTTCCTCTAAGGGATAGCAATCAGTCGTATATGAAGTGCCTCTTAGTCTAATGGATTTTCTTGATACGAGATCTTCAATGACGTTTCCCCCTCCATAATCATATGGTTTAATATCTACTGATCTTGTCACTCCAATATAACAATCTACAGCAGCATTTCCATGATACGCATGAACTTCATTTAACCAAAGATGTTCTAATTTAATGGGAGGATCTGAATGTCCAAAATTAAGAAAGGCACCACTTGAACACATTGGACCAAAAGTTCCTGTAGTAACTACATCTATTTCTTTAGCCGCCACCTGTACACCACTATCTTCTACAATTTTGATCATTTCTTCAGCGGTGACTACTACAACATCTCCATTTCTTATTTTTTGATTTATTTCGTCGTATGTTTTTGGCATGATTCCATTCTTTAATCGCGTTTTTTGAAGCTCGTATTGATTAATATAGAAATAATTCCTTTATAAATAATAATAGATAAAAAAATGCTGTAAATGAATAATTCGTGCATATAGTGCATATTATTATGATCAGATGAGCTAATCTGAAATTTATGATAAATTATTAATTTTAAGTGTGCCTTTCTTTTTTAATTGCTATTATACAAATTGTAATCTAAAACACTGATGGATGACATAATTTCTCCAAAAAAGTTCGGTCTTGCATTAGCCGCATTATTTCTTACAACCGTACTATGGGGAACGTCATTTATAATAACTAAAACAATTACAAAGGAAGTCCCAATTTTTGCTTATTTGACTTTAAGGTATAGTATCGCGCTGGTTGGACTTATTCCAATATTATATCGTTTTAAAAGGATTAATAAAAAAACATTATATGGTGGAATTATTACGGGCATCTTGTATTATATATCCATGGTCTTTCAAACTTACGGACTTCAAACAACTACAGCTGGAAAAACTGGATTTATTACTGGTTTAGGTACTGTTTTGGTTCCCTTCGTGATGTGGTTTGCTTACAAGAAGAAAGTGAAGCTCAGGATTTGGATTGCTGTGGTTTTATCAACTCTTGGCATGGGGTTTTTACTTTTAGAGGGTGAATCGGGCGTATTTATTGGAGACATGCTAATTCTAGTCTGTGCGGTTTTTTATGCTTTCTTCGTAGTCGCAAATGATGATTTCGTAAGAAAGGTTGACATATATCTTTTTTCATTTGTTCAATTAGCTATATTATCATTATTAAGTCTAGGATCATCTTTCGTGTTAAATGAAAATTGGAGCATGACTCCAATTACCATTGATTTCTGGTTAATCATATTGTACATGGGATTAGGGGTTACCACCCTTACTTTTTTATTCCAGAATTACGGGCAACAGTACTTATCTCCTACAAAAACAGCTATCATTTTTACTTTAGAACCTGTTTTTGCGGCGCTCTTTGGCGTTTTATTTGGGAAAGAGATAATTACCATTTTTGGATTGATAGGCGCTACGATGATTTTTACCGCACTTCTTATTGCGGTGATAAAAAATGAATGATTGCGAGAGATAATTTCATGAAAAAAATATATACTATAAAAAATGTGGTTGTACAACCAAAAAAGGTTATTGTGCGAACTTATTGTGATATAACTATTTCATTCATCATAGAATTCGATCTTCCCTTAGATTCAAGTATATTATTCCGATTCCGAGGGGGAAGAAATAATAAAAATGACTGGTATTGTCTTCAACCTTTCGATCCAAGCATTAATGGATATTTTATTCTAAAAACCAACCCCCAATCAAAATTGATTCCTCTCCTGATTAATGGCAAAGAATTAGGAATTAAATACTTAGTAGTTGAAAAAAAAGGAGTAACAGCCGGCACATTTTTTACAATTGAAGTCCATGGGACTTTAGTCCAATCACTCGTTGAAAAGTCTAAAAAGATCGAAATATTAGTATCTTATCCAAATCAAGAGCCAAAAAATATCCAAAATCCCCCAACTCTCAACGTCATTCACAATAAATTTCATCATTTAACCATTATATGCCCTTCAACGATTTCGATAAAACACGAATTCGAAATACTAATTAGAGCAGAGGATGTATATAAAAATTTAATTGAAAATTTTAACTCTGAAATCAAGCTATACATCTCCAATCGATTGAAACACCAACTTTCCCTCTCTAATCATGAATTTAAACAAGATCTCAAGGGAATTTTAAAAGTGAACAGCTTGAAACTTTCAAAAGAGGGAATATATACTGTTATTGGAACGTGTGAAAGAAAAGAATATAGTTCAAATCCCATCTTATGCGAAGAAAACATCTCCAATGAAAAATTATATTGGGGTTTTATTCATGCTCATACTAATAAGAGTGATGGCATGCTGGATATTGATGATTTTTTTCATAATTTATTGAACGCGGGTCTGGATTTTGGTACTACGACAGAACATGATCACGAATGGGAAACTTTAGACGAGGATTTTACCGAAATTAGGCAAAAAGTAAGAGAAATGCACAGGGACGGAAAGTTTGTTTGCTTTTTTGGGTATGAATGGGGGTATTGGTACACAGGTCATGGGGACATCTGTATCTATCATTATGACGATACAATTCCCATTTTTAGATCAGATACAAACAAGTATAATTCCACCACGAAATTGATAAAGAATTTAAAACCGTTTGCTGGTAAGGTTTTAATGGTTGGACATCATACCGCACTTCGATCTGGATATCGTAACTGGGATACTTTCGACAATTCAGTGGAACGGTTAGTGGAGATTTACTCAACTTGGGGAAATCAAGAATACTCTTCTAACGATGGAAATCCACTGCCTCCACGCTATAAATTTTTTGGATATGGTCCAAACGCGATAAAGAGGGGTGCCATTTTAGAAAAAAAAGGATCATTTGTACAAGATGCTCTAAAAAAGGGATATAAATTGGGTTTTACGGCGGGTGGAGATGATCACTTTGGAGTGTATCCCTCAGGCTCTATTGATCCTGATAATGGGATATACCCATTAGGAATCATGGCAGTATGGGCAAAATCATTGACAAAACGAGATGTATGGAATGCACTTTTTAACAGAAATTGTTATGGTACCACTGGTCCAAGGGTTATCATCAAATTTTTTATGGAAGATTACATGATGGGGGATATAATTGAATTAGAGAAAAACATCGAATTAATGGAAGAACGCAAGATTAATTTCAGTTTAATAAGTCCTATCGATATAGAAAAAATTGAATTGATTCGGAATAATGAATTAATTCTTTCATATGCTCCTAAATCAAAAACTTTCAATGCAACGCATGTTGATAACGAGAATTTTAATGCTATTTCTTTAGATCATTCCCAAAATCCCGAAAAATTCGTTTTTTATTACTTGCGGATTCATTTGCGAGGAAATGATATGGCTTGGTCGAGTCCAATTTGGGTAATAAGCTCTCAAAAGACTATATGAATATATTTATTAGCATGTAATTTATTAAAGATTTACCATCGCTATATTAAAAAACTAGTTAGGGTTTGCTAGTAAGAATGTATTAAATTTATATTTAGATAATAGGGCTTTATCATCACAATGCAAAAAGTAAAAGCACATGGTCTTAATTTATGTGAAAAATGCGGAAATGTAATGGTTACCCGAGTTATACGAAGGGATTCAGACTTTAAAGTAAATAATTTCGAACAAATTCAGCAATGCATTGTATGTAAGTATTGGAAATTAGTTATTTAATGGATTAAGTTTTGATTCCTTTTTCAATATTATATCCATCACGTTTTAATTTTATCAAAATATTATTAATAACAAAATCATTTTAGTATTTGAAGAATGAATCATGTCAATTCTCAATAATTTATGGCTTTTTTATGTTATTGGATATGGTATCGCCATGGTTGTTCAAATATGGGCAAATAAAAAGCGAGGAGAACCTTTTGAAGATCCTGAGCTCTTAATGAGTAAAAAGATTGGCTTTATAATCTCCTTAGTATGGCTGTTTGGAGGATTATTTATCAGCTTTTTCGTGCCTGTCAATTTTGGGATTCTTTTTTATATTGGATTAATCTTTTGCTTAATCGGGTTAATAATAGTCTTGATAACATTCTATAGCTTTGCACAAAAACCCGGATTAGTTACTTCAAAAATCCATCAATATTCAAGAAATCCAAATTATGTTGGATGGGTAATTTTTTATTTCGGTTTAGCTTTAATAGGCTGGACCGAATCAATCTGGAGCATTATATTTTTTATATATTTCTTAATAACGATACCTTACCTTCATATAGTTGTTTTAATTGAAGAAAAATTTCTTTCTCAAAAATATGGTGATACTTATAAAGAATATTTGATGAATACGCCACGATATTTTGGAAGGAAAAAAAAAAGAAGTTAATTTAATAATAATTGATAATTATTCGGGAAAAAATCTTGTCGATTTGGAATAATTTATGGCTATATTATGGTGTTGCTTATATTATTGCTTACTCCACGCAAGTATGGGCTAATAAAAAAAGAGGGGAACCGTTTGATGATCCTGAATTTTTATTCTCTAAAAAAATAATAGTTATTGTGGCGATGATATGGCTCTTTGGAGGATTAGCAATTAGTTTTTTTGTTCCCGTTGATTACGGAATTTTGTTCTATTTTGGATTTCCACTATTTATTTTAGGTTTATTGATAGGGGAGCTTACAATGTATTCATTTGCGCGTAATAAGGGACTGACAACTTCCAAGATACATCACTATTCCAGAAACCCGATTTATTTAGGAACGACAATCATGTATTTTGGGTTAACCTTGATCGGCTGGTCGGAGTCAATCTGGAGCATCATCTTCTTTATCTATTTCATTATTACTATGCCTTACTTTCACTGGACAATATTGCTTGAGGAAGCCTTTTTAAAAAATAAGTATGGGGATGCCTACGACCAATATTTAAAAACCACGCCAAGATATCTGGGAAGACCAAAAAAAGGAACACCTTCTGAATAAAAAATTAATTAACACATTTTCTTTTTAAACAATTTTATTTTATTATGAAGGGAGAACGAAGGGAGAGTCAGCAATTTGGGCTTAAAAATTTTTATAAGTTAGAGATTTAAACTCATAGAGTCTAAAAGAGGGCTTAATCAGACATACGAAATGTTAACTGCCTTGAAATCCAATGTTTAGCTCAAATAAAACCTCCCTTCTTAAAATATAATGGGATTAACTTATATTAAAAATAATCTGTTATAAAATATTAGGTGTTGCGATATCGCATGCAATATGAAATTTTGCTGATTTTAGATATAATTTTAGGTTATAAGTCGAGAACGAATATTGGCTAATTATAATGAAGAAGAATAAAAATCGCCTTGGAATTGCATTGGATTAGCGAAAAAAGTGGTTTTTATTAAATTTGTTTTTTTACCATATTCATTTTAAATGTATTGAATTTGAGGCTTTTTTTCATACAACTACTGAATATAATGATTTTTTTGGCACAATTGTACACACTAATAAAAAAGAATCATCGGGTATTATATGTTCAATCTTGTACTTTTTTGTTAAATCAATGTCAATTTATAAAGAGCTACTGACACCAATGTCAATTCAATATATTTTGTGTTCATGTTGGAAGGAAATTTAAACCAATTTCCTATTATTACTAATCTATTTCATCTTTCTTTTTATTCCACGAAAAAAGTAACTTTTATATATATAAGCATTCTTACTTATGAATCATTCAAGAAGTCGGAATTAGAGAATTATTTAAACGAATTTATTTTCGCCTTCTTGACGCGATTCAACGTCTTACGTTGAATATACAATCTATCTTACAAAAAAGTAAAAAACAATCAATAAATAAAATAAAATTAAAAGATGAAAAATATGAAAAAAACAAGAATTTCTCTTTTCTTGGTAATAATTTTAGGATTTACTGCAATTCCCTTTAGCCTATTTGCTATAAACGTAACTGGTTCAACAACTCCCCTTCCTGATTATGAGCCTGTTGATTGGCAAAGTGGTCTTGCTGGAGATGTTTACATGCCTGATATGACTATGGAAATGCCAGCAACCTCATCAGCAACAGGACCTCATGCTTCCGTGTTGGGAACTGAAGTATATGATTGGTACATAGGTGGTTACATGACTCTTCGAGCTGAACGAGAATTTGTACAGGTGTATGTTGCCAATGATCTATCTTTCCCAGAAGGAGATCCAAGAAATGATGATCCACTAAACTTATTGATAACTGATGAGATGTGTGGGTATTTAGCAGATGAATTCAATGACATAATCTACAATACCGATACTAATTACTTTGGTTTTTCCGATGACAGAGATGGAACGGGAACCATATTTGAAGCACTCGGTTGGCCTGAATACACATATGATTGGATAGCAACGGACAATGGTCAAAAAGTCATTTTAAAAGTAATGAACATTGAAGACGATAATTATTACGATCCTACATATCCATCTTATGTTGTAGGGTTTTTTAGCCCAACTTATACCGCTGACTATTATAATAGAAATATGATTCATATTGATGCTTGGAGATGGTGGCAACGTTTAGGAGATGAGGGCAGTCAATGGACCCCTGATCCTACAATGGTGGTTACCCGACCTAACTTGTATGAATCGACTGTTGCTCATGAATATCAACATAACATTCATGGAGACCAATTACCTGGAGATGCAACATATATGAATGAAGCTAGTTCATTATTTGCAGAACCTCTTTGTGGTTATGAACTTGATGCAGGTCAAATTGAATGGTTTTTAGCTACTCCAGATAATTCCCTGACTCAATGGGGAGATCAAGGTGATATCAACATATTAGCCGATTACGGGGCTGCGTTCCTATGGGCGTTATACCTAACTGATCATTATGGTTTTAACTTTATGGGAGATTATACTCAAGGGGGTATGGTTGGAACCAATGGTATCAATGCTCTACTGGGACCTTTTGGAAAAGATTTCAATGAAGTATTCCACGATTGGAGAATTGCAAATCTCGTCCAAGCTAGGTATGGAAAGTATGGATATCAACTTGATGAACTCCAAGCCATCAATCCTAATGCAGTATTGAATTTTGATGAACTTGAGCCATTAAATGTTCATGAAATCAAAGCAAGACAATTTAATTGGAAATCAGCATCTGCCTTATTTGGTGAAACAATGGCAGGAACGACGGCTGAAGGTGATACGCAATATCCAACAGGAGTGTATGATGTAGGGGCTTATGGTTCTGATTACATTAAATTCACCAACTTGAAAGGATTAGAAACCTTTTATATTGATGGACAAGATGATGTTGCAACTGAAGGATGGACTTATGATGAAACTGGAATGTATTGGTATTCTGGAGCTGATGATTTATTGAATACTCTCATCGCTACGGAAGTTTATGTTGATCCAACTGATCCTTATTTAACCCTAACAACTTATTGGGATATGGAAGATTACTGGGATTTTGGTTTTGTTCAAGTATCAACCGATGGGAAATGGGACTCTGATTGGGTCTCGTTATCAAATGCAAATACAACATACTTACATGATTCTTCTGCTATTTCAACTGTTGTGGAAAATCTTCCAGGACTTACTAGTTGGAGTCAAGACGTCGTAGATATAACATTTGATATGTCTGCTTATGCAGGTGAAAATGTGTATCTTGGATTCAGGTATGTAACTGATTGGGCTACCTTCTATGAAGGGTGGTATCTGTTTAACGTAATTGTTTCTGGACAGGAATACGTTAGCAGTCTTAATCATGTTTATCCTGAAGTAGATTTTATGGTAACTGTTATTGAACAATTCCATGGATTCACAACTGTTCGAGACATGTGGTTTATAAACGATGCTACTGAATTAGGACTTATATTTATGGCTGCAGGTTGGAAAATGGACATTTATGTCATTGTAAGTCCATTAGTGGACTTAGGATCAGCAGATTACAACTTCAAAGTCAGTAAATTTCATTTCTTCCAAGGAAGACATCATTTCAATGAACCTTGCTGTTTTTGTTAAACTAAAGTAAAATTATAATTTTTTTTTTTTATTATTTATAAAAAATAGCTATAAAGAGCAATTTTAGTGAGATTTTTAGATACTAACTAATTTAAGAGTAAAACTATATTAGTATTATTGATTCATTACAAGTAAAAAAACATTATCAATTCCAAACTCGGTTCTTATAATGAAAGACTTTTTCTGGTTTAGGTTTAATTCGTCTTTATGAAAATCTCTGTCTATAGAGATGAAGAAGGTATAAAAAAACTCTCTCAAAGGTGATAATACTAAATTCGGTGAAAATTTTTATTGGAATGTGTTTATCACCATTTTTAAAACTGTTTTCTTTGTGTTCCTTTTATTATTTTTTTTCGTCAAAAAAGTAAGTTTTATATATGGAACGCATCTTAATTTTTAATTATTCGAGAAATCTAGATAAATTTGTCAAATTATAGGATTTAATTCTCGAGTGATTTCTAATACAAATTATCTAAAAAAAATCATTAAAATAAGGTGAAAAAAATGAAGTTGAATAAAAAAAATAAACTACTATTTTTGTTCGTTGGAATTACAGTAATAAGCTTGTTATTAGTACCAGCTATGGTCGCACCGAGCAGTAAAATCGATAATGTTTCTTTAACTCGAGAGGATTCAAAAACTTCAGCCTTTAGTAAATTTGAATTTAGCACGTCAGAATTCTTTGCAGAAGGAGACTCATTAGTTCCAGTAATTGTTGAAACAACCTCTCAAGATTATGCTATGTTAGCAACTCAAGTAGAATCCTTAGGGGGATACATAAAAATAGAATATAACAATATCAACGGAGTTTCAATAAATATCCCGACCAGTGCACTTTATGCTTTAGCAGAAAGTCCACTAGTAGTTCGTGTATTTAAAGATGAATTTAAAGAATTTAATGTCCTCAAGGAGGAAACTGATACGTACATGCTCATGTCAGATGCAAACATTGGAGCGAATCCAATAAGTTTAAGTCTATCCGAGGAATATCCCTCAACTTATGCTAATTCATATCTTACAAATGCTGAAGCTATCTGGGAAGATACTAATTATGGAGATGGCGTGAAGGTTGCAATTATAGATACTGGGTGCTGGAGTGAACCTTGGGAAGACCCATATGGTAATATGCGCTATCCTTGGTATTGGGATGCGGTATATGGTGGCATAGATTTAAGTTATGATGTAGGGAACCCTACTTATGAAGGATATGGTAATCCCATGAATCATTGGCACGGTACTGGCTGTGCTGCTCTTATTGCGGCTAGTGTACTACTGACTTTCTATCCAAGTCCTGATCCACCTTACTCACCCCATCCATGGGGCACAGCAATTTATACTCATGATCCCTATGGTTCTTTTTTCAATTCAACAAACAATCAAACGAGTGTTGTTTGCATGGGAATTGCGCCGGGAGCAGAAATTTATGCTGTTAAAGTCTTTGATCACACTGGAGGAGGAGTCCCCTCTTCAATAATCATGGAAGGCATTGATGCAGCAATTGATGAAGGTGTGGATGTAATAAGCATGAGTTTAGGAGGTGGAGTTGGTGCTCCAGGAGTGGATCCTGAAGATTTACTAGTCGATGCCGCTACAGCAAAGGGAATCACGGTTGTTGCTTCTGCAGGTAATGATGGTCCTGCACCTCTCCGTGTAGGTTCTCCAGGAACGTCAACAACTGCCATAACTGTAGGTGCAGCAATGGATCCTATTCATGAGCGAGTTTATGCTGATATAGCCTATTTCCCAGGATTTGCCCCTTATTATTATCCTAGTGATGATATTTTCATTGCTGACTTCAGTGCTCGAGGTCCAACCTCAGACGGGCGAAATAAACCTGATGTAGTTGCTACTGGGTCGTGGACTTTCTTTGGAGCGCCACCTTCTGCATGGCCATCCACAATATATTTAGCGGGAGGAACTTCATTTTCATGTCCGCAAGTAGCTGGTGAAGCCGCTTTATTGATGGCTTATATAAAGAATGAAGGTCTGGAATTTGGTCCTTTAGAAGTAAAAAAAGCAATTGTGGAAGGTGCCGTAACATTAGAAGGATACCAAGATTTTGAGCAAGGTTCTGGATATATAAATTGTCTTAACTCATTAGATCTTATTAAAGCGATGGTAGAAGAAGTAGTTGAGCAAAATTGTCATCATCGATGCAAATCTAATCATCACATCGACTGTCACCAAAATGGAGGGAATAATCATTATGCATCTTTATGGTTCCCACCCCTTGAATTACTTGATTTTCATGGTGGTGTGGCTACGGTAGATGATATCACATTAGAACCTGGAAAATATAACTATTTTAATTTCTGGGTCAGTGAAGAAGTCGATTCGATAAGAATCTCGTTGTCCGGTATTCAATATGCAGATCTTTCAGAGCAAAATCTCTACTTTTTGGATGATGGAGTAATGTATCTTAGCACAGCTGTACGTGAAGGTATAGATGACTATCTCGTTTATGGTGAATATTTCTATTATTATGATAGCTTTGTTATCGAAATATCTTCTGATGTTCACTTCCAACCTGGAGTTCAACGATTAGTTCTTGCTGGAGACTTTTCTGCGTTTAATAACATTGAAATTGAGAAAATGACCATTGAAGTAGTTAAAACTCAAGCTTATAAATGTGGGAAATGGATGTTTATATCTAATTCTGGAGTTGATGTGGATGAAGCTCAAGTTTCTCTTTACAACGGAGAGATCATAACTGATTATGGAAAAGTTAGGGAAGGTGAATACGATCTCTATTCATTTACTATTCCAGATTTAGGACATGAACAATTAGCAATCATAGAACTCTCGTGGCTCCGCGATTGGTCCAAATGGGCTACAAGTGATCTTGACATACTGATTTATCAACTGTTTCCTGATGGCTATTATTATTTGGTAAATGTAGACGGTGCTACGGGTAGGTCTCCTGAGTTTGTTCAATTAACTGAACCAGGCACATACTTGATTATGATTGATGGATATCAAGTTTATTTCGATCAAAATGAACGATATACACTTGAAATAATATACTTCTCCAATTTAGTGGAAACTTGGCAATCAAAAGTATTTTCACTTGATTCTTGGTTAACCATTGTCAAACTACCTAATCGTAAAAAAGGGATAGCAATACTCTGGCTCCACTCTGTAAGTGATTATTGGGATTATTGGTACATGGGCGACATTATTAAAGTTTAATTAAAGGTCAATTTAAATGACCTCTTTTTTTTATATATTTGTAACGAATGAGTAAGTCTGGCAAAATCTAACAATGATTTTTACTACATGTGAAATAAATCTCATAATGGCTCACGTAGTGAATCAAATAATTTTATTGTGAAAATTCTCAATTTAAGAAATGCTAATACTTACAATGTGTTAATAAATTCTACAATTTTAATTTTTAATCCATCTTCTGCCGCTATTATCTTATTTATATCAGTCTTCTCTTTTAATTTATCAATTTGACTTGGTACATAACTTGCGGAGGAAAAAGGGTTATCCATGTAGCTTCCAAAATGAGTGATTAATAGCCCTTTAAGCGCGGGTTTAATGTTGTTTAAATAAGGTATTACTTCGTCAGTGCATAAATGACGTCGACAAACCACGGAATCGGGTCTGAGCAAGTTTAATACTAAAACATTGACTCCTGAAAACTGTTCCGAAAATCCTTTAAACACCGTGGTATCGCTAGAAAATCCGATTGAATAATTTTTCAATTTGAAGATTATTCCAAAACCCTCAACTTTGGAATGGTTAACTCTTGTTCCAATAATTTTGATGCCTTTATAATCTATTGAATCTCCTGGTTTAAACGGAACTATTTTTTCAAGCAGGTTCTGATGATATTCTGATACAAATTTCAGGGTGTCATTCGTAGTTATGAGGGTACCTTTTTTGTAATAATTGTAGTTTTTATCATGTAGACTTTCCCTAGATGCTTCAATTATTGCGCAAAGGTCATTAAAATGGTCGATATGCACGTGAGTGACAATGAAAAGTTCAGTTTTTAATGGGTCCTCCTTATATTGGTTCACACGAACAATTGCACCCGGTCCTGGATCTATGTGGGCTTGGATTCCACTGAATTTATACAAGATTCCACCTGTTGCTCTATATTGCGTCCGGATGTTATGTCTCCCGCCACCAGATCCTAATATGACTAATTCATCATCTTTCATTATAATAAAGCCTTCTGCTCCTAAAAATCGTAATTAAACATAAAAACTAAAATTTACTTTTAGCTATTAAAAATTCAATAATTGATTTAAATGCGACATCAACATTGGCTCCAGATTTCGATGAAGTTTTTACATAGTCAACCATTTGAAAAGTTTGTTTAATGTTAAGTGCGATTTCGTCATCAACAGCAATTAAATCCTCTAAATCTGATTTAGTTCCAACAAGAATGATTGGTAAATTTATGTCGTGCATCCTTACAAGATTTACCCAAGCCAATATCTCATTAATTAAGGGCATGCGCGTCATATCAAATAAGAGAAGTGCTGCCCTCGCTCCCATGACAAAATTTTCAAGAAGATGTCTAAATCTTTCTTGTCCACCCAAATCCCATAGTTGTAATGAGCATTTCGTTTCTAAATCATCATATTCAATTTCTTTGATGAAAAAGTCAACACCCACAGTCTCAATCGTAGATTCGTTAAAGATTCCATCTACATATCTACGGAGAAATGTTGTTTTTCCTGCACCTCCATTTCCGGCAATTAAAATCTTGAAGACAAATTTTTTCGTCAATTTAATTCTCAGTATACCAAGGAGTTATAATGTGAAATCACTTATTATGTAATAATAATATAGCTTAATATAATTTAATGTGATACTTCCGAATTATTGAAAAAACCCGACGGTTAATATCTTATCAATTTGATTGAGAGTAGATTCAAGTGTTCTTTTTAATTTTTCTTGAATTTTTGATTTTAAGGATAAGTGGTTAACCATCTCAAATTCTTGAACGGTCAATTGAGCAATTTCATTACTTTCTCTTCCTAAATCAGCTAATTTAAGATGTAGATTATTAGAGCTGTCAAATTTAGGAATGGGGGTCTCAAAAGGTTTTTTAAATATGTGACGAGACGATTTTCTGATTCTAATTTGTTTATTGATGAACTGAGAATTAAGAATTGAGGATAAATAGTATGCTTCTTCAATATTTTGTGTATCGAAATAGCTGAGATCTCCCGTTACTAAAAAATCTCCTTCTATGACTGCAGAGGATAGAGTAGAACCGGAATTATTATAGACCACTTTTATCTTTGATAATTGTCGTGGAGTGATTAACTTGCCCCAATGATTCAAGTTATCAAGAAGTGAAGCGTTATTTGTGGTCTTTTTCTTAAATTTCAAATATAGATTATTTATAAGATCATAAAAATGTTTAGAATGAGTATCCATCGAAAAGTATTCAAAAGATAAGTCCGATTTATTTAGAGGTAAAAACACATAATAGTAATCGAATACATTAAAAGATACGAGTTCAGTGCTTTTGACGACATTGAAAATGTATTTTTTATTTACTTTTTGGGATTGAAATAACGCTTGGTTCCAAGGGACTTTAGCCTTTTTAAAAATGCGTTGGTCTGGAGAAATGTTAACATAACTTTTATCAATATTTTTCACAGTGACAAATATTAGATTCCTTGGGTTCAAGTCTGCTCCTTTGTGGAATACGTCCTTATAATAACTTGTTTGAGCATGAACTAATTCTCCAAATTCTTTTTTAGATATGAATTTATTAACAAAAATTTTTTTTCCTTTAGTTTCTATAGAATATGGAACTAACTCTTCTTTTTCAATTGCGACTAAATCAATTGAATCAAAATAATCAAAAGGTGCGATGTTTTTTTTTGTTCCATAGTAGATAACCGGAATATTATAATTTTCTTTATTAACGACTTTAGAAGATTTTTCAGCATACAAGCATATGAAATCAATATTAAATATGTTAAGAATCTCATTTTCAAACATCCAAGTTTTTATCTTCTCGAATCCTCTAAAACTCCTAAAAAGAGAGGCATGAGTCCCCGTGAGAACGCCTTTAGGGAGTACAAAAAATATTTTTGAGCCATTTTTCATGAATAAATCATGCGCTTTATAAAAAAAAAGTGAGGCAATTTCAATATTCAAAACATTTTTTGGTGTTGGTTTGATACCTAAAAGATCTGCTAATCCTTTTATTTTATCTTGGTATTTCACAGATTCTATATCTCTTAGCGTATACCAAGGAGGATTACCTATTACTAAATCATATTTTGTTTTTTCGTTATTTTTGATATTTTCAAGAAATAATGAATCAACCACCCGTAATTGTTCGTTAGTTATCCTACATTCATAATCTAATAAACAAGTAATATTAACAAGTGCTAGATATATCGACATTGGGTTAATATCATACCCATGTACTTTTTTTATTGCTTTGATTTTATCATCTTTACTAATGTTTGACTTGAGAATTTTATTTATTATCTCGATCAAAAAATTTCCACTACCACAGCTTGGATCTAAAACGCATTCTCCTAGCTTATAGGATTCATTAACCATTTTTTTAACTAGAAAGGGGGGTGTATAAAATTCACCTGATCCATGACGTATATATGAGGAAATTAAATTTTGGATTAAATAATCGAATTGATAAATAAGGGGAATATTAATTTCCTCTAATTTAATGAAAATATTATTAAGAATTTTAGAATACAAAGTTATCTCATGAATATCAATTCTATCCACGAGAGGTGAATAATAATAAACTAATGAGATATCTCCCACTTTTTTTGTTAAGAGTATTTTTTCTTCAAAATTTAATTGAAAAATGGTAGTATCAATGACTAGATTAGAGGTTTTTTCACTTCTCTTTAATAATTTTACCCGCCCAATAAAAAAAAATAATGACAAAATTATATAAAATCTAAGGTTAATAGCTTTTTCGCTATATATTTGAATAAAGGTCTCTTTCCACGATTGATATGCTGGAGTATCTTGAATTGATTTTTGACTGAAGCTCTGTTCTAACTCATCCAGTTCACTTTCGAATGCTGAAATAGAGATTGAATTCCTTCTATTGTTCATATTATTATTCAAATAAGTAAACTCCTTCAATAATATTTTGAAACATCTAATTAATATTTAAATTTATATTGAAAATATCCATATTATAAACCATTACTATAATAAAAATCTCTTTAAATAAAACGTGACTACTCCGGAAATAAAACTCTCGAAAACTCTTGAAAAGGGCATAGAATTCTCCTGTCAAATGTGTGGCGCTTGTTGTAGGGGATTCGATGAAGGGGAAGTATATTTATATTTGGAAGACATACTTCGATTAGTACAACACTTGGGTTTAAAAGGAAATTCCGGGTTAAGGAAATTTGCAGTAAAATACTTAAAAGCTATAGATAATTCTTTTTACTGGAAAGAGCCTAAGGTTGAGAGGGGAAAGACATATAAATTCAAAACTCTCGGTTTCAAATTCACAGGTGATGATGAAAGGTGTTCTTTTTTAGTAGATAACCAGTGCCAAGTGCATTTACATAGACCTTTTCAATGCAGGTGCTTTCCATTCTGGCAAATTTTGGTATCAAGTCCTAAGAACTACGTGAATTATTCTAAAAAATGTCCCGGGTTGAGAGAATCTTTGGATAATAAAGGACAATTTTATTCTGCTGAACAAATATTAGCTTGGGCTAACGAGGAATACTTGATTGAGAAAAACTATTTTCTTGAAATGCGAAAGTATGATTTCGACATTTACAAGGTTTACCCTTTTCTACCAAAAAATTTCGTTGAGAAAGAAAAAGAAACTAAATTATAATTTATATAAATTACCGGTGGATAAGATAATAAGACGATTTGGAACTTGTTCAAAAGATTGCTATGGATCTTGCGTTTTTCATGGAGAATGGGATGATAATGCTGATGTATTTAAATTTCAGGGTGCAATCCCATCAAAGGATCATCCTTTTACACAAGGATTTCTTTGTTCTAAACTGAATAATAGAGAGAAACTAGTATATCATCCTGAAAGAATAATAGAGCCGTTAAAACACGTGGGTACCAAGGGTAGAAATGAATTCCACCCCATTAGTTTACAAGATGCCCTAAATATTATCGCAGAGAAAATTGATCTCGTAAAGAATTCCCATGGTCCAGAATCAATCGTCGCCGCATACAGCTCTGGAAATAATGGACTCTTATCGAGATTAGCACCATTAAGATTTTTTAATAAATTAGGTGCAACCATTACTACTGGAGGTATTTGCAATGAAGGAGGATGTGACGCTCTTGAAAGGATGTTAGGCACATATTCTACAACTAATCCCTTTCAATTGATGAGTAAAGCCGCTAAGCTGATTGTCATTTGGGGAAGTAACTTGCCAGAAACCAATATTCATGCTTATAGTCTAATAAAAAAATCGATGAAAAATGGTTCAATATTGATCGTAATTGATTCAAGAAATCATAAATTGTCCCAAGAAGCTCACATTTCCATTCAACCTTACCCTGGTACAGAATATCTTGTTGCTAAACTACTATTAAGTCTAATAATTAAAAAGAATGGTCATGACGCAGAATTTGTGTCTGACTTTATTGATGTCCCCGATGATCTATTATCAAAAATTAGTAAACTTGAGATAGATAAAGCCATCCAGAAAACGGGAATAGATCCCAATAGCTTGAATGAAGTGGTTGATTTGCTTATTCAATATAAACATGAAACTATCTTTAATGTAGGATTTGGGATCCAAAAATATTATAATGGCGGAGATACCATACAACTAATCGCTCTCTTGCAAATAATTTTGGGTAATTTTCGGAATCCAGGAACGGGTTTAATTTATTCCCAGAGTGATTTTAATAAATTGTTCATTAACCCTATTATCCAATACATAACTAATAATCCATCGATTCAAGGAAATAATAAGATCATGTTAATAGATTTAGGATGGGCACTAAATTCCCCAAAATATAAAATGGTTTTCATTTATAATTTTAATCCAGCAAGTTCTCTTCCGAACCAAAATTTAGTAAGAAGATCTCTCTCTCGAGATGACATGTTTGTTGTCGTTATTGATATGTTTCTTAATCAAACTTCAAAATATGCCGATATAGTAATTCCTGCTAAATGTGACGTCGAAAATGACGATTTATATACTCCCTATTATATTCCTGGAGCATCCATTAATGAAGCAGGACCATGTCCTTATCCAAATTGTTTAACAAACTATGAATTTTTTCAAAAATTAGCCTATAAAACAGGTTGGGAGGATGCTTTGGAATTTCAAGAAAGTCAAAAAACCATCTTGCAAAAAAGCATCAATTTGCTTCCCCAAAAAATGAAAAAGGATATTGAAGAAAAAGGATATCACCTTCTATTTGAAATAGATGAAGTTCCTATTGAAGAAGTACCCTTTCTAAATAAACCATTTAATCTAAATTTCGATCTAGACCTTTTAACTGAGGATTTTTTAGACTTTGAAACCTTTTCAAAAGATTTCAATCGATTTTATCTCATTTCTCCTTCACACATTCAATTCATTCATTCACAGTTTGGACAAATAAACTCAAGTTATCTCAACCAATTCGAAAAGATATATCTGCATCCTTCTGATATTGAACGGCTAAATCTTCAAGTTAATAAAGAAGTCACAGTATCAAATAGATATGGTGAATCTAAATATATTTTAAGCGAAAAATCTGAACTGAAACCTGGTGTCGCATTAATATATTCAGGATCTCCTTTTGGATTCAACAGGAACTTAAATGTAAACCTTTTTACCCCACAAACCCCAGAAAAATCTCATTTTTCAGGATCATTTAATTCTGCGATTATTAATATCTCACAATAATTAAAAGCCCATATCATCTGTAAGAATTAACATTATCTATGATTGGTTATTAAAAATAAATAATGATTAATAACTTCAAATTACTATATTTTTATTAGAGATCTTCAAATTTAGAGGACACCATTTATGAAAGTAGGGTTATTCATCTGTAATTGTGGAAAGAATATTTCTGGCACGATAGACACGAAAAGAGTTGAAGAACATTTTAAAAAAAATTATCCGGAAATTGAGGTATTGGGGGATCAATATCTATGTTCAGAATTGGGAGTAAACAAGATTAGCGATGAAATAAAAGAAAAGGGAATTGACAGGGTGGTTATCGCAGCGTGTTCATTTAAATTACACGGATCTTTATTTCAAAAGACGATTGAAAAGGCAGGTATCAATAAATTTTTAATATCTTTTGCTAATATAAGAGAACAAAATTCCTGGGTACATCCAAATCAGCCAAAAAATGCCACAATTAAGGCAATTGATCAAATTAAAATGGCAATTGAAGAAGTAAAATTACTAGAACCATTAGAAGTTCAATATGCCCCCGTTACTAAGTCCTCCTTAATAATCGGAGGAGGTATAGCAGGAATCAAGGCAGCAATGGTAATTGCAGATGCGGGATATAAAGTTTATTTACTGGAACGAGATGCAACGATAGGGGGTCACATGGCGTTGTTTGATAAAACTTTTCCGACCTTGGATTGTAGCATTTGTATCCTTGGCCCTTTAATGTCAGAAATTAAAGATCATCCTAAAATTGAATTATTAACTTACAGCGAACTTGAATCACTTGAAGGGTACGTTGGAAACTTTAAAGCCTCCATCAAAAAAAATCCTAGATTTATTATAGAAGAAAATTGCGTGGGATGCGTTGATATTTGTCGAGAAGTTTGCCCAATAGACATAGATAATACTTTTTTTCCAAGGAAAGCGATAGATATTCCCTATCCTCAGGCTATTCCTTTATTTCCAAATATATTAGAAGAATATTGTATAGGGTGTAAAGCTTGTGCATTAGCTTGCGACAGAGATGCCATTGATTTTGAACAAACTTCACAAAATATCAGTATCGAAATTGGGTCAGTTATTGTTGCAACAGGATTTAAAACATTTGATCCAAGTATTTTAGGAGAATTAAGGTTTCAAAAATATTCTGACGTTATTACCACAATGCAGATGGAGCGATTATTAAATAATGATGGTCCAACAAGGGGTAAGGTTGTAGTTCCTTCAACGGGATTGCCTCCTAAAAAAGTTTCTTTCATTCTATGTGTAGGTTCAAGGAACAAGGCGATTGGGCGAGAATATTGTAGCCAAGTATGCTGTAATGGAGCAATTAAGCAAGCAATCTTGATTAAAAAGGAGAATCCAGATACAGAAATAAATATTTATTTCAATGATATAAGAGCTGTAGGTAAAAATTGCGAAGAATTTTATAATCGTGCTCGGGAGACGTTTGGAGTGCGATTTATTAAAAGTAGTATTGCTTCAATAAAGAAGTGTGACACCTCTAACGATTTAATAGTAAAGGGTGAAGATATAATCGAAGATGCACTTTTCGAAAATAAATCAGATTTAGTCGTACTGGCTGTTGGCATTGAACCTGCTGAAGGAACTGCTGAGTTAAGCCAGAAATTAAATATTTCATTGGATCAAAACGGATTCCTCCTCGAAAAACACTTGAAGGTCCATCCTTCCGAAACCTCAGTAAATGGCATTTTTTTAGCAGGAGTTATCCAAGGACCGAAAGATATTCCTAATAGTATTGCACATGCAGAAAGTGCCGCTGCAAAAGCCATCGCACTATTATCAAGAGGGAAAGTGGAATTAAATCCTCATATCGCTTATTTTGATAAACAGAAATGCACCCTCTGTAGGTTGTGTGAGAATATTTGCAATTTCAATGCAATAAAAATCAGTAAGGAAAAGCTCACGCTCACGCAAGCCAATTGTACTGGGTGTGGTGCTTGTGCAGCAATGTGTCCGGAGGATGCATTATACATTCCAGGGTTTAGGAAAGAACAAATTTCTGCACAAACTAAAGCAATTTTGAGTCAAGGAAAGAGCGAACATCCGATCATAATAGCATTCTTATGTAATTGGTGTTCATATATGGGAGCTGATTTAGCAGGAACAAGTAAAATAACATACCCTTCTAATGTGAGATCTATCAGAGTTATGTGTACTGCCATGCTCAATCCATCAATAGTCTTTGAAACATTACTCCAAGGAGCTGATGGAGTCTTAATTGCGGGTTGTCACGAACAAGATTGCCATTATGATACTGGGTTTATACGAGCCAGAACGAGGTATGAAAGCATGAGAGAGATGCTAATGCAAGCGGGCATTAATGAAAATCGTTTAAAAATAACGAGTATCTCTGCTGGTGAAGGTGAACGTTATGCTCAAGTAATTGCTGAATTTAAGGAACAACTTGAGGAATTAGGACCGATTAAACCGGGAGAATACAAGAGAAGTGCAATGAAACAAAAAGCTTTAAAATCATCTGCAAAATTAGATGAAATATAAAAGAACTGCTTTAAAGAGAGCCTTTCTCTCTTTATTAAGGAAAAATAAACTGAAAAATGATAAACATGAAAATTCGAGCTATTACGATTGGACAGAAAATACCTATATTAAGTCAAAACATCAATCTCGAAAGATTTTTGCGAGAAAAATTACCTGGATTCAGTAACTTCAATCGCGAATTAACTGAGCGCTTCAAATCTTTAGGCATCGAAGTTCAAACCAGGAGATTTTGTTCTCAACCTTTAATTTCGTATGAACATCAATTAATTGAGCAGAATTTAAACCAGACAATTTTATCTTTACATGAACAATTCAGTCTTTTAGAATATTTGATTAGTAACTTTGGTTTTGATTATTTTGCTTGTTGCTCTGTTTTAGCTGCTGATCAATACATTGAAAAATTTGGAATTTATGAAAAATTGCTATTAGCAGAGGTTCCCAGTTTTATAATTAGAAGGGAGAAATTCTTTACCTCATTACCCGCGGCTTCTTCTCAACATGGAATTAATCTTTCAGCATTAAAATCAGGGGCTAAAATTATTAAAAAGCTTTCTAATCCGGATCCATTCAAAAACTTGCAATTTTGTGTAAGTTCCAATGTAAAAGAAGATACGCCTTTTTTTCCTGCATCTTATCATTTAAAGGAAAACCCAGCATTTTCAATCGCATTAGAAATGGCGGATGAAGTGGTTAACGTGTTTGAACAATCAAAGAACATAACTGACGCTCAAATAAATTTGAAAAATCGTTTCAATGAGATTTATGACATGATAATGAAAGTTACGGAAGATATTGGGACTAAATATAGACTTGATTTTCATGGCATGGATTTCTCCCCAGCACCATATCCGACTGTTTCCAAGAGTATTGGAACTGCCTTTGAAAAGTTAAATTACGAATATTTCGGTGCTCCAGGATCCCTTTTGGGAGTTGCCTTGATAAGGAATGCGATACCCAAAAAAGAAAAAGTTATTGGATTCTCTGGATTCATGCCTTCGGTACTTGAGGATTATACAATTTCCAAAAGTCTTTCAGAAAACAAGTTTAATTTGGATACCTTGTTATTGTATTCAACCATGTGTGGGACAGGTTTAGATTGTGTGCCATTACCCGGTGATATCACAGAACAGGAATTATTTTATATTTTATTAGACATGTGTACGATTTCGGTAAGACTTAATAAACCGCTAACCGCCAGATTAATGCCCATTCCTGGTAAAAACGCGGGAGATGATGTTAAATTTGACTTTGAATACTTTGCTCCTTCAAAAGTCATGAATATTCGGCGTTTAACTGGAGAAAATAAGAATGATATATTTCATGGCAAGGAAAAGATATTCAAATTTCTTAAATGAGTTCCTTATTTATTCAAATAATCTATTACCTTACCTTCTTGGGTTATGTAATACAAATTTTCACCAGAATCTTCGTCTCGCTTTAACTGAATACATAATGCTTTAATCAAGTAATCAATGTTGTATTTAAACGTGTTTTCATCACTGATTAAACCTCTCTCAAGTAACTGATCAATCAAGATTTTTTTTGTAAGCCCATCATTTCTACTTAGCAGTGTTAAAATCTCACGTCTAACGGGGTGATTGACCGCTTTTAAATACAGATCATGAAAATACTTGCTCCCTTCTACTGTTTTTTCAAATTCTTCGATACTCTTAAAATCTTTAAAATCGGATTCATCTGGCATGATAGAAGAAAAATGGATTTATAACTAATCTTTTAATTATGAAAAAGAAAAAGAGAATTAATATTTTTCAATTACTTTTCCTGCTGGTAAGAGTTCATATTCTATGATATTATTTTCAAGATTAACTTTCTTAACACAATCAGTTTGCAGCAAGAAATTCATGTTATAATCAAACATATCGTCTTTTGTTATGACTTTATTTTCTTTTAACTTGTTCAAAAGTTCGGTTTTAGAAATTCTTTTCGACTCATCAATGATTTGCAGCATCGCTTTACGTACGGGATGGTTCACTGCTTTTAGGTAAGTTCCATGATCAACCATTTCATAATCTCCTTTATTTTTCTTTATTTATGGGTGAAATTCTTATTTTAAATAATTTCTATACATTATATTACGTTTTAAAACCTTCTAAAAGGCTCTAAGAGAGTAAATTCTGATTTTGAAAAAAACTTTTAGACTATATTTCATAAAAATATATTTTATATTTCATAAAAATGAATATTAAAAATGAATATATTCATTATATTTCATAAAAATTTTTTATTCAAAAGGAGTAATGAAAAAAATTGGATTTCAAAGAAATAAAAAATCTGCTTGGAGCAGAAGCAGATGATCTGTTAAACCATATTTGTACAGGTATTCCCAAAGAAATGATCCACCTACCTGGACCGGATTTCATTGAAAGAATCATTGAGCACAGTGATCGTAACAATTTGATGCTTAATAACATGGAAAGAATATTTAACCAAAGAGGGAGATTAGCCAAAACTGGTTATATTTCCATACTTCCAGTAGATCAAGGAATTGAACACACTGCTTCCGCCAGTTTTGCTCGCAATCCACGATATTTTGATCCCGAAAACATCATTAAATTAGCCATAGACGGCGGATGCAATGCCGTAGCATCAACATTAGGAGTGCTCGGATCAGTCAGCAGGCGATATGCACGTAAATTGCCATTTATCGTCAAGCTAAACCATAATGAAATATTAACAAAACCAGAGATATCAGATCAAACAATGTTTGCTAGTGTAGAACAAGCTTGGGGCATGGGAGCCGTTGGAGTTGGATCTACAATTTATTTTGGTTCCCAGAATTCTCGACGCCAGATACAAGAAACTTCAGAAGCGTTCAAATTTGCTCATGAACTCGGCATGGTGTGTGTATTATGGTGCTATCTGAGAAATACAGAAGAATTTATAAAGGACGGGAAGGATTATCACACGGCAAATGACTTAGAGAGTCAAGCTAATCACATTGGCGTAACGCTCGAAGCCGATATTATAAAGCAAAAAATTTCAACCCTCAGTCGAGGATTTTTAGACCTAAATTTTGGAAAGACCGACAAGTTAGTCTACGAAAAATTAGCAACCGATCACCCGTTAGAATGGAACCGCTATCAAGTAACAAATTGTTACATGGGTCGTGCGGGATTAATCAATTCTGGTGGGGAATCTGGGGGTAATGATCTTCAAGATGCTGTAAAGGCTGCTGTCATAAATAAGCGATCAGGTGGAATGGGATTAATTTTGGGAAGAAAAGCGTTTAAAAAGCCAACTCCAGAAGGTATTGCCATACTCAATGCTGTTCAGGATGTATATTTGTGCAACGATATAACTATAGCATAATTTTTTTTTTTCTCTTTTATATTTCATATTTCAATAATACAATAATTCAATAATTGGACTACATAATTTAATTAAATGATTTTGTTATTATGATCATAAGATAAAAAAAAAGCATGAGAGTAAAAAGTAATGGGATACAGAGAATATGATAGTAATCCATACAGAATTAAAAACGAGCAAGCTCAACCTCAAGAAAGGAGTTCTCCTCGAGCTCCGTTAGATTTTTCAATTCATAGATTATGTCCTGCTTGTGGGAAGATAATCAAGATTACTCATTCGTTCTGCAAATTTTGTGGAACAAACATTAGCTCAATTTCACCTATTGGTCGTTCTGATGAAGTGACTAAAACATTAGCCGATACAGCAATTTCAGATCCAAATCCAGATGTAAGGAAATCAGCAGTAGCATCGATCGGAGAATTTGGTGAAAACGATATTATAGGGCTACTTTCCTATATTCTATTGAATGATCCGGATGAAGCGGTACGAAAAGAGGCAGCTTCGGAATTAGGTAAATTACATCATCCCTATTCTCTTGATGTGTTAGCAAAAGCTTTAAAGGATAAAAGTGCTTCAGTTCGAAAAGAAGCGATTGAAGGATTGAAAAATATCAAGATGATGACTAAAAAGAGAGAGTCAGAAGAAGAATATGATAAAGAAAAGGCAGAATCAAATAAAGGTATTCAAGAAGTACCATCTACAAGCCCGCCTAGTGAAATAAAGGAAGAAAAAAAAGAAAATCTCAATGAAACAAATAAATCAACCGAAACGAGCGAAAATGAACCTTTAGAAGAATTCGACATAGATGAAACTGAAGAAAAGGACTTTTATGAATTATAAAAAGTAAAGCTCATTTAACGCTAGGAATTTTTGGTAACTCCCTTCTTCCCTGTGACTTAGAACCACTATTAGAATTGGTAGGTTTGTCTAAATCATCTTGTTTTTGCGTCGAGACTTTTTTCTTTAAAACTTCGACAGCTTCAACAATTCCTTTTTTCTCATTTAGATACACCCTCAATTTATAATCATCTAATTCAATCATATCTTTAGGTAATTTCTCTACTTTTTCCCACTCGATTTCAACAACTTCCTTTCCAAACACTTCAGAGACTTTAGTTGTTGCACCATATAAAGCGTGACCAAGAATTAAATTTTGTCTTTCATACTCCCCCGGAACATCCTTTTCAAGAACTTTTTCTTTTATCTTTTCTAGATCTTGGGAAGTCAACAATCCTTGATTTTTAGCTTGCACGGGTGGTTGTGGTAATTTTCGAGAGAATGAGGACATTACAACCTTATCATCGTTATCATTTAATGCTGGAGAAAAATAAGTTTCATCGTCTGTATTGGCTGTGGAGTTACTCTTTAATGCTCTCTCAGCTTCTAACATCCTATCTCTCTCAATATTTCGAATATAGCGCATATCTGGTAATCTTTCCGTGACTTCCATCGATTCTAACCTAAATGCATTTAAGAACTCGTGAAGTTCGTCACCTTGGTCAATAGAAACTATTTTACATCGATGATACCTTGAATCATCTATTAGCTCTTTTTGCAATTGTTGGGCAATTCGAGAACTTATGAACCTTTTTCTAACAGCAGATTTTGATCCCTTCCATATGAAAATCCTTCTTAAATCTTCTCTAACAATAATAAAAACTGCTTCTGGATTTAAAAAATTCTGAAGTTCTTCTTGCTTAATCTCCAATTTATTTCGTTCTCCCGAGTCCTCTAATTCATATACCCTGAATTCTTCGTAGGCATCCGTCATTTTTATACTCCTCCACTATTGTATCTGAAAATCTAAGTTTTGAATAAAATAAATAATTATATAATAAATTTGGCTTTTAAAAACTTACCAATTCCAAAAGAAATTTTCATTCTTAGGTATAAAAATTATTGAGTTTTATTTATTAGCGAAACACCAAACCCTCCCAGAGTTAGTCCAAATATTGTAGGAAAAGATGATGGAATTATAATAAAACATTGATTAACTAAATTTTTGTATAGTTTACCACGGACGTCGAGCCCCTGGTCTTCTACCTGCAGGACCCGGAAATCTACCAGGAATTCTTCCTAAGATTGGACCTCTTACTCCTCCAATCATGGGTCCCATGCCTCCTTGATTATCATGCAAAACATTATCTATTGATAAAACGAAACCTACAAGGATTCTACGATCTGTCTCATTATCAAAAATTCTTAATGCATAACGATCAGCATAATCAAAAATGCCTCCTAGGAAAATGTCTCGCCATTTATCCGCTTTCTCTATTTCAGCAACAAGTTTATGTGTATTACTTTCAAAAATTCTAAAACTCCACCCAAAAAAATCGCCTTCAGCTTCATACCAACGAACTTTTGTCTCAGGTTCTTCTAAAAAGAATTTTTGCTGGAAAAAAGTCAGAATTTTTCGCTTAATTCTCGCGATAGGAATTCCTTGGGGATCCTTTAGATCTTGAGCGCCTCTGGCACTAACTATTTTGCTATGAATAGTTGCTACCACCGTTCTATCAACTTCTTGTAATTCAACTCGTCTTCGAATACTAAATAAAATCCGATGCATTAAACCAATAGTTTCTCCTTTTTCATCAAAAATTTCGCCATAACCTAAATCCCAAGCATTTTCTTTAATTAAATAATAATTTCTGCTCAAATCAAATAACCCTCCCTTCCCTGATGTGGTAGGAGTTGGCACTTGTGATGAAGGTACCGTTAGATTGATTTTTTTAGTTTCCTGCAATAATTCTGCTCCGCACGATTCACAATATCTTTGTTCTTCGGCTACTGGCGCACCACATTCTTTACAATTCTTCATCGATTATTTCTAATCCTAATGTATTTATATTTTACTTAATCTAATCTATAATAATTCAATTGTTTTAATAAATTTAAGGTTGAAGGAGTCCATTTATTCATCCAAAGGAAATTTTTTAAGTGAATCGAGATTTAAAATACTAAATATAAAACGAGATTATTATGTCATCCATACCGAAACTTCTCAAATTGAAAGATTATGCTACATTATTAGGAACAACTTTAGGGTTAATAGCATTATTGTTTGCAGGAATAGGAACGCGCTATACAGTCACTTTTGGTTTCTTCTTAATATCATTAACACTAGGTACAGATTTATTGGATGGATACATTGCTCGAAAAACGGGAACTGTAAATGATATAGGGCGGGAACTCGATTCTCTGAGTGATGCACTAACATTTGGAATAGTACCTGCGATTTTAACTTTTCAAGCTTTTAAAACAGGACAATTTTATGATATTGTGTTAGCGATTAGTTGTATTGTATTCGCTCTCTGTGCAATTTTGCGATTAGCCCGTTTCAATATATCTACGGAATCAGGTTATATGGGTGTTCCAACACCGATCACTGCCCTCGAAATGATTGTATTCTATTTTTCCAACTACTTTTATGCAGCGGCGAATGATGGATTAGCTGATCCATTTCCCATAATCGCTTATTATTCAACTCCCGCATTTTTAATCCTCTTTGGATGGCTTAACATCACGACACATTTGAAATACAGAGAAAAAAGCAAATCCTTTTATTATATAGTGATCATAATTGCTCCAATAGTTCCAATATTTGGTATTGTTGGATTACAGGGCGATTTAGTGCATCCAACCGTATATCTTACGTTTTCGATTATTCTATTGTGTATTTTCTTTGGCTCCCTATTATGGCAACTGTTTAATTCCACATCTCAATGGATTAAAAAACTCAAGAATAAGTAATTTTCTATCATATTAAGTGAGATTTCCAATCTTCAATACTAGCAATTATTTGCTTCTTATCTAATTCATTAAGATAATCTTCGCTAAATTTATATTGATTTATGGTACTCCTAATTTTATGGAGTGTAACAGAAAATCCCTTTTTTTCGAGTATTACATTAGCTACAGCCTGTAATTTTTCGCTAAATTCTTTTCCCTTAAGTGATCCCATTTTTTGAATTAGATCAATGAAATTCTGATTAATGATGATATTTGATTGATCCTCAAGGTCTGGATTTATAGTAGAACTTTGATCAATTTGAGTAGAATGAGGAGAAACCTCAGGCATTTCTCTTGGAGGTTCTGTTTTTTGTACTATCTTTGATACTTCCGTTTTAACCGGATTGGGTGATATTAGAGGGTCTTCTTCAAGGATTTTTGGTTTAGAAGTGATTATATTGGCGTTTTTGATCTGCTTACGCACATCTGTACTCACTCCTTCAATACCAATAGATTTTGGTACTTGAAATGAATCCTTTACTGCTAATTCTAATAGACTATTTATCATAATATCTAACATCTTAATGAAAGGGGGATAATTACTGGAGATTCCGATGAAATTTTGCATTGGATCAGAGGAATCTATTTGAATGACACCAAGCAAAACGTGATCATTGTCACCTTTTATTATAATAATAGTGTCATTCCTTAACATTCGATATTCTACATTTGATATTTCAATGAATTTTTTCGCAGAACTATTTGTATGTGCTTCTGAGGATATAATCTTAATCTTTAGAGAATTCGATGCTTCTTTTATTTGTTCTGGTAAAATTAAGGGTTCAAGATTAGGAACGACAATGGTTAAATCTTTTTTTGTATTAATAAGGAAATTTGATAGTTCTTCGTTTACTTTAGTCAAGCTATTAATTTGATAAATTTTATCAATACGAGTAATTTCAGGATCTTTAATGATTTTTAAATAATTATCCATTACTAAATTGATAGGATCATTTAATTTCACGACTGAATTTACTGAATTTTGCATTATTTCATTCATTTTCATGGTTATTATTTCCTTAAAACCCTCCATTTGAGGTTTCATTTGGACATTTTTCTTTTTTATTATATCAAAGATTTCATTGATTTTAACCTCAAAATTAGTCATTATGTTTAAAAGAAGGATTTTAAAATCATTTCTAAATTGAAATGTGGAGTTAATAATGGTGTTCATTGACTCTTGTGTATAATCGAATTCTTTCTTAATTTTCTCATGCAAATCGAGTGTAAAATCTTCCACCATTTTATCAAAATTCTTTTTAAATGATTCACTAATGAATTCTATTAGATTCCCCTTATTTTTTTTTATATCTGAAGATTCTACTTTACCGATTATTTCATTTTCAATTGTAGGTAAGATTTTTATCAAGTTGGAAAATTCAGTCTGAGTAACCCCTTTGATATTATTATGTAAACCATCAAACGCATCACTTAAAACCCTTAAATTCTCCATACCTGCAACAATATCTTCTATATCTTGCTTTTGAATGATTAAATCTTCATCTATATCTTTTTTTAAATCTTGCGTGGCTTGAAAAACAGAATCCATCTCGATTAATTGGTTTTCTTGGAAAATTTTCTCCAAACTCTTGCTTAAAATTAACTGGATCTGGTTTTTAATATTCTCAACATTTTTTTTTATATTTTCATAGTAGACATTTATAGCTCCGAAAGGTGGAATTGCGAGATAATGATTAAGAATCTTCGGATCCTTTGGATAAATTGGATTTATTAAGCCTATATCCATAAGGTCGTTCAAGGCACGTGAAACCTCTTCAAGAGACAAATCTGGTACAATTAAATTCATTTCATTCTTTGTCATTGAGTTTTTACCAAAGGATCCTAAATAAATCCGAATGGCATTTTTAGAAAGATTTAACATTTCAAAAAAGTTTTCCATCTTTAACTACCCGATATTTGTGATTTCTTGGGCATTCCTTTCTCATTTTTAATTCATAGTAAAATAAATATTTAATGTTTTCATTTTGTTAGATAACTAATATTTTGTGAATAAATATCTTAAACTATATATCTATTAGAAGAGATTAAACGTTATGGACTCATCTTATGAAGATGTATTCATTTATTTAGATTTATCCAAGGAATTCTTGAAGAAGAAGGACATAATAAAAGCGATCAAATACTACATTACTGAAAAAAACAAAGCAAATTTGAAGGGTCATTATGGATTGCTAATATTTCAAGAAGAAGGTAATCCTGTTTTTATTACAAATAAGAAAGATTCAGATATAATCATAAATGCAATAGAAGAGAATTGGAAATCAAGACCAAAAAACCAATCATACTTCGAGAATGGACTATTTTACGTATTCTCTTATTTGACAGAAAAGATCCGTAAAAAATCTAAAATTTATCGTATTATCATTATAACAGATACCCCAAGTGACTTATCTGAAGATTATACCGAAGTTTTGTTCAATTTAGTGTCGAAAATAAAAAATTTTCCTACGTACATTGACATAATCCGAATTTCACTAGGTGAAAATCGCTTTTTTAAGGATGATGTTAAATTGAATGTTTTAGCTAGTGATACAAAAGGAAGTATTTTCTATATTAATGATAAGAAGGATTTTTTTAAGATAATGGAGAAACTCATCAAAATGAAACAATTAGTAAGCATCTTTGCTGACCAACCAGAGAAGATTTCTATTAAAAAAGAGGACTACGATTTTTATTCTCGATTAGCAAAAAAATTAATCCCTACTTCTCAAGATAAACCAGGAATAAAATGCCAATTTTGTGATGATGAGATATGTCCAGTGTGTACAGATATAAACGACATTCCTCTAATGTGTCAGGATTGTGGAGCCACGTTTCATAAATGTTGCATTATTAATTACTCTATCGATCATAATATTGGAATTCCTCACATCTTTCGTTGTCCACAATGTGATGTTTTATTGCAAATTGATCAAGATGAAATTGTACAATCTGAAAATCCAGATATTAAATCCGCAGAAGAATATATAGAAAATGATTATGATGAAGAAAATGATCTGAGTGAGGAAAACCTAATTGATGAGATGGACCATGAAGTAAATATAAATGAAGAAATAGAAGTTGATTCATATAATAACGCTCAAGAGCACCTAACATCTGGAACCAATACAGAGGAAAAAATAATTCAAATTGGAGGATTTTTTGGCAAAATGTATAGAGTAAGAAAAGATGGAAGTTATCTTGTTTATGAACGATTCTCTAATTCAAACCAAACTTCAAGGTCTAATGTGGCTTCCTCGATTAAAAAAGATTCAGAGCAGGTTTCAAAAAAAGAAATTTGGAATCCGAAAGAAACTTCTTCTTTTTTAATTTGCCCAAATTGCGGAAAACAGTTGAATAAAAAGGGTCAAGATGATTATTGTCCATATTGTGGCATAAAATTTCGAATATAGTTCCGTTATAATAATACCAACAAAAAATTATAATCTGGTTCTTGAAATAAAATTTGATCTATTGGTTTTATTAAAATTTAAAAGCTCTTAATTTCATGTAGTAGTTAAGTTCTGAATTATTTCTTTATATTTTCTTGATGCTCTATGTTTAAAAATTTGCCTGTGAATTCAGAAGAATTTATCTTTTATCTTGATCTCTCAAAAGATTTCATCAAAAAAAAGAATTTAATGAAATCTATCAATGGTTTTGAGAAAGAAAAGGAGAAATTTCATAGTATAAGTACCTATGGCCTAATCATGTTTCAGAAAAAGGAAAACTTAATTACGATATATGATCAACCTAATACTGAAATAATTTCTAAGGTGATTAACGATAATTGGGAATCAAGAGAAGACAACAAGAGTTTCTTAGAAAATGGTTTGTTTGAAGTACTAGCCTATATTTTTACTAAAAGTAAAGAAAAACGTAAGAACTATCGTGTTATTATATTATCTGATACCCCAAGTGACTTATCAGAAGAATATCGTCATGCATTATATGATTTGCTATTAAAAGCGAAATTTTTTGATACTTTTATAGATATTATTCGCGTAGGAGATGAAAAATTTTATAGTGATGATGTTAAGCTTAAAGTGATGATTTCTGAAACGAAAGGTGGTGTATTCTACTGCAATGACCCTAAATTATTACCGGATATACTTAACTCGCTTCTGCAGAATAAATCAGAATTTTCTGTCATTCTTCCTGAAGAAAATAGTGAATTTCTTGATGAAGATAAGCTTTTCTATGAAAAATTGGCGGTAGATCTGATTACTTTAGATCCTGAAGACGAAGAAATATGTACTATTTGCAATCAAGAATTATGCCCTATCTGTGAAGCACATTCTGACGAAATTCATAAATGCTACAATTGTGATGCGAAATATCATTTATGTTGTGCAGCAAAATACTCAATTAATAATAACATTGGGTTTAAACACATATTTAGATGCATCAAATGTGATACACTCCTCAAATTGGATGAAGAATTCGTAAAATTAATCTATGAAGAAGAACATGGGGAAGAATTTGAAGAACCAGAATTTGAAGAACCAGAATTCGAAGATGAAATACTTCAAGAAGAAAGAAATGCTATAGATTTCGAAGAAGATGATAAACCAATAGGTCAAGTTGATACTGAATATTCAAGGGAACTTGCAGAAACTGTAATTACAAAAAAAGTTAAGATTGGGGGTTATTTTGGTCAAGAAGTTGAAATTACGACAAAAGCGAATAATCATAATATTCCACAATCATCTAATACAATGATTCACATCCAAGAAGAAGGAGAAACAATGTCAAAAGAACCCGTTTCAATAACATCTCTTCGACCGCCAAAGAAAAAAACCATCAAATTATGCAAAATTTGTGGTGAAACGGTAAAAAATATGTCTATTTGTCCAACTTGTGGAGCTAAAATAGATTGAATTCTCATATACTAAATAAGTTACTTCAAATTTTCCTTCTTTAAAACCTATAAGTGAGATGCAAATTTGCTGAATCCTTTATATAATTATTGTCAATATTAATGTCTATTACAGAAATTTAAAAAGATAATCATAAAATATAAAGGATAATTTAGCATCTTTAAACAGTTATCTAAAATCAATTGAGTCACCATGTTTTTAAGAGAAGAGTTAGAACGTTATTACAGTAATAGACCAAAATCGAGAGAAATTTGGGAAAAAGCAGTAAAAGTATTACCTGGAGGCATATCCCATAATATTCGAACATTTGGGTTGCCAACTATTGGAGCATTTCCATTGTTTATAAAAGCTGGGAATGGTTCTCATGTTATTGATGTTGATGATAATGATTATATAGATTGTTGGTTAGGTCATTTTGCAATGATATTAGGGCATAATCATCCGAAAGTTCGAGAAGTTTTGAAAGAATATAGCTCATTCGGATGGCATTTTGGAACAAATACGGAATACCAAGTAAATTTAGCAGAATTAATTATCAATAATAACCCAGGGATTGAGAAGATGAGATTCTGTACAAGTGGTACAGAAGCAACTATGTATGCAATAAGACTCTCAAGAGCATTCACTAAGAGAAAGCTTGTAGCAAAAGCGGTCCTCGGATGGCATGGTGCTAATGATACGCTTTATTATGGTGTTGGGAATTATGACACAAGAGCACATCCTCTGGGACTCCCTTCAGCTGAAGATGCAGGCATTAGGACATTTGAAGTAAATAATGAGCAAACTTTTGAAATGATTAAGCTTAATAGAAGAGATTTAGCAGCTGTTATATTAGAACCAATCTTGGGAGGTGGAGGCGGATTTCGAGCTACTTTAGAATTTTTAAAGACATTAAAAGAGGAAACTGAGAAAAACGATATTCTTTTGATTTTTGATGAAGTTATTACTGGTTATAGGTTTAGCAATTCACTATTCCAAAATGAATTAAATATAATCCCTGATTTGACCACAATGGGTAAAATTATAGGGGGTGGATTACCAATTGGAGCTATAGGAGGAAGAAAAGATATTCTTGAACGATCAAGTCCTCAACAAGAAAATCAAATATTGATTGGAGGGGGAACATTCTCAGGATATCCCCTTAGTATGATTGCGGGATTAAAGACTTTAGAAATTTTAAAGGATTCACATCAAGAATACGAACGAATAAATCAGATTGGTAATGATCTAATAAAGTTTCTTAATCAACATTTTATTGATAACAAATTACCATTTTTAGCAAGAGGGTATAAATCTCTTGTAATGATTCATGCTTTATCACATTTCCTCGAAAGTCCTACAATGAGGGAAATTAGCATGAATAATGATAAAATAAGAGAAGCTATATTCCACTTAGCTTTATTTAATAGAAAAATTATGGGGCTTCATGGATTGGGGGCAATTTCTATGGCTCATAGTGATGGAGATATTTCCCAGATAGAAACAGTAATAGAAGAGATTGCACGTCCGGTTTCAAATGTCTCTACAAATATATAATACACCATTTAATTTTTATTATAATGAACAAATTTGAAAGGTAAAATGTCTTGAAAAAGAAGTTTGATGTGGTACAAGTCGGTTTAGGTCCAATGGGACAATTAATAGTAAAATTACTTCTAGAACGTAAAAATATCAATTTTAAAGGGATAGTGGACATTAATCCTCAATTAAAAGGACAAAAATTAGTGAATATATTAGATTATAAAGATGAATTGGAGCTTGTTATAGAATCGGACTTGCACAAGGTATTATCTAAAGAAAAGCCGGATGTAGTTATCATAGCTACATCATCTCTACTCAAAAATGTATCTCCTTTAATTGAAATGGCAATTAAGGAGGGAAGTCATGTAATTTCAATTTGTGAAGAATTATCTTATCCTTTTAAGTCTAATCCTAAAATTTCAAAAGATTTAGATTCTTTAGCTAAATTACACAATGTTTCAGTTGTTGGAACAGGAATTAATCCTGGATACCTTATGGATTTATTACCAATCGTAATTACTGCTCCTTGTCAAAAAGTTGAATCAATCAAGATTACAAGAATGATGAATTCAGCTAAAAGACGAGAACCTTTCCAACGAAAAATTGGGACTGGACTTTCCCCAAAATTATTTCATGAAAAAATAAATAAAAAAGAAATCTCTGGTCATGTTGGATTGACAGAGTCCATTCAAATGATTAGCGCAGCCTTGGGGATTGAATTTGATGAAATAAATGAATTTCCTCCAACTGAAATTTTAGCAAAAAACGACTTCATGACATCATATGGTGAAAAGGTACTAAAGGATAATGTTTGTGGGTTGCATAGTAAAGCAATTGCCAAAAAAGGAGGTAAAAATTTTCTCATTCTTGATTTTATCGCATATGCAGGAGATCATGAAGAATATGATAGTGTTGAAGTACAGGGAATACCTAATATTCGTCAAAAAATTATAGGGGGCGTCCACGGGGATATAGGAACGGCAGCAATGGTTACTAATTTAATTCCAAAAATAATTGAAGCCAGATCTGGGCTATTAACAATGAAAGATCTTTCTGTTCCTTGTTATACAGAAAATATTTGGAATGAATCATAATCTTTCAAATATTCTATCATGTTTATTATTTCTATATGATTGACTTAAATCAATAAATTGAAATTATTTCGCATGTAATCATACTAAATTTACTCACGTTTTTAGCATGTCAAATAAAGAAAAAAAAGAATTTTCAAGAATTAAAGAAGTTGAAAGTACCAATTTAGCTCGAGACGAAATACGAGATGAAGTAATCGAGACTAAAAAGGCAGTAGAAAAAGAAAATGATCAATTAGCTAGTAGAGTTCATCAAAATTTTTTAGATAATAATATTAAATCCTTTGATATCGTTGGGGCGATAGGATCTGGAAAAACAGCTTTGTTAGAAAGGATAGCTGAAAAATTATCTCCAAAATTTCGCATGTTAGTTATTTGTGGAGATATCACAACACGAGTTGATGCGGATCGCATAGAAAAACACAACACTGAGACTATACAGATCAATACAGGTCGAGAATGTGCATTAAATGCTTATCATATCCACCAAATAATTAAAAACAAGGATTTACAGAATTATGATATCATATTTATCGAAAATGTGGGAAATTTAATATGTCCCTCTGAGTTTATTTTAGGAACTGATAAACGGATAACTGTGGTTTCTATAACAGAGGGAGAATGGGTGATTGAAAAGCATCCGATGCTTTTTAAAATGTCAGATATCGCGGTAATTAATAAGATTGATCTCAAAGAACGCTTGGGAACTAACATTGAAAAAATGATTGCAGATGCGAAAAGATTTAACCCAAAAATAGAGGTAATCACTACCAGTGCAAAAACTGGGGAGAATATTGATAATTTACTAAAATTATTAGGATTTTAAACTTTAAAATTATATTGAACTTAAGATGAGTGAATATGAACGAAGAATTGACCAAGATTGAACAAATTATAATTAATCCCAAAGCAATCAAAAAATCAGACGTTCAGGATTTAATGAAGACATTCTTTGCTAAATTAAAGAATCGAATCGAAAATTATGTTGGAGATTACCCCACGTTTATCGAACCTGTTTATTTAGAAGATAATGTCAAGATTGGAGACGATGTTCTTTTAGGACCAAATGTTTATGTTGGTATAAATTCAGAAATCCGCGATTACGTTGAAATTTCGAACACTATCATATTTGATAACGTAAAAGTTGGAAAAAACTTTAAATTAGAAAATTGCATAGTTGCTAAAAACAGTTCTTTTAATTTTACCGATCTTAACATAAAAAATAACTTGTTAATGGGAGTTGCAAATTTGAAAACTGAATTAGAGAATTATGGATTATAAATCTGCAATTAGCAGCCTCCCTTTTAATTTTTAGAATATAAATTGGTGATCTTCGATGAAAGAGAATGAA
>CAZOYD010000022.1:0-50168 GCA_964583985.1 uncultured archaeon
AACTCTGCATTGAAAAATATGAAGATTTTCCAGAAATGGGACGATTTGCCGTGCGCGACATGGGTAGTAGCATACTGAATATCTCAGTAGCAGCCTAAAACTGTCTGCGTCGGCATCGTAAAAGACTTAGAAACCGGAGCGTAATGCGTTAAATAAATAAATAAATAAATTAATTTTTTTGTAATACTTTTTTCTTTTCTTATTATTAGCTATTAGAGCATTTCTCGCCTGTAATTAAAAAAAAATTAATCTAATAATTTTCTCGACTTAAGACATCATCAACGGTTAAATCATTCTTGTTGTTTTTTGTGGACCTTCTCCAAGGCTTTTCCCACTCTTTCGTTCGGCTTTTACTTTTAATGACTTTTATTAAGAAATACATCATCGATAATGCAGGAACGATTTTAATAAATAAGCGATTTAAATCATAAATTACCTTTTTTTCTTTAAATAGTTCTGAAAAATAAAGGGTAATAGCATTCATTTAGGTAAATTCAGATGACTGAACCAAAACCAGAACCAAAAAACCAAAATGCAATTTCGCTCTATTGTCCAGACTGCAATACCAAGATCCCACCGGAAATAATAGAAAACAACAATGATCCAAGCACCGTCTATTGCCCACATTGCGGTGTTATCATACCAATCGAGCCACAAATCGAGATCCCTGAAATAACTCAAGAAAAAAGTGAAGAAAGCCCTCAAATACAAGTACAACAACCATCACCGAGAAGAACAGCCAAGTGGCATCTCAAACTCCTTGTTTATTTTGCCATCCATGACTTGCTTTACAGCAAGGTAAGTCCCCTCCTTAAAATCAAAAAGCAGAAACAATTGCGTTCAATCACCCTCAAGCGATACGCAAAACAACTCCGATCAAAATTGTTATACAGTCCTATCTCACGCGATTTTCTAACAAGATTAAACCCAAGGGAGCAAAGGAAGCTCAAACGAGTATTTCAACAGTTCAAGGAAACCATTAAGGATAAAAAGCAGTTTAGGAAGTATCAGATCCAATCCTTCATGGAAGGAATTCAATTTATTTTCGACGTGATGAGTGGTGATTACGAGTGCGTTACTTTTTCCTCCACGGAAAAGGAAATTATCATGGAACTCAAGGATAAGGTCAACCCATTCAAAGACATGAGGAGTAAAAGATCCCTTGGACGGGCGATCACCGTCATTTTTGCGCGTATCATTCACCAGCGCCTTTTTGCACTTTCTCGAACGAATGAACCGCTCACGCCTGATTTAATGAAAGAATTCGTAGATCGGTTTATTGACCAACTTAGTGCTCAAGACTGTATCGAATGGATCGAATCGCAGGTCAACATCAAGCTGGACCACAGGGAAAAACAAGCCCTAAAGACGATCCAGGTGCGATTGAACAACGATTGGATCCAAGGTGAATATTTTTCGGATCTCCTCATTTCAACTATAGACGCGGTGCACGCACTCATGGATAACATGACGGGCGAAGTTCCTACGAATGAGTTTAGTAGGATCCTCTTGCAAGGATTTGAAAAAAGTGAATTATTTCGACTTGACAAGGCTTTCTCGAATAGAGAAAAGCTGAACATCACCATCGTGCTCGCTCGAATGATTTACGCTCAAATCTTCGTGGCATTTCCTCCTCCAAGGCAAATTAATCCGAATCAAAAATTACCCCCAGCACTACATCGAGACATCGGTGACACGATTCTCGAAGGGTTAGTAGATCACCTTGAAATCAACTCCGAATTTTTGTTGCGGTTTTATAACTTCGCGCTAGATAAATTTCATGCTGCAATCGAAAAATTACTCGAAAAACTGGAAGGCGACATGATCTACCGCGCGAGCTTTAAAATATTCCTTACGAACCTCATCGAGACCGTGTTCAAGGTAACCCGCCAGGAACCGAAAGAATCGAAACTTTCCCCTTTGGAACTAAGAATACGGGAAGACCTCGAATTATATCCCTATGATTGGAGGAAAAAAAATTTCAAACTCTTTGAAGATGAAAAGGAAACAGACTCCATTGAACCATCTGATGATCTTTACCACCCTTCAGACCTAGAAAAAATACCTGTAGAATTTGGACTAAGAAATTTCCAGACTTTTCAAACCAAATCATCTCTACTTGAACTTATTAAGACATGCATTGAACAAATAATTATAAATAGAGGAGAATTAGCAAGATTTCATAGAGAAGACCTCAAGAATAAATTTGAGCAATCTAATTTTGAAAAAGGTTTTAAATTCAGAAAGAGCGGCTTATTTTCAGAGAATTCAAAGTCAGATATAAATTCCATATATAAATTCATATCTCCTCATAATATCGGTGTATTTTTGGGTGCAAGATCTGATACTATTAGAAAATGGGTCTCAGCGATTGAGAATGAAGAAATTTATTTTCACACGTTAACAGAAGCAGAAAAAGCTTTTAGAAAGTTAAGACCAAGAATATTAGGTTTATTTGGAGGTAAGGGTAAGAATATCGAAAAAGGGAGGGTATTAATTGAAAACGCAATTAAAAAAGTTCTTGTTGATTATTTCGGAGAATTAGACTATATAAAAAAAATCATAACACTCCTTGAGGATTGTACGATCTGGGAAAGAAAATCAGACTCCAAAGAACACCCCAATAGTATGAAATCTATATCTCTTGCATTAGGACAGAATAGAAGTTATATAAGTTATAAAACTCGAACAAGTGAAACCGATAAAGAATTTAATGAGTTTGTAAGCATATTCAATTTCACTACAAATATTCTACGAATAAAAAAGAAAGATTTCGATTTTAAAAGTGAAGCTAAGTATTATGAATTCCGAACCAAAGCTTTGGAAATATATTTTGAAGAATTAGTCGAACAAGGTATTTTTATTGAAGAATTGAAACTACAATATGATGCTTTAGTATATACTCTTTTTGCTCTAACTCAAGCGAGATTTGAGGAATTAAAAGATACTCCTAATGAACTGCAAAAATATATTACTGACAAAAATCCTCAAGGTTTTTTTTCTATTAAAGACCTCAGTAAGCACACCTCTCAATTTGATAGAAGGCACGGAATTCAAGAAAATATTAAAAGTGACACTTGGATGTCCCCAGAAAAAGTATCAAGTATACAGGCTTTACTAATAGATAAGCAAAAATTTGCTCCTAAAACCATTACTCACGCTCAAGTTTTGATAAAAGAGCTTCCTCGACATCGAGTTAAGAATCGAGCAAGTTATGTGGGTCGAAACTCACATCCAATATTGGAGAATTGGTTAAGAAAAGCATTATTTGATAAAGGAATAGAGTCACGACATGAGCAATATTTTAACCTACCAATTAGCCAACATCGAATTGATTCATTGATTGATGTTACACAAAAGGGATTTTTGGATTTCGTATCGAAAGATCTAAAAACATACATAGAATCTAATAAATTTAATTACCTCTTTATAGATTTCAACATCCCAAGCGTAATTAAAGCTGAGAAAACGGCAAGTAAAGGTATTAAGTTTTACCATTCAGAAGACCATCCTTTATACATAGTCTTTTATGGTCCATATGGGTCAAAAGCGGTTGATGCTGTACGCAAGAAATTGGAACAATTGGATAACATTCAACACAAAGAAGGTATTCGTTTAATCAACATTTTTGAGTTTGTTGATTTATTGGGCTTAGCAAATAAATGTACGGAAGAGTTAATTGGAATTAATGATCTCATAAAGCGTGCTTTATACGATAGAGCTGAAGGACTCCCCGATCTTAAAAACTTGGAAGAAATGGCAGATGATGCATTATTAGAATTAAAGAATTATGAGAATAAAATTTTAGGAGAAAATAAATAGTTTGAGATTGATGTTGTACTCTTGAATAGAGATATAGAAAAAGTTCCTCAACTTTCTTGTTACTTTTTTTCTATTATTTATTTTAAGTACAATAACTTTAAGATTTTTATTTGAAGCTGAAGAAACTTAAAATTCATTATTTTTATAATTTCAAATTATTTTGCTCAATCTTCTTTAGATGAGATACTACTGATTAAGGAATCGTAACATCCTCGTGGCATGTCCATATTATTTCAATTTTAGTAGGGTGACCTTCCTTTTTTATTTAACGCCATTTTTACCTTGGAAGGGTTGGTCAAAGTTCTCACAACAAAGTCGAAGATTTGTTTGATTGGTGAAGGAGGTGTAGGAAAGACATCTCTACTATCTCTCCTTCAAGGAAGGGATGTCATGGAAAAACGGGTTCCTACGGTAGGTTTAGAGGTTGAAGATTCCACTTTAAATGGGGTGAACTGCTCGATTTGGGATTTAGCGGGACAGCAACGATTCAAATTCATGTGGCAAGATTTTTTGCGGGGCGCGGGATTAGCGGTTTTAGTGTGTGATTCTACCGATAAAAATTTGGAAAAGACGAAAGAAATTTATGACAGGTTTGTTAGAAATATTGGCACAAAGATCATTGCTATTGCGAACAAGCAAGATCTCCCCGGCGCTCTCACTGCCAAAGAAGTTCAGAGAAAATTGGGGGGTCTGAAAACGTACGGAATGTCAGCCATTCGTCCTGAATTAAGACAAAGAATGAAAGAGATTTTAGAATACGAGACTGCAATAAATTAAAACCTACGACCACTTCACCAATTTGTACAACTCAATTTAATATTATATTAAATATGCATTTAATGAGTAGGTAGGAATTCCTTCATCGTATTTAAAAGAACTGTAAATGCATTCCTCGCGGTTTCAATTTCAAGATTTCTAATGGAAATATCTCCAGATAAAGCTTTCCACAATATGTCTATCATCTCATTTAGAGTCATCTTATTACTCAACCAGACATAGGCGACGATTGCTTCAACAGTATCAGCCATGTCATGGGCATCCCCTCTATTTTTTGAAAACGGTTTTAAATCTGCGTTTTTTAACGCTTCTGCCAGGATTTTTTTACTCACTTTATTACCCGTTCGAATAGTTCTATTCGTTGGATTATTGCGCGTTAAATAAATGGATTTTGCCATGGAATATGAGAGGTTAACGATCCCATCTCCTAACTTTGCCAAGCCTTTATCTGTTCCAATTGTTTTTTGGGATAAATTTTTATGCAGATCATTGAGGAGGAAGTGGTATGCCATTAAAATCAGTTATTTCTATATGAATGAAAAATATAAGTAAATCACATTAATTTTTTAAAAAGTTCTTTTACTTCTTGACCTTCGGCTCTAAGCGACTCAATTGCCTCGAATAAAATATCCATTATTTTATATCCATCCTCCAATCGAATGAAAATTTCTGCGGGTTTTATTGTAGTGATTCTATATGCTGCCGAAATCACGCCTTTTAATGGAAGTAGTTGTTTTACAAAAGCATTGCAAAAACCATGAGATTGCCCTTCTAATAATAAAACGTGATCGTTTTCGTTTAGACCCTTTGTGAGTTCAAGATCCAGGTATTTATAATTCTTTTTCTCAATTATTTCTTCTTCGAAGTCTTCATCTTCTTCTGAATACTCTTCATCATCATCAAATAAATCTACAGCACTTTTATTTTCAAGATTTTCTTCTTTAGGAGGTTTTTTTGCCATTTACAATGCACCTAATATTGAGAGATACTAAATCTAATATTATTTAAAATAAATGTTTTATGGTTTGTAATCCTCTGAATGGGTTTGAATCCTTCAAGAAGAAAGATAACGATTCGCCAATTCTCTTAATCGTTCGGTAGCAAGATATTGAAGATCACGTGGTCCAAATATCGTGATTTTGACGGACCTTCCCTCAATTGAGCAGTTCAAAGAAAGGTAATTAATTTTTTTTTGAATTTCTTCGAGAAATTGGATGATATTTTCTATATTATCGCTTGAATTATAGAAATGAATGACTTTTCGCCCACCCTTTCTTGCCATATTTAGTCATCTCAAATTTTAATATTATTTTGAATGGAATGGAACCAAAAAAAATTAATATCTGAGCTTTTCAGAGACATTCCGATAATCCGAAGCTATTTTTCTAGATTCTATATTACCGCATCGGGTACATCTTAGCTTGTTAAATCCTATCTTTTCCAATGGTGTCCCGCAAATAATGCAATCAGCATGAATAACACCTAAGTTATTCTCAGATGTAGTTAAATTATACTCATTTTGGTCTTTTTCAATGACTTTCGCCCGTACAATATCTGTAATTTGAAAAGCATCCGCTATTTTTTCAACAAACTTGTTCGAAATTTGAGAAACATGAATATTTCCAAAATATGAACTATTAAAATGAAGTTTTTGATTTATTGCTTGAAAATCAATACCTACTGAATATTGTCTTAAGAAAACTATGGTTCCAATGACTATATCTCCCATCTTGATAACTTTTCTATCCTGATCTTGATGGCTCCTTATCTCAAGTTCTCTTTTATTTTTATCAATTGAGACAATTCCAGATTTCGTTGCATAGATGTTTCCATCTTTGGTATAAGTCGAATTTTTATCTGGTAGATACTCTTCTACCACTCCTAAGTACTGACCAGCAAACACAATTTCATTCGTTTTAATTGATTCTTTCATGATAATAAGTACTTTTTTTCTATTTATCTCACTATTATTATATTTATAAAAACAAATAAATTTATTCATTATGTTTCATGAGATTAAACCAGAGCGAGTAAATTAGGAGATTAGTATTAATAAAAAAGAATTAATTTCGATAATTCAATCGACAGCGCCATTTTTAAAGCCAAAAGTCGAATTTGAGCAATATAGCATTGATGCAGTGAGTGCGGCTGATATTATCTATTTTGCTGGATTAGAATTTAATGACATTGAAAATAATTTAATTATCGATTTAGGTTCAGGAACGGGAAGGTTATCGATTGCTAGTGCCTATCTCAGAGCAAGTCAAGTAATTGGAATTGATTTTGATTGGTCCGCGATCAAGCTTTTTAAACAGAATATCAATGATCTTGACTTGAATCATCTAATTAGTCCGATATGTACAACCGTCTCCAATTTTGAAATTAGTAGGAATGTTCTACATGATTCTCTTAAAATCACCACGATAATGAATCCTCCCTTCGGAGTACAAAAAAAGACGGCTGATAGGGCGTTCTTGTTGAAAGCTTTTAATTTTTCAGATACGATTTACACGATTCACCTCCATAATGATAAAGTATATGAATTCCTCTCAAAATTCATAACTAAAAACGGTTGGAAGATTAATTACACGTTTCCCTTCAAAATGGAATTAGAGAAAACATTCCCATTTCATAGTCAAAAAAAGAAGGATATAAACGTTAAAATATATCGAATAATTAAAAAATAAAAATATAAAATTAATTCATTGATAATTTTTCCATGAATCGAAGGATCCCGTGTATTTTGCTTTATCCCCTAAAAGTTCTTCTATTCGTAATAATTGATTGTATTTAGAATTTCTTTCACTCCTACAAGGTGCTCCACTTTTGATCTGACCAGTACATAATCCCACAACCAAATCTGCTATGAACGTATCTTCTGTTTCTCCAGAACGATGAGAAACCATTACATTAAATTTTTTGTTAAAAGCCATTTTACACGCTTTTATAGCTTCAGTTAAGCTTCCAATTTGATTAACTTTTAGCAAAAGCGCATTTCCGGCATTTTCTTCGATCGCTCTTTGAAGTAACTTTATATTCGTGACTGTCAAATCATCATCAACAATCTGAATCGATTTATCTGTCTTTGCGGTTAACTTAGCGAATCCACGGAATGCTTGTTGATCGAATGGATCTTCTATAGATTTAATGTAAGGAAAATCATCGAACATATCCAAGTAATATTGTAATAGTTCGATTTCGCTCAATCTTTTACCATCTATTTCATAGATATCGCCATCAAAAAATTCACTTGCAGCTGCATCCATTCCCAATACAAAATCAGTATTCATGAAAAATCCTGAACTTTCAATTGCATCAACAATAACCTCAATTGCTTCTGTTGTATTTGAGATATCGGGTGCAAATCCTCCCTCATCACCAACATTGATTGCTGTTTTTCCATATTTGTCCCTTAGAATAATTTTGAGATTTTGATACACTTCAGCAACATTTTCTATGGCTTGAGAAAATGATGTTGCACCAATGGGCAAGATCATAAATTCTTGTATCGCTAAATTATTCCCAGCATGTTCTCCACCATTTATTATATTACAACAGGGTATGGGTAATAGATAATCATCTCTTGATTTATTATGGCTTAATTCATATAGATATTGAAACAAGGGTTTATTTGACAATCGGGCTGCCAATTTTGATGCTGCTAGTGAAACGGATAAGATCGCGTTTGCTCCCAACTTACTCTTGTTATCCGTCCCATCAATCTTAATCATTTCCAAATCAATCTTCTCTTGCTCACGTACATCAAATCCTATCAATTTTTTTGCCAAGATCTCATTTACATTTGCTACAGCTTTAGTGACATGCTTTCCTAAAAAAGCTTTTCCTCCATCCCTCAATTCTAATGCTTCTAAAGCCCCTGTAGATGCTCCAGATGGTACAGCGGCACGCATGAAAATATCCCCCGCAAAAACATCCGTTTCTACGGTTGGATTTCCTCGTGAATCTAATATCCATCGAGATTTCATTTTTGTAATTTTAAAATCTGTCATGTTAATCTCCAAATAATCCGTTTTTGAAATTTGAAAAATAAAGAAATTTTATTTCTTAAGAGAATTATTTATATAATATAATAAATCTTCAATTCTATTTAGTTATAACACAATTAAAATAATGTCACATTATAAAAACAGACCCTGGGTCGAAAAATATCGACCCCGAACACTAAATCAAGTAACCAATCAAACGGGGATAATAGGAAGATTAAAACAATTTGTTAAGGATAAATCAATGCCTCATCTCATATTTGCAGGTCCTGCAGGGACGGGCAAGACCACTTCTGCATTAGCCATGGTTAGAGAAATATACAGAAAGAAAATGGCTATAAATATTACTTATTTAGAGTTAAATGCGAGTGATGCAAGGGGAATAAATGTCATTAGGACGTTTATTAAGGATTTTGCGAAATCAAAACCACCCTCAGACATTCCTTTTAAGATCCTCATACTAGATGAAGCGGATAACATGACATCTAGTGCACAACAAGCTTTAAGAAGAACTATGGAAAAGTATACAAAAAATTGTCGCATGATTTTAATATGCAATTACTCAAATAAAATCATCCCTCCCATTCAATCTCGTTGTGTTGTTTTTCGATTTTCTTCCTTAAACCAAGAAGACATTAAAGAAAGAATAAAATATGTCGCATCGCAAGAGAAATTATCACTAACCCCAGATGGATTATATTCATTAGTTCAAGTATCTCATGGAGACTGTAGACGAGCAATTAATTATCTGCAGTCTTGCAGTACAATTTCAAAAGAAATTGATCAAGAAACGGTATTTAAAATAGCAGGAGAAGTCCCATCCGATAAAACTACTAATATACTTAAAGCAGCTTTACAAGGGCAATTACAATTATCCATAAAACTCTTGGATGATATAATGAATGAATATGGGCTTTCTGGAATCAATATTATTAAAAATTTTTATCGCGAATTGTTTGATCTTGAAATTTCTGAAGATGATAAGATAGAACTTTCAAAAATTCTAGCAGAATTCGAATACCGGTTGAGTCAAGGAGCAACAGAAGAGATCCAATTAAAAGCATTATTAGCTAAAATCGTCTTGCTCCATGATATGAAATAATCGCGATTTTAAATCAAATTCTTCAAAACGTTTTAATAAAAATCTTTTCATTCGTTCTACAGACTTGGTATCAATTTCAAATCTCACTTTTTGTCCAAAATTTACATCCCATAATATTAAACCATTCGCATCAGCAGGTTTATATGAAAATTCATTAGATGGATCAAAAAGTTGAAGAAAATTATCATAAGAGATTTGATTTCTTCCTACTTCAATGATTTTTGTCATCATCCTCCTAATCTGTTGTCTTAAAAATGCCCTGCTTTTAAAATCGAATATTAAAAAGCGATCCTGCTTTTCAAATCGAGCAACGATTAAATCCCTTAATGTATTTACTTCTTCTTTATCTCTTTTAGAGAAATTTGTGAAATTATGCCTTCCACCCAGCTCTTTACACGCTTCCTTCATCAAGTCTAAATCCATGGCTGAATCATTAAAATATAATGGAAAAATGTATTTATAATGACGATACTCTGCATTATAACGAGATAAGAAATCTTGCGGAACAATAACTTTTGCCCATATACCTATATCCTTAGGTAATGCCGAATTAATTTCCATTAAAATGGGTGGTTTTTTTGCAATGAAAGAAAATGCGCTCCCTCTTGCCGATACTCGCCTATCTGTTCGACTAGCAACTTCAAATCTAGAACTTATGACATCATTCATATATTTTTTTTTCACTAATGCATTAATTATGCATTCTTCAATAGAAATATGATTTAATTGTCTTTGTGAACCATGATAATTCGCTCCAATATAAAAAAACTTACACAAATATCTATTTCCATTCATTAAAGAAATTCTTTTCTTTCATTCTATATTTGTTATGATATCAAGACGTTTTCATTTATTAAAAAATAATCTTTTAATGAAAAGGAGTTTTTTATAATCTAAACTTTAGTTTGTATTTTATTAAATATTTAAAATTAAACAATAAGGATAAGATTTCATGAGTAAATTCGGTAATTCAATTCGAAATTTCAGAGATCGTATTAGATCTGGCTTGACAATTAAACGACAAAACCTTCTGTTATTAATTGCATTAGTGATCGTTTTCATCCTTGCAATCGCTATTAGAATATCTCCAATTGTGGTCAACAATTACCTTATTAAAGCTTTTGACCCGTGGATCCAATATTACAATTCTGACTATCTATCAACTCATACTATTTACGAATACTTTAATTGGTACGATTTTAAGAGTTGGTTTCCTTCTGGTTATTATAGAGCAAATTTAAGACCAGGTCTCACTTTCACAGTAGTTGCTGTTTATAACTTTTTTAATGCCATTGGCATACCAATTTCTCTTTATGATGTCTGTTTTTATTTTCCTGCAGTAATGGGTGGAATCACTGTTTTAGCCTGTTACTTGTTAGGTAATGAAGTATTGGATAAGAAATGTGGCTTATTATTTGCCTTCTTCATGACATTTAATGTAGGGTTCATGCAAAGAACTACCGCTGGATTTTTTGATAATGAGACCATTGGAGTGTTTGGTACTCTGATGACTTTCTATTTCTTTATTAAAACGATGCGAACGGGAAAAATTACTGATTCCATCTTTGCAGGGATATTCTTAGGTTATTTGTCTCTTAGTTGGGGCGGATACAATTTTGTTTTTTACATACTTCCTATGATTACTGGAATTATCATATTGGCTGGTAAATACAATCCTAAGGTATTAATTGCATATGGTGGAACTATAGGTACAGGCATACTCATATTTTCATTGTTCGTTAAATTTAACTTTGGTGAATTATTAACGAGCTTGGATATCGGTGGCGTCTTCTTCTTCACATTGCTTCTTATAATATTTCATCTAATATATATGAGTAAAAATGAAAAACCCCAACTTTACAGCAAAATTTTAACAACTATTAAATCGATAATCATTCCTGGAATTGTCATATTTGCCGTAATTATATGGATTGCCCCAGATTTAATACCACTTGGAATAAGTCAGAGGTTAGTAAGTATCTTAAGTCCCTTAATTCGAGATCAAATTCATATAATTGCATCTGTTGCTGAACACGCACCAAGTGCGTGGAGTGTCTTCTATTATAATACTTTAATACCATTGATGCTTCTCCCCTTAGGCGTTTTCTTTGCTTTCAAGAGATCAAATTTTGCAGATATCTTTTTAGTAGTATTCCTTTTAACGATATTCTACTTTACTGGAAGCATGATTCGAATTATTCTCTTATTTGCCCCTGTAGCTTCATTAGTGGCGGCATATGGATTAAGTAATGTTTTGAAAATATTCGGAAGCTTTTTTGATGAAAAGCGAGTGCTTAGTCGCAAGAGAAAAAGACAACTAAAAACAACAGTTGGTAAATTTGAAATTGGATTAGTCTATTTTATTGTGGGATTAATGTTATTTGCTCAAGTTTCTCATGCTGCTAATATAGCAACAAATGACCTGGCTTTTAGTCAGCTATCACCAGGTGGACAATTTCATGATTGGGAAGAAAGTCTTACTTGGATGAAGACAAATCTACCCGGGGATACCGTGGTTGTCTCGTGGTGGGATTATGGTTACTGGTTGACTCCAATTGGAAACGTTACAACTGTGAACGATAACGCCACGTTAAATGCCACTAGGATAGGTCTTACAGGAATGGCTTTAATGCAAACAGATGAATTATATAGTGCTAAAATTTTCAAACTTCTTAGAGCAGATTACGTGTTAGTATATTTTGGATTCCTTTATACTGGTTTAGGCGGTGATGAAGGGAAGTGGCCTTGGATGGTACGCATATGCAATGATAATTATGAAAGTTACAAAAAAATGGGTTTAGAAGAAGATAATTGGGAAATAAACTCCGTATTTGACGAAGCTAAATATTGGAATTCAACAAGCCAAAAAGCAGAAAATTTATGGTTTAAAAGCATGTTAGTCGAACTAATGTTTTCTGGAATTCCTACTAGTACTGTTGGACCTGATGAACAAGTGAATCAACTACAGAAAAATTATAGAGAGCAGATTAATACAAGAACAGATGATCAAGGTCTTCTTTGGGCTGCAAGCATTCCGCAAGATGGAAATTATAATTTTAAAGTGTTCGAGCCTGCATATTTTTCAACTTGGGGCACGGTAAAATTATTTAAATTGGACTATACTGCATTGGAATCTTCATTTTCAATAGTTGATCCCGAAGTATTTGATACTGGATATGCTACTCTAAAATTAGAAAACACTGGGACGAGAAATTTAACGATTACCGATGTAAAAGTTAATGGGCAGAGTTATAGCTATTCTCTTGGAAAAGGTATAAGCGACAACGTAGTGGAAGCAAAGGATGATGATTTGGTATGGGTCAATATTAAAGATGGAGGAACGACATTTAAAAAGGATGATATCGTTAACATTGAGGTTCAAGCAGAATCCGTAGCGTTAGAAGGAAAACCATACGTTTTCTCTAATTACACGAGTAACCTTTTTGTAAAGGAAGCAGGAGAAGAAGATATCCGCATAAATAGGGAAAACAGTCAAGTAGTTCAAGTCGATGCTGCTCAAGCAGATCTCTATCTTGAAATTGAAAATACTGGAGATAATATTGTCGTGTTAGATGACTTTTATTACGATACTATCGACAATGTTTTCACCACCGTGAACTATATATCAGGTTCCTCAATACTTGAACCAGATGAAAAAGCAACCGTGCATATCACAAATTCAGTTGCCTCATTTTATCCCGTAGGTACCGAACATAAAATTGGAGTTATCACCCCAAATGGAGTAAAAGATGAGATCCAATTGACGTCAAATTATGAAAATTATAAGATTTCTCTTCTTCCCGAATCGCGAATAGTTTCTCCAGAGGTTGCAATTATTCAAAGTACCGATTATAGAGATAATATTCCAATTGATCTCAGTGGTACCCATTCCTATACGTATGACAATGGAACAACTTTTCTAACTATAAGAATAAAAAATACGGGTAATATCATTCTCGCATTGGATTCGATTTTATTACGAGAAACTGGTGCTTGGACTCCTGTATCTTTATCTACGTCATTTAATATCAAATCAGGAGAAGAAAAATATGTTACTGTGAAAGCTTCGGATTATTTAGATCTAGACGTGAATGATGAAATTGGTTTAATTGTCACGCCACTTTTCGATAGTTCTACTAAAGCTTCAGATATCGGGTATTTGCATACAATTAACGATGATCCTGACATTCAAATCATTGAAAGTGTGGGCGGTTCATTAGCTTCATACATTGCAGCAAATGAAACGGGTAGATTACTAATCAAAAATACTGGTGATGAAGACATTCTTCTTGATGAGATCACGCTCAATGGTACTTCAGTTTTAAATTTTGATTCAGATGTGGAATTTCTTAGTGGAGATAAAACCTTAAGCATGCAAGAGTGTGCTTATGTTTCCTTTAACATCACGGGCCTGAATATCAATAATACAGACACCGTACAAGTTAGTATTACTACAAACACAACGGCTTTAGCAAACAAAGATCTTATTGCCACTGTTGATTCAGATCTTTATGATATAAATATAAATCCTGCAACTACAACAGCAAGTAGTTCTCTTAATAGGTTGATATTAACAATTGATAATCTGGGTGAATTGAATGTTACTCTTGATTCAGTGAATATCAATGGTACTTATATTAATGTATTGGAAATTGGAGAAATAATCCCATATCTTGATTCTCTCCAATTAACAATTAACGGTCTCGACAGTTATATTGGAACGATTAATAGTGGCGATGAATTGGTAATTACAGTTCGAACCAAGGAAGGTGCAGAAGATATACAGATAGTAACTGTTGCTACTTAATTCTTCCAATTTTATTTTTTCATAAAAATCAAAAAGTATAGTTCATTACAATTTTTGTACTCTTGTTATTTTTAAATTTATATCATCCCTATTCTTAATTATCCCAAATTTTGTGGTTTAGAAATGCCTACTAATCAATTTCAAATCGAATCTGATTTTGTTCCTCGAGGAGATCAACCCGAAGCAATTCAAATATTAGCTGAGAATATTAGAAACGGAAAAAAATTCCAGACATTATTAGGGGCCACGGGCACGGGCAAAACTTTTTCGATCGCCCACATTATTCAACAGATTCAAAAACCCACGCTCGTAATGGCTCCAAACAAGACATTAGCAGCTCAATTATATAATGAGTTGAAAGAATTATTTCCTCATAATAGCGTCCATTATTTCGTATCTTATTATGATTATTATCAACCCGAAGCTTTCATGCCAATTACTCAAATGTATATTGAAAAGGATTTCAGCGTGAATGAAGAGATTGAGAAACTCCGATTAGCGGCAACTCATGCCATAAAAACCAGAAACGATGTCATCATTGTTGCAACAGTTTCATGCATATATGGAATTGGATCCCCAGAACAGTGGGTTGCGGTCTCGATAAATTTAGAAGTCGGTCAAACGATCGATAGATCGGAGATTATCAAGGGTTTAATTAAAATGAACTATGAAAGAAAAAACGTTGAATTCAAGCGTGGTGTTGTACGAGTAAATGGCGATATTTTGGATGTGTATCCTGCTTATCTCGATACGGCAATTAGAATCTCTTTATTTGGGAATGAGATCGAATCTATTCAAGAAATTCATCCAATATCTAATGATGTTATCGAGGAATTATCTAATGTTCGCATATTTCCTGCAACTCATTTCATAATACCCGAAGAGAATAAAATCAAGGCCTTAGAATCTATTGAAGAAGAAATGAAAATGCAGGTAGCTAAATTCTTAGCAGAAAAAAAATATGCTGAAGCTCAATGGATTGAGAAAAGGACCAAGTTTGACCTTGAAATGATGAGAGAGATGGGATATTGTAAAGGTATTGAAAATTATTCCCGTCATCTTGATGGAAGATTACCGGGAACGCCTCCAATGTGCTTGATAGATTACTTTCCCGATGATTTTTTAATAGTAGTTGATGAGTCACACATCACCATACCTCAAATCCATGGGATGATAGGCGGTGATCGTTCTCGCAAGAAAAACCTCGTGGAATATGGGTGGAGGCTTCCCAGCGCTTATGATAATCGACCCCTTACCTTTGAGGAATGGGAAAAAAAAATAAAATACATCATAATGATGAGTGCTACACCAGGAGAATGGGAGCTAGATAAGAGCAATGGAATTTCAGCAGAGCAAATAATTCGTCCTACTGGATTGGTAGATCCTCAAGTAGAAGTACGACCTGCAAAAGATCAAATTGATGATTTACTCAACGAACTTCGCAAAGTCATAACCAACCAAGGGAGGGCTTTAATTACTACTCTTACAAAGCGGATGTCGGAAGATATCTCTGAATATTATTCTGAATTGGGTATTAAGATTGCCTACCTACATTCAGAAGTGGATACTGTTGAGAGATTTGATATCTTGAGAAAATTAAGAGATGGAACCTATGACGCTGTCGTTGGAATAAATTTATTGCGGGAAGGATTAGACTTACCTGAAGTAAAATTAGTTGCAATTCTTGATGCTGATAAGTTAGGATTCTTACGAGATACCAAGTCGTTAATTCAAACAATTGGGAGAGCTTCAAGAAATGTTGAAGGGAGGGCTATATTATATGCAGAAAAAATATCTCCAGCCATGCAAGCTGCAATTGAAGAAACAAATCGTAGGAGAAAAAAACAAGAAGATTATAATTTAGCAAATAGCATAACTCCCCAAACGATAAAGAAGAACATCTTAGATTCTCTCTCTGAAGAAATCGAAATGAAAGAGAAAGAAGTAAAGCGATTAAAGAAATCGGTCAAAGAAAAAATTCAAGAGTTAGAAAAGGAAGGAGATATGGAGGTAGTAATCCAATATCTTGAAAATAAAATGTTTTTGGCTGCTAAAGAACTCCGATTTGAAGATGCAGCTTACTTAAGGGATAAAATCAAGGAAATTAAAAAGGACCACGATATAGATATATGATACCCCTCCCTTATAATAATTAAAAATATTGGTTATAAAAAGGTGTTTGAAAAACTTAATTCTTTTCAACATCCAATTGTCCTGGGATGATTGAGGTCGTTCCGCTAATGGTATAAGCTATTACGGTTGTTATTCCAGCAGGAATAAATAACATTGGTACCCAAGTCATCTCTACAATTATGAAGATAGCGGCGATGGGATTTTTTGTTGCTGCCCCTAAAGTGGCAGAAACTCCTAACATTACAAATAATTCAGCATATTCCGGATAAACTAATATGCCAAATAAACCGCCATTAAGTGCCCCAACAATTAATAATGGCATGATAATTCCAGCACTATTCATTGTTCCAATCGAAAGAATGATCGCAATCAAAATTACCATTAGAAAGACAAGTATATGATTCCAAGGAATAACATGAACAAAATTAGTGAGCACGCTTAAAAATGATAAATCTGGATGGATCAATTCATTGCTATAATTAAAATTCATGAAAGGAATGATTACAAGTAAAAAAATCCCATATCCAAATCCTCCCAATAAAGGAAGAATCCATAATCCAATCTTTTTTTCAAATCGGTTTTTTAAATGATGAGTGATGATATTTAATACTCCTATGTAAAGTATAACGAAAATTCCAACAAATACTCCGAACACAATCAATATTGGAAATAGAAAGACATAATTGATACTCTCTGGCGATGCAGAAAAAAGTTGCGTTTCTATTAGAGGAGTAAATCCAAAAACTAAACAAAAAATAATGTAGGCGATCGTTGATGAAATAATTGAAGGTATCAGTGATTTATAATGAATGTGGTTATAATAAGGAAGTTCAGAGCAAAATAATGCGCCGCTTATAGGGGCTTTTAATAAAGCTGCAGTACAAGCGCTTGCACCGATAAAAGAATATATATGTCTATCTGACCTTTTCTTTTTTGATAATAATGACCCTAAATTTGCTCCAATTAAAAGACCTGGACCTTCTCTTCCGCAGATCATTCCTGAACCAAATGTCCAAGATGTTGCGAAAGCCTTGGCAAGTAAATTTGCTATTTTCTTATATTCTGGATTCGATAAGGTAACTTCCTTTATGAATTGATCAGAGCCCGTGCCCATTATTCTATCATATTTACCATACTTTACTAATAAACTTGTTGAAAGACCAGCTATAATTGGCGCTAAAAAATAAGGCACGTATGAAAAACCAAATTTAAAAAGCTCTAAAAGAAAATTGAATAAAATTATAATTGCACCACATATCACGCCAAAAATAATCGCTATTAAGAAGAAATGATAAGAATCATTACCCCGAGTGAATTTGGATGCGATGATCTGTTTTGTTTTTTTAAAAAAATTATTCATGTTAATACTAAACTCTGTTTAACAGTATTTAATTTTATGATTAATAATTTTAAAATTTGAGAAATGATTTTTTCTTGATTTTACTATCTATTTTTTGAATTTATTAATTGAATACTCAGATCCTCTCAATTATTTTATAAACGTTACTAGCAGTACATTACCATCATTCCAAACAGGAAATTATATTCATTTTATAATAACATCATATTTCTTTAAATCATCAATAAGTTTTTCAGTATAATAAAAATGTATTCCATTAATACCCAGAGATCGCGCAATTAATACATTTTTCTTCACATCATCAATTAGTATTGCCTCGGACGGTTCACATTCGAGATGTTTGAGTAATTCCTCGTAAAATTCTATATCGTTTTTGTTTTCTTGATAATCAAAACTAAACACGGTGTCATCAAAGTATCTCAAAAAACCGCACTTTTCTTCCAAATATTCAACACGTTCTCTAACATTTCCACTAAAAATCAGTAATCTATAGTTTTTTTTTAAAATTTTTAGAAGTTCTTCTATTCCATAATGAATACAATAAGAACCAAACCAAATATAACGAGCATGCTTTTTCTCCTTTTTATTAATCCCCAACTTTGAAAATAATCGTTCTTCAAATTCATCAATGGTTATTAATCCCTTTCGTATTAAATACCCCTCTGTATTCGGTCTATCGCTAAAAATTTCCCGAAGTAATGTTTCATCTTCAATATTATAAAGTTCTTTAATCTTTTCTATTGCTAAAATAGTACCCGAAGTGAAAAATACACCACCTAGATCAAATACTATTGTTTTTATATTATATTCGGTCATAATTTCTTTCAAAAGAAATATTAATTCAATTTTTTTTAGATTATAAGCTAAAAAAAAAAAGCATTACAATTAACTTTAGTTTATTTTTCAGCTACACTGTTCTAAAATCCAATCTCCGATGAGTTTTAATGCAACAGGAGAAATAGTTTCTTCTATATTGGAATATTCACTTATTGCACCCGTTTGAGTCGTCTGAAATAAATGATTTAAATTTGGTAATTCTCTGACCTTATAGTTCTTATTACCTCTTTCTTTCAGTTCTTTTTCAATTGTTTCTAAATTCTCTTTAAATGGAACTTGAAGATCTTTTTCTCCATTGATCGCTAATATAGGGCATTTTACATTTCTTAATGCCTCTCGCGGATCATACGATAGAAAATCACGGAACCAAGGGGATATCATGAAATTGATTTGAGCATCAATAGATCCTTGTGAAAATATTGGTAAATTTTGACTCTTCATTTTTTCTAACGCTCCAGAAACAACCTTTTCTAACTTTAATTTTGCTTTATCGTTATTCTTCTCTTCTTTTATGATAGAAAATAGCTCCTTTTGTAAAGAAGTTTCTTGAGATATTAATTCTTCGCTTAATTTCTCAGCTCTACCAATTAATTCAGCTTGTTTATATAATATTTCTTCTAATAGCACACCGGGTCCTGCCATTAATACAAGAAACGCAACATCAGAAGTTAAAGAAGCAACTAAAGGAGCAATAATTCCTCCTTCACTATGACCTATTAATCCAATCATTCTTTCATTAATTTCTTTACGTTTCTTTAAAAAGTTTATTCCAGATATAACATCACTAGCAAAATCATTAATTGTGGATTCTAGATAATTACCAGAAGTCCCTCCAATCCCTCTATCATCCACTCTTAAAACCTCAATTCCGCGCCTAGTAAGATAATCCGCTATGATAAGGAAAGGACGATGTCCAAATACAGTTTCATCTCGATCTAAAGCACCAGAGCCCGAAATGAGGATGACAACTGGAAAGCTATTCCCTTCCTTGGGATAAGTTAAGGTACCAGCCAAAGTAATATTCGCTTTTTCATTTTTATAAGTTACTTGCTCTTCATTATAGGGATAAGGTTTATGAGGTTCTTGAGGGCGTTTTATTTCAACTTCTTTTGATCTCTTTTCTAAAATAACATCAAATACTTGTCCTCCTTGATACCACTTACCGGGAATTGTTTTAGAGGATTTTTGATATTCTCCCTCAAATTTTCCTCCTATACTACTAAATTCAATTTGAAGGTGATTATCTCTAAATTCCATGATGTTTGCAGCTATTTTTCGCTCTTGACTAGATAGGCTTACACCAAGATTTTCCTTATTCTCTTTTTTAATAATAAACGTCAAAGGCACTTTTACAGTTCCTACTGTGAGATTACCTTGCCAATTTCCTACAATCTCGCTACTATCTTCAGTCATAAAGAAAATACTCTAACTTAAATTATTATACTTTCGTCTTATAAAGCATAATAGTTAACAATCTTTTTGACTATAAAAATGAACAAATGGAGATTATGAAGAAAAAGGGATTAGGCGAGATTCCAGATATCTTAGATGAAAAACCGATCATTCTCTTAATCATATCTGCTCAAAAGCGAATATGATCATTTTTAGACAAAATCAGGACAAAATCAGAGATAATGAAGATACATGGAATAGTTTTAAAAAGTTTTATGAAGCGAACAGAGAAATTGAGATGAGGGATATACCTCATTTAGAATCATTCATAAAAGAGACATTTCCTATAGAACTATCTTAAAAACAATTAGATTTAATTTTAAAAGTAGCTTATAATCTGTTTATTAAGTCAAATAAAACTATACTTTTAATATGAAATCTTCTAAACTCAACCATTTCACAATGGTAGAACAGCTATTTAATGATGGTGAATTCGATAATGCCTACCAAATTCTAATTTTTTTTTTATTTGTAAAATAACCATAAATAAGAGCTTGTCCTAGTTCAATATCAACAACATGAGATAGGTTTTTAAGTTACTAAGTCACTAGGTGATCATGGCAACAATTAAATTTGACAGACAAGATGAATTAGATGAGATTATTGCACGTATCTACTTAGATACAAATAAAAAATTCACAAAAAAAGAACTCTTGGAAATTATTTTTGAGTTAGGAATTCAGGACTATCATGCTTTGCTTAATAAGATAAATAATATGGAGAAATCTGATTCAAAAGATCTGAGGGCTCAATTCATTAACCAGTTCTCGGGATCCCTTTCTGTTTCAAAGCCTGATGAAATAAATCCAAAATCAATATGGGAGAAAGAAGTAGAGGATTAGCATGACAAAATTTTTTCTCGATACTAATATATTATGGTGGTATTTCGTCAAGAATTCTAAAAACCACCAACCAATAAAATCATATCTGGATAAACTTATCTTAGATGCTCAAAATTCTTTTATAATAAATGAATTTGTCATGATTGAATTGTTTCATTTACTTATTAAAAAAAAAGGGAATGAAGGTTTTAAAATAGCAACATTGCTATTAAATGAAAGATATCCGTTTATAGAATTTAAGTATGATTTACTACATATTTCTGATTTAAATAGTGTATTACAAATTTTATATGAGTATGGGAAGAATAGTTCGATTGGTGGGAGAGACTCAACAATTATCTATTCCATGAATCGCCATAAAGTTAAAGACATCATTACAAATGATAAAGGATTTGAAAAGGTAGAGTTAATCACTGTTCACAACCCTTTAAATTGAATTCTCTGTTCACAACAGAGAAAAAAAATGGGCTCTTCCTTCTTAATGTTATAAAAGAATGGTAAAACCATGAATTGGTGGGGATAATTCATAAATTGCATGCCCCGATTAGGTATATTATTTTTTAATTGTAATTCTTGTTACTAACTTTTATTACATGGTAGAAAAACTTTTTTGATTTCCAGAATTACATGGGTAAATCGATTAATTCTTCTTCAATAACACTATTTATCTCTATTTCTTGTTTATTGTTATTCAAGATTCTTACTTGATCCTTTACTTTCCCTTTTTCTAATCCCAATTTTAATTCTAAAGGGAAATCTGAAATCTAATTGTTTAAAATCATTAAAACTAAATAGTTTCGTTCCAATTTCAAATATTTTCCGGATTCAAAACTATTAGTAAAACTAATCTTTTCAATATTAGCGGTCATAATTATGCCTTTTATATCATTCTTATTTTCAATAAGAATAACTTTTACGTGAATATCGTCTTGTCCGTACACTTTTGTTCCTAATTTAACAAGTTGTATTAAAGCGTTCATATTTTTATTCCGTGGTCTAGTTAAAATGGTTAATTCGCGTCCTTTTTCTAACTCTTGGATTAACTTTTAGAATATTTTTGTATTATCTTGAATCCCGTAGGTACATAGAATCAACTTTCCTGCACTATTTTCAATTAAATTTAAAATAGCATTTTCTAACGATTCATATTTTGACGACAATTAAAAGTGAAAAGTGAATTGGATAGATGATAGCTCCGATCTCAAATTCAAAAAATTTCGATATGCTAATTCACTTAGAGAGAAGAATTTGAAAAGTTTACCTTTTTCCAAAGGGGAAAAAAGGACAGATCTTTTGGAAGATATTGAGAAAACAGTATTTTTCCTTCAAAATATTATTGATAATGACGATAAAAATGATTTGGATGAATAATTCAAAAATCAATTACCCATATTCTGTATATTTTTTTTAATTGTTTATACAAGTATAAGCTTTTAAAGTATTGTAGGAAAACTTTTCTGATTTGAAACATTAGAAAAATATGTAGAATATGAATGAATTCATTGTAGTTAAGGGAGCCCGAGAAAATAATTTAAAAGATATCGATGTAAAGATACCTCGTAATAAGCTTACTGTCGTAACTGGAATAAGTGGGAGTGGAAAATCCTCATTAGTTATAAATACGCTCTACGCAGAGGGTCAGCGAAGGTTCTTAGAATCCCTTTCAAGTTATGCTCGCCAATTCTTAGGGGAGATGGATAAACCAGATGTAGATTCGATAGAAGGATTATCACCTGCTATAGCAATTGAGCAAAAAGCTCTATCAAAAAATCCACGAAGTACTGTGGGTACTGTTACTGAGATTTATGATTATTATCGTTTACTATTTGCTAATATAGGCATACCCCATTGTCCTAATTGTGGGAAACAAATTAAACCACAAACTCCTCAACAGATTATCAATCAATTAATGGAAATAATCCCAGAAAATGAAAAATTCCTCATTAAAGCTCCTGTAATACGAGATAGAAAGGGAGAATATAAAGATTTACTTCAAGATCTTAAAAAGAAAGGATTTTTGCGTGTAGAAGTTGATGGAATTCAATATACCCTTGATGAAGATATCACCATGGATAAAAACGTGAAACACACCATTAGTGTAATCGTTGATAGGTTGGTAATGTCGAAAGAAGACATTCGTACTCGTTTAGCGGATTCAATAGAAAAAGCACTTGATTTAACAGAAGGTATCGTATCAGTTGAGATATTAAACGGAGAGGAAAGTATTTATTCAGAACATCTTGCTTGTGTTGATTGTGGGATATCTTTTCCTCAATTGGACCATAAAATGTTCTCCTTCAACATACCGCATGGGAGTTGTAAATACTGCAGTGGATTGGGTACAGTAATGGAATTTGATTCTAGTTTAGTTTTGGGGAATGATATGAATGTTCCAATCCAAGAAACACCAATTAGGAATATCCCTGGATTTGGTACATTGACAGCATATTCCTGGCAGATGTTGGAACAAGTGGCTAAACATTATGGATTTGATACTGACATAACCCCCATCAATGAGATCGATCCTGAAAAAATTCAGAAATTGCTTTATGGATCTGATGATGAACAAATCGAATTTCATTTTGAAAAAGATAATGAGAATTCCAAATATGATAATAGTAATAACGGAGTCATGTGGCAATATTCAAGGACCTTTGAAGGGATAATTCCAATGCTCCACAGAAGATACATGGAGACATCTTCAGAATGGGCCAGAGACGTGTATGAGAGTTTTATGAATCAAATTGAATGCCCGCAATGTAATGGTCAGAGATTGAAACCTGAAAGTTTATCAGTGACTATTAAAGACATGAATATCGCAGATTTATCTACTCTATCCGTTAAAGATTCAATAGTATTTTTTAAAGAACTCACGCTTGATGAAACTGAAATGGTAATTGTAAAAGATGTATTGAAAGAAATCAATGATCGACTCTCCTTTTTAGATAACGTGGGTCTCGATTACATAAATTTAAGTCGGCGTTCTCATACGCTTTCAGTAGGAGAAGCTGAAAGGATTAGATTGGCCACTCAGTTAGGATCAAGCCTCGTAGGGGTACTCTATGTTTTAGATGAACCTTCCGTCGGATTACATCAAAGAGATATCTCTCGATTAATAAATATGCTCAAAAAGCTGAGAGATATGGGGAATACCGTTATTGTTGTAGAACATGATGACGAAATAATGAAAAATGCAGATCATATAATAGATTTGGGGCCATTTGCAGGAGAATTAGGTGGAGAGGTCGTGGCGGAAGGTAGTTTAAATGATATATTAAATTCAGATACTCTTACTGGTAATTATTTATCGGGGAAAAAGACGATTGATGCTCCCAAAAAAAGAAGAGCTCTAAATGGTGAGTATTTAGAAATTAAGGGTGTTCGAGAAAATAATCTAAAAAACATTGATATAAAAATCCCTTTAAGAGTGTTTACGTGCATAACTGGCGTTTCTGGAGCGGGTAAAACAAGCTTAATCCTCGATTGTTTATACAAGGGCTTGCATAATCTCATCAATACCAGAAGTTCAAAATTAATACCGGGAGATTTTGACGAAATAATTGGGTATGAGAACATAGATAAAATTATCAATATTGACCAATCTCCTATAGGAAGGACTCCTCGTTCTGTACCAGGAACTTACACAAAATCTCTAGATGTTATAAGGGATATATTTGCACAACTTCCTGAAGCAAGAGAAAGGGGATATAAAAAAGGGAGATTTAGTTTCAATACAAAACAAGGCCAGTGCAAGAAGTGTAACGGAACGGGTTATATTCTAAAAGAGATGTACTTCTTGCCAGACGTGTACATACGTTGCGATTTATGCTTGGGAAAGAGATATAACGCTGAAACACTTGAAATTAAATATCATCACAAGTCAATTTCCGACGTGTTGAAAATGACTTTCCATCAAGCATTAGACTTTTTTGAAAACATACCTAGCTTAAATCAAACCATAAAAACAGTAGTCGATGTAGGTTTAGGTTATTTAGAATTAGGACAATCATCAACCACCTTAAGTGGTGGAGAATCACAAAGGATCAAAATAGCGAGAGAATTGAGAAAAACCAGTACCGGAAACACCCTTTACATCCTTGATGAACCAACAGTTGGCTTGCACGCTCATGATATAAAATCATTGCTCGCTGTTTTACAAAAAATAGTCGAAAAAGGGAACACGGTCGTAATTATTGAGCATAACATGGATGTGATTAAATCTGCTGATTACATAATTGATCTTGGTCCCGAAGGAGGAGAAAAAGGCGGAACAGTTGTTGCAAAAGGCACGCCCGAAGAATTAATTACCGACAAGAAATCTTATACTGCCAAATATCTCAAAAAATACCTTTAATCAAGTGATTCTTTCCGTTCTTATTAATTTCATGAACTTGAATTTGAAATATGTTGGTTTAAATATTTTTATTTCAATATTTCATTGTATCCTGCTTTTTAAGTTACTGCAAGAAGAGTTCAAGAGTTTGATAGGAATTTAATATTTGAAATTAATTATTGGTAGTTTTGTATAAAATTATCAAGTTATGATATAAAATAAGATCTGATAACTATATGCCAACTCATTATCACTGCCCTCGATGCATGTCTTTCCAAGTAAAAGAACAGGATAGAAGCATTTTCTGTCCGAGATGTAAGCTCAACTTTGATAAAAAATTCTTAGATTTATTAGAAGATGAAGATATTTTAGCCAATGAGGAATTGAATGGTATTATCGACTTGTTTATTGAAGATACGGACGATATTAACGATTTATCTTTAGTTCCCTAAAGTTTATTCCTCTTTTTTTAGACTTTAATTAAGTTAAATTCTAATCCTTTGATCACTTTTTTTACCTAACATATTATGAAAACCGCATACAATCATCATGTAAGATGTTATGCACATGCCAAGCGAAAAAGAAAAAGTAATAAGGGCTCCAATAGCATGTATATTAGGGCATATCGATCATGGAAAAACTTCGCTTCTCGATTATATTCGAGGAACCATAGTCCAACAAAGGGAAGCTGCTGGAATTACTCAACACATTGGAGCTTCCTATTTTCCAATGGATGACATTAAAGCTTTTTTAGGAAAATCAAAACAAGAATTTGCTGACAAGGATATTAAATTACCCGGTATATTAATAGTCGATACACCCGGGCACGCTGCTTTTTTAAATTTGAGGAAACGAGGGGGCGCTGTGGCGGATATTGCCATCTTGGTCATCGATGTAACTGCTGGTACCATGCCAATCACGTGGGAATCAGTAAGAATATTACGAGAACGAAAAACTCCTTTTATAATTGCTGCAAATAAGATTGACAGAATCTCCGGTTGGAAATCCATACAGAACGCTGATTTTTTAGACACTTATAAATCGCAGAAACAGCACGTGAAAGATTTTTTAGATGAAAAAATATTTCAAATCATAGGAAATTTTCTTGAAGAAGGATTTAAAGATTTAGATCGTTATGATAAGATTACTGATTTTACAAAAAAAATAGCAATCGTTCCCACAAGTGCAAAAACGGGCGAAGGGATTTCCACCTTGCTAATGATTTTAATGGGTTTAGTTCAACAATACTTGACAGCAAATTTACAATTTTCAGAAGGACCCGCGAAAGGAGTGGTCTTGGAGGTAAAGAAAGAAAAAGGGCAAGGAATCACTATGGATATCTTAATTTATGATGGCATTTTACGGAAAGGTGATGAGTTCTATGTGGGCGGATTAGAACAACCCATTAAATCAAAAGTACGAGCCATATTGCGTCCAAAACCGCTTGATGAGATCCGAGATCCTCGTCAAAAATTTGATTCTGAAGACTTTGTAAGTGCCGCTGCCGGAGTGAGAATTTTGGCTCCAAATATCGATGATGTCGTTGCTGGATCTCCATTTAAGGTAATTAGCTCCACTTCTGAAGAAGAAAAGATTTACAATGAGATTAATGATGAAGTTCAAGCCATCCGAATTAAAACAGATAAAGCAGGAGTCGTTTTAAAAGCGGATACTCTTGGATCACTAGAAGCGTTAGAAAATCATTTCAGTTTAAGTGGTGTGAAAATCAGCATAGCGGATGTAGGCCCTATTAAAAAAGAGGATGTTATTAATGCAAATATTGTCAAGGTTTTTGATCCCTATTCTGCTGCCGTTCTTGGTTTTAATGTTAAAATATTGCCCGAAGCACAAGAACAAGCCATCACTGATAATATTAGGATTTTTACAAACAACGTCATTTATCGATTATTAGAGGACTATATTGAGTATGCCGAAGTAAGGAAAGCTGAAGATACGGCAAGGGGTTTGAGCGAATTGATGTTACCAGCAAAACTTAAAATGCTTCCTGATTATATTTTTAGAAATTCTGATCCTGCTGTATTTGGCGTGAAAGTGGAAGCTGGAACGCTTTTTCCGAAAGTCCCATTGGTTACTGATAAGGGAAAAAAAGTTAGGCGAATTCATCAGATTCAAGATAAAGGAAAAACGTTAGATAAGGCTGATATCGATTCTGAGGTCGCTATTTCTATTCGAGGAATTGAAATTGGTAAGGATCTGGGTAAGGATGAAACTCTTTTTGTGGCTATCCCAGAATCACACGTGAGACAATTACTCGGAAAATTTGTAAATGAACTCACTACTGATCAAAAAGCGGCTCTTAGAGAATATATTATACTCATGAGAAAGGTAAATCACGCCTGGTGGGGCATGTAAGCACGTGTTTATCACTCAAGGAAGTGAACCATCCAAAAAGTTATAACCAAAGGCTAAGTATTTTAATTTAACATAACATTCATCCATTCAATTCTCCCCATTATTAAATCACATGTCAAGTATCGAGCAAATATTCAAGAACGTATTAAAGGATATCGTACCAACGATAAACGAGATCTCAACCATAAATCATGTAGTCGATAAACTAAAAGATTTATTGGAGAAAAGAGCTCGAGAACAGGACATACAATACACGAACATGGAACCTCAAGGATCGACGGGTATTAAGCAAACTCAATTGAGAAATGATTTTGACATAGATTTTTTTATTGGTCTTAACTTCAGTGGATTTTCCCCAAAATACGAAGGATTGAGCAAGAACAAGCGTAAAAAATTATCCAAGAAGGATTTTCTCTTTTTATGTAATGAATGGATTATCAAAGCATTAACCACGGATGAATTTAAAAACCCTAGCTTGCTTTATGCGGAACATCCCTACGTAAAAGTCGATTACATATCAGATAAAATTAACTTAAAGGTAGATATTGTATTATATTTTGATCTGCCACTCGAATACATAAAAAAACATGGACCAATTACAGCTGTTGATCGTTCCCCTTGGCATGGTAGATTTGTCAGAGATAACCTCACTGATACCCAAAAAGATGACGTGAGGCTGCTCAAGCAATTTTTTAAAGCATGTCATAGTTATGGGGATAAAAGTGCCGTAGGAAAAGCTGGTTTCATAGGTTACAGCGCAGAACTACTCATTTACCATTATAAGAACTTACATAATTTATTTTTCAATTTTAATAATCTACCTAACACTCCTCTTGATTACTATAACAGAAGCATTAAAGAGATACGAAAGAAGCCTCACATGCGTGAGGATACCTTAATCATCATTGATCCAATAGATCAAAATAGAAATGTCGCTTCAGCTATTTCTGAAAGATCATATAGATATTGCAACCACCAAATTCAAGAATTCTTAAAAAATCCCAAAGAGGAATCGTTTCAAATTACAGAAATTCCTGACTACGTAGATATGAAAAATGATGACACGCTTAGTAATAATTTCTTTATTATCGAACTCAAAAATTTAAATCAAGAAATACATTACACGATTAATAGAGATAAATTATATTCCCTCGGAGATAATATAAAATCAAATGGCGAAATTGAACCTTCTCATGCTCAGAGATTTGGTAATATCGAATTTGAAGTCTATTTTGAAGATGAGATTGAAGAATATAATGTCGCAATTTATTGTTCAAATCCAAAAATATCGCATTCATACCTCCGAAAAGGACCACCAACAAATGAAAAATCACACGTGAATAAATTTAAATCCAAAAATCCTAACTACATTGAAAAGCAAGGATATCTTTGGATTGACACCAAGCGAGAATTTACTGAATTTATGGATTTCTTAAAAAATGATTCCATGCTCAAACTTCCCGAAAATTTTGAAATAACCAACATGTCAGATTCTAAAAATGCAATAACACGTTCTGGTAAAAAAGCAATTTACGTGTTAAGAAACATGGTTTTACCCTTTTGTTATGAAAGAGCAAGAGTTTCTCCTAAATCCTAAATTTAAAAGATGAGAGATGGGATTATAGGGGGATTTAATGCAAACAATTTTCGATATTTGCCGATTTATTGCTTATTTTCATAAAATTTTTATCATTTCTTTCACTTTTATCAATATCGATAATATTCGAATTTTATAAATAGGTAATAATTATGGTTAAAGTAAAAAATCCTGAAGATATCGCCCGCATGGTAACAAGTACGAACTTTGAAAAAAAGAGAATTTTTTCCATTGTGGCCCATATTGATCACGGTAAAACAACTGCATCAGACTATCTACTACGTAGAGCAGGTCTCATGCGAGAAGAAGATGCTGGCCAGCTCCAAATGACCGATTCAGATGAGGAAGAGCAAGCAAGAGGTATCACAATCTTCACATCCGTCGTTTTGCTTTCATTCGAAGACTCGCGAACACCTGAAGACAAAGAGCCCTATATCTTCCAGATTAATGATACACCCGGACATATCTCATTTACGGGAGAAGTTTCACGAGCCCTTCGGGGTTCTGATGGCGCTATTATTTTAGTTGACGCACTTGAAGGTGTCATGACGCAAACTGAAACAAATATAAGACTTGCCGTAGGAGAAGAATATTGCAAGCCGGTGTTATTTATTAACAAGGTAGATCGCTTAATAAGTGAGCTAAAACTCTCTCCCCAAGCAACATTTGAGAAAATTGATAAAATTTCAATGCAAGTAAATGATTTGATTAAGAAAATCCGCCCTGAAGGTTCAGATTGGGGCGTCGATTTTTCAAAGAATAGCGTTGCAGTAGGTTCAGCTAAGCATGGTTGGGGCTTTACATATGAAATCCTTCTTGAAAAAAAACTAAAACCTCAAGATGTGTTTCAAAAATATAATGAAGGAAACATTCAATGGTTACGAGAAAATCTTCCATTAGATGAACCAATGTTGAGAATGGTTGTGGATCATTTACCCGACCCAACAACTGCTGCAAAATATCGAATTCCCCATATATGGGGTGGAGACTTGGATTCTGAGTTAGGTAAAGCTCTTGTAGCAAGTGATCCTAATGGTCCTCTCTATGGAATGATTACAAAAATTTTTCTTGATCCCAAGAAGAATTATCAAGCAACGCTCATCGGTAGAGTATTTTCTGGAACATTTCATCATACCGATTCAATTTATTTAGTTGGAAATAGAACAGTAAATAGAGTAAAACGTCTTGGAGTGATGGAAATCACCGATATTTTGGATGTTGAAAAAATTCCAGCAGGAAACCTGTTTGCAATTTATGGGTTTATTTGTCCTTCTGGTGAAACATTCATGAACGCTAATGATGTACCAAGAGATAAAGAAGAACAAGCAATGCTTCCATCTTTTGAAAAGATTAGCTATGCATGTGAAGCAGTGGTATCGCGAAGTATTAAAGCAAAAGATCCACATGATATAGCAAAACTTGGAGACGTAGTCGGAAAATGGTTACAAGCTGATCCAACTGCTCAATTCCGTCTCGATAAAGAATCAATGGAATACATTCTCTCCGGCATTGATCCACTTCAAATTGACATTCTTACCAAGCGGATTAATAATCAAGTGAAAATAGATATTGGAGAACCTATTATCGTTTACAGGGAAAAGATTACAGCGAAAAGCAAGGACTTTCATACGAAATCCTCTAATAGTCATAACAGAATGCTCATGTACATGGAACCTCTAGATGAAATAACAGAAAATTTAATAGAAAGTGGAAAGATCAATGAATTAATGGATGATAAAACTAAGGCAAAGATACTACGTGATGAAGCTGGATGGGATGCTAAAGAAGCACGCCGAATTGTCGATGTATATAATGGAAACTTATTGGTTAATGGTACTTCTGGGCTCCAAAGGTTTGATAGGATCAAATCATACTTATCTGCAGCTTTTAGAGAGTGGTTAGAAGGAGCTATCTTAGCAAAAGAACCCGCTGCAGGCATAAAAGTTGTATTCACTGATTTAACCATTCACGAAGATCCAGCACATACAGGATACAATCAAATCGCTAGCATGACCTTCTCCGCGTTTTCTATGGCAATGTTAGATGCTAAACCACATCTCTTTGAGCCTGTCCAAAAAATAGACGTTAAAACACCACAAGGTACGGAATCAGGTGTATTAGCAATCATCAACAAGCACAGAGGAAGAGTGTTAAACGTGATTCCCGAAGGAGAATACGTGCGCGTTCAAGGACAACTTCCTGCGGCAGAATTAATCGGTATTGCTGATGAAATTAGAGGCTCCACTCAAGGTAGAGCGTTTTTTGGTTATGAATTTTTAGGATTTGAAAAAGTACCACCAAGCATTGAAGAAAGTTTAATCCTTGAAATTAGGAAAAGAAAGGGGATGCCGCTTGAAATGCCAAATAAATCAAGCTGGGACCGCTTTTTATATAAGAAATCGTAATACATCCTCTATATTCTAATTCTTTTCTATTTACTCTTTTAGTTTTTAAGTGTATTTGTCTTTAATTACCAAATTGGCGACTTGTTGAAAATTTTAATAGCTTTTGTTTTTTTATAGCTTCTATGATATCATATATGACCCACTCCAAGTTAAAAATGATGCCTTTGAAATCATCTAAATTGAATTTCCCCTCTAACTATTTGAATTAAGACCTAATTATATTTGTTGAAAGAATATTAAAATTTAAAGAATTAGATTGTCATTATTATCTTAATATAAAATAAATATCCGTTTTTTACTCTTACAAAGATGACTGAAGATAATAAAAATCCCTCTGAAGATGAAGATGATCAAGAGAGAGAGAATGCAGATCTAAATAATCTTAAAGATGATTTGAAAACATATCTGGAAGAGATGAAAACCCTTGAAACTGATTTTTCTGATATGGACGATCTCGATTTTGAAGAAATACAAGCCATGCAAAATGCTGTTGACAAAATGCGTGATATAGATGCACTTGATAAAGACATTCCCAATGAACCGATCTCAAAGGATATGTCTGAAGAACAACAAGAATTTGTTTCTGAAAAAGAGAGATACGTTGCTGGAAGAGAATCGTTATTAGCGGATTTTTCAGATCTTGATGAAATTGGATTTGATGAACTTAAAGAAATGCAGGAAGCAATGAAAACCGTAAGACAAGAAGATGACACACCACAATTAAAACAAGAAATTTCAATGCCATTAGCTCCTGGAATGTCCAGCGAGTTAGAAAAACGAATAGAACAAGAATTATTGGAAAGAAAAGAAGAAGTAGTAAAAGACATCATTACCCCAGAAAAATTCATCGATCACGCACGCAATAAACGGGACAAGATATGGTATCATGCCCTTCATTATATGATATATCATGCTGAGGATCATGTGGCAAGTAAAGAATTATTATATGAGATGTTAAAAGAGGTAACTAGTAAGAGCCCAATCGATCCAATCCCAGAACATCAATTTTATTTTGGGCTTGGATATGTATTAAGATTAACACTAAATGATAAACAAATTATTCGATATATTAAAGGGGGAAAATTTAAACTCAACGTATCTCCAAAAGGGTTAAAAGAACTCTTAGACCAAGTTGGAGAGCCAATAAGCACTCGTCCTGTTATTAAAGAAGAAGAAAAGAAGCAAATGTTTCAAGATTTTCTCAAAGATGATTTTTTAGATATTTAAATCAACATTACTTTATTATATTATGACGCAAAAACCCTCATTATTAATCATTGGAAACTCTAATGTTGGAAAAAGCTCAATTACAAGATTACTTCTTTCCAACCCTCGTAAATTCAAAGGTAAAAGTGGGAAAACTCCTGGGAGTACTTTATTAGTTAAACCTATTACTCAACCTAATATGCTATATCAAATAATAGATTTACCTGGATTTGGGTACATGAGTCATTCAAGTACTCGAAGGACAGAACATATAAAGAAACAGATCGTTATACATATAGAGAAGCATTATAAGGATTATTTTTTAGGTTTCATCGTTCTTAATATCCTAAGAATTGAAGATGAGATTCAGAAATACTTTATTGATAATCAACAGACTGTCCCATTAAGTTTTGAACTAATAAAATTCTTAAAGGAATTTGAGATTCCTCTATTGATTATTATAAACAAAATCGATAAAGTATCAAATATCGATAAAACCAAAATACTTAACTTATTTTTAAAATCAGCTGAAGAATTCGGTTTAGATCTCATGCATCTTGATGAATTCTTCAAGGAGAACAACGGGCAACTACCATATATTGAATTTTCTGCTCTAAACAAAGAAAATCTTGATAAATTAAAAAAGATGGTAAAACAAAACCTTTAATATTAAATCGCAAATTTAAATTTCAAAAACCAATGATCTTACTGATATAATACTTCAAATCCTCATATTTTCTTATACTGGGAAAATCAGGGAATTCTTTCTCAACATTGATTGGAGGTCCAAATAGGATTCCATGATCTGCTGTTTTTAACATGTCGATATCATTATAAGAATCTCCAATAGCAATTGTTTTGTAATTCATTTCCTTGAACTTTTGTATTGTTATCTTTTTCATTTCTTTAATTCTTAATACATAATCGATAATTATCCCCTCATTATTTACCCTAAGGTCATGACAGAATGCAAATGGATTTCCTAATTTTTTTAATAGTGGCATTGCAAATTCTTTAAAACTATCTGTTATAATAACAACTTGGGTGTAAATTTTTAACCAATTGATAAATTCAGATGCCCCTTCTAAAGGATTTATGGTATTAATTATAGCTTGAATATGTGGCAAAGAAATTCCATTTTCTTGCAGGATTTTTAATCGTCTTCTCATTAATTTATCATAATTTGACTCATCTCTAGTGGTTATTTTGAGCTCCTCTATTCCTGTTTTTAAAGCAATGTTAATCCATATTTCAGGAATAAGCACGCCCTCCAAATCCAAGCAGATAATATACATGATTAAAGAAGAAAATTTGAAATACTTTTTATTTTTAATTGTTAAAAAAGTACCTGAGAATTTTATGGCTCGGTTATTATTGGATCTTTATCTTTATCCCAATTCACAGCAAATAAGATGTCCCTGCTAGTTTCGTTTGTGTAGATTATGGGAAAATTGCTAAATTCTTGGAATTTTAAAGCAATATTATACAAATATTTAAAATCTGGAAAGTGATCTTGAAGTGGTCGTTCACTCTTTAATCGTTCTTTAATTAATAATGCTTTCGCTTGTAAAGTAAATCCCTTAATTTCAAAAAAGTTCGGGTTTGCTTTTCCTACAATTTTCGCATATTCCTTAATTAAAGTTTCATTAATATTTAGATCCTTAACAGCAGTAAGTCTTATCAACGTTCGGCAATCTAAAGTTTCAATAAGGTCCATTGTGTCCAAGATACGATTCCAGCCATCACGAATCATTGGTCTACATGTTTTTTCATATATATTTTTATTAGGAGCAGCAAGCGTGAAATAAAATTGTGAAGGTAATGTGTCCATAGTTTTAATTACATCTGGCATCGTGCTATTAGTTACGATAAAAGTAGTCATATTTCTTTTTCTAAATTCATCCACTAAACCATCGATTTCTGGATATAATAGAGGTTCACCATCCAATGAAATCGCTGCGTGATTAGGATTCATCGCTTCACTATGAGCGTTCATGATATCATCAGGATCTGTAAGTTCAAGATTTATCAACCTCTCAACCTCATCCTTAGAATCGATACAACACGAAATGTCTCCGTCTGTAACATATTGATTTAATAAAGAAGGTTGGGAATGTATAAATTTCTGATTTTTTAACAAGTTAATAGCTCTATCAATTTTATTAGAACTAACATGAAGTTCCCGTGATAATGAATTAATCGTGTGTTTACCATGGTTATGCAACATGAAATACATGATATCATTCATTATTTCATAATTATCCAGATATCTTCTTAAAGGTAGGTGGTTTTTAATGATATCTTGATGGTGTCGAATCATCTCATCAACTAATTCTCTTGGATCATCAGGATCTACAATAAATTCACTTCCTAATGTCCCTAATTCTACATCTCTCCAACAAAAAACACATTGATGGTTACAAAATGGCATTGAAGGTGTATTTTGAAGGCATCTATGACTTTGAATTCCAAAAACGCTTTTATAACAATTACGATTGTCTCTGCCTGTCATTAGTCTTTGTTCCAACCAATGACATGGTTTAATAGCAGAGTGTTTATTCGAACCTACTATCCGATACAATGTTTTAGTATACTTATCTACAAATTCATTTGTAATCTTGTTGTTAATTATATATTTATTATTCATGACGGTCATTTTTCTCCAGAGTGAATCAGCAAACTATTAAATGATTATAGATGAAAGTATTTTATCAGAGTAAAAACAGCTATAATCTTAAATAAAAATTTTTATTTAGAATTATAAGTCATGAAGTAATTAGGAAGACACTTATAAATTATAATTGATTTAGCATTAAAAATTGGATGAGATATTCATGTTAAATAATATTAAAAGTCAAATGATGAATTTCGGGTTAAAATTCTTATCTGTAGACGATAAAATTGTGAGGATGCTATTGGAAACAGCTTCATCAAACATAAATGAGATTGTTATTTTACCAGCTGTTAAAACAGTTATGAAAAAATTAGTTAAGAAATTGCATAACAAGATTTCTCATGGAATCGTTTATAATGGAATTCTAAATGGAATTCGAGTCAGCATCATTTTATCTCATATTGGTTGTCCAAATATCGCGATGATAATGGAAAGTTTAAAACGTTGCAAGACAAAAGTAGTATTAAGAGTGGATTTATGTGGAGGAATACAAGGAAATGAAGAGGAAATCACGGTTGGCGATGTTTTAGTTCCTAAATTAGCATATTGTGATGATGGTACGAGTCCCCAATATATTCGTTCTAATGCTTCTTTACAATCTCTATTAAAATCCATCAATAATCCATTGAAAATGATTCAAAATATGGATACAGGTAATCAAATCGTTTATTACTCAAAACCTGATGAAGTTTTAAAGGAAATGCTAATGAAGACAGGTAGGAACATTAATCCAAGGATAAAAGAAGTAGATTTTTGGACTACTGATGCCTTATTTTGCGAAAATTCTGAATTTGTAAGATCCTTACAATCTATCAATGTGCAAGGAATTGATATGGAATCCTCAGTTTTATTTTTGTTAGGCACGCTTTTTAATATAAAAACAGCGTCAATTCTTGCGGTAACAGATCTTCCAGGTCATCCCAAATATGATCTACTTTGTTCAAATGAACTCCATCCTAACATGGAAAAAGGGATTGATGATGCTATTAAAATCGTTATCGAATCTTTGCCCAAAATTAAATCTCTATTTGTTTGATTAAAAAATCGGGCTTTTGGGTTCAACTTTATAATCCTTTTAATAACTGAGAGAAATCTGGTTCTTTGAAAAATTCATTGTACTTCTTTAATAGCTCAATATTAACCAAATGGATTTTATCATTTTTTTGATTAATCGTTGTTTTAACTAAATCTAAATCTTTTAGCTTTTTGATATGGTATTGTATGGTTCCTGCATATATATCGAGAATTTCTCCAACTTTAGTAATTGTGATTGTTTCCTCTTTAAAAATTAATTCCACGATTTTGGGTATTAAAGGATTTGTAAAGATGACTCGATATTTATCGAAATTTTCGGGAACTTCCGCGAGAAAATAATGGAGGGTTTTGCCTATTTTCCTTGAACGTATTAATTTAAATCTTTCCAAGGTCATTACATGCTTTAAAAATGGTGTGCGTGTAATATTCAATTCCCGTTCTATTTTTTCATCCCTTGCATGTATTCCGGGGTTCTCTTGTATAAAATCTAATATTGAAACCAGTTTTTCATTTGTTAATATTTCCAGTTTTGTTCTGCGTTCACTCGTTACAATCCAACTTTTTTCTTCTAAGCTACGAATAGCAAGAAAGATATCTTCTTTACTATATCCTTTCTTATAAGCTAATTTTGCAATACATTTTGCATATAACTTTTCAAGGATTGGATATTTCTGAAGTTCAGATTCAGTATCTACTTCAATATCAAAATCAGCGTCATAACGTTTTAATTTTAAGATGTTCTCCGCAATTGTTAATACATCCTTCTCGATCTCAGTTAAATCTTCAACAATTTCTAATGGTTTAGGAGGTTTTGGGTGCTCTTCTGTTTTTTTAGATACTAATGGAGTAAAATCTAATTGTCTAAATGAACTTTCCTCTAGCTTTACTTCCTCTTTATTTCCTCTGGGCTCTCTTCTTTTTTCAAGCGACATTTTGGAAAGTTCACTCTAAATTACGCATTCTGTTCTAAAAAGGTTATAAATTCATATTGTTCTTCATCATTCATAAAATTTAATTGCTCAATAATCTTATCATAATGTTCTGGTTTTACATTAGGCAAGTTCTTAATTCTCTTTATTAATTTTAACGGCAATTCTTTATATAGCTGCTTGATGGATTCAATATACTTAAATTGTTCTTCTTTTGCTAAATATGCCAATTCCTTTAATAACGCCATTTTATCTTCCTGAGGTATTTCAAGTTCTAGTAATTTTTTTCTAGTATCCTCAGATAACACCGTGAAAATTTTTGTGAAATATTGTTTTACCATTAATTTATCCTTTTCATCTTTTACAGGCAAAAGCGAATCATGGAGTTTTAACTGGTTATCATTTTGCTTTACTTTTGCTTTCTCATCCTCTTTTAATGCTATTGTTGATGCTATTGGAGGGGTAATTTTTACCGGTTCTTTGATAGTATCTAAAAAAGTTCTCTCTTCAGATGAGATTTCTTCCTGTTTATTTTTAGTCGTTTTAATTTCATTTAGAGGTGTTTCGATTTCTCCTAATCTTACTAAAGGTGCTCGTGAACCCTCCTCTGTTTTATCAAGCATGTTTTCGGAAGCGTGTCTTAATAAATCTTCTTTTAAGACCGGTTCTCTTTTTTCTTCAATTGTAACTCGAGGTTCTTTTCCCCAATTAAAGGGTTTTCCTGCAGCCAATAAAAATAATAAAATGCCTTTAAGGAAAATGAAAATTCCCATTGAAAAAATTGCTATACCAAATACCCCTAAAATAAAGACTTTAAAAGCATCTGACGTGGTGAATTCCTCTTTTTGCCAAATCTCTTCTCTTTTTCTACGATCAATTAGCAATATTACCATGGGAATTAATAAAATTCCAATAATAATTGCGATTACAATTAAAATAGTTAAAATTTCATTCATTGGACCTATTAGAGTTATGAGGAGCGCTATCCCCGCCATAATCGAATAGCCATTAAATCCTGAAATAAATAAATTGGCTATTATTAATAATAATATTATGAATCCGGCATTAGCAGAAAAATTATTTAATGAATTCTTAAGCTTTAACCCAAATTTATATGCTTTATGTTGTTTATCCTTGTCATACCTAGCGACATATATGAAAATCAATATTCCCTTTACTAAAAGTATGACACCAGATCCATAAAAAATACATCCTAAGATACCATAACAGAAGGCATCTAGCAATATGTCATCATATTTTTCCTCTTTTATTTTAGGAGTAATTTGCTTTATGTCATAATAAGCTACAAGTAAACCCGCAACGGAGGTGAGCACGCTAAAAATTACCCCATCTATCCAATTCGCAGGATCAGTAAAAATCCAACTGGTTGTCAACATCACGCAAGATAAGACAAGAATCGGAATATAAGCAAGGGCATCGATTTTCTTAATTGCCTTGCTAAGTTTTTGTCTTGATCTCTCTTTTATTGACTCTTTAGAGTAAGAATTAATTTGTGATATTTGCTGCCTTACTGGTGGTTGCTTGAATTCTACACCAGCTAATGTAAAAGGCATTCCACACATCTCACAGAAGACTTGGACCCTATTTTCTATTAATTCTTTTAACTCAGATGGAAATACAAACCCACACTCGCGGCAAACATATAGCGTTTTTACCATAAAACTCACTTTATAATATTTATGATTTTATTTTATTGTTTTTATTTTTATAGAGTTCAATTAGAAATACAATATACAACTAATTAGTTATTAAGAAATTCTCAAAATTGTATATAAATGTTAATTCTAGAATATAGATGTATCCAATTTTATTAAACATAAATGGAGTCCAATTTTTATTTCTTTAAAGGTCTCGTTCATACTTTTCTATTAGCTGAATCCAGTTTATTTTTTGAACAGTTGAATAAAGATAATGATCATCATCTACGATATTGTAATCTAGGGTAGAAAATAGAATGGATGATATTGATTTTGATTTCTCTGGTGATGCGATTAAATCATTTTTTCCATGGAATGCAACTATTGGCACATCTATTGGATGGAATTTTGAAGGTTCTATTAAACTAGTTTCAAGGAATGGTGCCATAAGAATTAGTAATTTTACTTTTTCAGGGTGTTGAAGCGCATAAATGGCACCCATTAAGCCTCCAAAACTTGAACCGATAATGATCCAATTTTCTTCATTCTTTAAAATCATAAATAATTGGAGCATTCTTTTTTTCAATAATACATTCATTGAAATATTATTTTGATAATGTTCAAAATCTGGAGTAAGGATTTCAGGAAAAATATGTTTTAAGTATTGCCCTTTAAATCCTTTTCCCGTCGATTCTAATCCATGGATAAAGATAATATTCCTCATAGTATTGAGCTAAATTAAATTTTACTAAATAATCTCATCATTCTCAGATAATCGATCCATTTCTTTATTCATTTTTTTCATTTCCCTTTTATATCCGAAGTACATTAAAAGAAATAAGGCTCCAAAATAGATCGTAATAATTATAAGCATCAAAAAATAATACTCTCGAGTGAAATTTAGGAGGTTTAAAGCAATTCCAATCATAAACCCAGTGATCAATCTTGATTCAGTCGTACTTTTTCTATATTTTAATTTTTGAGTACCCCAATCAATCATGCCAATAATTGGAAGTAAAATACATAAATATACAGCAAATTCAGGATTGAGGTTTGCACCTGATATTAATTCAAAAAGATGAATACTAAACATTGAGATTAAAGCTCCGATGATTACTCCAGAGCATCTTGAACAAAAGTAAAATTTGGTCCGTCCAAATTGAAAAAAAAAGGTGTGATCACTAGCCGAAATCGGATGATGAGTAAGAAATAGATTATAAATGTAGCGTTCTCGCGTAGAAAATATCTTATCGTAGACAATTAATAAAATTGGAATTGGTAGGATCATGGATATTAAAGATTGAGTAAAAAACATAAATCCATAATCGATGAATATCACTTCAATTTCTAGCGATACGGGATAAAATAAAATTCGGAAGAGAACTATTAAAATCATCACGATAAAAGAGGTGATTACCAATATCAAAAAGGTATAATATGCTTTCATTCCTTCATGATACTTTAAAGGTTTATACTTGTATATTCCACAAAATAATCCAAGCAGAGCTACTAAAAAGCACCAATCAAAATAGATGATCTTATAAATTGCTACCTGAACAAGGAGCTCTCCAAAGAATCCTGAAATAAATCCGATAAATGGGCCGGCTAGAACTGCCAAAAACGTAAAAATCAATAAAGAAAGGCTGAACTGAACTGCATATCCACTATTATAGACATAATAAGATGATATTGAACCAAATCCCTCTGAGACATAGAAATAGGTAATGATAATAAACGCAACCGTAAAAAGATTTAAAAATAGTTTCCTTAAAAGGTCTCTTTCACTCATTTATCATCACTAGACAAAAATGCTTTTATAAATAGTAATTAACCAAGATTATTAAAAAATCTCGTCAAGTTCCGCTATTAGCTTTTGTTTTGTGAGTTCAAATCCTTTACGAAGTGTGCTTGTAATAATATTTTTACCCATATTAACTTTTAAAATGCTATCATCTTGCTCCACAATACTTATGCCATCATCGTTTAAATCTAATTGTCTTTTTAATGCTTGATATGCGCTTTCTTTAGTTTTATATGCCACTCTTGATAATTCGTTATAACTATTAACGTCTTCTTTAACATTCAGCAATTTTAATGATTCTTCTATTTGGGAAATAAATAATTGTTTTGAAATGGCTTCAAGTTTTCCATAATTTTTATGGTTTTTTTTACATTGTCTGGCAGTTTGATCGTTTTCAAGATAAAATTTGAACTTTTCATTTATGATATTATTAAATTTCTCTTCAGAATATCCTCCATTTACTATTATACTCCTGGCAGAATCTAAACTTAATCGAATTTGTTCAATTGTACCCACTTTTGCATCTTTATCTGTCCAATATTTATAAAAAGAAGTAACAATGGGTTTTATGACGAAATTTAATAAACCTGCATCTAATTCCGAGTCTAAAATTTCTTTTCCATAACCAAGCGATACATTCATTTGGTGGATCATTCTATCGCGAACAAGATCATAATTTCTATCTATATATTCCATTACTAAATACCCAATTAAATTATTAATGAATTCTAAAAAATAGAATATCTGAACATTATCAAAATAGAATAATCTATGAAATTAATATTTTGGTTATAATTTAAAAATACGTGTTATTGTCAGTATCAATAAACTGTATCGATGCCCTCAAAAAATTCTTTCTTCTTTAGCTCAAATCCTTTCCTCAATGATTTGATGATAATCTTACGACCTATGGTAACATTTAAGATTGTTAAATCTTCTTCAACAATTCTTATACTCTCATCAGTAAATTCTAATTGTTTTGACAAAATCCTTTTTGTTTTTTCTTTAGAGGTGAATGCATGCAAGCATAAGTCATTATAATCTTTCACATCATCTTTTACGTTTAATAACAAGATAACTTGGTTTAAATAACTCAAATATGTTTTCTTTGCTATTTCTTTCAATCTTTTATAATTTTTATGGCGCTTGTTGCTTTGACGAAATGTCTGATCCCCTTGTAAATAGCGTGGAAAAGTTTTTTCCATGAGTAATCCAATAGAATCTTCAGTTACATCATTCTTTATAAATTGTTTTGCAGTATCAAGTGTAACTTGAATTTGTTCAAGCGTTCCAGAACGAGCATCATGTTTTGACCAATAATCATAAAAATTTTTAATGATTGGTTTTACAATAAAGTTAAAAATCCCTGCATCTAATTCCGTGTCAATTAATGTCCGACCGAGTCTTATGGATTCCTCCATTTGCTCAATCATCTTTTCTCGAATGATGCTATAATTTCTCTCGACGTGACTCAATGTTCTCTCTCATATTTTAATTATTTAATGGTAAATTATACTTGAAAGATAAGTTTTTTCAGCTAAAATAATTATTTGATATGCTTAAACTTAAAATTTAAAATATTTAATAATAATAATAGTTTTAAAAATTTGATAAGATAATTAGATTAAAACTTGTGAAATATTTCAAATTAATTATGTTAATGGGAAGAGTGGTAAATGCGGTACATTTTTAAAGTCTTGGTATTGGGGGATCCAAATATTATTCCCCCATATATAACAAATGCATTTGGTGAAAATGGGGAAGAAAAAGACACTTTTTTGGAATGGTATAAAGAAATCACTGTATTTGAAGATGTATGCGATTTAGAAGTAGACGTAATCGTTGATCTCATTGGAGCAGATTATGATGAAATATTACCTATAGTTGATGGGATCATTTATTTCCTTAATCCAATGAAAGAAGAAGAAACAAATTATTTTGAAACAATAATACCGGTAATATATTCCGTAAAACGTAATATCCCTACTGTTATCATTTATCACGACCCCAATGGAGTGATTCCCCTCGCAGTTAATGAATTATTAGAAAGATTATGGATAAACCATTTTGAATTAGAAGCGTTTGCTAATCTTTCTCCGAGAGATTTTCATCAAGCTCTTCGTTGTTTATGTTTAGCCATGATCTCTGGAGATACTCCTTTAAATATCGAGAATGCCTGGATGAGATATCCTATATTTATTCAATTAGCAAACATTTTTTTCAAGAATAATCAATTTATCTATGCTGCACACGCAATAAGAAAAGCAGCCATGATAGCTGATATTTTCAATAATCCAGAAAAATTAATTATTAGTGAACAAGCAGCTTATTTTTTTGCTAAAGCAAATAAATATTTAGAGGCCTCAGATATTTTAAAAGACATAAATAAAGAGAAATCAACAAATTTCAAGAGATTATATGCTCAAAATGAATTAACTATAGGAAACCGTTTATTTAACAAGCGAAACTATGAACAAGCTGCAAATCAATACTTAGCATCGGCTCAATGGGTTGCAATTGAATTAAAAGATGAAGAATTTAGGAAGGAAGCTTTTAAATTAGCAATTAATTCTTGGATTTCTGCTTGTAGAGTAGAAAAAGCTTTTAAAATCCTGAATAATCTGGATCATAAAGAAGCGCTTCAAATATTGAATGAAATAAAAGATAAAATTGAATCTGCAGCAGATTTCTTGGTAGGAAATAATAATTATTACGCTGCGAGAGATCAATTATATAGAACCATTGCTGTTTACCAAAAAGAAGATTTATTTGAAATCCTTAAAATATTTACTAAAAAACTCGAATCTGTATTAATAAAAATGTTAGAAATACAGATTAAAGAAAAGGATAAGCATGCTGCGAGACAAAGCTATGAAGAAATTGAAAATCTCTGGATTTCTTATGATGTGAAGGAGACAGATATTGACCAACAGTTAGTGGAATTAATTGAGCTCTTTTTAGATGATGGAGATTTTGGAACTTCGATGCTGCTAACAAGCAAATTAAATTCGCGTTCATTGAAAAAAAAAATGACCGAGTTAAGTTCTAGGGTAGAAGATAAGAAAAAGGAACTGAAAAAAAAAGAATCTGAAGATTTAATCTTAAAAGGTCTTGACTTGGTAAAAGAATTTGTCAAGGAAGAAAAACAGATCATCATAAAGTTGAATGAAGAAATTTTGGTGAAAGTCGATGAATATATTCAGAAGGATCAATTTTCAAATGCTATTCATATACTAAATGAACAAGCTACATTTTATAAACAAATTGGAAAAGAAGAGGCAAAAGATAATCTATTAAAGAAAGTTCTTGATATTTTACTTGGAGAAAAAGAATTTCAAGAATTTTTTCATTTTTTTGACTTGATCTCTAAGGGTGAAAAGAAAGCCTATCTCATTAAAAATCAAACGTTGATCAAAGATCAGTTGAATAAATATGGTGTAGAGTCAAATTATACGGAGATTGTGGATATTATTGAAAAATTTTCGATGGTTTACAGGGATCAAATGCTCTACGAACAAGCTAAAGAAATTAGTAAACTTTTCATAAAAATTATTAAATTGGAAGCTCTTCGTATTGTAAGTACTCAAGGAGAATATGAAGGAATCCAAAAAGCCCTAACATTAATGAAAAAAGCAGAAAATATTTCTTTCGCTTATCTTGACGAGGAGGTCATCGATTTTGATGAGATCTCCGAAATTATCGTATTTTTTTACATAAAATCTGGGGATTTTTCTTCAGCACATGCTATAAATGATAATATTTCAAACAAAATGTTAAAATCAGAATTAAACAAGGAGATAGAAAAAACTGAATCCTTTGTGAGAGCGATCGATCTAAAAAAAATAGAAGAAGAAGATAAAATTAAAGAATTAAAAGAAAAAGCTTTTATAATTCAAAAAATGGCTCGAGATGCATCACATGGTAAAAAAAATGAGTTAAAACAAAGAATTGGAAGGAAACGTATTTATATGAATACCCTTGAAAATTTATCCGAAAAAAAATGGGAAAATGCCATCCAAAGCTACATACTAACTATAGATAGACTAGTAAATCTCACGGAATATAATTTTGCCGGAATCTCTTTGGTTTTAGCTATAATACTTTTACTTAAACAAGATAACATTGCAGAAAGCCAAAAGTTATTAGAAAATACAAAAAAAAAAATAGCTGGATTTGATAGTATTGAGCCCTTCGCTATCGCATTGGCAGAGTATATTATCGATGTAAAAAAATATCAAGAAATAGAAGTTTTTGAAAAATCAATTCAATTTGCAAGCAGCTTACCTTTACTTGATGAAGAAATCTCCGCTTTAAAGACCATATATCCAAATCTTGAGTTTGAAACTATTTCTGACGTTCAAAAAATAACTGAGAATACAGAGGAGGTTAAAGAAACTTTTATGTCATATGCTAATGCGATAAAAAAGGAAACACAAGATGAAGCAAAGAGAAGGTTAATGAAAAATGAATATTGGCGTTTAGCTTTAGAAGACCTTGCTAATCAGAAATATATTAATGCTTCCGTGATATACTTTAATGCCGTTCCAAAACTTGCCGAGAAGAAATTCTTGAAGATTGCTGCTCTAAGCTTGATCCTTGGTACTATTGTTAATTTAAAGACTAAAGATACTTTTACTGTAAAAAAGAGATTTCAAGATAATCTTAAAAAATTGATGAAATATCAAGAAAAAATTCAAGAACTTCCAGAATTAAAATTAATGCCTCTTCTTTTTTATGCGTTCGAGAATAAATCTTCAGAACTAATCCCATTTATGTTAAATCTACTGAATGAAAAATTAATTTTATTTGAATCCGAAAGAATTTTTCTTGAATCATTCCTACCCGAAGAATTTGTAGATAAAGAAAAAATCGAGTCATTAACAAGGAGTGAAATTGGAAAGCAAAATATATTATCCATCTCATTAGCTCAAATGTACGCAAGTCTTCAACAGAAGGTAAGTGATATCCGAAATGATAGATCCACTCTGTTGGAAAAACGTGAAAAAATGAAAAGAATATATTACAATCCTGTTATATCCTATTTGGAGAAAAATAACTTCAAAGCAGCGGGATATAAATATATTGATCTAACTAATGCATTCAGTAATAGAAAGGACTTTAACGCTGCATCATTAATGATATTATTGCACGGTTTAGCATTAATGAAATCAGGGGAATCTTTAATTGATATTCAAAAAAATATGAATACATTTTTAAAATCAATAGGTTTAAATAGAAAATTAGTTGAGGACGCCTTTTACATTAAATGTCTACAATTTATCATTGAAGTGAAAGTAAACAATATGGAAAAGAATTATCTACATAAAGTCGAAGAGATGTTAGAATATCTTCCCCTCCTTGAAGCAGAAAAAAGTTTGATTGATTTTGATCGTTAAAATCTTATTCAATCATATCAACGTATTTCATCAAATCTTTTACACGCATCCGTAAAGTGACCTCTGTGACACGTGCGAGATTGCTTATTTCCTTCTGAGTGCGATTTTCATTACATAATTTTGAACTAATATATATAGACGCAGCAGCAATTCCCTTCGGGTCCTTTCCTGCTGAATTAAATCCTTGTTGATTCGCTTTTTCTATTAATTTCACTGAAATATTTCTACATTTCATTGACAACTTCAACTCATCATAGAATTTATCTACATATCTATCAGCTGTGAAATGTTTTACCTTTAAATTAAGATTGGGGAGAATTTCCATCAAAATCAAACGATAGCTTTTAGTAACTTTCTTTTTGGGAATTTGAGCAACTTTAGTTATCTCTTCAACTGTTCTTGGTATACCATGAACCCTTAAAGCGCAAAATATGGAGGCTGCTAATAAAGTATCAATGCTTCTACCCATTGTTAGTTTTTTTTTTACTGTCTGCGTGTAAATTCGCAAGGCATCTTCAGCAACCGTGTCTGGAATTCCTAATCTTTTCTGTAATCGTTGCAAGTTAGGTAATGCTATCCACAAGTTTCTTTCATAACTTGTTGTTAATGATCTATGAATTTTAGCAAGTCTATTAAATTTGGATTTATATTTGGGACTCAATAATGTTCCACGTGCATCTCGACTCCCTCGAATAATAGTACGGGGTCCTATTGGACTATAAACTCTTTCATTGCTTTTACGTTTCTGAATTTCCTCTTGAGTGAATGCTCTTCTAGGGGAATCATCTAATATCCTACTATATACAAAACCACAATTCAAGCACACATAAAATCCATCCTCTTCACTAATTTTAGGGTTATCACAACAAACCGCATCCTCGTCATCATTAAAGAATTCTTGATCATCTAAATTGGAAGGCATATGCTATGAATTTAAAATTATATCTTTTTGGCGTTATTCACCTTTATTATTGTATTTAAAATAAATATAGTATTTAAATCTTAATCAAAAATTCCCAAGTTAGTGAAAATTTAAATTTTAATCTATTTAACTATACTATATGGAAGTCGATATTTCAAGGGTAATTAATACCATATCAAAATTCTTAGATCAAAATACTGTAAAAATTTCAAAATTAAAAACCATTGAGGATGTTTTAAAATTACCAATATACTCTTACAAGTTTTTGGATAAAAATACTGCTAAGGTCCTTAAGGAATTATTAGACATCAATGATATTGAAAGCGCATCCAAGTTGGATAGAGAATATCCATTTGATTCGTTAAAAGAAATTGAAAATACAACTGATCCGATAAAAGCTGCAGAATTGCAAGAAGAATTACAAGCTAAAATTGAAGAACTTCGAGAAAAATATCCTGATATCGAAAAAAGTCTTAAAAAAGCGATCACGGTCAGTTCAATAATCAACTCTTTTCAAGAAGAGCAAGATAATCTCAAAGGGGAATCCCAAAAAGTCCTAGTGATCGGATTGGATAATGCGGGCAAGACAGCAATATTAACTCAATTTGGTGGGCGTTTAGGAATTGGTGAATTAGCATCTTTGCAACCTACTAAAGGAGTAGATAGAAAACACATTAAAACTAAAGATTCTGATGTAGATTTATTCATTTGGGATTTAGGAGGACAATACCAATATCGAAACAAATATCTAAAAAATCCAGAAAGTTATTTCTTAGAAACCGATTTACTCATATATGTAATTGATGTTCAAGATCCTGACCGATATCCTGAATCCTTTGAGTATTTTGAGGACGTTTTAGAAATATTAAACTTATTAGAAGAGAACCCCTTTGTAATGATATACATACATAAGTTTGATCCTGATATCAAGGGGGATCAAGAGATATTGCTTAATATTGAATTGCTAAAAGAAAATTTGAATCAATTGCTGACTCAGCATGGATTTGATTATGAGGCTTATTTAACATCGGTATACTCCCTTATAACAAATGAACCTCAATTTTCGAGATATATCAAGGACGTAATGAGATCAACTGAATCTCTCACGAATCCCACCCTTAAAAAAGTTGAAGGACTTGGAAAAACATTGGAGGAAACGATGAATGCTGTTATTCGCTTATCTGAAAGCATTTCAAAACAATTGAATAATCTCGATAGTCGATTAAGAGCAATTGAGAGTGGTGCCTTTCAGATAGCTCAAAGCGGAACTCCAATTTCTATTCAAAATCCTACTCCTGGAAATTCAAGAATGCAAGTATTAGATGAATTAAAAGAGCTATTTCAGAAGAAAAAAAAGCTCAATTTCTAAACTTCAATTCTTTTCTAATTTTTCTTTGATAGTAAACATTTCTTTTATCCTTTTGTAGAATGCAATAAGGAATATTATTAGGAATATTCCAAAAACAAAAAAACTGTACCAAAAATTATCAAGTAAATAAGGATTGATGATATGATAATGAATCTCGAAAATAGCAAGCTGCTCGAAAAATGAAATAAAGTTTAACATAATTGGAGCAAAAATAAATGCTGATAAATAAAAACCAAGGATGCCTATCAAAAAACCAAATATAACATCGCTCGGATAATGGGTACCTAGTTGTATCCTGGAGAATGAGACAAGTAAGGCAATTCCTACAAAAATGAAGGTGAGAAAAAGGGAGTTAAATAAATAAGAGAATAACAAACCTTGAGAAATCACATTATAAGCGTGCCAAGAAGGAAAACTTCTTGATGTCGGCTCGGGTTCTAAAATTTTTATCTCTGGCATGGCTTCAAAGGGTCTGGATCGGGTCACTTTTTTTTTAATTGGAGCAATTAATAAAACACCAGTAAGAAAGATGGTTGAAATATAGGAAAAAATGCGTGGATCATACCATATGAAAAGATAAAAGGTAATTAGGCAAATCCATATGGTTTCTCTTCCAAAAAAAGAAAGAAATCGCAAGAAATAAGTAAACGGTTTTCCACCAATACCATTATATTTCAAGATAATTCTTTGATCCCATTCGTCAATTGTCATCAAAAGTTTTTTAAAGTCCATAGTGAATTCACATTTTTTCAATAATTAAATCAAAGAAAGAAATTCATAAGCATTCTTTAGATCCGGGATCGTTTTTTCAAAATAACCTATTGAATGTGAATCCGAACCAACAAAAACTTTCCCACCCTCCTCCTTTAACTTTGAGATGACCGCTCTTGATGGAAAAGGGCGTTTAATTGGAAATCTAAGACCAGATAAATTATATTCTATATTTACATCATTTTCAATACAAAATCGACCCAATTTTAAAACGCGATCATCAGATACATCACAATCATCCTCTGGAATGATATCATTTTCATTTATGTAACGAAATATAGTATCAATATGACAGATATTTTTGAATATTTTAGACTTTATTAAGCTCTCACTTACTTCAAAATATTCATCTATAATTTGTTTCATGGGAATTTTTTCAATTAATTCATTTAATTTATCCCTCAATGTGATTGGATAATTAGGTATCCATTCATGTATCGTTCCTGCTATGAAATCAATCTCTCTTGCATTATCATCCATGAATTCACGTAATTGAGTTTCCTTTTCGGGATAATAATCAACTTCCAAGCCCGACAATATGAAATCATACGTTTCTTTTAGAG
>CAZOYD010000023.1:0-48326 GCA_964583985.1 uncultured archaeon
TACAAGTCTTTCAAGATGAGATGAATAACGAATATTACGCGCTCTTGTCTGATTTCCATCTCGATTTGATATTTCCCAAGTATTTGCTGAATGTCATCAAGGCGGAATACGAGAGAAAATCCAAGGCAGACCAAGTATTGGTCGAATACCTTACCGTGCTTGAAGACACCTACATGACTCTTAAATCCGCACCAAAATTAAAAGAATAATTTTTATTTTATTTTTTGTTTTCCTTTTTTTTCCAATTAATCATAAAAATTTAAGATGGGATTTTTGCAATCCCGATTAAAAACCCTTGATGTTCAAAAACATCAATTTTATTTAAACCTACTTCGCTCATATCTTTATATAATTCCTCTACCGTAAATGTTCGATTAATATACGCTGCTTTATAAAGCTTAATTAACTCGTTTATAAAAAGATTTTCGGATATTTTAATATCTGCTATTGATACTAGAATTATGTATCCATTAGGTTTAGTAACTCTGATAATTTCCTTTAATATTTTATTTCGTGTCATATTGTAAAACTTAGGATTCTTTTTATATACCGGAATAAAGCTTGCATCAAAAAAATCCTCGCGTTCACGAAAAAGTCCTCCAATAATTTCAGTATATCGATATTTAACTCTATTTTTATAATTTTTAGATTTATCTATTTCATTTTTTGAAAGAATATACATTTCTTTTGTAAAGTCAGAGAGCTGATTTGCGATAGATAAAGGAACATATTCTGATAACCAGATAGATAGAATTCTATCAAAATGGCTGTTTTCAATTTTAGATAACATTTTCTTGAAAAAATCATCTCGATATTCATTTGAGTCCATTATATTATTGTTTATCAAGAATTTTAACAACAATTGAGGAACATAATTCGTAAATTGAGTCGGATTTATCGAAACTTTTCCAGTTTTGCCATTAGACGTTAATAATCCCCTCTTTTCTAACTTATCTAAGCTATAGTAAAAACTGCCAGTGGATAGTTTTTTAGATAAATTAATGAAATTATAGAATTTCTCTGAGGCTGGTGATGGCAAGCTTTTATCTTTAATTTCGACAACTTTTTCTTTAAATTCAATAAACTGCTTTACTTCATTAAATAAAGTGTGTCTTACAACAGGATTAGAATAACGCGTAAGAAATTGAAGTGTAATAATATCTGCTATGGATAAATCAGTAAAATCTGAAATTGTATGATATGAAGCATAGTCAATAAAAGGGTCATGTTTTTCTGTCATAACATGATTCAGCTAATATATGTATATATAAAGTGTATAATTAAAAGGATTTAAGTTTTTCTAAAATTAGAAGAATTTTTCTCTTAATCGCGAAATTTATATATCGTAAATCATTCTTGAAATTAAAAAAAAATTTGTGAAAATTATGGAAAAAAGTTGCGAAAAATATTTAGATACACCTGAAGCAATTGGTTTAGATGGTATTGACTTAGAAAAATATATTATTGCTAGTTATATCATCAAAAGACCAAGAGGAATGAATGTTAATTACCTATCACGATTTGCAGCTATTGAACAATCTACAGGCACTTGGGTAAGAGTTCCCGCAGAAACTGAAGAAGTAAGAAAGACTCATGTTGCTAGGGTACTTGGTGTATATGAAATTCCAACATACGAATATATATTACCCTCAAAGGACGATCTGAAAGAGAGATTATATTTTGTTCAAATTGGTTTTCCAATAATAAATATAAAAGGAGACGGAATACCCATGCTCCTAACATCTGTAATTGGAAATATCAGTATTACACACGGATTAAAGCTCGTAGATTTAGCATTTCCAAAAGCTTATTTAGAAGATTTTAAAGGACCTAAGTTTGGCATAGATGGAATTAGAAAACTTCTGAAAGTCCCCGAAAGACCAATGTTGAACAACATGGTTAAACCTTGTACAGGCCATACATGTGAAGTTGCTGCTGATTTAGTTTATCAAGCAGCTGTAGGAGGATGTGACGTTGTAAAAGATGATGAGTTAATTTCCAATCCTTCATTTAACAGACTGGAAGATAGAATTACCGCTGTAATGGAAAGCATTGATAAAGCTGATTCTGAGAAGGGAGAAAAAACACTTTATACAATAAATATCACGAGCCAATTACCAGAAATGTTTGAGTATGCTGATAAGATGATTGAGTTGGGGGCAAATGCCTTGATGATTAATTATCTAACCGCTGGTTTTGAAGCATTAAGAGCAGTTACCAAAGATCCGTCTATAAAAGTCCCTGTATTAGGACACATGGATTTTGCTGGAGCTTATATAGGCAGTCCGTGGACTGGATTGACAAGCATGCTGGTGCTTGCTAAATTCCCAAGGATTTGTGGGGCAGATTCAGTTGTAATCCCTGCTCCATATGGTAAAGCAGAGATTTTGGATGAACGATATGAACAAAACTTAAAGGCATTAAGATACCCATTTCAACACATAAAGCCAACACTGCCAATGCCTTCAGGAGGAATTACTCCAGGTATGGTAGAGAAATGTATAAAAGAAGCAGGTACTGATATTCTTATTGGAAGTGGAGGTGGAATCCATAGTCACCCAGATGGTCCAATCTCTGGTGCTAAAGCTTTCAGGCAGGCAATTGATGCAGTTATGCAAGGATTAGATATTCGCAAAGTAGCAAAAGATCACGAAGAATTAGGAAAAGCACTTGGTGTATGGGGTAGTGGAAAGACCCAATTAATAGAATAATTATTATTTTTTCTTTTTTATTCAGTTTTAAAGCAATCCTTGTTCGAATTTTTCCTCTAGTTCTTGTAAAGATGTTTTTAATATCACTCTGGTTCCAGGTCTGAATTTTGAAATGTTGACTTTCTCTGCAATCAAATTATCGTGCAGATCAATTAATTGAAGTGATAGCATGTTTTTCAAGTATTCTATCTCAATTTCATTACTCAGTTTATTATTGGATAAGTCTAATGTCCTTAATCGTTTTAATTGCATTAAATCCTTAATAGTGCTTATATTGTTATTAGCTAAGTTAAGTTTCTTCAAATAAGTTAGATTTAACAATCCCTTTATTTCTTTTATTGATTCTATGTTATATTTCCATCCAAAAGGTAATCCTCTAGTTTCAAGTTCTAAATCTGAAAGATTTAATTGAGTTACCACACCTAATTCTTCGTTAATTTCATAAGAGAGGTATTGATAGGAAAGAGAGAGTCCAAGAATTGTAATGTAATTTAATAAAATGTCTGCCAGTTGGTTTTGTGTGAAGTATGATACCTCGTGCTTCAAGAGTTTTTTTATTACCACATCATATTTTTGCATAAAATCCCATTCTTCATTAGATTCATTTAAAAGTTGATTTAGGTAATTGATGAAAGAAGGTTTTATACAATCATCTTGAATTTCTTTTAAAGTCTTTATTAATGATACTTGACAAGCATAAAAATTTTCATGTTGGATTGCCCAATTAATTAAATGAAGAGCTCTATGTAAGAATTTTTCCCGAATCATATCTATTGCAAATAATCTTATCGTTTGGCTTGAATCTGATATAACTAACTGTTCCAATATCTTAAAATATGAATCATTCAGTCCCAACTTTTCAAAATACTTTAAAGCAGAAACTCGTAACGTATCATCATCAGAATTTTCTATGAAATCAGTTAAAAATTCTCCTGTAGTTCGTTTATCTAAAAGATTTTGAAGATATTGCTCATATATCTTTGATGGGGTGAATATTGTCATATTATTGGAAAAATCGGTTGTGTTTTATTAACATCTCATCTAAAGTCTTTTTTAGTCTATTAAAAGGTTTTAAGGTACCAGAAAAAGGTGTATCAATAACATGCTCTATAAAAACATCCAAATAATCTTCTGTTATATTTAATTTCTCTAGATTCCCTTCAGATAACAGGTAGAGAAAAAAATCGTTTTTGTATTTTTTGAATGTTAAAAACCTATAATTTTGAAATCCTAACTTTACGGCAATCCAACGAGGGTATGCTCCAGTATTACCTAAAGTATTAGCTGCAATCGCTTCTATTTTTGCTGTTAATAATGACTCGATCATTTCCTTTTCTTCTTCAAGACTTTCAGTTTCTCCAGGAAATTTAAGACCTAACTCGTTTCCTAAAAGTAACGATATAACTCCAATGGACATTGAGGATAATCCCAAATAGTCAATACGGAGTTTATCTTCCACAAAAGGGATTTCTTGATCTGAAAAAACATCATGTAATTGTATATATTTATTAATAATAGCTCGAATCTGTGCTCCAAACTTTCGATCGATTTCGTGTTTCTCTAATTTATTTAGATTATTAACATCTTTATCACGAACTAATTCTCCATAAAAATTAGCCATTTGTTCCAGAAAATACTTACCTTTTTTGTCTGGAAACTTACCGTAAATAATGTAGATTATTTCGTTCTTTACAAAGAATTGACATTTATCTTCCTCTCCATCTGCAGTAATGAGAAGCATCTGATCTAATTCTCCTCCCAATATACTCGTAGCTATATTATCAAGATTATTAGTTAACTCCAATAAATAGACGAATTTCTCATTACTACAAAAAAGTTGTGTTCTCTCTGTGGAGGTGATTCCACATAGTTTAAGATATTCTTCATCTCCTTTAAGAGGAATTCTGTCATCCTCAAAGGAAAATTTGGTTTTTTCTCGTTTAACTCGCACTTTACCTTGAAATCGTTCTGATGCAACTACTGATTTCTTTTCAAAAGTTTTAGGTTGAGGTTTTATGTTTTGAACATTTCTTTCATCTACATATTCATATAAACCGGGCAAAAACTTACTACATTTGGGGCAGAGTTTATCGGTAGGATAAGGTTTAATGACAACGTATCCACAATTCTGACATTTTATATTATCTTTTGGAACTCCAAATAATTGATTAGGAATATCAAGTCAACCCCACTAGATTAAAACAATATAGTTTGTATAGTTATAATCGAATAATAAATAATATCATGGATAATAAATATTTAGTTTTTATTATTAAAAGAAATCATAGATACTCGTTAGCAATATCATGAAATGCCGTTAAAAATTTGCTGTTGTTCTCTGATGTACTAATTGTTATTCTTAAATAGTTATAAAGATTAGGCATACTAAAATGTTTTACTAAAATCTTATGTTCCTTTAAATCCCATAAAAATTTAAGAGTTTTTGATTGGTCTTCATACCTAATAAATATAAAATTAGCATCAGATGGTAAAACAGATATTCCATTGTATTTTGATAGTTCTTCAGTTAACCTACTTCGTTCTGATTGTATTTTTTTATTTTGTTCATATACTTTATCTCGATGTTTAATACAAGAAAGAGCTGCAATTTGTGCAAGATAATTAGTATTAAACGGGAGTTTGACACGGTTCATTTCTTTAATAATTCTCGCATCAGCTAAAGCATAACCAATCCTCAAGGAAGCTAGAGAAAAACCTTTTGAAAAAGAGCGACAAACAATCAGATTATCGACTTTTTTTAGAAGTGAAAGACAAGATTTACTTCCAAAATCTGCGTAAGCTTCATCAACTACAACAATACCAGAATAGGAATTACAAATTTTTTCAATAATCTCATTATCGAATGATCGACCATTGGGATCATTTGGTGAATTTATAAAAATTAATTTGCCGCTTTCTTTAAAAATTTCATCTGGTATTGAAAAATCTTCAGTTAGCTTAATTTCCTTGATCTTTGCGTTATATAGGTTAGCTAATACTTTATACAATCCATATGTAGGATAAAAAATTATGACTTCATCTCCAGGTTCAATGAACACTTTAAAAAGAATATCAAAAATTTCATCGGTTCCATTACCAATAAACACCGTATTGCGATTTGTTAATGTATTTTTATCTCGTAATAATTGATTAAGGATTGCTTTTCGTACTTCTAAAGCTAAAGGATCGGGATACTTGTTTAAATCTTCCGAATTATCTATAGCATCTTTTATGTCTTTTAATATTTCTGGGATAGGAGGATAAGGATTTTCATTTGAGTTTAATATTACCCAATCTTCTTCATTTAATCGTTCAACGGGCTCATATACGGCATATTTTTTTAATGATTCTCTAAATAAATTCTCGATTTCCATACAATCAACCTAAATATTTTTATCGAAGACTGCCATCTCATATTCTTGAAAATGAGTATTATTTGTTTAATGAAATATTAGATTTTAATTTTTATCCTTTTCGGAAAACTCAATTTTTAAATGTGAGACCACTATTTGTTTTATAAATATTACATTGAAATAACAGTTAGAGTTGAGATTGTCATTACATCTTACGCATTAATGTTTAACGTTCTTGAGGGTGGTGTTAGCGAACCAATCGAATGGAACAAAAACAATTTAACTGATGAGAGATCTATTATAATTTTGGATGAATCGAATCAGATTGTTTGGTTGTGGCATGGTTCTAAGCAAGGATTAGTAGCCAGAAGAACTGCTCTTAGACAAGCAGATTCACTCAAGGGTCATGGGTATACTGTTGGCAAAAGTATCATAGGTCGAGATCTTAAACAAATTATGGAAATAGATCAGAGAAAAATTGGGCGAGATCCAGCTACCGATGAGGTATATGGTAATTTAGAGAAATTATTAAATCGGGAAAGTAAACAATTGGAAAATTATGTTGTTACTTTTCAAATGAATGATGCTGAACCCTTAATATCTAAACCCATTCAACAAAAGCCTTCAATTTCTAAACCCATTGAAGAAAAAGCAATAGCTAATGAAACCAAACCCCCAATAAAATCCATTGAGGAAGAAGCGCCAAAACCAATTGTAAAAGAACCGCATCATCCTGAGGTAAAAACTATATTTAAACCTTCCAGTGAATATGATGTATCTACTGATACACCAATTATTACAAAACCCACTCCAACTGAGGGTAAATTGCCTTCACATGAAGAGACTTTAGCTCCAGCATTGCAAGCAAAAATTGGTTTTGTATTAGCAGGAATTTTAGACCATTATGATGATATTTGGGTCTCAAAAAAAAATGATGGTAGTTATTCCGTGGAGATGATGGATGGTCCAATATGTCTTTTTAAAGTGTCAGAAGGAGAAAAGATCTCATTTTCACCCGATTCATTTAAAGGGATTTCGACTAATGTGAAATTGGAAATTCAAAAAAAATTCGTCTCTCTTTCCCAATTAATTGTTTAATTTTATAATTCTTTTTTTCTTACTTTTTGTTAATAATATGAAAATTTACATCGATTATTATTAAGATGAGGCAATTGAAATTCAAGGATTTAGCTGAACTATTTTCACGGTTAGAAAGTACTAGTAAAAGGCTTGAAATGATTGAAATTTTATCAGAATTCTTCCAAAAATTAAAAAAGTCTGGAAAATTCGAGGATTTAGATAAAATTGTCTATTTATTACAAGGAAAATTGGTTTCAAATATTAAACAAGCTCCAAAAATAGGGATCGCTGAAAAAATGATAATAGAAGCATTATCCTTACATTCAGGAGTGCAGAATAGTAAGATAAAAGAAATTTTAATAAAAAAAGGAGATATCGGATTAACGGCTGAATACGTCTTATCAAAGAGAAAAAGACAAACCTCCTTGTTTGATTTCTCTGAAGACTCGCAAAAAATTGAGAAGTCCCTTGAAATTCATGAAATATATTCTGCACTTCAAAAAATGTCGATAACAGAAGGAGCTGGTTCTCAAGATAAAAAATTAGGAATTCTTAGAAGCCTCATGAGAGAATGCTCTGCTTTAGAAATAAAATATCTATTGCGCATTATTACGTCTACTTTGAGAGTTGGTGTATCTACACTTACAATCCTTGACGGATTAGCAATGGGTCTTACAGGTGATAAGGATAATCGAGAATTTATTGAAAGAGCATATAATCTTAAACCAGATCTTGGAGAAATTACAAAATTGCTCGTTGAGGAAGGCATGGATGCTATTAAAAAGGTTAACATAAGTATTGGAGTACCTGTAAGGAGTATGCTCGCATCTCGAGTTCCCTATGGAGAAATCATAGAAAAATTGGGATCACCATTTAAAGCAGAATATAAATTAGATGGTGAAAGGCTTCAAATTCATAAAGTTGGCAATAAAGTAAAATTATTTTCCAGAAGATTGCTGGAAATTTCAGATCAATATCCCGATGTATGCGAATTTGTAATACAAAATGTCAAAGCAGATAAGGTAATCGTAGAGGGAGAAGTTGTTGCAATGGATGTGTTTTATGAAAAAATGCTTCCATTTCAAGTCCTCAGTAGACGTCGACGTAAATATGATGTCGAAGATATATCAAAAGAGATTCCCGTTAGCTTATTTTTATTTGATATCCTGCTATTAGAGAATGAATCATATATTGACAAAGCATTTCCCTTACGAAGAAGTAAGTTAGAGGAAATCATTGTTGAAAGGGATCAAATTAGGTTAGTAGAATCAAAATTGATTCAATCAACTGAGGAATTATTGGAATTCTTTCAAGTTGCGAGGGAAAAGGGAAATGAGGGCGTCATTGCAAAATCAATTAAGGAAGATTCGGTATATCAAGCAGGAAATAGAGGTTTTCTCTGGATTAAAATGAAAGGCTTAGAAGGCGGGAAATTGAAGGATTCTGTTGATGTAGTACTGGTGGGCGCATTTTATGGACGGGGGCGAAGAAAAGGAGTCTATGGTACTTATATTGGAGCCGTGTACGATCCTTTAAATAATAGGTATGAAGCATTTACTCGCATAGCCTCTGGATGGACAGATGAAATAATGGACAATTTGAAAAAAGAGATGGCACAATATGAAGTCGATAAAAAACCAAAAGAAGTCAGTTGCGAAGATATTCCCGATCAATGGTTTCTTCCTAATGTTGTGATTGAGATCATTGGGGATGAAATTACCATAAGCGATAAGTTTCCTTCTTTGGGATATTCTTTAAGATTCCCTGTATTTCAACGGATTCGAACTGAAAAAGGTCCAGAAGATGCTACAACAGTTGATGAAATAAAGCAATTATACTTGGCTCAATAAGAGATTTTTATACCGTTATCTTCTAATATTTTAAAACATTTTGGCGTTGTTGAAAATTTATTTCCTCCTATATAGAGTTCTTCTAGATTAGTGAGAGAAGCTAGTGAACTTGGTAAAGAAATAAGTTCATTTTGTGATAAATTCAAGTATCGTAAATTTTTTAAAAGCTTGAAATTCTCTGGAATATATTTTAATTTATTATCTTTAAGATTTAGTGAGGTTAATGATGTTAACTTACTTATTGACGTTGGAAGTTCACGTAATTCATTTCTTTCCAAATCAAAATCTTTAAGTAATGTCAAGTGTCCGATTGCATCATGCAGAGTAGTAATTTTGTTCCAACTCAAATTTAGAAGTTCTAAAGATTTTAACCTTGATATAGATACTGGAATGGTTATTAGGTTGTTATCATGGAGATTTAACTCTCTAAGTTTAGTTAATTTTCCAAAATCTTTAGGCAAGCATGTTATATTATTTAATCTAAGATTTAATATAACTAACTCACTTAAATTACAAAAAGATTCTGGTAAGTGTGTTAACTCATTTTTCCATAAATATAGTTCTTTTAAAGAACTTAAGTTACCAAAACATATCGGTAATTGATTTATATTATTAACATTAAGATTTAGGTATTCTAAATCATTTAACATTCCTATCCAATTTGGCAGTTGTGTTATTTGATCATAGCGTAATGTTAATTTTTTTAAAGAAGTCAGATTTCTTATTGCTTCAGGAACTGAGGATAAGTTTTTAAAAATAAAATCTAACTCTGTGACTCTACAATCCGTAATTTCATATTTTAATCGCCAAATTACCTTTTTAAGGTATGTTAATGAGAAATAATTCATTAAAATAGCTATATCATCGGAAATTGAATTTTTTTGTGAAGTTGTTTGAAGGTAAATCTTAAACTTAATTTTAAAATCTTGATCAATGATATCATTCAGTTCTTGTTCCAAAAATAGTCTTGTTAGTTTGGAGTTTTCTTTATTAAGATCCAATAAAAATTTAATAAGAGATTTTAAAACAGTTTCTAAGACTAAGTGGGAATCATCATTGTGAAGAACCCATTTCATTGGTTTATAAACCTTATCGTTAAAATTCGAACTTAAAAATACTGCAGCCGCATTTCTAATGTTTTCATTAGAATCTGAAATCAAAAGGTTCTCAAAAGAGTTATATATATTCTCAGAGAGAGAGGCTATCTTTTCATTTATTTTCCAAAGATCTGAAAGTATTTTGATGCATTTTATGCGTTCTTTAAACGATCTACTATTTTCTATTAATGTAATTAGTTGTTCTAAAGCAGACTTTTTATCTATACGTTGATCGTTAAATTTCTCTAAAATTTTATCAGGCGCTATAGGGCCCATTATGAATAGGAAAGAATTTTATTTCAAATATCAAGTAGCTAAAAAAAGCAAAATATTTCAATTTATTTGTAGACTACTAATCCCTTTCTTTCTAGGGATTTTAAAAAATCAGGAATTTCTACAATCGAGGTAAAATTTAAATCCAAGATTTTTAGATTTTCAAGCTGAGTTAAAGACTCGGGAATAGCCTCCAGGTGATTTCCCCAAAGATTCAATATCTCGAGAGATTTTAGAGAACCTAACCAACTTGGGAGAGTTTGGAATTTATTCCAGCTTAAATTTAATGATTTCAATTTATGTAATTTTTGGAAAGAATCAGGCAAAGATGTCAAATTATTATTCCATAACAAAATGATTTCAATATTTTGAAGTTTTCCGATGTTTTTAGATAACTCAACTAAATTATTATCATATAATTGTAATTCTTCCAAATTCTTGAGATTTTTAAACCAATTTGGAAGTTTATTTAACTTATTCCCTGCTAAACTTAACTTTTTAAGTGATTTTAGAGATTTTATACTTTTTGGCAAATTGATTATATTGTTTAAACCTAATTCTAAAACTTTTATTGATTTTAATCCTTTTAAACTCTTTGGAAATGTTTCAAGGATATTTCCGTGGAGATCAAGAAATTCTAATTTTGATAAGTATTTCATTGATTTCGGTATGGAGCTTAAACGGTTTGATCTAAGATCTAGTGTTTTAAGATTTTTTAAATTATTTATCGAGGAAGGTAAATTCTTCAGCTTGTTGTATTTTAGATTCAAATATTCTAATGATTTTAAAGAACCAATAGAATCTGGAAGATTACTTATTTTATTATAGCTTAAGTCCAAATATCTTAATGATTTCAGGGATCCTAATGAATTTGAAATCCGTGTTAATCGATTAAATTTCAAGTCTAATTTCTTTAAATTTCTTAAATGGACTAGATATTCAGGAAACTTAATTAAAACGTTCCAACCAAAAATATGGCTACTAACATCTGATAAATCTAATTCAGAAACTAAACAGTCTTTTATTTTATAATTAATATGTCCATATTTCTTTTCCAATTCCTTAATAATGAAGAAATTAATCAAAAATTCCGAAAGTTCCAAATTGGAATAATTAGAAATAGTGTTGTTTTTCTTTAACTTATCTATTTCCTTTCTAAATGAACTTTTCTCAATTTTGTTAAATCTCTCTAATAATAATGACCTTGCATCATCTTTGGATATGTGACCTAAAATATCAGTTATTGTTATTAAAGGGATTATTGAAACTTCATTGTTAAAAGCCCATTTAATTGGTTCATAAGTTTTATTTAGGAAATTAACTCTTAAAACACTCGCTGCCGCATTTCTTATGATTTCATGAGAATCAGAGATTAATAAATTTTCTAATAGACTAAAAATTCGGTCCTCTAATGCTCCAATTTGCCCTAATTTTGTGATAGCTTCAAATCTAACAAGAATGCTATCACTATCTTCAATTATTGATATAAATTGATCTATAGCGGTAATCTTATCAGTCTTGTTGTTAATGTAATCTTCATAAATCTTTGTGGGAGAAAAGGTCATTCTAATTCAAAATCCTTTGAGACTATTATGTATATGGGTTCATTTCATTAATTTTTTACTTATCAAAAAGGTAAAATTAGATTTTACAAGATATATTTCGTTAAATCTAGTTCTTTTAATTTATATGTGGATGGTATCCCAGTTTCTTTTTCCCAACCACGTTCATCATAATAATCCTCTAGTAATTGCTCGGCAATATCTCTATTAATTTTTACATTGCCATAGAAATCGTATAATTCAAGTTCATTTTCACCGTATTTCAAAGATTTAAACCAATTTTTAGGGAAAGCGTCATCTTGTCGAGAAAAACCTTCCCTAACATTCATCAATTTCATGAGATTCCATGATCTTTCCGCTGCAATTCTTATTTCATTAACACTTAAATTTAAGCCAGTTATTGCATTATAAAAAGATGTAATGAGCTCTAAACTATAAAATCTATTCATTTGTGCTCTAGCACATAGTCCAAATGATGTCAATATTGTATACCAATCCTCTGAATACCGGGTTAATCTCCCAACGTTTATACCCATCTCTTTTTTGGGTGGTCGAAATAACCTATCTATAGCACTCTCGGGGATTCCCATTCGGTTAAAATGCGATGTCATCTTTTCTAATCCCCCTCCTGCACCCACATAAGTTGGAGATCCTCCTGAAGCAACATGTGCCCCTTTTGGATTCACTATTTGCTCAAACTCCATAGTTCCTAGCTTCAAAAATCTTGGTTCAAAAACTACATCTAATCCTTTTACTATGAGCATTTCTTCTTCCAAATTTTCTTTGATACTTGCAATTCCTTTCCATCCATCAGCAAGTATATTCCCTATTCCATTTCGATGTGCTATGATCTCAATTAAATGTTCATAAGTCTTAAAGTCCTTTTTCCACTCAAATCCTAAATCTTTATCAGAAAGATAATTTAAGTCGATCATATTTGATATGAAGTCAAATAATGAGGTAATTGTAAGCGAGTCTAGTCCATATCGCCCTATTATGTCAAAAATTTTAACTGCTTCATCATAAGAGCTCAATCCATCAGATGTAAACATTAAAAAGGGATTAATGATGGATGAAGTATAATTCAATAGCCCCGTAAATTTTCCTTCTCTTATCTCGAGGATGTCTTTATCAGCCATTGGGCAACTGGGGCATCCTATTCTTCTCTTCTTTATATTTTTAAGATAATTACGATCGCTGCATTGCTTTGCTTTCTTTTTTTCTCCTTTTGCGTTTAATATCATTCCAACAGGTAAACTTCTCAACATTCCAAGTTCAATCCATGAATCTCTCTGAGGATATTTGCGAATTCTATCAATAAAATTAACATATAATTTATTGAATTGCTTTGGGTTAGCGATTTCGATTCCTTTAGTACCTTTAACGACGATTGCTTTCAAGTTCTTTGATCCCATTATTGCCCCCAAGCCACCTCTACCAAATGTTGAGGTTTTATCAATTAACGTGAGTGCCCCAAATACTTTATTCTCCCCTGCTTGTCCTATTGCGATAACTCCACAATCTTCATATTTCTTCCACATTAAATCTGTCGTTTGAACAATATCGAGCCCCCATACTTTATCTGCATCAATTAAATCGATATGATCATCAAATATGAAGAGATATGTTGGTTTATCTGCTTTTCCAGTTAAAATTACATGATCGTATCCTGCTTGCTTTAAATGAAATCCAAAACTCATCCCTCCACAAACACTAGCAACTGCACCTGTAGCAGGAAATTTTGAGAGTCCGGAAGTTCTGGATGCTCCTGGCATTATAGTACCTACCATTGGTCCAGTACCAAGTACAATTATATTATCAGCAGAAAATGGATTCGTTTTAGGTCTCATTCTTTCGACTCCAAGAAAGAAATTCATGCCAATACTCCCAATGAATTTTTTAACATCCTGGAGATTCTCTTTCAGAATTGAAATTTTTTGATCTGTGAGATTAATGTCTAGTATTTTTCCTGTATATCCATACCAGTTCATCCTTCATTCACCTCAATAATTTCTAGTGCCCCATATAAGCAATAACGTGCACATTGCCCACATTTATTGCATTCTTCTGAAAAATCGATCTTTGGTGTTAATCCATAGATATCATGTAATCTAATGCGAGAAAGCGCCAAGGAATATTTTTCATTATATAGAAAGGAACAAGTCAGCTGGCAGATTCGACAACCGACACATTTTTCCGGATGAATTAGAATTTCAGATACTCTCATAATAATAAGTAATTAGAATTATATATTAACAGTTACCCCTTTACTCCGTAATATTTCTATTTCTTTCGGTGTATCTGTAAATTTATTAAAGTTAAGATAAATAGTTTTCAGATTTATTAGAGATTCGATTTCATCTGGAATACGCTCTATTTGATTACCCCATAAAATCAATAATTCAAGAGATTTTAGAGAATCTATCCACTTAGGTATTTCCTTGATATTATTCCAACTAAAATTTAGAGATTTTAGATTTTTAAGATATGAGATACAATCAGGTATTATTTGAAAATGATTATTTCTAAAATTTAGAATCTCTAATTGCTCTAATGAACTGAAAGTACCAGGAAGGTCTTTTAATTGATTATCATGGATTGAAAATTGTCTTAAATTTTTTAATGTATCAAACCAAATGGGCACTTCATTAATTAGATTATTTTCGAAATTTAAACTGTATAATGATTTCACATTTTTTATAGTATCTGGAATATGGTTAAATTTGTTCCATCCTAATTCAAGTTGAGTTAAAGCCCCCAAACTATCCGTGTTTATTAGAAAAGTTCTCATTTGATTATGATGTAAATCAATCAATTTTAGCTTTTTTAGATTACCAATAGAAAAAGGAATCGTGTTAAGAAGATTATCTCTTAGAATTAATGTTTCAAGATTTTGTAATTTATTAATGGTTTCAGGAACTCTTTTTAAACTGTTAGATTTTAGGTTAAGCATTTTTAATTTTGTGAAGGCTGAAATGGAATTTGGCAAATTATCGATGTCATTGTAACTCAAATCCAATTTTTCCAGTTGATACGCTCTATTTATTATTTCTGGAATTGTCTTTAAATGATTATTACTCAAATCCAAACGCTTTAGAAAGGAGAGAGATAATATTGCTCCAAGTGAGTTAAATAACTGATTCAAACCTAATCCATGATAAGCTACATTCGATAAATCTAAATCCGCAATGGTGCCATTCTTATTGAGAGAGAATATCACACGCCCAAATTCCAGTTTCAATGAAGAAATTACAAGATAATTTATTAGAATTTCAGCCAACTCAATATTATTCAAATTCTTTAAATCTTGTTTTTCAATTATTTCTTTTAGGTTATAGTTGTACTTTTTTTTATGAAATTCATTGATTTTTTTAATTAAAATTGACCGTGTTTTTTCATTATTGATTTCTGCTAAAGTGTTAATTATAGCTATCTGAACTAATAGGGATTTTTCATTTTGTAATGCCCAATATATTGGTGGAATAGCTTGATCAATGTATAACTTGGATAATATTTTAGCTGATTGAATTCTTATTCTCTCATTATTATCTGAAATCAATAAATTCTCTAAAAATATGAATAATTTCTTAGAATTTTCTTTTATTTCTGCTAAAGCTTTAATGCTTTCCAACCGTGTTTGGATATTCTCTGAATTTTCAATAATTGTAGTTAATAATTCTACAGCAGATGCTTTATCTAAATCACCGCTTTTAACATCATTTAAAATTGCAGTCGGAGTGAAAGGCATTTATTGAATTCATTAGTTATACTTCTTAGATATAATTAACTTAAATCCTTTCTATCATCATCCCACCTAGTATTATAGGTCCTCCAGTGGAATTATAAATTTTTTCTGCTCTCTTTAGTTTTGTTTGGGTATCTGCATATATTTTTAAAACAATTTCCCCCTCTTCTATTCTTGCACCTTGCTTTTTAAATATTTCCACGCCAGAGCTTTTGGAGTAGGGACATCCTGCAGCTTTAGCTATTTGGTTTATCAGTTTATTATTTACTTCAGTTATATGACCCGATTTAACGGCATAGAACTCCTTTTCATAAGGACCAATTTCTATTTCTTGTGGTTGAATATCGGGATTTCCTCCCTGTGCTTCAATTATTCTAACCATCTTTTCATAAGCTTCTCCAGAACGTAAGATTTCTTTTGCTAAAGTTTGCCCCATGCCCCTTTGAGCTTTTCCTCCCATCTCAAGTAAAATTCCCGCTAAATCTGTAGATTTTTCAATTAAAGAGTTCGGACCAGCAGAATAATCCATGAGTAACGTAAGGGCTTCTTTTGCTTCTAATGCGGGACCAATAGTATGACCTATTGGTTGATGTGCTAATGTTAAGGCACATTCTGCTTCAATACCTACATTTTTTGCGATTTCTTTGAAAGTATAAGCAAATTCTTTCCCATTATGTGCTGTAGGAAATTTTGTTCCAGGACCACAAGGAATGTCTAAAACAAGCTTTTTCACACCTAATGAAAGTTTTTTTGTAAGGATAGAAGGTATCATAAGTCCAATAGGATCCATGTGCAAAGGACGTTCAATTTCAATGAGAATATTATCTGCAGGAGCGGTATTAAGTGCCCCTCCCCAAATAATACATCCATTTTCCTTAGAAATGATTTCTTTTAGTTTATCATATTCAAATGCAACAGGTGCCAATACTTCCATAGAATCTGCTGTCCCTGAAGGTGATGTTATTGCTCTAGTAGATGACTTAGGGATCATTAAACCAGCCGCTGCAACAATCGGAACAATAATTAATGAAACTTTATTCCCTGGTACTCCTCCCGTGCTATGTTTATCAAAAACATCAGTTCCGAAGTTGAATATTTTCCCACTCCGAGCCTCTGCAAGAGTTAAAGCAGTCATTTCATCGTGATCCATCCCATTTATAGCTACACCCGTAATAAAAGCAGCTAATTCAATTCTTGATAATGAACCTGAAACAGCATCTTTGATAATTTTGTTTATTTCTTCCACTGCAAGTTTGCTTGCTTTTATTTTTTTTTGGATAAACATTAATGATTCCGGAGGATCAGCAGGCTTGATGGAAAGCATCATATTTTCTTTAATATTTTTTTTTTCATTTAGTAAATCTAAAGACAACCCTATTTCTCCCGGTTTAACAATTGAATTCGAGTGATCAATTTCTAAAATAGCTACCCAATATTTATTCTCGATGGATTTTGATTTAATATTTTTAATTCTTATTCTATCTCCTGCTTTTTGTCCTAGTTCTAATGAATCATCGTAATTTATGATAACATCTTTCCTATTTCCAGGTTCATAATTCATTACTTTAACTTTTAATTTCATAATACTTCATAATAAGTTTAATATAGAGATATATAAAATTTAGGTTAATTAAGTTTAATGTGCATAGTCTTAACATCTACTTGGATTCAATTTGAAAAACTTAATTAAAAATCATAAAATTATTTCAATTATGGATAAATTTGAAAAAGCAAGTCAAATTCTAAAAGAGTTAGAAACAGATGGTTGGTTAATCATCTGTAATGAAGATAGTGATATAAATAGCTCATTCATGTTAGGTGTAGAATCCCATGCTAAGCATTATATTTATGTTGCAGCAAATGGTCAGCATGAAGTAATGGCTGTGACCATGGAAGCTCCAATGATAAAACGAACTCTTGAATCTAAAGGAATTAATGCAAAAGTGCAATCTTACAATTCATTTGGTGATTTGGAAACATTTCTGACACGAATTTTAAAGAATTCCAAAATTGCTCTCAATTTTGGAGAAAATGTTTTAGATGCTGAGGGTACTTCATATGCTGATTATCTTCGTGTAGGTGATTATACTTCAATAAAAAATTTAGGTCCTAAAACGAAATTAATTTCAGCAGCGCCTATTATCTATAAATTAAGAAGTGTTAAGACACCTGAAGAGTTAAAAGATTTAAGAAATACATGTAAAGCTACAATGGAATTGTTAGACGATTTACCTAATTGGGTAAAAGTGGGGATGACAGAAAATGATATCCGAGCAAAATTAGAATATGAATATATGAAAATTGGAAAAATAGCATTTCCATCAATAGTTGCAACAGGTCCAAATTCTGCGGATCCCCATCATAATACTTCTACAAAGAAAATTGAACCAGGAGTGCTTTTGATCGATACGGGATTAAAGATAGATGAAATATGTTCGGATATCACTTGGACCTATTGGATGGGCAAGCCAACCGAAGAATTTGAGAAAGCCTATCATGCTCTTTATAAGTCTAAAATCGCCGCTAATGACTATATGATTGATGGAAGCCCTAATTACCTCCCAGGAGTGAAGTGTAGAGAATCTTTAGCAAAAGATGGTTACGATCATGAAAAACTATTTTTCCATGGATTAGGTCATTCGTTAGGTTTTGAAGCACATGATGTTGGAGAGAGAATGAGTTGGAAGGTTCCAAAACACTTCAAATTGAAAGAAAACATGGTTTATACGAATGAACCAGGTTTATATTGGGAAAATAAATGGGGTATTCGTTTGGAAGATGATGTAATTATTGGAAAGGAAAAATGCGAGTTGGTAACGCAAGTGCCTAAAGTACCTCTTATAATATAAAATTTTATTTCCTCACATCTTGATGGAATAAGGGAATTCTTGTGTAAATTCTATTAGATTCTGATCTGGATCATTGAACTTAATATTGAAAATAATCGTAAAATCTCCCGCTTCAGTTGGTTTGATACTCAGTTCCCATTTCATCTCTTCATTTTTCCTAAGAGAATATATTTGTTTATTAATAGTCCCGCGCATAACTTTTAATTCTTCTGGAAAATCAATATTAATATTTACATCAAGTGCCTCCCCTTCGCTTTTATTCTCAATAAGAACCTCTAAAGGAAAACTTTGTCCAATAAGGGGCGGTCTTAAGTTTTTAAGAGATAAATCTAATGAAGGAGGCGGAGAGATCAAGTTTGGTTTAATCACATCTGTAGTATGAACAAAATAGAGAAGTTCATCCAACTCAAATGTTAAAGAAAATGGTCCGATAAAAGGTTCATCCATTTGAAAATGTGGTTTTAACACGAAATCTAATTCAATATCGGAACCAATAGTTATATCTATTGGTAGTTTAGGCTTTTTATTTATGGAAAGATTATCAGATAATTTGAAATGGAATTGAGTAATCCTTATGCTTTGCAATTCGTTTTCAAAAAATAGATCTTTAGATAATTGATAAAGAACACCAATTTTTACTGATATGGTCATGTTTATTATATCATTAGTGGTATATGAGGTTTTATCTAAAACAATCGTGGAAGTTAAATCTAAAAGGGAATTCGATATAAGTAATATTTTTTTTAACAATTTTTTTTCGATGGGAGTCAATTTAAAATTCTCAACATTTTCTCTAATTTCAGCAAGTAAGACTTTATTTTTATTGCGCAATACTATCGTCAAATCAGTAACAAGTTGAATTAAAGGAGAGTTTTTAAAGTAATCACCATCTACTTTTTTCTGATATTTTTTAATGAAATCAAGGCCTTCCTCTTGTTTCGATTCAATGCATGAGCATAGATAAACCAAAACTGGGAATAAAATAAAATTTATTTGTTTATCTGAATTTTTTTTTTCCTTAGATATTATATCTAATGAATCTCTATAAATTTTTTTAGCTTCAGTATAATTTTTTGCATATAGACAACAATCTCCCGCTAATCTATTGAATGACACGGCATCTTCATAATTTTCCATTTCAATTTTTGTTTGAGCTCCATGAAGATAAGATAGTTTAGCATTATCATAATCCTCCAATTTCATAAAGTTATTTCCTGCTTGGTAGAATGCTTTGCCAGATTTTTTAAATAATCGTGCTTTAAAAAAATTTTCCGCTTTTGATAACTGGTTTTGAGCTTCAGTTCTTGGATCTTTTCCCATAATGCTTTTACTTACTTCGAAATAAATTGATTAATTGTTAAATTAAGTGAAAGATCAATTTTTATCTTTTTTCAAAGTATTAAGAAAAATAAAATAAAATAAAAAAAAATTCAGAATTGGCTTAAAAAGCCATTAAAATTAATAGGAATCCTACCATTATGATTGTACCACTAACAGTTGATACCCAAGTAAAGATCACAAAACCAATGATGAGCACAACCCACCATGTGTAAGGAACTTTGATATCGATTTTATCGAATAATGTTAGAAGTAAAATGATTGCAAATATAATTCCCACTATTGCAATTGCAATATATCCCCCCATAATAAACATTATTGACTCATAGATTGCCCAACATGCTCCAATTAACGTGACTATTTTAGAAGCAACATAAGTCTTATTCTGGCTTAATATCTCAATGATAGCAGCGGTAATTATTAAAATTCCTGCTAAATAAGATGGTCCTACTAAATATTCAAAGAGAATTAGTAAGCATCCAATAATTAATAGAACCCACCAAATATAAGGAATCTTTAGTTTCTTAAAATCAATGATTTCTAATGAATCGAATATCACAAAGGCAATAATCAATCCTATAACACCTAACAAAATAGCTAACCAGTACGTTGTGTAGAAATAATTAATGCTATCTTTAATTAGAACTAATGTACCTATGAGAGCAACAACTCTGGAGGCGGTAATTCCAACTTTAGAGCTTTCACCCATATTTATCACTTTTTATAAATATTATATCCTAAATCTGATTAGACTTAGAATATGAGTATAGCTAGAATTTATCGTATTTAATACTACCTATTAAAAGTTTGATAGGCTCAAACTTTAAAAAATTAAAAAATAATGGTTAAAACATTAACACCGAAACCATTGCTTAATGATTAGTCTTCTTGTGACTACGGTTTTTTCACAAAAGTCATACTTATCGGTTTATTTCTTTTTTTTCCCTTTGACATCGTCCTTCTCTTTAATAGAGTCAGAAAGTCTCGTGGGATTGTTACCTAAATTTTCAATTACTTCTGAAATACGGGTCACTTCTTGTTGAAATCTTTGACCTTCTGCAGCACTACAGTGAAACATTTGGATTCGTTCTGGATTCAATCCCGCTGTTTTTAGGATCTCTTTGGTATATTCCACATTTTTCGCAGCAACGAGATTGCCAGTTTCATAATCACATTCACCTTCATATCATCCTGCGACAATAACTCCATTAGCTCCCTTTCCTATAGCCCTCATCATCAAACTTGGCGTGACTCTACCCGTACAATTGATTCTAATCGGTCTGATGGTTGCAGGATATTGTGCTCGGATGGTTCCAGCCATATCTCCTGCTCCATATCCTCATTTCCAACACATAAACGCAATAATCTTTACTTGATCTTTTACAGTCATATTTTTCATACCTCTCTAAATTTCTTCAAGAATTGCATCTATTTGAGATTCATATTGGGGTTCACGATAGTATCTAAGAGTAATAGCCTCAGAAGGACAATTAGACAAGCAAGACCCACATCCTCGACAGAGAATCTCATCTACATCTGCACCGTCTGGTTTTAATGAAATCGCATTATAAGGACAATTTAATTCGCACAAACCACATTTTGCACATTTTTCCTTATCTACAGTAGCCCGAATCAGCATTATCCTGTATTTATCTTTTCCCATTATACGGCTTACTGATGACGCGGCAGCTCTTCCTTGGGAAATTGATTCTGAGATCGATTTAGGACCTTGTGCTACTCCGGCTAATACAATACCAGGAATTTTTGTGTCAATTGGATTTAAACGTGAATGAAATTCCTTGAAAAAACCATCTTGACTATTTTCAAGCTTTAATAACTTTCCAATTTTCTCAACACCTTTTGCAGGCATCATTGCACAAGATAAAACCACTAAATCAAACTCGATTTCCTTTAAACCAGAACTTGAAAGAGTATTTTGCATTATCACTTTAAGATTATGGGTTTCTGGATCTTCATTAATTTTCGAAATATTCGTCCGGACGTATCTTATTCCTTCCTTCCTTGAAGCTGTATAATATTCTTCATAATCCTTCCCAGCTGCTCTAATATCCATGTATGCTACACTGATATCTGCATCGGGATAGTGTTGTTTGATTAATTTTGTATTCTTAATTGAAATCATACAACACACCCCAGCACTACAGTATGTTTGCTTATTTAAATCTCGGGATCCTACACATTGTATGAATAGTATGCGCTTTGGAGTCTTTCCATCTGATGGTCTGGCAAGATGTCCTACTGTCGGACCGTTAGGAGCAAGTAATCTTTCAAGTTTCATTTGAGTTATTACATTAGGATATACGTTATAACCTAAATAACCCGTTTCAGGCTCATATTCATCCCAACCTGTCGCTACTATGATGGTGCCTACTTTGATTTCTATAATCTCATCTTCTTGATTAAAATCAATAGCGTTCACTTCACAAGCTTTTTCGCATAATCCACATTTGATACATCTACTCATATCAATTTGAGCTTTTGAGGGAACAGCTTGAGCAAATGACACGTAAATTGCCTTTCTAGTATTCATGCCTTCATTGAATTCATCGTATCCATAGGATGGACAAACTTCAAAACAAGCTCCACATCCATTACAATCGCTCTTTACATACTTAGCTTTTTTTCTAATTTTCACATTAAAATTTCCAATGAATCCAGAAACATCTTCAACATTGCTGTAAGTATATAGGTTTAAATTGGGAGTTCGAGCTGCTTGAAGCATAACCGGACCGAGAATTCAAATGCTACAATCATCAGTAGGAAAAGTTCGATCGAGCATAGCCATCTTACCACCTATTGTAGGGCTTTTTTCCACGAGATGCACTTCAAATCCCTCATCGGATAAATCAATTCCAGCACTCAATCCAGAAACTCCGCCTCCAATTATTAAAGCCTTTTTTGTTATATCAACTTCTTTTACAAGTATTTCTTCTAACAAACTGGCCCGAGCAACTCCAGATTTTATTGCATCTTCTGCGGTTTTTTGAGCCCCCACCTTATCTTGGCGATGTACAAAACTTGCATGTTCTCGAATGTTAACAAATTCTAAAAACGAAGGATCAATATTCATAGATTCAAGAACGCTTTTGAAAACGGGTTCATGAGTTTTAGGAGTACATGATGCTACAACAAGGCGATTAGCGTTACTTTCATTCATTTTCTCTTTTATAAATTCCGCTCCTGGTTCAGTGCATAAACTGATATAATCTGATGCATCAACCACATTAGGTAAGGTCTTGGCAAATTCAGCGAGTGCTTTAGTGTCAATGATTTCAGCAATATTAATTCCTCAAGCACAAACACTAACAAAAATCCGTATTTCTTCAGTATTTTTTGTAATCTCTGCTTCTACCATTGCATATTCTACCTTTTTATTTTTTAGATATCCTCCTACATTAATTACATAATATTTCAAAATATTTTTTACTTTTAAAATATCTTATGAGAAAAAATAATTTTAAATCAAAAATCTATTATATATCTTTTATAAGTTATCAATTTAAAAATGGTTTGATATTAAAAAAAAATAATTCGTTTTAATAATGCTATTAAATTTATTTCAAGGAACTGGGAGCGCCTCAATGGGTGAAATAATTACTTACTCACTTGTTGCTGGGGTATCATTTCTCTTTATGATATTATTTTTAAAATTAGGATTAAAAGTGGTTAAATCAAGGACTAAAAAGGGATTTAAATGGTTAGCTATAAGTATTATTATGCAATTGTTTATGGTTGCCTTGTTAGCTTCTCCATTTATTCTTATAGGATTTGCAGGGGGATTTAATGATAAAGGTCCTTCGCCAGGTTTGATAATATTCGCCATCATAATAGCAATATTTATGGATCTAAATATTATTAATATCCTTCATAAAACGGGATTGAAAAAAGCTATTTTATGTTTTTTTCTGATGATCGTTCCACTCGTATTTGGAGGTATTATTGGGTTTTTCGTGGCGCAATTTAGGTTATTTATTCCAATCTGAAATTAATGTAATTTCACCATTTTATTTACGTCTCTATTCATCTTTTCAACTTCAAATCTTGCTGCTTTTCCGTATTGTGAAGGAGAGAACTGTTTATAATTGTTATATGCATAATTCACGTTTCTTGAAGAATTTATAATTCCACCTAAACCTTGTTTATTAAAACATGATATTATATTATCCATTTTAGCTCCTTGGGCGCCATATCCTGGCATTAAAATAAAGGCATTTTTCACTACTTTTCTAATTGCGTTCAATTCTTCTGGAAAAGTAGCACCGACAACAATACCTAAGTTATTGAAATTAGAGAACGTGGATAAATTTTTTCCCCATAAATCCACGAGTCTTGCCATTTGCATATAATTTCGTTCGAGCGTTATATTTTTAACCACTGCTTGGGTTACGGTCTTAGCAACATCTTGAAGGTTTATACTAAATAAATCTTGGAAATCTTTACTACTCGGATTTGAAGTCTTCACTAATATAAATAATCCTTTTTCAGGATATGTGTCTAAATATGGTTGAATTGAGTCAATTCCTAAATATCCATTTAAAGTGCAAGCATCCGCTTTATATTCGTTAAAAGTTGAATCAGCATAGGCTTTCGATGTTGAACCGATATCATTACGTTTAGAATCCAATATGACTAATAAATCATTTTTATGAGCATATTTAATTGTGTCTTTTAATGCACTTATGGCACCATATTTTTCATAGAAAGCGATTTGCGGTTTGATTACAGGAATCAAATCATACGTATTGTCAATAAGTGTTTTATTAAATTCAAATATAATTTTACTTGGATTCTTATATTCATCAATTAAATAAGTGGGAATGTGTACTTCATTCTCCAATGATGGATCAAGTCCCATACTTACTATGCTTTTCTTCTCATATATAGATTCAATTAAATTTTCAATAAAAGTCATCTTTGTTCAAATCTTATTGTAACTTTCAATAATAAATGAGAATTTTGCAAAAATAAATGAGATATATTTTAAAAATAAATGAGAAAACCAAATTAACATTCCCTTGTTTATTTTCATACAATTTTTAGAACTTAAAACCATAAATATAACCACTATTCCTTGATTTCTCAAATATCTCTTTTAATTTTATCTCAAATAAGCAACTCTCTCATTTGATTAAATCTTTTTATTCTTATTTACTTAAAGTACTTTTCATGTATATATCTTTTTCTAAGTAGAACAATTACTCAAAACATTACTCAGATATATTTACCCTTATATTTTTATTAGTAAAATTAATCTTTCCAAATACATATTCTAATAAGTCATTCCAAGAGGTAATTCCAGCATATTTCCAGTAACCCTTATATACAGCATTTACAAGGTCACTTATCCCCTTATTTGTTAGCTCGCAAATTCTTTTTATTTTAAATTGAAAAAAATCCAAGGATATAAAATGCCAAGTCTTCAATAGAAATGTAAAAATATTTGTTAACTCTTTTAATTACATAGACGAATTATTTAAATAGTGATTATCGAACAATAAGCACTAAAATTGCTGAAGTGACTTAAAAACTAGAGTAAAGGATATTAAAGATATATAAAATTAAAATTAAGATTGTGATTTTTATAATGAATTCTAAAGGCTTATTTTTAGTTAGTCCAAACTTTGGGCATCCCAGAATATTGAATATTGACAGAGAATTAACCAAGCAAGACTTTAAAACAGATTTATTAATCATAACTCATATAAAGAATCCAGAAAAAGTAAAAGAATTATTAACTGACAATATAAAATTTATACCTATTTTTGAATATAAGTGGAAATTAGAGCATCTTCTCGAAAAAAGAGGATTAAAAGAGAAAACTAAGAATGTTTGGAAAAAAATAAAAACAATTTTCTCATTTACCACAAAAGAAAAAGGATTTGAAATTTCAATTGAAGAATTTGATAAATTTGGGAACAAACAAGTAAAAGTTATAAAAATGAAAAAGATAGATTTAAAGAAAATAAAGCCTCGTACTTTTAGGGGAACTCCAATAATCCCTAAAATCGCAAACCTAAAATTAACAACTCCAATAAAGATAAATAGCTCAATATATATCGATGATCAATATTGTAAACCACAGAATTATTTAAAAAAATTAGAGGTGTTTGGTAATTTAGAATATTTTTATACAATTACTTTAGAATTTAATTTAACTGATGAGATTTTAGACTTTTTATCAAATAGAAATTTCATTATGTTTGATATTTTATTTGTAAATTCTAATTTGGATAAAAAAATAAATTATCATGCGATTGTCATTTCGAAAAATGATTGGAGAAATATCAATATCGTGCAAGCTACTGATTTACATATAGCTAAAAGAAATGATGAAATGTTTAATAAAATTAATAATATGTATCGAAATCTTAGGAATAAAAATATCAAAAAAATGAATCAAATAAAAACTAATCCCCCAAAATCAAATGATAAAGATGATATTAGAAAATCTCTTTTTAAAATTGATCTCTTATTTAAAAAAAGATTGATTAATCCAAACAATTTACTTAGAAAATTTGTTAAAATAATAAATAAAAAAGTTATCAATAATAAAATTGATTTTGTAATTATTACAGGAGATATTGTAGATTTTACCAATGTTGGATCATCAAATCATAAAATTATTTTTGCTTATGAGAATAGTAATTGGAAAACTTTCAAAGATATTATCTTAAATATAGATCAAATTAAAAAAGAAGGTATAGAAAAATCAGAAGAAATCTTATGTCCTATCTTTACCATTCCCGGGAATCATGATTATCGACCTTGGCAATATGATTTAAATTGGGGAGGAATGTATAAAAGATTAGGTCTTAAAAAAGTTGAAGCTCAAGCATTAAAAGATCATTATTCAGCTTCTCCAATTAGAGCTATTTTAAAGAGTGAAAATGCATTGAAAGGATACTTATCAGAAATAAATGCTTCATTAGATTACTATTTAAAATTAGGCAATTTTTTATTCATTTTTTTAAATACAGGGGCGGATTGCTATAAAAAAATGACTGATTTTATATCAGGAAGTCCCTCTTTAACAGGTCTTACTCAGAAGCAAATAACATTTTTAAATAATCTTATTAAGACTATGTTTAATGAAAAGTTACAAATTGTTCTTTGCTTACATGCACCTCCCATAAATACAAGAGAGAAACGAGGTATCTTGAGTCGTATAAAAAAAAAATTTAAAAAAATTATAAAAATAAGATTAGATCAGTTCAGAGAATCAAAATTTAAAAGTCTAAAGAGAAAAAGAGAGAAAACACGTATTGATGATAAATTTAATATTAAATATGGAACGATTTCCTCTAATTGGGAGAAATTGATTAACTTTTGTTATGATTATTGTATTCTTACTATATCAGGTCATACACACATGTTAAATGAATATAGATTAAAAAAATCTTTACAAAATAGCTCTAACGATAAAAAAAAGAAAGATTCATCAATTGCAGTATTTTATGATGATTATTCTGAGATTTGCATAAATAATGTAAGTATTCAAAAATATAGTCCCTTCATAGTTCAGACTCCTGCCTTGGGATTGAGATCCTTTAAAAGAATTGGGAAATTAGGAGCATATCGAGAGATAATTATCAAAGATGGAACATTAACTTCATTTCAAGTTAATTATTTTTCAAATAATTATTTATTATCAAGGAAAAAGCTATAATCTAAAGTGATCATTAGTGACTTTCCAAGAAATATGAATTAGTATTAATATAATTAATGGTAGAAAAGATATGAATATAAATAATCCTATACTCGTTCAAGAGAATTAATTTATGGATTCGGAAACTTTAAGAAATTTATTTAATCGTGGTCAAAAACCAAATAATAAGAAAAATCATAAAAGCTAATTAGGAAACTATTATGGGAGAAAACAATTATTAGGGAGAATGGGCTCAAAATAAATAATCAGATAGTAGCCTGTATATTTATATTGAAATAGATTTTAATCCTATTCCAATTTTATACTTTTCAGACATTCCTAATTCATTTACTCTTCTTAATTGAATATATTTCTTTTATTTTATAAAATAAATTAACCTTTTATTTTGAATTATTATTCATAATATTTATAAGCTTTATTTTTCCTTAGTAATTATCAAATAAGAGGATACTTCTTAAAATGAATAAATTTCTTGATTTCGATAGGAAAAAGAATATCATATATTATAATATATTTTTAGATGAAAATGAAATCTTAATAAAAATTCCTCTAATTTCAAAATTGGACGAAAAAGGTCATTCAAAGGACGTATCTATTGAAAATTTTGATTTATTTAGCTATAATAATCATTTTTTATTTAATTGTGACCATTATTACCAATAAATGAAAACTAATGAGGAATTAAAGATTAAAAGAAGATTAAGAAATAGCAATCAACCCAATACCCAAGAAATTCGATATTGCTGTTTGGAAGGAGAGAATTTATTTTATGATAATATAGAATTAGAACATTTCACTAATGACATTAATTCGTCTCTTGTGAATATTGAGGAAAATTAGAATTTTCTTTTTTAAAATTCAAATTCACGATAACTTCTGATTGAATTCTTGTCTAGAAAGTTAAGCCCGATGTTCCAATATCTTAAATAGCTCTAATAATCTTTCCGTATAATAGATAACTTATCATAAAGAGTAATTATTGATACTTGCCATTATGAATTACCTTGATTTAAATCCATTTAAAATTAAAATATTTAAATAGGATAATTCAATATATTATTATGAATGATTATTCAAATAATTATTCAATTATCCAAAATTTGAAAAGGAGATAAATTTGAAAAGTTATCAAGAAATAATTAAAGGAGATACTTTTAATGAATCTGATGAGTATTTTGTAGAAACACACTTATCTAAAATGTGTTGGGGCTGTGAGACTAAACATAATTCAGGACACATGGTTTGGGATGCCTCTAAAATGCGTAGAATATTCTTTTGTGAAGATTGCTTTAAAAAAATGAAAAAATAATGCACTAACACTAAAATTAAACAAAAAATAAGAATTGGGGTTACTTTTACGTTAGTAAATGAAAGTCATGAAGATTATCTGAAAGCGATCTATCTAATTTCAAGACATAAAAAGGGAGGGTGGGTGTCAAATTCGGAGATTTCCGATTATTTAGGAATTAAACCCGCTTCCGTGTCTGGGATGCTACATAAATTAAAGGATAATGGTTTCATTATGTGGAAACCAAGAAGTTCTATAAGGTTAACTCAAAATGGAAAGAATGCTGCTACTCAGGTAATCAAAAATTATATAAAATTAAAAAAATTTTTCATAAGTATCCTTAAATTAGATGATAAAGATCTAATCGATGCATTATGCTGTGGTATTGAGCATCACATTACACCTGAAGTGAGAAATTCCCTAGATAATTTATTAAACTAGCTATTTATTTTGGAAATTTTATATATACTAGCTACTTAGAAAAACAAGCTTAAAAATGTTAAACATCTTTAACAATTAATTAAATTGTTTATTACAAATTAAAAAAGATAGTGAATGATATAAAAGAAGTGTCAGTTCTAATTTTAATTAAAGACGATCCCGAAAATGTTTGTGCAAAGTGTTGCAAAACGACACAAGTTATTGATAGAATGATGGAAGAAATAGCAGAATTTAAGGACAAAGTAAAGATTATATATATAGATACCAAATCAAAAGAAGATATTGATAAATTTAAAAATCTCGAAAGACCTGCAGTTATCATAAATGATAAGGTGTTTTCTGAGGGACACATACCTATTATTAAAAAACTGAGCAGAGAATTATTCAAAATATTAAATTCAACTTAACAGTTTTACAAGTGAAAAAAAGTGGGATATTTATTTAGTTTTTAATGTTTTTTAAATGAATTATTTACTTTTTTCGTCAAAATCAGTTAAATGTTTGAATCGTCCACCTAAAATATTTACCATATCTGAGGGAACAATAATCCATGCGCCTTTTTCTTTCATTGATTCATATAAAATATTCATTGCACGTAAATTTAATGCAACTTCATCACTTTCGTAAATTTTAGCCGCATTTATGAATTTATTGGCAATTTGTTCTTCAGAACCGGCTAAAATTATCCGGGCTTGGCGTTCTCTTTCCGCTTGTGCTTGTCTGCTCATTGCATCCTGTAATGCTGTAGGAATAATAACATCTCTAAGCTCAACAGCAATTGATTTTACACCCCATTCTTCCGTGCGTTCATCAATTATTCTTTCAAGTTCATGGGATATTTCTTCTCGCCCCACAAGCATTTGACTTAATTCTGTTTTTCCAATTATGTCCCGTAAAGAAGTTTGAGCTGCCCATGAAATCGCTGTCTGATAGTCTTGTACGTGGATAGATGCTTTAAACGCATCATTTACTTGCCAAAATAATACGGCATCTACATTAACGGGTACGTTATCTTTCGTTAAGGTCTGTTCGGCTGAAAAAGTAGTCGTTATAATTCTAATATCTAACGTGAAAGGTATTTTATATACAAATGGGAATAGCCAAAACATCCCTGGACCACGCATTTTTTTATATTTTCCCAATAATAATGTTGGAACCCGTATCCATTCGGGTAGGATATAAATTCCTGCCATTAAAAAGCCTAAGACTATTAAAATAATGACTACTGTCAAAATTAAAATATTTATCGCAACTTGGAAAAATATATTTGCGATTACCATTCCAATTAAAACAATTAATCCAACAATAAAAAGAAAGTAGCCCACTCCACGTATTGAGTTTCCTCCTACTGAATATCGATTAAATTTATCTGACATCATAATTGTTTAAATGATTATCATCATTGTATAAAAATGTTTTTATAATAATTTTAAACATTTTGCTAAACATCTATTAACACAGGCATTACAATTTATGCATTTTTCGAGATTTTTTAAATCAACCTTATTATCTTTATCATTAAATACATACAAATTCCTAGGGCATACTTCTATACACACCTTACATCCAATGCATTTTTCTCTCTCAATATTTATTTGTCCGTATGGTTGTAATGTATATTCACCAAACAGGAATTTCATTTTCTTTCCACCTTTCTTCCATGTCTTTTCACCTAATTCACTTTTATAGATGGGTGTTAAGCCATTAAAATCTTCTGCCATAATCGTAGTAATTAACAGAGAAAATGAAATATTCCATAGCAGATAGAAAAGATCAAAAATAATAAACAAATTAAATATAGTAATTAGTCCAAGAATTATCCCTTCATAAATCCATACTTTTATTTTTCCTGTTCCTATGGGAATGCTTGGTAATAGTATCATTGACCCATAAATTATTATAACAAAAATCAAAAGTGTATCTAAATAGAGTAATAGATTCAAAATTGGTAAAAAAATTGCAGTAATCCAATAGATAACTGAAATAAAAAGAATTAAGATAAAGAAATATAATGAAGCCATTTCTGCTCTGTGAGAGATAGGAAATCTTACTATTCTCTGTGCTTCTGACTTACTAAATTTTTGTTTTATAAAAGAAGGGATATCTTTAGCATATACGGGACCGAACTTTATATCCCACTTTGTCTTTTTTTTAATAACGATTGGATCTATTCCGGGAGCGCTTAATTGGGGTATAATTAAAGTTCTATGAGAAACAAGATCATCGATTCCGCTGGTTTTTATAATTGATAGGACAGAATCCGTATTAAAATCATCTCCGCACGCTCCACACCATACATTGATTCCTTTAGATGGAGCAACCAATAAATAACAGTCGAGATTCTTTATTGCTTTTAAAACTCGTTTTACTGTTAAATTAAAATTGCATGTTAGTAATACAGGACTTTCATTTGTAGGGTTTCCAATTTTAATGAGGGTTGGTTCAACAGGAAAACCCGTCCATCTTAGAAAAAATCCGAGGAATAATTTTATTGACTCTTTTATACTCATTTTTCTCATATTTAATAGTAATTATTATAACCTTTAGGATTGTTTTTTTTTCAACCTAAATAACTTTAAAGTATCTAATAAATAATATTTTTCTTCAATCAAAGAAAAATTATTACTTTCAAGTCGTATTTCTATATTTCTCAATGATTTAGTGGTCAATTGGGACTTAAAATATGTGATAATTATCAAGGGAGTTCTTATGAAGAAATAAACAATTTTTTTCCAAATTTTTTTAGGTTTCACCTCATCAACCAAAATAAATTCTCCATTATCTTTTAATATTCTATTGATTTGCTTTAAACAAAAATCCTGCTCTTCCCCATAAAATTCACTAAAAGATAAAATGGCGATAATTTTATCAAATGACTTATCCGAAAATTTTTCATCTAATTCTATAACTGGCATTTTAATAACTTGAATACTCTTAGTTAATCCTTCTAATTCAATTTTTTTTTTAGCAACTTCAAGCATTTTTTCCGAATTATCAATACCGGTAACTATTACTCCTTTTTTACCACATAGAATAGCGAAGGTTCCTGTACCCATACCGATATCTAAAATTGTTTCCTTTTTATTTATTAAGTTATCAACAATATACTTGTTGATTTTAAGTAAGCGTCCTAATGTCAAATTCTTCATTCCCTTGTCGTATCTTTCTGCCTTCTTTTCCAATGCTTTCATATAAACATAAGACATTTAAGAATCAACTTTTTTATATAAATTACTTCTTTTTCTATATTATCTAAAATACTAATTTATTTATTTGCAGAATACTCTTAGGAAAATTAATAGTTCAATCTCATCTTTAATTTTTTTTGATTTCATTCTCTTTTTCTTTTTTTAATTCCTTTAACTTCTGCTTCAACGCTTTTTTTTTATTCTTGGTTAAAATCGAAATCTCTTTATTAAATATTTTTAAAATATATTTTAATTCAGAGATTCTCCCGTTTAAATCTCTTTTTTCCTTCTTAATAGAACCCATATCTCGATAATCTTGTTCATATTTAGAATAGATTTCATTGAGAACTGTATCGAATTCGATTGAAATTTTTTTTTGAATTTCAGCTTCCTTTTCCTTATATTTTTCTTCGATTTCATTCAAATTTGTCATAATTATTATCTTTAGCCTAACTAATAAAAGTTTATTGAAATATTAGTAATATTAAATAACCATTCGATCTTGTTCTGTAACTGAAAAATATAAGGATCATTCAATAAGAAAACAGAAAAGTCAAAAAAATCATATTAACCGAATATCTATTCGGTTAAATAAATAATCTACAACCACTTTATTACGTAAAGTGGCCACTTTTTTAAAACACCTTTAGGGTATTTCCCACTTCTGACCTTATCTAGCATTTCTGACCGAATTTTCAAGAAATCCACTGGATCTTCTTCAATCAATTGAATTCCTATCCCACCATCTAAAATACACTTTCTAAAATTATCATTCTTGACACAATTCAACAAAATTTCTTTAAAATTCTTTCGATTGATACATTCTGCTCCATAATTTGAATTCAATATTATCTTCCAGCTTTCATCTATACCCTTTTTGGGAGATACTAATAAAAGCAGATCAATATTTGATTTACTTTCAATCCCTAAGCATTTTATTAACATGCGAGGATCTAAAATTTCAAAGGTATTAAAATTAAAGTAGTCACCGGCATAAACCGTATATCCTTTTTTTAAATGTAAATTTTCAGAGATTTTTATTGGATATTTTAATTGAAATTCTGAACGCAAAATTTTACCGTTAATTTGAGGGAGAGCTTGTTGATTTACTAATTGGATAACATCCCCAATATCTAAATTGATAAATACTTTAGTATCATCAAATCGAGATATTAGAAGCTTTCCAAATTTACTGTTACTATCGGAAATTAATTGTTTTTTTCCTTTATATTCTAGTACTGGTAAAGTTAAAGGAAATACGGTAAGAATATCTTTTTGTGAAATACCCTTAAGATCCTTATTTATTGTTGCTGCAAATGGTCCTGTCTCAGATGATACATATAAATTAGTAAATTTTTCTTCTCCTTTTTCCCATTTCATAAATTGACGGATTAAATCCCAATCTCTTGAAGATAATGAACTTATACTAAAAATGAGAACTGCTTTTGATAATTTATTAGAAAGCAACTCCTGTATTTCTTTTGCGGCAGTTGTAACACCCTTTTTTTTAACTTTTAAGAGAAGTTTTTCTAACATCGGGTCAGGTTCAGGATCAACATCATTGAGGGATTTTTGTAACCCTATTTGGAATTTTTCTATATCTGCCCAACCAAGGATTGTAATTGCTGGAGCGGAAATTACAGAGATATCATTTAATGATAATATTTTTGCGATGATGTTGAGATTTTTTGAAAATTTATATTCGAAAAGAGTATAATTCGAAGGTTTCATTATTGCTAACATTAATCTCTGGGAGAATTCGGAAGAATATAGTGAGATAAAATTGGTATTTTCTGTATTATTTAATCCATCGATATCAAGCCTTGAAGGGATAAAAATTATTGCCGAGGATTTAGAATCCAATCCGCTCGATTCAAAAATTGCTTGCATTCCTGGTGCCCAATATAGTTTTACATTCTTTTTTGACATATGTAGCCATTTTAGCGAATTTATATCATTATTTGTAGTGCCTGAACTATGACATACAATTAAGGGTTCGGAACCATGAAAATTTGCGAGATAATCATTAAGATCGATAGAAATTTTTTTAGAATCAGTTTTTTCTCTTTCTATTCTTTCAAAAATATCGGTTACTATAGCTAATCCTGAATTTTTTAAAATATAATCAATATAATCTTCTTTTGATGAGATATCTAACCATTTTTTCCAATTGGTAGGTTGAATTTCAGAAAATATTTTATTAAAAAGCAATTGAACCTTGGGATCAAAATCGTTTGATATCAATCTATTATCTTTCACTATAATTTTTCTTATTGATAATAAACTTAAGACAAATTATAATCTTTACGTGCAATATTCATTTAACTTGCGAATTCCTCAATGATATCATAAATTTCTTCGATTAAGGAATTCATTTTTATCGTTTTTTGCTTTTCATTTTTCATATTCTTTATCGTAACTTCCTCTTGCTCCATCTCTTTAGATCCAATGATCAATGAAATCAATACCCCTAATTCATTGGCTTTACTTAATTGGTTTCCTAGATTATTAAATCTATAATCTATAATGCAAGGAAAATCCTCATCACGAATTAATCTTGCCAGTTTAAGAGCATATTTTGAAACTTTATTATTAATTGAAGCAATGTAGATAGTATCAGAATAGTCTTTATTTCGGATTTCTTCTGGTATTAGATTATACGTTTTTAAGAATAAAGAAAGCATTAATGTTCCCATCCCAAATCCTGTTCCAGTAATTTTTTCATCTGAGAATAGGTTAAGTAAATCATCATATCTCCCACCCCCAAAAATACTTCTCCTATTTTCTGTACCCATGTCAAATACTTCATATACTATCCCAGTATAATAATCTAATCCTCGTACTACTTTGGGAGAAAAACTACAATATTTAGAGATGTTAGCATCATCCAAGAGCTTTATAAATTCATCGAGTTCTTTGTAACCTGCAGTATTGAAAAATGAATCTGGAATGGTATCAAAATTTGATAGTAGCTCTTTTAAACTTTTAGCATCTTTAATCTTTTTGATCCCTTGTATAATAGATTCATCTTGGAAGGATTCGATGATAAATTTTTCAAATTCATCTGCTTCGATCTTATCAGATTTGTCTAGGATTTTATATATCACGGGTAGTTTGTCTTTAGGTACCTTTAAAACGATTTCACAAAGAGCATCTATAAATCTTCGATTGTTATAACAAATTTGAAATTGGTTCGGTTTGGCTCCAAATTGCTTGAAAATGTCAATAATTATGTTAAAGATTTCTAAATCAGCAAATAAACTCTCTTCTCCCAATATGTCGAAATTTATTTGCTTAAATTGTCTTTTACGTCCACGTTGAGGTCTTTCATACCTAAAACACGTCGGAATGGAAAACCATCTTATTGGTTTTTTAAGTTCTTGACTTTTTTTTGCAATCATTCGTGCTAAACTAGGAGTTAATTCCGGAATTAAGATGAGTCTTTCGCCTTCTTTTTTCTCAACAAAAAATGACTGTTCATTAACCAGTTCTTCAGATGATTTCGCGGCAAAAATTTCAATAGGTTCTAATTGCGGACTTTCGAATTCTTCGAAAGAGTACCGTTCAGCCACATCACGAATATTTTCAATAATCCAGTTAAGTTCTCTTAAATCATCCGGATAATATTCTTCCATTCCTCGTAAAGGTTCTGTAGAAAATTTTTTAGACATGGTTTACAACTTGAGATCGTGAATAAGAATGTAAATAAGTGGTTTCAAATAATTTTTTCGATTCTCACTAATTTAAATTCGATTTTATATTTTTAGTTATAATCGAATTAGATTTTTACACAGAGTGAATAGAAATGGATGAGGAGTGGAAATCAGACATATCAACCCCCGCACTTGTTTTAAATTATGATTTGATGTTAAAAAATATTAAAACAATGGCAAATTTTGTAAAAGATTCTGGTGTGAACTTGAGACCTCATCTTAAAACTGCCAAGATGCCCATAATTGCTCATATGATATTAAAGGAAGGAGGGGCACATGGAATTGCTGTTGCGAAAGTAGGAGAAGCTGAAATTTTTGCTCAATCTGGTATAGATGATATTTTAATAGCAAATCAGGTCATTGATTCCGAGCAAATTAAACGATTAGTTATGTTAAACAAATATGTGTTAGTACGATGTGCTGTTGATTCTAAAAAGAATATTATAGATTTGGGAAAATATGCAACTCATGCAAATATTGAACTCGAAGTGTTGCTTGAAATAAACTTAGGACTGGGCAGAGCGGGTGTAGAGCCCGGTGAATCAGCTTTAGAATTAGCTAAATTTATACGAGATACTCCAGGAGTCAAATTAGTTGGATTACAAGGTTATGAGGGTCACTTAACTCCAATGATGAATGTCGTACAAAGAGAAGCCATGACAAGGGAATGCATGGATTTGTTAATTGAGACAAAGAAATTGCTTAATGAAAACGGTTTTGATATTAATTATATTTCAACATCGGGGTCTGCTACTTATATGCATGCGGCTATGTGTAATGGGATTACGGAAATTCAACCAGGAACTTATGTATTTTCCGATGAACATCTATTTCGCGCCAATCCCATATTTGATATCGCAGTAACAGTATTGAGTACTGTTCAAAACCAAACTGGAAGAAGAGAATTCACGATTGATGCCGGAACAAAATCAATTGCAACAGGAGACGGGAAACCAATTATCAAAAACTTTCCCAAAATTAAAATTCGAGTAATGAATGAAGAACACACTCAATTAAAAAGTATCGGTGCTGACTTAGAGATAGGGCAGAAAATTGAATTAATTCCCGCACATATTTGTCCGACAATCAATTTACATGATTACATACATGTAATAAAAAATAATGAATATTGTGGAAAGTGGGCTATTCTCGCTCGAGGTAAAAATTACTAAAAAATAAGATATAGGTGAATAATAATAAAATGGTCGATTTAGAACACATAAATCCCGGTACCCCTGTTGCTGGACCATATAGTCCAGGAGTAAAAGTTGGAAATCTTTTATTCATATCAGGACAAGGTCCTAAACAAGGTGCTACAGAGATTAAAGAACAAACTTATAGTGTTTTAGAAAATATTAAAGCTATTGTTGAAGCAGCAGGAGGAAAAGTGGCAAACCTCGTACATATAAAGGTTTATTTGAGAGATATGAACGATTTTGGTAAAATGAATAGAACTTATAAGAAATTTTTCGAAGATAATGGCATAACTGATAATTTTCCTTCAAGATCTACACTTGAAGTATCTGGTTTACCCGTAGCTTCAATGTTATTAGAGTTAGATGCCATAGCTTCAATATAATTCTTTTTTTATTTTAATATAGCATTGAAGATAAAAATTAGTATGGATTAAAGTTTCATTTGTAATAGGTTCTGTAACCTTCTCTCTAAAGAAGGATGACGAGAGAAAAACGTATATCTAAATTTATTTTGCCTTTTTGTCGAATTATTTAAAATCCAGAAACTTTTCGAAACATCAATTACTTTAAACTTCGATTCAGAATGCTCCATAAAACATTTAACCATCTTTACTAAAGCTGATGCTAAAGAGAGAGGATCTTTCGTATACTGAACACTTTTAAGATCGGCTTGAATTTCTCTCGTACGAGAAAAATAGGAATCTAACAATACACCAAAAGGAATCCATAGGTATCGGCTTATTATACATGAAGCTTTAATCCAAATATCTTTATTATAAATATGAAAAAGTTCATGAAAAAGAACAGCAATAACTTCTTTCTTTTCTAAATTCTCAAATAAGCCAACTGATAAAACGATAGTATATTTCTTTGGATGATTGAATAAAGTAAACGCATTAGGCAACCCATCATCAAGCACTCCAATTTCTACTCTTTTTTTTATCTTTAAAGCTTTATTCCATTCTAAAATATAATCATAAAGTTCGGGACATAAATCATAAGTAAGAATGGTAATTCCATTTCTTCTAATTATTGATTTGCCACCAATTATATACCAGAGAATACCAAGAAGGAAGAGAGTTATATAAAAGACAATCATAAAAAAAGCAACTTCAATTTCAGAAAAAATAATTGGAAATATAATTGTAATTAGAACATATGTAATAGTAATTAAGTATAATAATAAATGTCTACTCTTCATCAGTTTTACCATTCTTAGATTGCTTTATTTGTTTCAATTCTTCTAACAAATTATTTAATTCTTCCTTATTATAGTTTTTAGAGATTTCTTGAATTATTTTCATTGAAGCTTTATTCCCATAAGATTTTACAATTTGACTCGCTAAGTTTTCTGAAACTTTCTTTTCAAAACGACTTTTTATCTCTTTTACCTTATAAATATAAAATAAACCACCCTTACCCTTATTAACTTCCCGAGATAAAAAACCCTTATTGAATAATCGATTCAATGTCGTGCTAATAGTAGTTAGAGCAATTTCTCTCTCTTTATTAAGAGTTTCATATATTTTTCTTACTGTTGATGACTTATTTGACCACATAATTTGCATAATTGCAAGTTCTAATGGTCCTAGTTCAGATTTTACTGCCATATATTAATCCTCATTTGATCAAAAAATGTGTCTTTTCTATTTCTTTTTGTTGTTCTATTGTAATAAATGTTTCTATTGCAGTAGTAACTTTTATAAAGAGATAAAGATATTACACTATTACAGTCGAAGTATCGATTTAATAAATAGTTAAATTAAAAGGTGAAAAAATTATTTCTTTACCAATTGAAATAATAATACCTTTACTTCCATTATTAATTGCACAAATATTTTTTGTTATATTATGTATTATAAGTGTAGTAAATAATAAAGAAAAATCCAGGAATTATAAAATCGTTTGGCCCGAAATTATTGCCTATATTTCATTTATTAACCCAATGCTTTACTACTTCTTAGGATGGGAAAAAATAGAGTTAAATAATATATTTATAAAAAGTGATTGAAATGAATTCAAACAAGACAAATGAATTAATCGAGTTTCAAAATGTATCTAAGAACTATAAGAATCTATTAGCACTTGATAAAATTTCATTCATAATAAACAAGGGAGATGTTTTTGGATATATAGGACCAAATGGAGCTGGTAAAACTACTACAATAAAGATTATTGTAGGATTAATTAGAGATTATAGTGGTATAGTTTACTTTAATGGGAAGGATATATCCAAAAATCATTATCTAATCCATAAATTTATAGGTTATCATCCGCAAGATGCGGGATTTCAAGATTGGAGGACTGTAAACCATGTTATGTATACATTCGGGTTATTATCTGGTCTAAAGGGTAATGTTTTGGAGGATAAAATCCAAAAGACTTTAGATTTTGTTAATCTATTAGATGAGAGGAACAAAAAAGTAAAATATTTGTCAGGAGGAACGCTTCAAAAATTAAGGTTAGCCCAAGCTCTTATCAATGAACCTGAGATTTTAATACTTGATGAGCCATTATCCGGTTTAGATCCGTCTAGCAGGTATCAGATTAAGAATCTAATAAAATTATTAAGCAAGCAGGGAAAAACTATCTTATTTTCTTCTCATATCCTCTCAGATGTTCAAGATGTAGCCAATAAAGTTGGAATATTGAATCGAGGAAAAATATTACGTATAGGAACACCTGAAGAACTGCAAAATGAATTCAATATTGGAAATGAAATTGAAATTGAATATGCTAATGATAATGAAATATTTCTGAACATAGATTCACTCGCATGCATTCAAACTATTGATAAATTAGCATCTTATAAACAAGTTTTACATTTAAAACCAGAGTTCAATTTAGATAGTGCAATTAATCAAATTTTAAGTTTTTTAATCCATAATAAATCCAAAATTCGAAATTTCAGGACTATTAAACCAAGCTTAGAAGATGTATATTTAAAATATGTAAAAGGTGATAATCAATGAATTTAAGAATCTTATTTGTTGATGAGTTAAAGGGTTTTTATAAGTCAAAAGTAATGTTGATATTATGGTTTGGAATGCCTTTCTTAACATTATTAATGCATTTCTTAAATCCAGATTTAGGAGAACTGCCTGTCTCAATTTTAGTAGCACTCCTAATTTCTAGTATAGGTGGAACCCTTTCAGCCGCCCTTCTTAGCACTTCAATAGCAAATGAAAAATCGCATCATGTTTATGATTTATTCTTAGTAAAACCAGTTTCAAGATATTCGATTCTGCTCGCAAAATATTTTGCAGTATACTTATGTTTGATTATTGCTACAGGAATATCACTTATAACAGGATTAATCATTGATACATGTACCTCTGGCAGTTTACCCGAGTATATAATACAAAATACTTTAGATTCTCTTTCCGTTAGTTTAGCGGCTATGTCAATTTCTTGTTCTATAGGAATATTTTTTGGAATCTTAGTATCGTCTGTTCCAGTAGCAGTTATTTTATCAGTATATATTGGCAATCAGGTATCTGCAGTTTCAATATTAACAACTACTTTCATCGACTTTATTAATCCTTCTATGTTTTCAATAATTATAGGGGTCATTACTACAGTGCTATTTATTGGAATATCAATAATCGTTTTCAATCGAAAACAATTTTAACTTTTGAAAAAATTAGTTTTTTTTATCAAAATAAAATTGATATAAATCCTCTTTATTTTAGGATAAACAAACACAAGATTTACTTTAGAATATCTATTTACAGAAAGCTTTAAACTATTTTAAAGTATATGAAGAAGTACTTAAATCAGTACCTAAATATTTATTTAATAATAAAAAAAATTTAAAAAAAGGGATTAAAAATCATGTCAAATGGATATATGGGAAAAATTTTATGGATAGATCTTTCGACTGAGAAACTTGAGGAAGAAGAGTTATCTGAAGAAATTTACCGTGATTATTTAGGGGGATATGGTCTAGCTGCTAAGTTAATTTATGAAAATATGCTCGCTAAAACAGAACCAATGAGTCCAGATGCCATATTTGGTTTTTTTCCAGGATTATTAACTGGTACAGTAGCACCTTTATCAGGTCGTTTTATGGTAGCGGGCAAATCTCCACTTACTAAAACATGGGGCGACTCAAACTGCGGAGGATATTTTGGTCCAGAGATTAAGAAGTGTGGATTTGATGCAATACTAATTAAGGGAATGGCAAATAACCCAAAATACGTGACAATTATAGGAGAAGAGAAGCAAATAATAGATGCTTCAGATTTATGGGGTTTGGATGTTGTTCAAACAGAAAATTTGCTGAAAGATAAGTATGGAAACGTTCAAATTGCTAGCATTGGTCAAGCTGGCGAAAATTTGAGTTTAATTTCCGGAATTGTTAATGATAAAGCAAGAATTGCAGGAAGATCTGGTTTTGGAGCTGTGATGGGGTCCAAAAAGCTCAAAGCAATTGTTCTCAAAGGAGCAAAAAAGATTGAGGTTGCTAATAAGGATGCTCTCACCCAACATACAAAAGATTATAATGAAGGCATTAACAATGCTACCGCAGGTGGAATTGAGGGTTATAGAACATTAGGGACTACTATGGGAAATGAAATATTATTTCAAATAGGAGATACTCCCTGCAAGAATTGGGGGGGAACAAAAGAAGATTTTCCCCCAGAGAGGTTATCAAAAATATCAGGTGTTGAAATAGATAAATATAAACAAAAAGCATATGGATGTTTCGCATGTCCCGTTCGTTGCGGTGCAATTATGAAAGTCCCGGAAGTGAATTTAGAAGAAACTCATAGACCAGAGTATGAAACTTGTGCTAGTTTTGGACATCTATTACTTAACGACGATCTTATGTCAATATTTAAAGCGAATGATTTGTGCAATCGCGCTGGAATTGATACAATTTCAGCTGGAGCAACAATTGCGTTTGCAATCGAATGTTACGAAAATAATTTAATTTCTAAGGATGATGTTGATGGATTGGAATTAACATGGGGAAATTCAGAGTCTATAATTGAATTATTAAATAAAATGATAAATCGGGAAGGGTTTGGTGATTTACTAGCAGACGGTTCTAAAATTGCAGCAGAAAAATTAGGGAGAGGATCGGAATATGCCATGCACTCAATGGGTCAAGAATTAGGCATGCATTCGCCAAAATATTATAAAAATATGGGTACCACATTTGCATTTGATCCAACACCCGGTAGGCATACTACAGCAAGCTTGGATTTTTTTGTTATGGGCCCGATAATTAAACCAAATGGATTGTTTGAAGGAATTATATTACCAAAAAAATTTAAACGCCCAGGGGAGGATAGGAGTGATGCTGAAAAACTATTTACTGAGATAATGCAATTTACTAATAGTCTTGGACTATGTGAATTTGCTTATGTTTTTCAGAAATACCCCCTATTAGAATTAGTTAAAGCAGTTGTAGGATGGGACTTAGATATCGCTGAAGCGATTAAAATTGGTCAAAGAATTCAAACTTTGAGGCAAGCATTCACACTACGAGAAGGTATAGAGATTATTAAAAATAAGTTACCTGATAGAACAGTATCAGCAGATTATTTAGAAGATTATAGAGGATATTGCGAAAAAATCGGATGGAATCCAGAAACCGGATATCCTCTTGAAGAAACGCTACAAAATCTAAACCTTGAGTTTGCGTTAAAAGATCTTTATTAGATCGTAATTTTCAAATTATCATTTCTTTTTTATTTAATTATAATAACAAGTGATTTTTATGAATGTAAAATTTATTATAATGAATACTAGAGATAATTGCGCCACTGCTCTAGAGGATATCGATCAAGGAGAAGAAGTCGATTATAATGGAAAAAAATTCAAAATCAACCAATCAATCCCCCTTGGGCATAAATTCGCTTTAAATGATATTAAACAAGAAAAATATGTCATAAAATATGGTCAAAGGATTGGGATTGCAACTGAGGATATAAAATTAGGAGATTGGATTCACACACACAATATTATAAGTTATTATTTGAAGGAGTTGCTGAATCAATGAATGAAGAATTCATGGGATATGAAAGATCAAATGGCAAGGTGGGAATAAGAAATAAAATAGCCATCATTCCTTCTGTCGTATGCGTAAATCACATAGCCGAACAAATCGCTAATAAATTGGATGATGCTATAGCAATTAAACACCCTTTGGGTTGTGGACAATTTGGACCAGATTATAATAATACATTTCGTACATTAGTTGGATTAGGAAGTAATCCAAATATATATGGTGTTGTTGTAATAGGTTTAGGATGTGAAAATTTAAAAAGTAGGGTATTAGCAAAAAATTTAAGGCGAACGAAAAAACCTGTTGAATTCTTTGATGTACAAGATATAAAAGGGGGGTCAACTGCTGCAATTGAACACGGAATAAAAATTGGTAATCAGATGAGACAAGAAGCAAATGAATTAAAAAAAGAAACATTTGATTTTTCTAATTTGGTACTAGGTTTGGAATGTGGTGGTTCTGATTCAATTTCGGGAATTTCAGCAAATCCTACTGTTGGGATAGTATCTGATAGAATTATTGAATTAGGAGGGACTTCAATTTTACCGGAATTCACTGAATGGATAGGAACAGAACACCTACTAATTGAAAGGGCTATAAATGAAAGTGTGGCACATAAAATTCATAATACAATCACGGGATTTGTAGAAAATCTAAAAGATCTTGGGATTGATTTCTTAGGAGTACAACCAACTCCAGGAAATATTGAAGGTGGTCTTTCAACTATTGAGGAAAAGTCATTAGGGAACATTGCGAAATCTGGGAAATCTCCGATCCAAGGAATTCTAGATTATTCTGAACCCCCAAATACTAAAGGACTTTGGTTAATGTTAGAACCGGGACTCGATGTTGAATCTATGACAGGATTGGCAGCAGCTGGTGCACAAGTGATTCTCATGACTACTGGAAGAGGGAGCCCTTGTGGAAATCCTGTTGCTCCAGTAATAAAATTATGTGGTAATCCAAAAACTTGTGATTGGATGGCTGAAAACATTGATGTAGATGCAAGCCAGATTATAACAGGTGAAAAAACAATAGAAGAACTTTCAGAAATTCTATGGCTAAAAATTAAAAAGACCTTAAATGGTGAGCAAACTCAGGCTGAGAAATTAGGGTTTGAAGATATAGCAATTTGGAGAAATACAGCATCTCCATTTCAATACATGCATTGTAAATAAATTTAAATTTAGATAAATGGATTTTTATCCCTAAATATCTTATCTTTATATGCTTCTAATGATGGAGGAGCTAAACCTTTTTCTGTCGCTTCTTTTTTCATTTCTCTTAAAATTTCACCAATATTTATAGAAACAGGACACCAGTGATAACAATTTTCACATCCAGTGCAGAAAAAAAGCCCATCCTTCATAGTAGCTTCAATTCCATTATGAATATAATCTCTGATTATAGCAATCCCACCTAAACCATATTTTGAGGCAAATATGTTCCCAAACGCTCGTGATGCTGTACAAGGGAAAATGCATGACTTACAACCAATGCATTTTAAGAATTCCTTGTAGAATAGATCATCATTCGCAGCTTTAGTTCTCCAATCATCAACTAAAATTACGACCACCTCTTTTGCTCCATACATTCCTTGAACACTAGTCCCTTGGATATCTGATGTATTCGAAGGTCCTGATATAAGGCTTATATAATTATAGGACACATTATTGATTCTAGATTGTAATTTTGTAACTAAGACAGCGTCTAAAATGTTTGGCACAATTTTAGTGATTCCACATACAACGATATGTTTTTCGGTTGCTCGTGTTATAAGACTAATATTTCCTTCATTTTCTCCCAACACTATTGTCCCATCCTCAGCAGATATAGCATTCGCGGATGTTAGAGAGACTTTTATATTATTTAATAACTCCTTTCTATAGGTATTTCTGAAATACTCTACTATCGCATGAGCTTTAGGTTCAAGATCAACGTTGTAAACCGCTTTAATCTTAGCTGCGATTTCTGCTTCAGTGAAATGAGCTCCAGGACCGACTTGAAAACTAGGTAGTTCATATTCGAATAATTGAACGAGGACATCACCTAAATCTGTTTCCTTGATTGTGATATTATTTTTTTTTAAGATGTCTATAATTCCAATGTCTTTTGCTTCATTAGATTTTGATTTATATAATATCTTATTATCTCCTAACTCCTCCATGAATATTTTTTGAGCCTCTTCGTTCGTTTTGGCATAAAATACCGTGAAATTTTTTTTCCGCATTATGTTTATGCATTTTTCAACATATTCATCCATGTGATCTACAAAATCTTCTCTCATTTTAATCAGGGTTTCACGATATCGATCAACAAATTCCCTACTTGAATCATCATATAAATATTGTAAATCATGTTGTCTGGTTTTTATAGTACAAGCGAGTTTCCAAAAATCTCCAAATTGTTTTTCTAATGTCCCTTCTGTTTGAAGAATGTTAATCTTTTCTTTTACTTCCTCAAAGAGCTCTTTACCTTTTTCAGTCACCTATTGGATCAACTCCTTCCATTATCTTTACTATAAAATCTTCAAATTTAATTACTGGTTTCTTGATTTGATTTTCATCTCTTACTCGATTTAATGCTGTATAACAAAATGGACAGGCTGTTAATAAAACTTTACCGCGTTTTAATTGATCAAAAATTAAAACAGAGTTATGATCACTATTTTCTTTAAAAATTGAATAAACGCCTCCCCCAGCTCCACAGCAAATACTGTTAGTTTTAATATTGTCCAATTCTTTGAGTTCTACATTTTGAATTGAATTAAGAATGGTTCTTGGCTCATCTATAATTGGAACAACGGCATTTCTCAAATGACACGCATCGTGATAACTGACCTTCAATGCTTTACCCGAGTTTTTAAGATTCAATCTCGAAAGGTTTTCTGGTTCTGCTATAAATTGAAGAAGATGCTTTACATCAATATTAAACTCATTTCCTAAATATTGAGGATAATACTTGGTCAAATAATTATAGCATCCCGCACATATGGTAACGATTTCGGAAATATCATTTGATTTGAACCAGTTGTTTACATATTCCACGTGAGCTTTTAATTCAGTATCATTACCAATATGATATGCTAAAGCACCACAACAAGGTACATCTTCAAGAAGTTCATAGTTTGGATCCAAGAATTTGATAATCTTTATAGCATTTTTACATGTTTCTTGATATCTCGTTGTTGATAAACAGCCTAAAAAAATTAATTTTGTCATTCAAATATACCATCCTAACGATTATTTATAAGAGATTTTTGGAATTAAAATTAATTACGATTATATTATATTTTCGATATGCATTTAATTCAATTCAGATTATGATCTTTAAATTTAATTTTATAAATACTTAATAATGAATAGATTGAAATTTATAATTATTAGAATATTTAATTCCTTAATTTGAATCATCATTGGAGTGGATAAAAAATTCCAAAATTATTCGACAATAAAGAAAAAAAATTCTCTTTATTTCTTAACAAAAATAGATGTGGTGGAGATCAGTGCTATAATTGTATCGCTGTGTGTCCAACTGGAATTTTAGAGCCCGGAGATGAACTTAATATGAGGGTGGCATATCTACCTCGAGTTAAAGCAGGAAAAGAGGTGTATTGCACGGGATGTCGTCGTTGTGAATATGCTTGTCCAGAATGGTGCATTTATGTGTTAGATGAAGAGGAAAAACCTTCAAATGAAAAAGCTAAAACGTGAATTGGTGATATAAACGATAAGTGAAAATAGAAAACGATTTCTAGAACCTGGAAGGCATCTAATGATGGGTAACGTAGCAATGTCAGAAGGAGCTCTTTCAGCAGGATTAAGTTATTTCGGAGGATATCCTATAACACCGAGTACAGAAGTAATAGAGCATTTAGCTATAAGACTTCCTGAAGTAGGTGGTGTTTGCATGCAAATGGAAGATGAATTAGCTTCTATAAATTCTGTAATAGGGGCTTCTTTAGTAGGAGCTAAAGCCATGACTGCAACTTCAGGACCTGGTTTATCATTAATGGTAGAAACGATTTCCATGGCTGCTAATTTAGAAATACCATTTGTATTTTGCGACGTCCAAAGAAACGGTCCCGGAACTGGATTTGTCACGGAACCACACCATAATGATTTAGGATTAGTGAGATTTTCAGGGAATGGCGAGTTTCAAGTCATCGCGTTGGCTCCAATGACCTGTCAAGAACTATTCGACTTGACCATCACTGCTTTTAATTTTGCTGAGACTTATAGGTGCCCAGTCTTCATCCTTTCTGATGCATATCTTGGACATCTTCATGAGATTGTAAAAATTCCTCCTAAAGAAGAAATATTAAAGAGAGTAATCAATAGAGAATTACCTAATCCCGAAGATTATGTGAAAAAATTCACATATATTGACGATATTAGTGGAGAAATCGTCATTCCAAAACCCCCTCAAATGGGAACTGATTATTGCCCGGGATTATTTATACATCAGCCACATAATTACGAGGGTTTACCAACCCCAAAACCGATGCAGTTTATTAAATCAATAATGGATAAGGTAAACAAAAATAAAGATAAAATCTGTCTTACGGACAAATATAAATTAGATGATGCTGAAATCGTCATCATAGCTTATGGATTGCCTGTACGGGCTAGTTATAGGGCAGTAGACATCGCAAGAAATGAAGGAATAAAAGTTGGAATTTTTAGGTTAATAACAGTGTGGCCATTTCCAGATGAACAAGTAAAAGATGTGGTTAAAGATGCGAAAGCGATAATTGTACCCGAATTAAACTATACGGGAATTATCGCAGAACAAGTTGAAAGGGTTACAAAATTGGAGACTCCGGTTATAAAGATTCCTCAAGTATGTGAATTTCATCATCCAGATGATATTCTTAAAGTTTTAAGAGAGGTGGCTAAATAATGTCAGACATTGGACGGATGCTTAAAAATGAACAACC
>CAZOYD010000024.1:0-48144 GCA_964583985.1 uncultured archaeon
TCATGATTATTCATATAGTGAATTTAGTTAATTATACTGATGATTTAGTTCTTGAAATAATTGAACCGTATTTGAATCTTACTATAAATATAATTACTTACTCTAAATAAAAAGATATGCAAAATTTAGCTTGTGAATTGTTGGGATATTCAAAAAGATTTTGATGAGTATTCTAATAAATGCTTCTATCTCCAATAATTAAATTATCCTTGCTAATGCTATCTATTGTCACGTTGCTTCCAATGATGGAATTATAAGATATTACCTTCATTAATGAAGTACGCTTCTCAATAACACAATTTCCCAATATGCAGTTTTCGATATGGCAATCACATCCAATAGATACATAAGGTCCAATTACGGAGTTGATGATTTGAGTGTTTTTGCCAATATGGACCGGATTTTTCAGATATGATTTATCGAAAATGATGTTTGATTTTTTAAAATCTTCTTTTTTAACGTTATGAGTCTCCAATAAAAAGCGGTTACCATTAAGTAATTCAACTGGTTTTCCAAAATCTAAAATTCCTTTCTTTAAATTTATTGCAGATAACACGAATCCCTCATCAATAATGTCTTGCAAGCTTTGAGTTAGGTATATCTCTTTTGAATCTTCGTTTCTTTGATCTAAATATACTTTTAGACGTCTGAAAAGAGCTTTCATCACCGAATTTGAAAAGATATAAAATCCACCAATTGCTAAATTGGATACGTAATCCTTTGGTTTCTCTACCAATCTTATAATATTAGAGTGTTCATCTAACTCAACTACACCATATGAGCTGGCTTCTTCTTTTGGAACTTCCCAAACAGTAATAATTCCATCCACATCAGATTCATAATAACGATAGAGTAATAAAGAATATTCCTCAATGGGAATCATATCTGCGAGAAAGATCAGAGCGCCTTCTCTCTTATCTTCTTCTTTTACTTCGAAGGTATCTTTTGTGAATAGCGAGTGTGTTAGATAGATAGATTCTCCCATCCCCCAAAAGAAAGGAATATCTTCTATATATCCGCGAGGTTGTTGTTCTATAAATGTGAGCTTGAATTTATCGCCATAATTTCTTTTTACGAATTCAGCCATTTGTTCTTTCTTATATCCGACAATTAATATCAATTCCGCATTTTTTTCAAAGATATCGTTAAATCTATCAAGAATATGTTCTAAAACAGTTTTTCCTGCAACGTTTATAAATGCTTTTGGCTTGTTCAATGTAAAAGGGCGCAAACGAGAGCCAATACCTGCACAAGGACCGATTATTTTCATCTTTAGTAATTTCAGTAATTTTGGTAAATTAAATAATTTTTTGCGAAATTTTTTCAATAAAACTTTGACTTATCGTCATCAAAAATTCTTTGTAGATATGCAAATAATAACTCTATACCATTTTCTTCCTTAATTGATATAGGAATTAACTCTGAGGTAGATCCTAATTGAGTGAATACATCTGAAATAAGCATGGATAATTCTCTAATTAAGCCACTCTCTCTTTCATTGGTAGAATCCTCAAGAGCTTGAAAATCTTGACTCCAGTTAACTATCATGTCAATTTGATCCTCATCTATCAAATCTACTTTTGAAAGCACATTTATTTGTGATATATCACGAAATCTAAATTGAACTGAGGCAGCTAATAGAAGAGTGGAGATAAAACCGTTAGGTCGGAGGACGAAATTCGAATCGAACAAGAATGAAACTGATTTTTGAATCGATCCAAATCCCAAAGAACTTGCAATTAATGGCCCAGTTTCTCGAAATGCAAATAATTCAAGCTGGCCTGCGGTATCAACAAATACCCAATCTGGATTATAATCATCTATTTCATCTTTTAAATCATCCAAATAATTGACCATCAAATCTGAGGCTAATATCATTGCTCCATTTGGACCTAATTCATACTTTTCCATCACTTCATCTAAAATAATATAATCCCGTATGTCTATATCTGGTACGTACGGTATTGATTTAGCTCCTGGGTCTAAATTTATCGTGATGGCAGTTATTTCAGGATCGCGATTAATAACATATTTTTTCATTCCCCCAGTTATCGTTGATTTTCCGCTTCCAGCAGTGCCAATAAAATAATTTAGTAACATAAGTTCCCTTCTTTTTTTATATATTTAAAATCTTAATTTGTAAATACTATTCCAATTCTATGATATCATAGATTATTATTAAAAATTGTCAATTTTTTAAATTGAATATAAAAAATGGGAGGGTTTTGAGTTAAACTTTATCCATGAACTGTTTCCTATACGGAATGTATTCACTCGGGTTTTCTTAAGTCTTCCAAAACAAGATCTTTTTCTTGAGACCTTTTATATCTCTCAATTTGATTTTGAATTGCAATCTCTTCTTTTTTCAGCAATTCCTCTTCACTTAGCTTGATCTTGTTTAGTTCTTCTTCACTCATAGGTTTTAGGAGCTTTTGAATGTTAAAATCTGAATTTTCTTCAATATTTTTTTGAAATACGGATTTCATTTCTCTTATTACCATAATTTTAGCAGAGGATTCTCCCATTAAAGAAGAAATCGATGGTGTGCTCTGAATCCGTTTAATCGGTGGACCAGAATTAGATCTGATGGGCGGTCCACTAGGTAAATAATTCGTTCCTGCATTTAATGACGCACTCTTCAAAACAGTAGTTAGATTTTTCAATTCATTCGCGATTACTTTAAGCGTGTCATTATTTTCTTGAATTAATAAGGATATAGAACCACCATCCAATACATTTTCAACTTGCTTTTTTTCAATAATCGTTGTCTTTTTTTCCTTATTATTTGCATAATCCTTTTGCACTTGACAGACGACTTTTTCATGAATAATTGTGCTTTTAAGTGTTCTTCTTGATCCTAGATCTTCAATCTGATAGCCCACATAACAATCTTCATTCATCCAAATGTCTGCTAATTTGAACTTTTCTGAGAATTTATATTCAAATTTCTCTCCTGAAAATAGGAAGATTATTACTCTAAGCACTTTAATTTGAAGGTCATTAATATTTGCAAAATCATCTAATTCTATAGCAAATGATAGACACTCATTGGAGTGATATATGCGTTTTATTGAAACAAGAAGGGGAGGCGGCCTAGATAAAATGTCTTGACCAATAATTTTAGAGATCTCTAACTGTATGTTAACGTATTTTATCCGTTCAGGAAGATATAAATCCTTTTCTTCGTCGTCCTTCTCAAATTCTAAGAACAACTTTTTCTGATCGTCCCAAAGTATTTGGAACATTTCCATTTTGAATTATGACCTTTTTATGCTCACTTAATAATTTGAAATTAGTATATTGAAAAAAACTCTTTAATCTCTTTAAATAATTGTGAGTTTGGGGAATTATTGATTTTTAATGCAGAATTGATCCTAAAAATAAGAGATGTAACTATTTTTTAGATAATTTTGAAAGCAAATATATGGGACGTTTTAATATAGAAGTAAAATATTCTATTTCTTCCTTGGATTGATCACCAATGTATCCATCGACATCTAAAACTAAAATTGCATCATGATGTTCTAACTTTTTAAGGGCAATTAGTTGTAATTTATCCCATTCTTTTTCTGAGAACTTATTTTTATGTAACAACCCATCCACAGAACAAATTCCTACTTGTTTACTATGAATAACTTGTAATATCGTTTCAAGTTTTATAAAGAGGTCTTTAAATCGAATTGATCCTACTAAAAATATTTTTTCTTCTTTAATACGAGAAAAATCAAGATTTCTAAAGGAGTTCAAGAACTTCTTATTTAATCGTTCTTTTTTCATAATAATATAATAACGCAACATCATTATTTAATCACCACATGAAACTAAATGCGGTATATCTTGCGGAAAATCTGGAATTTTTAAAATCTATCAATTCCAATTTTATTGAATTAATATATATTGATCCTCCATTTTATAGTGGAGTAGATTATAAGGAATTTTTGGATAAGTGGTTGTCATTAGAAGATTATTTGAAGTTCATGAAGGATAGAATTATTGAGATGCATCGAGTTTTAAAAGAAAATGGAAGTTTCTACATGCATTGCGATGCAAATGCTATTTTTATTCTTAAGCCGCTATGTGATGAGGTATTTGGCAGAGAATATTTCAGAAGAGAAATCATATGGAATGTAGGAAGCGTTTCTGGGTTCAAAAGTCAAGTTAAAGGTTGGGTACGTCAACATGATACAATTCTTTACTACACGAAATCTGATAATTTTACCTTTAATAAACAATACGTCCCCTATCGCAAGGAATATGTTGAGAAAATGTTTCGATATAGTGATCCCGATGGAAGACCTTATCGAAAACGGAGGAAGGGGAAGCAATATCTGGATGAAAACCCAGGAAGAATGGTAGGAGATGTATGGAACGATATATTTTCTTTTCAAACTACTACACGATCAAAAGAATATACGGGATATCCTACACAAAAACCTGAAAAGTTACTGGAGAGAATAATTTTAGCCTCTTCCAATGAAAGTGATATTGTTGCGGATTTTTTTTGTGGTTCTGGAACAGCATTAGTAGTGGCAAAAAAATTGAATAGAAATTGGTTAGGAGTTGATAATAATTCAAATGCTATCGAATTGTCTAAGAAGCGCCTCTCAATTCCACTCTAAATTTATTTTTAAATTTGAGTTAAATCGTTCGGTTTAAAAATATTCATCTAGAATTATGAAATATATAGTTCAGATGGATAAATTATGGATAACGTTCAAACTAATTATCATTTCAAAAGCTACATTTCATTTTGGATTGGACAAATGTTCTCACTTTTAGGATCGATCATTGTTCAATTTATAATAACATGGTGGCTAACTATAGAGACTCAGAGTGTGATTATATTAGCGGTATCATCTTGCCTATATTTTATTCCTCAAGTCATAATAATGCCATTTGCAGGAGTAATTGCTGATAATTGGAATCGAAAAAAGATAATCTTAATCGCAGATTCCAGCCAAGCAGGTTTAACATTTTTATTGATCCTATTTTTTGATTGTGAAGCTTTGAATAACTTGTTGGGCATCACCATAATTTTGAGTATTAATACCATGAGAGGCACATGTCAAGCCTTTCACTATCCAACCATTAATGCCATAATCCCATCAATGGTTCCTAAAAACAAGCTTTCTCGGGTAAATGGCTTGACATCAACTTTTAATCAACTTATACAAATATTAGGACCCGCATTAGCTATTTTTCTTTTACCCCATTTCCTCATAAAACACATACTATGGATTGATATTTACACCTTTCTTATCGCTCTCGTCCCCTTAATCCTTGCTAAAATCCCTTCAGTAAGTAAAGAAGAAAAAAACAAAAAAACCAAGTTTTTCAATGAATTCAAGCAAGGTTTTCAAATAATTAAAGGAATACCTTTAATTTTTATCTTGATAATGTTGTTCATGTTTCTTAATTTTTTACTACAACCCATTAGTGTTTTACTCCCTTACTTTATTAACATCACGCATAAAGGAAATGTATTTGATTATGCGTTTATAATGATGCTCTTTAATATCGGGTTTTTTCTAGGAGGGGTTGTAATGTCTATCAAGAAAAAATGGAACAATAACATAAAAACTATCTTTCTTGGAATCTTGTTAGTAGTTTTAGGCTATTTTTTATTGAGCATGAGTCCATTTCAATCTTTCTTATACATGGGAATTGTATTTTCTTTAATGGGTTTTAACTTACCAATCACTAATGCTTTATTTCAAACGATTTTACAAACAAAAGTACCAAGAGAAAAAATCGGGAGAGTTTTTTCGATTTATGTTGCTTTATCGTGGTTAATCAGTCCAATAGGCAAGATTTTAACAGGTGTACTTGCCGAAATAATTACAATCACCAGTTTATTTTTATTTTGTTCTATAATCGGATTTCTCATAACAATTTTCTTTTATTATCTTACAAAGCAGGCCACAGTTAACAAAAAGGACCATCTTGCTATTGTTCTAACTCAAAATTCCCTTGAAACAAGCACCTGATGAAGAAATATGCCGTTAAAGGATAGAAAATTACTCATGTTGTTGTAAAATCTAATCGATTGAGAGATATTCAATTAACAAAAAAAAAGGAAAAAAAATTAATCATGGGGAGAAATTTTGTAATTAATGAATATCAAAAGAAAAAATACTAATCCAGGCGGGATAAAAATAATTGTGAAAATTCCTGTAATCTCATGAATTCTATAAAACAATTCAATCATTAGTACCCCGATATTCACAATGAATGCTCCCGTTAATGCCATTATATAATTGCCTCCTTCGAAGATCTTCCATGTAGTAAAACCATAAACCATAAGACCACCCGCGATTAAAATGAATCCCCATATAGGTATTTGGTTTGAACCGAAAAAATCAGGAATTCTGATTGCTGCTTCAACCATGAAGAAAAAGAATGATCCTGATGTTAGCATAAAAGAAAGGTTAAGTGCTTTTTTATTATCAAGTTCATCCTTATTATAGATAAAGGCGACCACCATTAATAGCAAGAATGAAACAGAGGGAATAATTACATAATAACTAATCCAAGTACCCAAAAATGGAAATATTGTATTAAAATAAAATAATACGAATATTTCTCCAATGACAATTAAAGTACTTCCGATTAATTCTACTTTAAAGCCTTCAACAAGATATAATCCTGTTATGTAGGTAACGATACCTGCTGCGATAATGTAAGTTCCATAAACCCAAGAACTCTCCGGTGTCAATGGAAAAACGATAATTATATTTATTAAGACAGCTATAAATATAACGATATTTATTAAGCCAGAAATTATTAAAACTTTTTTTTTATCCATTTTTCATCTTATCTCTTTATTTAATTAATTATATTAAATAAACATAAGAAAATAATTATGCCATTGGTCTTATTTTTTCTCTTTCATCAAGTTTTACAGAAAGCTCTTTCTTTAAATTGGCTAATTCTGTCTCTTTATCTTTAATTTTTGTTTCTCTATCCATAAGGGCTTTTTTGGCTTTATTTAATGCTTTTTCTTGTCTCATATATGTTTGCTCTGATAAAGATATTTTTTCAGGAGGTTCTTGAGACTTGGCACTTTTAACATACGCAAGTTGTTTTTTACCTAATAGCTCTCGTTCTTTAGCTAAAGTAAAATTATCTTTTGAATGTTTAAATTTCTCTTCTGATATTTCTTTCTCTACATGAGCAATTCTTTTGTGGATATCGGCAAGCTGTATCTGTGAATTTGCTAGTTTATCATTATAATTAGCGGCATTCATCTCAGCTTTCAGATCTGTTTCAGAATAATTTACTAAGTTCATGATATCATATTTTTTTTCAACTAGTTTTTTCATCTTTTCTGCTAATTCCTTTTTTGTACCAGTAACGTCATAATCAGCCTTTACTAATCCTTCTCGTGCTTTAGATCTTTTCAACTCTAATTTAGCAATTTTTTTCGTATCTAAAGAGATTTCTTTTTCTTTTTCTGCCACTTTTAGATTTTCATTACCAATTTTTTCAATATTTTCTATTTTTTCCATAAATCGTCCCTTTGATTCATTTGATTGATTTTTATAATATTTTTTTTTGCATACATATTTTTTTTATAAAATTTATTAGAATAATTGATTTTATGAAAACAAAATATTTAAATGTTTTCAATTGATAACAAATATATATAATGATATCTTTCTGATATTGAGATTTTTAAATTCTATTATTTAAAAGGGATTTTCTTGAAAAATACTAAAAACAACTTCTTAGGGTTTAGACTTCCTGAAAACTTAATAGAAAAATTAGATTCGATTTCTGAACAGAAAGCTAAATCACGGGGCTTAATCGCAAAGAATGCTATTGAACAATGGATAAACCATGAGATGTTCAATCAAACAAACCAAATGATGATAATTCCAAAAGCGTTATTATGTGAAATTTTTAAAAATTACAATTCTGAGGATGACTTCCAACTATTAATTAAAGGAACAGTTGATTTGATCGCAGATATCATGAAATTTGTTTTGAGTGAACCCATGAACCAAGCAAATCTCGATGATTATATAAAGTATTCAATATATCTCTTTGGAAGTAATGGATTCAATTGGTTTAATTCCATTGATATTAATTCTAATGAAAAATCTTTTACGTTAATAGCGTTACATGATCTAAATGAAAATTTTTCAATTTTCTTTAAATCATTCTATAAATACCTACTTAAGGAACACTTTAATTATGAGTTTGTTATAAATCTTGAAGAAACTACCTCTAATTTAATTCACTTAGATTTTACCTTAAAAAAGTAAAATTGGAAAATGCCAAAATTAGTTAAAGATTCAACAAAAAATTCAAAGTGATCCAGTTAAATCTTTCCGATTTATAAATATAGAATGGTTTCTAGTAATAAATAATAAATAAAATATGTAAATAGATAAACTAATAGATATAATAATTGCTTAGTGTGTGTAATTGAGATTAGAAGAAATTTCAGATGCATTGACAAAATTAGAGGAAGATAAAGTATTACTATATGTGAAAGAAAAAATTGATGCTAATGAAGATCCCATTAAGATTTTAGAAGCCTGTAGAAAAGGAATGTCTGAGATTGGAAAAGGAGAGGATGAGATCTTTTTAACAGATTTAATTATGGCGGGGGAGATTTTCAATGAAGCTCTAGAATTATTAATGCCAAAATTAAAAAATAGTACAACTAAAAGTATAGGAAAGATTGTTATCGGAACAGTTGAAGGGGATATACATAATATAGGAAAAGATATTGCTATTAAATTTTTAAAAGCAGAAGGATTTGAGGTTATTGATTTAGGTGTAAATGTTCCCGCTCAAAAATTTGTTGATGCAATAAAAGAATATAATCCTCATGTAGTAGGCATGAGTGGATTACTTACATTATCAATCAACCCAATGAAAAAGAGTATTGAGACTATAACTGCTGCTAATTTAAGAGATAAAGTAAAAATAATTATTGGTGGAGAAAGAGCAGATGAAAAAGTTTGTACCTACGTTGGTGCAGATGCCTGGGTCAATGATGTTATTGAAGGTATAAAAATAATTAAAAAATGGGTAGTAAGTGCCTAAATCATACACTTATTTTTGTCTATTTCTGAGATTATTTGGACACTCGTCACACTTACCATCAAAATTACACTTCATTGATGATATTTCTAATATAGAATTGAGAGCTTTTTGATAAGACTTGTATTTAGTCTTATCTACATAGTAAAAAATTCGATTATGTTCTTTGTCTGATTTTATAAGATTAAGTTCCTTCAAAATATTAATATGTTGCGTAATAGCTGGTTGAGAAATCCCTATTTTTTCAGCTAAATCAATTACCTTAAGTTTATCCTCATTATTAAACATCAATAATCTCAAAAGTTTAAGTCTTGTAGGATCCCTAAGAGCCTTAAATAATAGAGGTAGATCTCCGAGAACAATTCTCATAAATTATTAAACAACATTAATTTTATTAAATAATATAAGTAGCCACTAATATTAGTATTTCGGAATATCCAGAATAGTCCAGACTAATTAGGTTACTTCTTTTGTAAAAGTGTTAATAAATAAAAAAGATAAGATTTAAATTAATAATTATCATAATTTTTTATAAGTAATCACTTATATAAGTCGATACTTATACAATAATAAACAAGTGAAATTAAATGAGTTTTGAAGCAATAACAAACGCAATTAAAGAATTAGAAGAAGAAAAGGTTCTTAAATTAGTAAAAGAACAGCTCGATAAAGGTGAAGATCCTATTAAAATTTTAGATGCGTGCCGGAAAGGTATGACTGAAATTGGAAATAGTTCTGGTGATACAGTTTTTTTAACTGATCTCATAATGGCCGGGGAAATTTTCAATGAAGTAATGGAAATTTTATTGCCAAAATTGGTTAAAGATTCAACAAAAAGTTTGGGGAAAGTTGTAATAGGAACTGTTGAAGGCGATATTCACAATATCGGCAAAGATATTACCATAAATTTCTTAAAAGCTGAAGGATTTAACGTTATTGATTTAGGTGTAGATGTACCTCCTCAGAAATTCGTTGATGCAATTAAAGAACATAATCCCCCTGTTGTAGGCATGAGTGGATTGCTTACATTATCAATAGAACCAATGAAAAAAGCGGTAGAAGCGATTACTTCTGCAAATCTGAGAGATAAAGTAAAAGTAATTATCGGAGGAGAAAGGACGGATCAGGGAGTATGTGATTATGTAGGAGCGGACGCTTGGGTTAATGATGCAATAGATGGTGTAAAAATAATTAAAAAGTGGGTAGGAGGTGCCTAAAATTATGGATAATGCAGAAGAAATCTATAACGCAAAATTAGAGAGATTAGAAGTTGCAGCTGCAGCAAAAGAACCAGATAGAGTTCCTATAGGAATAAACACAACTTATTTTCCTGCAAAGTATGCAGGAGTAAGTTATGAAGATATGTTCCATGATAATAATAAATATATTGAAGTTATGGCAAAATTTGCTAGAGATTTTAACTGGGATGGATATAATTCTCTTCGATCATTTGAAAGTGTACCTCTGGGATTAGCATTAGCTGGGTATGATCCCGATTTAGCCATAGGAGTTGCGGTTTCTTCCGTTTTAGCTGGAGGTGCATCACACGATATTTTAGCTGATGTTTATTCTTCAAATCCCGGCAGAGAATTAGGAAAAAATGTCGAATCACAATTCGTAATGGAAAAACCCGTCATGAATAATGATGAATATGATAACCTAATAAAACAACCCTTTGAATTCCTAATGAAAACCGTTATACCGAGAGCATACAAGAATTTAGCAGATTTAGATTCTCCAAAAGGAGTAGGTACTTTATTAAAGATGGGTCAAGAACTTGCTAAATTTCCAGCTTTTTTCGGGGAATTTCTTGGAAAAATGAAACAAGAAGCCTGGCTTCCATGGTATTTAGCTTTAACTCCAAATCCATTAGATTTTATAGGAGCATGGTTAAGAGATTTCGATACGCTTACATTAGATCTTTATAGAATGCCTGAAAAAGTTAAGGCTGCTTGTGAAGCATTGACTGGTGTATTAGCAGCAGTAGGGAAATTGACTGGTGCAATATCAAAATCAGCCACAGGTTCTCGTAGAGTATTTTGCCCGACTTGGTATAATACATATTTATCACCCGAACAATACAGAGAATTCCATTTCCCTTATATAAAAAGAATTGTTAATGAATTGGTTGAAGCCGATTTTACACCCCTTTTATGTTTCCAAGGGCGCATGGATCATTTATTAGATACTCTTACGGAACTTCCTGAAGGGAAAGTCATCCTCTGGTTTGATAAAACAGATTTATCAAAAGTAAGAGAAGTTGTAGGAGATAAATACTGTATTGCTGGTGGTATCCTCTCATCTCTTCTCATAAGTGGAACGCCGCAACAAGTTAAGGATCACATGAAAGAAACGATAAACAAGTATAAACCCGGTGGGGGTTATATCGTAACAACGGAGTTTAATGGAATGGGTGACGCAAAAATCGAAAATGTTAAAGCGATGACTGAAGCTGTAATGGAATACGGAAAATATTAGTATAATTTTTTAATTTTGTTTTTTTTATTTTATTTTTATTTAAAGCAAGCTAAACCAAATCGATAAGAATATTTATTAGATGGATATTCTATACCGAGTTTGTTTTTTAGTTTTTGCACCGTGCTTATTACTTCAATTCCTGTAGCTTCCATAGAAAATCTTTTCTCCTGAGGAAAACGACAGGGGGATCCTGAATCAAAAGTACATGATCCCACATTCATAATTTTACAATATTTGCATGTTCCATCATATAAGAGAATCCTTTTTTTATATTTCTTATCATATTGGGATAAGAATTTCTCAAATTCAATTTCCAAATCATTAGAATCAAAACTTTTGGTCAATAAAAACGTGTTTTTGATGTAAAATTCTGACCTATTTGTTCTTTCTATTTCCTCTCTAACATAACTTTCCAGATCAAACATGGAATAGATTAAATAGAAATCCGTATAAGTTTCAAGGGCTTTTTGAAGATACGGTGAATTAGGAGGGCAACTCCATGAATGTCCATAGAAAGGGCACTTAAAACTAGGCGAGATACACATCTCTTGAACCTTGGGATCAAAATAAATGTCCTTATATTCAATTTGAGCAAAAGGCATCTTCAGATCGAAAAATTTTGAATGGATTTTAAATTTATTTATTACATAATATTGGAACACCTTCCACATTTTTATTACAAACTATTGTTATATTATATAATAATGGATTCGTTTGAACGTATTCACGCTGCATTGAGGGGTAGATTTGTTGATAGGCCTCCTGTATTTCCTCAAATCGGGGATCATGCAGGCATAATTAATGGATCATCTTTTAATCTAATGTATCAAAATGCTACAAAAGCCGCAGAAGCACATGTTAAAGCATTGAAATTATATGGTTACGATATAACAACAATACAAGTAGAACCTAGTTGGCCAGTTGTTGAAGCGTGTGGAGCAGAAGTCAAATATCCGCCCGATAAAAGTCCTTGGATAACTAAGCACCTAATAAATTCAGAAAATGATTTAGAGATCCTGGATGTTCCAGATTTCATGGAAACACAGAGTTCAAGAGTTATGATTGAAGGGACGCGTATTCTTGCTGATGAAGTCGATGTTCCGGTTGCAGCTTTTATGACTGGACCTATCACATTTAGCTTGCAGTTGATGCCTTATACAATTTTAATGATTAAGATGATTAGAAATCCTGATTTTACCCATAAATTAATTCAAAAATCTATTTTAATCATCAAGGAATATATTAAAACCTTGAAAGATGCTGGGGCAACAATTTTTGTGGCATGTGAACACGATATACAGATGTTAAAGCCAGAATTAGCCCAAGAATTTAGTTTGAAATATCTACAAGATATTTTTAAGATTTTTGATTATAATATTCTTCACATGTGTGGAAAAGTGGCTATGCATTTGAATCTTTTAGCTGAAGATCTGAAAAGAATCGATAAATTAAATACAGTAAATATTGGCCCCCATGTTGACATTGCCAAAACTCAAGATTTGCTCGACCATAAGATTGGTGTTGCAGGTAATATTGATCATTACAGACTTCTTCCACGTGGTAGTCCCAAAGAAGTAGAGATTGCAGTAAAAAACGCAATAAAAGCCAGTGGTGGAAGTTCTCGTTTTATGATTGCTCCGGGATGTGAAATAACAGTTGATACTCCAATAGATAATGTGAAAGCCTTTGTAAATGCTGTCAAGGGTCATGAACTTGCTTGATCAATCACTCCTATCATACAAAATTTAAATTTATAGACTCATTATTTGAAAAATCCGACTCTTAAATGAAGTCAAAAATCAATCTCATTTGGATTCAATTCAAATTTTATTCTTGGAACAGGCGAAAAAATCTTAATCTAATAGAAAAATTGGAGATGTCAACAATTATAAATTAGTTATTCTATTATTGATGTAGTATATTCTTGAGCAAGTCAATGATTTCAGATATAAAATATATTGATGAAGGGTTAGATAATATACTCAAGTCTTTAGTGGATAATTTATTTCTAATAAAATATGATACCACCATTTTAGATTATACAAGTAATGAATCAACGTATATAATAAAATCATCCCATTTTATCAACCAAAAATTAGTAAATTATATTCCCGAGGATCTGAAAGAGCCTTTATTAAATGGTATTGATAAAGTAATTCACTCAAAGAAAATGTTCGTTATTAAACACGATCTTTCGAAAGAGTCAATATCACTTGAAATAAAAATCATTCCTTATTCGAGTGAAATTCTAGCCGTATCCTTACGAGAAATATCAATTCAAAGAAAATCTTTAAAAACGCTTAGGAAAATAAAAAAGAATCTAAAACGGGAAGGACAAAAATCCTTAATCAGTACATTTATTCTTCAAGATGATAAGTTGAAATATGTAAATGAAGCTTTTGAAAGCATCTCAGGTTATTCCTCTGAAGAAATTAGGAATTGGGAGCCCTATGAATTTTTGAAATTAATTAAATCCGATTATCAAGATTTTGTTAAAGAACAAAATGACCTTAAACAAATGAATTTGAATGATAACATACCCAATTATGTTGTAAAAGGAGTCAGGAAGGATGGATCTGAACTATGGATTGAAATAAATTCAGAATATTTCACATATGAAGGAAGACCGGCCATAATTGGAAGCATAACAGAAATACTAGAGAATGAAAAATCAAGTTATAACGCAAAAAGAGTGAATAAAGCTTTAATTGATTCAATGCCAGAAGGAAGTTTTGTGATATCGAAAAGTTATGAGATTGAATATTATAATCTCAAAATTCTCGATATTTTTAATTTAGTTAAGGAACTAAGAGGTATAAGTATTTTTGAGATTATACCAAAGAAATTTGGCGATGTATTAAATGAACTTATTAAAAAAACCGTAATGACCAATAAATCATCATTTAAATATTTTCCATTCAAATTTAAGGGTAAAAAGGATTTTTTCTTAATACAGGTACTCCAATTTGATCAAGAAAGATTAGCTATCTTCATACGAAAAAAAAATGACGATAGAGTAACTCAAGTGAATTTTAATATTCAAAAGAAAAAATCCAAGGAATTTTTTAATTCTTTAAATGAGGGCGTTTTAATAGTCCAAGATAATAAAATAGTTTTTGCCAATAATTACTTCCCGGAAGTTATAGGGGATTTAAGATTAAATTTTGAGGAGTGGAACTTTCAGGATTTTCAAAATTTAATTGTAGAGTCTAATAAAATTTTATTTCAAAATTGGATAAACAAATTAGAAGATGATAATAAAGAGATTATTCCTCATATTACTTATCAAATCTTAAATAAAAAGGGAGAATCTAAAAAAGTTGAGCATTTTGCAAAAGGCATTTTTTTCGAGGATCAGTTTTCAGATCTCATTGTAATATTTGATGAAAAAAGTGAATCCTTGATGGATGGATCATTGAATCATCTCAAATTTCAGGATAAAATAAAGAACTTCAATGAGGATTTAATCCAAAGAATATCCCATGAATTAAAAACCCCCTTGACTTCGATTTATATTGCATCAGAGATACTCTTGAATTTTTATAGGAAAAACATCGATAGCGATATTTTAGGTTTTGTGGAAATCATCAATAAGGGCGGTAAGAGGTTGAAAAATCTAATCGAAAATTTCATGGAAGTATCTTTATTAGATTTAGGAAAGGTCAGACTCGATCTTAAAATCGTAAATTTATCCTCATTAATAATTTCTTGTGTTGGTATGCACAATGAATTAATTAAAAAGAGAAATTTAAATTTTAAGTCAGAAATTCAACCGAATATAAATTTATATTTAGATGAAGAAAAAATAACTGTGGTATTTTCTAATCTTATCTTAAATGCAATAAATAACACTCCAAAGGGAGGGAGTATTCATTTAAAATCTATTGAGGAGAAAAAGGCTATTACGATTGAAATTACAGATACTGGAGTTGGTTTTACGAAAGATGAACTTTCGTCAATCTTTAAGAAGTTTGGAAAAATCGAGAGGTTTGGAAAAAATCTTGATGTTGAAATAGATGGTCCAGGATTGGGATTTTATATTACTAAAAAACTGCTTAAACTACATGACGGAACGATTAAAGTGGTATCTCAAGGACGGGATATGGGTGCAACTCAAATAGTCACTCTTCCTAAAGATATAACTGCTTGAATTAAACTGAGAGAATGAATTAAAAAGAAAAACTGAAAATTGGGAGTGAAATTTGTTCGTGAAACAACTCTTTCACGAAGTATAATAAACCGATTTTAGAAGTCTTAGACTAAGAAATTATACCTTTTTGTAATGTTTGGATAAAATCTTTAAATAAGAAAAGAACTATGATCATTACATGGAAAAAAATCCTTTTAGTGCAATGGAATTCAGAGAATTAGTTCAAGGAATTAAAGAAATTGTCTTAGAACTTAAAAATTTGAATTCAAAATTAGATAAACTCGAAATAGGTAAAAAACACTAATTTTCTTAAAATTTTCTTTTTTACTAACTATAGAATTTTAAAAATAAAAAAAATTATGAATTATTTTTTAGATCTGGTAAATATTTCTTGCGAGAGATATATTAAAATCTCGGGAATCTGAATATCTTTGCCTTTAGAGATATCAAAACGCTTTGCTTCCACTTCATCAGCAATAGAACTTATTTCTCCATCTGAAATAACTTCAGTATCTCCAATCACCACGAGAGCTATAGGTAATTTAATAAATTTGTTTTCACGCTTTTTTGTATTAAATACTAAATTAGTTTTTGCTTTTATTTCCGAGATAAAATTTTTTATTTTTTCTAAAGATTCTCGTTTTTCTCTATATAAGACTAAAATTATCCCTGCAGATCCTTGAAAATATTGGTTTCTAATCGATTCAAATCTTTTTTCATCGGATACTCTCCAAATTTGAAGCAATAGCGAAGACTTATCAAATAATTCAAGTATATATGTATAAAAGTCCACACCAATAATTTCAATGGAAGATTCATTAGTCTTTGTTAATAGATAGAGCATTTTATCCGAATAATCTTCATCTAATCCCAGTAAGATGATTTTTAATCGTTGATCATAATCTTTTCCCCATTTTCCAAAACATTCTAAAAATCGTTCATATCTCTGTACTTTCTTACGTAATTCATGTAATTGACTACGTTCTGTACTCGTTAGTGTGATTCCTAATTCGCGCTTTAAAATTGCTTGAACTTGTCCATGGCTTATAGTTTTTTCAAACTGTTGGAAAATATGAGATGAAAGATATGAGATTATCCAATTAATATCATAATATTGACTGATTTCAGTGATAATTTCCTCCAATGATAAAAGGGATTTTTGATAAGGCTCTTTCTTAAGAAATATATCTAATGTTGATTCCTGCAAATCATCTACTAAATTAACTTTAGAGTACTTGATTTGCTTCAGAAATTTTACCAACTTATCACGCTGTTCATTCGTGAGCAATTCTTTTTCTAACATTTTTTTCATCATCGTGTCATACTAATTTTTGGACGTCAATGATTAAAGTGGACGTCCAATATATGAATGGATGTTTTCATATTTAAATGTTTTTATAATTTTATTTAAATTTTTTAAAAAGGAAAAAAGGGGACTTGGAGGTTAAAACCAAACTGAATAAGGATTGAATTTCATTCATGCAACGTTCAAAGACTTAGTCTAATATGAGTCTACTAGTCTATTTAGACTTCCTCATTTCAAATTATTAATGGATTTTTCGATATTTTAATACTTAGGAGCTAAGGATCGTATATAATAAAAATTAACATCTTAGGAACTTGATAAGAAATGAATAAAAAAAAAACAGATTTACAATGGGAACTCGATGCTTCTGTTTCTGATCTCCTCTTGGATTCAAATAATGAGGATTTCGATTTAATCAAGCACGAGTTTATGCAGAGAATGAAATGGTTCCAAGAGGAATTTGATGAAATATTCAGTTTAAAGGCTCATGCTATTACCGAAAAAGAGAGTGAACTAGCTTGTGAAATTTTAGATGAACTTTCGGAGACGATTAATGAATATAGAGATGAGGGAATGCTTCAAGAATTAGTCTCCACCTTAAACAAGATTGAAAAGAATCATCCTGAACTTTTTGAATAATTAAATCTGATTCTTTAAATATTTTTTGTCAAGATCAAAAATATAGGCTCAAAAATGATAAACTTCTTCAAGAAATAAATAGAAAGTGGGAACCGAGGGAATATCCACGCGTTTGGCAATCAAACGCATTTTTGAACCCCCGACCTACAGGTATCCGCGCGCAATAAGTTGCTTATAGGATCTGGAGCCTGTTGCGTTCGGCTATTAGGTTTAACGTTCACTCTACATACCGGGCTACGCTAGGTCCCCATGTGGTTATGAAGTTATAAAATATTTCATGAAATTTATATTTTAAGATTAGGCAAGTTTGCTCTCGTCATTGAACCTATTTTAAAGAAAAATAAATATAATTTGGAAGATTTATAATTAAAATGAAAAAATTAGGGGAGTTGAGTCTGATATCAATAACATTGATTCAGATCATTGTGTCTGTAGCGATTTCTTTAACATTCCAATTCATCATTCCCCTTGCTTGGCAACCACTTGATGCGTTTGAAGCGGGAAGAATGATATATCATGGAGAGGAAGGGACAAATATTGTTATTTTTACCGTGAGCCAGTGGTATTTCTCTTTTTCTATATCGTGGCATCTGAAGCGTGATAATAAATACATAAACAATTTTTTAGTATATTCTATTCCAGGTTTATCTTCAATAGTTTTCATAGAATTCTTCTTTTATGGACTATATTATGATTATATCCACCTACTTACTTTGATAACGGCATTATATATTATCACAAAAAAACGGGATACTCTAATTCCCATACAAGCAATACCTAATTTTTTACTTGTGACTTTCTGGTTATTTTCTGTGTATTTCTTGAGATTGGCTTATTATAATTCACCATTTAGCGATTATTTTCTTAGGTGGTTGTTAACGTCAATTGCTAATCTTGGAATTTGGTGTTATATCATAATCAGATATAGAAAAGATAAAGAAAAGAATAGAAATTCAAGTAAGCTTTGAACCACAATATTCACAATATCGTAAATTTTCTATTTCTTTTAGATTAGCGCCACAAGTTGGACAGAAATTGACTCTTCCAGGAAGGGGTGCTCCATCTTGAATGATAACATAATCTTGAGGCCTTCTTTCTGTTGATGGTGCAGTAAGAGGCGTCCTACAAAACTTGCACGCAAAATTTTCAGTTCGTTGAAGTCTATCACAGTTAGGGCAACGTGTTAACAATTCCAAACCACAATTTTTGCAGTATTCAGCATAATCACCTACGGGATAATTACATCTTTGACACCTTTTTTGTGAAGGTCCTGAAATGTGGTTGATAATTATCCAAAGTATGGGTAAAATGATTAGAAATATGAAGATTCCAATCAAGATGCTGAACATCATATCGGAACTCACAAAATCTAGCAAGAATAACAATACAAGTATAAACACCACGAAGATTATAATTGTTGATATAATTATTATTCCAGTTCGATTGCGATTATTTGCAAGGCTCATTATTATATTGATAATGTTCCGGTATTTTTATTGGTTCATATCCTTATAATCTTGGATCAAAGTATTAAAGATTATTCAAGCTCTACATTGCAATAAGGGCACACTCTGGTGCCAGGTGCTATTTTTTCACCGCAGGCAAAACAAACTACTTTATCCTTACCAAAATGGATCTTTCCATTTTTTACAACTTCTTGTTTCTCATCAGCTTTTTCATTTTCTGACATGGTACCCATTCATTATGTTTTATTATATTACTTATCTAGGTAAAATAGGGTCATAACTTTAAAAGAAACGGGGACCGATTTTTGATTCAAAATAAGTAAAATTTAAGTTATTAAAATGATTTTTACCTAATGATCAAGTGAATTAGTAAAAATTTATTAATAATTGTGTATAAAAATGCCAGGAAGTCATGGTAGTTTAACCAAAGCAGGTAAAGTAAGGCAGCAAACTCCCAGAATAGATCGATCTGGAGTAAATTCTGTTAAGAAAAAACCTCCACGAATGCGTTACAGAAAATTATATGACAAACGTGTAGTAAAAGGGAAATATTCAGGTCAAACGGATAGTATTGGGGCCAAGAGAGCTTCATTCTCTCGTTAATTTTTAAACAATTCTTTTTTTAAATCATTGCACAAATAGTTTTTCTTCTTTCTTGTAGGTTTGAAAGAAATTTACTTATTTTATTTATTGATTTAATTTGCTTAGTTTTGATTCAAACTTCGGTAGCATCTTGCGAATATTTTTTTCCACTTTTTCTTCTTTCCCAAACCAAGGCATATTTTTTAAGTCCATTTTATTGTAGAAGTCTAAGTCTTCCTTGTGAGCCTTTATATACCTCAGATGTTCCTTCTGACTCTCAATAATGTATGGAAGAATTTTCTTCTGGAATTCCAGCCAACGCTCCTTAAACTCACTCTTGGTCTCACCGGATTTATCATTATGTTGAGGTCGAAAATCCAAATACGAGATATAGACGTGCTTATGGTTATTAAAAACATGAGTTTTATAGAGGGGTATTTGAAAAAATCCCTCCGCTTTATTTTGATGAGATATTTGAAAGAAAACAACGTGCTTATTAGTGAAAATAAATGGGGTTTTCCATCTATAAACAATTTTTCCAACCATATGCGCGATTAGACCATAGGTGGCATAGACCACATCCTCATCAGAAGGAATAAACTTTTTAAAAATATCCAAATCTTTACTTGTAATATATATATCTGACACTTTGACCAATTCGAATTTGATTTTAATATTTTTTTAATATTTTAGTTTAAATTTTTTTTTAAGTATACTTTACCTTTCTTGTATTTAATGCTAGCGTTTTAATTCATTACACCAATCTTCTTCAATTGATTTACCAAAATCTGGCCTTGTTTGTAATAATAGCTGGCATTTTGGCTGTCTTTAACAAGCATGTCAAAATAATCGCTCATTAGAAGATTCCATCGAACCCCTCTTTTAATTCCTGAAATTTCTTTCATATTTAGAGGAACTCGATTTTCAAGGTTTTTTAATAGAAAAAACGCTTTCTTGGAGTCGATTCTTTGATGGATGTAAAATTCTGCCAATTCCAATATTATATCAAAAAAGAGGAGTTGATACTGCTTTTCGTCAAAATTTATTCCTACGGCATCAATTCCAGCCTTGAGAAGTTTTTGAGATTGAGAAAGATTCCCTTTATCTTTAAACTGTTTCGCTCGCAGAAGATAATAATTTAATTTAACTTTTATACTTGAATTCGCAAGTTGAATGGCTTTTTTATATTCGCTTTTAGCAAGAGCTAGTTGACTCTGTTCATCATGAATTAAGCCCATATAGAGAGTTGCCAATCCTACGTATTCTTCCTTATTAATTGATTGTTCTTCATTTTCAAGGAAATTTACAATAATATTGAAATGGTTGAGAGCTTGGAGCATATTTTTTATTTTAAAGAAATATTTTCCTAATTTATAATGTATTTTTAAGATATAATCGATTGGCACTTCTCCCGATTTTGCTAAACTAAGGGCCGTTTGCAAGTAATTAAGTGCGATTTCATCCCGATTTAAGAGGGATGCAATATGATATAACTTTAAAAGAATTGTTACCACGATTTTTTTCTGACGATTTTTATTAAACACTATTAACGATTGATTTAAGAGTTCAGTAGCATCATCAAACCGATAATTTTTAATCAATTCTTCAGCTTCAGTGTATAAATTTATTGTTTCTAGAACTTCGAAATTTGTAGGGGGTGAATTAAATAAATCATTATGAATTTGATATAGTTCTCCCTTCTTTATCAAGCTTTCATAATAAAGTGCTGAAAATGCAAAGTTATTGGTCTCTTCTTCGAATTCATTATCTTGTAATTCCCTTTCTACATTAAATTGGATGAGATCATGTTGATTAATTTCTGCTAAATCAATTATTTGAATCATTGAATTCAGCATCATTCTAGCAAATTTAATCCAATTATCTACTAAAAGCTCCAAATTAACATTCATTGAGTTCAATAATCGATGTATTACATAAGGAGTGTAAGAATCAAATCCCGAACGAATATAAAATTTTTTATAATCCAAGTCTTTAAAATACGTGAGAAACCCTTTTTCAATGATAAAAAATTCATCACTTGGTTCATCATTTGAGAAAAAAAGGGTTTCAGATGTTCTAATTCTTGGTACTCCACTTTTTAATTCCCATGGTAACTTAAATGTAGGAAAAAGTCCTGATTTGTTTACAGCTGGTAATATTTCATCAACGATAGATTGTTCTTGTTCTTTGAACTCATCTCGTTTTGACATAAGAGTGATTCGAATTTTGTTTTTCCACCTATTTTCATTTTCACCTTTAACAGATTCTGGAATTATCACATTAAGTAGGTCTACAATCTCCTTCTCTTTTCCCTCTACAGGAAAAGAATGTTCAATTGATACTTGGATTGCTAAATCTCTCAACATCTTCAACAGATAGACTATTAATTTATTTGTTGTTTGATTTAAATCCCAGATTTTAAAGGCTATAGATAATCGGAAATTGACAACTTCTAAGGGAACATTAATCCTCAAAGGAAACGCAACCGGAAATTTAATCGTGAAGACGATAACTTTATCCTTTTTTAAACTATACCTGAAATTGTTTTCAATGGATGAATTTATATGCCAACCATTCTTTTCAATGGCCATGCGTAAATTTTCTAACTCATTGGAAGAAAAAGGTCTAATTGACATTAAATAAACGTTAAAGAAATATAATTTATGTTAAAAATCTAATATTAATCCTTATTATTAACTTTGCACAAAACAATATCAATTTTAAATAATTGGTTTTACTTGTAGAAGATATAGAGAATAAAAATTGAAGATATTACATCATGGATATCTCTAAATTTAATAAAGAATTAGGCTATAGGGTAGTGAAAGCTCAGGGGTTAGAAAAAAATAAAAAAATAAAAGAAGCTATTAAGGAGTGGATTGGCATTTCAGATTTGGTTTTAAAAGTTACAAAAACGCCTAATATAACTTTTTCATACAAATCGATGCTAATTGAGAAAATGACACAGATTATGGAACACGTAAAGATGCTAAAGGCTCAAATATATGTTCCTAAAACTGAACCAATTAAACTGGAAGAAGAAGTTCCGACCGATGAAATAATATCTTTAACAACAGATGAAAAAGAGAAATATTTATTGGATCCAAGCCTTGGTACAAGAAAATCTAAGACGGAAAAGCCTAAGATCATTGATGATAGTGAATTTAAAAACATTCCTAAAGGTTTCAAGGAAATAGAAGCTCCAAAAGATTTTAAAATAATTACGCCGCATGATGAGGATTTTATTAAAAATATCTTAAAAACTGATGTTGATATGAATAATGAACAAGAAAACGTTTCACAAAATTTAGATGATTCGAGAATCCAATTTGAACCTTCTAAAGATGGAAAATTAGAATTTTGTTTCGCTTGTGGTGCAGAAATATTACCAAATCAAAAAAAATGTCCCTCTTGTGGAACTAAACTTACATGAATGCGAATAAATAATTAGAAATTATAAAATTTATTTGCATCTTCAAGATGAAAGACACCAAACCGTTCTTTCCTCCTTCTTTTTAACGTTTCACGTCCAATACTTGAATCTTTTAGGCATAATTGTGTTTTATATAAACCCATTATATCATACAATCGATCTCGATATCTTGCCATGTCTATTTTTATTTGTTTTTCCATTGAGACTTTTAAGACATTATATATAGCATACACATAGAATTCGATTTGATTTAATCCCAAAATTAAAGCAGATTTTTTTGCTATGATGTGAGTTGCTTGATGATCAACGTGGTTATTATTATCGCTTGGGCAAACTATACGATTGGCATCCTTAATTATATTACTAGCTAAATTAACCCCCTCATCAATTCGATTTAAAGCTCCTTGATCATGAAACTTAAAGAGATGAATATTTCTTTTTGGGAAACCTATTGATCTCGCAACGTCCTCAGCTTCTTTAAGACCTATTTTAGCAATCTGATCTTCATTGAGTTTTGAGTAGGGTTTTGCTTTTTCCTCAATCAATTGATCATGAGTTCTTCCCCAAGAAATCAGCACTCGATTATCGGTAACATAAATTATATGGACCTCATGACCCTCATCCATCCATTTTAGAATACTCCCCCCACATCCATAAATTTCATCATCAGGATGAGGAGCAAAGACTACAATCTTCATAATCAATATTTATCCATGGATTTTTTTATATTAATTTTAGTAGTCAAATTTTGATATTTATATCGAAATAAGATTTCCCTTCTTCTTTTGAGACATAAATTTCCTTAACATTACAAGATACTTCAGATTTCAATGCTCTAGATAAAATTCCCTCCGTTATCCCACATATAATATAAATATGATAAGTATAATCCTCTGAATCGTCCAAAAATGAAGAATTACCAAATCTAAAAGTAGCACTCTTTCCTTTCGTATCAATATCAATTATCGAGATTTCAATATTTGGTTGAAAAATATCATATACTGGATAAAAATTTTTAAAACTCTCTAGATGAATTCGTGAAATGGGCACATCTTTCAAACTTTTTAGTTGTTTGTAAACATTCGGTCCAAATGTAAATTTAATATCTTTGACTGCTTCTCGACCTACTTTTTTAGCTAATTCTTCAGTTCCAGGTAAATATTTCTTAAATCTTTTAATTAATGCCTTATAATATGATACTGCGAAGTCTAGTGGAATATAACTGTTCTTAGTTGTAAAATAAAGATTATACACTCCAATTTTTTTTTGAAATATTTCTTTCTTGACTTCCATGATGGAAACATACTTAGATATAGTATTTCTTGAGAAACCCGTGAATTTAGCTATATCTGATACTGTTATTCCTCCCGGATGGTTTCTTATGCTCTCTAAAACTTCCTTTTCATAATTAACTTTTTGAACTTTTGTCGTAATTGTGTTTCCACCTTTTAATTTTTAAATATGTCCTATGATCATCACGAGTGATCATTAATAATTGATAGTAGTTATGATTAAAAAAACTATTAGGAGAAAAAAAATCTCTATTTTGGTCCAATCTCAAGTATTTTGATTTGCTAATAAAAATGTTAAGAAAAGATTTATATATTAATTCATCAAAATTGATCATTATATGTAATCAATACTGCTCAAATTTATTAAAGTGAAAAAAATGTCGCGAAGGGGTTCAATCACGCTGATATGTCTTTTAGCTATTGGATCAGGATTAGTACCAGCTGGATTGTTTATCAATAATAGTATTTTAAATGAAGTTGCAAATTCGATTGATGAAGGTCTTATAGGAATACAAGAAGAAGCTCTTCCAATGGTTGAATCCATGATCGCGGAATCGGGAATACCTAGAGCATTACGAGATATCAGAAAGATAGGATTAAGTGAAACTGAAGCTATTGTAAACGCCACATTTTTTATGTCTGTATTAAACATGACTTTAAATGAACCAGCTGTTCTTGGAGTTGTTCCAATTAATTTACTATTTGATCGTTGGATTCAATGGATCGTCATAATTCCAGTTACTTTCAGTTCTGCAATGCAAAGTTTAGGTTATCCTCCTATAAAAGGGATTTCAGAATATTTTCAACAAGATCTATGGTATGGAAATGCAAAATATGTTTTAATGGAAGGAACAGTATCTCTTCCAGGATTGATAGGAAATAACTCATTAGGAACTGGAGTATTAGATTTCTTAGATTTATATGATCATGCTGTCGGTAATACTACTCTTGAGCAGGAATTATCAAGTGGTTATAATACTACATGGAATAAAATAACAAAATTAACAGAATATTATCGGAATTATTTTGTACCATACGCAATCCCAATGATTGTAGCAAATTTAGATATCTTAATGCCGAAATATTCTGGAATGGATACAAAATCTATTGCTGAGATGTATTATTTTGCTCAATGGGCAAATTGTTCCATGTTTGAAGGAGGAATTGATTTAAGCACTATGGTTGATAATTTGGATAACTCAGTGTATGGTTTTGAACTTGATCGATTAATTCGTTCAAATATAAGCAGATCATCATGTGATCTATTATGGGAGGATAATAATCCTCAATCACTTACAAACGATACAGGAATTAATGAATGGATAAAAGCAAGAGATAATACTACTATTTTAGAAGAATTAAGAACCCTATTTCTCCTGGAGGAATATCAAATTAAAATGATCGGTTATTGGTTATGGAATGCATCATTTAAATGGGATATCATGCCTATCCTCATTATACTTCCACCTCCATTAGGAGAGGGAATGAAACTTGAAGAATTTGCTAAAGTTATATTCTTGGAGGTATGGACAAATGGGACAGCAGATGGTAGAATGCTATTTCCTTTTGGATTCCCTCTTGAAATGCAAGCAACAACGACTTATGGTTTCGAAATAGGATTCCAATCTCAAACCAAACCAGTAATTCCAAGCAATATATCACTTGCTTCAGCACGATCTTTATGGAACACTTCAAATCCATATTCATTAGTTACAAAAAATGGTGTAATGGAATGGTTTAAAGCGGTTGATAATCCCAATTCAGCAACTGCTTATGGTTTAAAAATGGCAAATGGATTGACAGATGAACAATTATATATGATTTTATCTTGGTTACCTCGATTTAAAAACAATGTCATGCCATTTCTAGCTCAAGAGGAGATGAGTTTACCATTAGATTCAACAACGCTTGGAAACACTATTCAAACGAGCATGGTAGTATCAGGAGGTTTTGTGATAGGTTTAGCAGGTGTTGGATTCATAAGGAGAGGTTTGTTAAAGAAAAGGTTGAGATAATTATCATTTATTACTTGATTCTTTATATTTTTCATATTTTTCTATAGCAATATCTCGCCACTGAGTATTCCATTTTTTAAATCCTGATTTGACGTACTTCTCTCTTTTATAAAAATTACGAGTAAGCCAATTAAAAAGAACAAAATATCTTTTTGCTCCACTTTGCGTTGTTAATTTTCTTGAACGTATTCCCAAATCATCTCTTAGATGTTTCACTAATCTTCCTTCTACTGCATTCTGTAATTTTCCTTCTATAATCGCAGGTTCATAAATTATGCCAACATCATCGAAATATTGTCTAACGTGATCAAAGATATTTCCACGGCATAATAATACTTTTTCATTTTTCTTATCAAAATTTAGTTCCTTTAATCCTTCCTTAACTAAATCCACGGTCATTTTATACGGTTCTTTATTTTTCCAGTTATCCCCTTTAAATAAATCCACAGAAAGAGTCTTGAATAGTAGTTCACCCGTTTCTTGTCTAAGAAAACCTATAAAAGCGTCGCCTACCAAGTCTCCCGTACCGCTATCGTCAATTTCAATAGTCATATTCTATGATTCTGAATGAAAATTATAATATCAAATTTGCCAAGTGAAGAAGGAGTTATAAATTTTTTTCTAATTCTGATCTGCGTAGAAGTTTAAGCTCGCTACATTCTTTAAATTCTCTTGAATAATTCTGTAAACTAATTATCCAAAATAGCGATCCCAGCATCCATAAAAATAACACAAGAAATATTGCGAAGCTTAAATAGCTAATATTTTGTTGGATTAAAGAAGACAATATTAAATTTCCTATAATAGCTCCAATATTAGACATTACGCCATTAAATGCATTTACCGTGCTTCTAGTTTCAGGAACACAAACTTCTGAATAAATTGCAAACACATTCCCAGAATACAAACCTGTAAAAAAGTTACCAAACATGCCAAGACTAAGAAATAGAATCCAAGATAGGATAATTTCTAATTGATTGCCGGTAAGAATTGGTAATAAGTAAAAAAGCATTAACAAAATTATTCCTACAATTAGACCAATTAAAGTAAGGAAAATCCGTCCATTTCTCTTACCAGATTTTACGTACTTATCGCCCAATTTTCCTCCAATAATAGATCCTGGAAGAATTCCTATACCTGTTAATAAGTAAAGAGTTGTAGCGATCAATCCAGAATCCTCGGCAATAATTTTCTGAGTTAAAAAAAAAATAGCCCAATTTCCTAATGTTGCGGTTGCTATTCCATTTGCAATGATAAAAAGAAGTATACCTCTAACTGTTTTTTTTTGAAATATATGAAGAACTGATTTATATGTAATCTTATAATTATAATTGATTGTTCCTTCAAAATTTTCGAATTCCGGTTCAGATCTACCCCTTTCAGGATCAATACCTTTTAAAACATAAAGAATTAACGCAAAGAAACTCAGGGTTGCTCCAAAAAGATATGCCCATCGCCACCCTTCTGGTCCCGTATAACTTCCGAGCAATCCCCCAAATAATAAACCCATCCCAGAACCCAAGTTTAATGCAAGGGCCATTATTCCATATCTGCTTCCTCGTTCTTTGGGTGAATATAAATCCCCAACAATTGAAAATCCAAGAGGTAAAAATGCACCGCTCCCAAATGAAGCTAAAATCATGAAGAATAAGTAATTCTGATAGTTTGAAACAAAAAAGTTTAATCCATACGAGAAAACCCAAATTAAATTGATAAAGGCAAAGAGGTTTTTTCTTGAAATGGATTTTGATATCTTTTCACCAAAATACCCAAAAAACAATAAACTAAATGTCCCTACAGATAATTGAATTACAATTATCATTCCTATACCAAATTCTGTCGTTCCGGGTAGATTTACAACTAAATTATAAATATTTACGGGTAGAATCCCAATGCAGAAATATAGCATAAAATATAATACCCATAATGATTTAAACGTCCAACTTTTATTGTCTTTTGGAATATCATTCACGTTCTGCAATCAGCCCAAATATGTGTTATACTATGTTGATTATTAAACTATCATCCATAAAAATCTTCTAAATGACTTAAAAGAGTCTACTAAAATTTTATACTATATTCTTTAGAAAGAATTCATTTCTCTTTTTATAGGTTTTGGAGCATTTGAAAATGAATGTTGAGATTTTAGTAATAGGTAATGAGATACTTATTGGCAAAACACAAGATACAAATTCAAATTGGATGGCCAAAAGAATAACAAAATATGGACATAGATTAAGAAGAATTACGACAATTGGAGATAGTCTTGAGGAAATATCAACTACTTTAAAAGAGATCTTGAAACGCAATCCAGACTTGATAATCACATCAGGAGGGTTAGGACCAACATTTGATGATATGACTTTAAAAGGTATTGCCATGGGATTAAATACAGAAATCGAACTTAATGAACAGGCTTTAAATTCAATTAAAAAAGCTTATGAAAATGCGAATAAACAAGGTATTCTAAAACTCCAGGGATTAACTAAGGAAAGAAAAAAAATGGCATATCTTCCAAGAGGTTCTACACCACTTCCTAACACTCGTGGAACGGCACCAGGAGTTAAAATTAAAGAAGATAATACTATTATATTTATTTTGCCAGGAGTACCTGCTGAAATGAAAGCGATGTTTTTAAACGTGATATCACCTATTTTAAAGGAAAAGCAAGGTAAGTTCGTGGAAAAAGGCTTTATATTTAAAGGTATAGGAGAATCCCAAATTGCTCCTTATGTCACTAAACTTGAGGAAAAGTATCCTCAATTATGGATCAAAACTCACCCAAGAGTGGGATTATCGATCGAAGTTGAATTGTCTATCACTGCATTTAATGTAAAAAACGGTGAAGAAATGGCAGAAAAAGTGTTAAATGAATTAAAAAAAATAATTCTTAGCCTTGATGGCAAAATTAAAGAATAGATGATGCCTCCTCACGGGTGGAATTTTCAACGAGTGATCACTTAATCGTGTTTAAACTCATATCATTAACATCATAAAATTATAAAACCTCAATTTTTTCAACATTTTCAGAAATTGTAACGCTGTTTGGTATTTTTGCTTCGATTTTTCCAACAATCCAATGATTTACTTTATTTGCGAAGAGAATTTCTGAGAATTCTTCAGTTTTAGCGGGATCTACAGCAAGAATCATTCCACCTGCAGTTTCATGACACGTACAATCATTAAAAGCATATCCTAACTCTTGAGATAAGTCTTCAGCGAGATTAATCGAAGGTATCTTTTCAATCACAGCAGATAATTTAGAATGTTGAAGCATCTCTTGAAGATGCCCAGCTAACCCAAAACCAGTGCAATCACTCATGGCATGGATAAAAGAAAAATCATCTAATGAGTGAATTGCCTTTATAACCGGTTGAGTTGGGGTAGTCATTAGTTCAATGGCAAAATCAATCGATTTTTTAAGTTCATTCCTAGAATATTGCTCTAACATTTCAGGAAAATCTTTTAAAATCCTGTAACTTGCCATTATTGCTTGTATTCCGATAGGTTTTGTAAGAAATATCTTGTCATTTTTCTTCACTCCACTTTTTGTGATGATTGCGTCACGTCGAACAAAACCAGAAGCTTCACCTCCTATAAGAGGCCATCCAGAATAAATCGTATGCCCTCCAACAACTTTCGATGAGATTTTTTCTTCCATGAAATACTTAATGCCCTTTAAAATACCTTCTGCCACATCTGGTGGCGTTTTAGTTTGGATTGCCAAGAAGACGAGCATTCCAGAGATTTCGGGGACATTCATTGCGAAAATATCGTTCGTAACATTACAAGCAGCAATCTGCCCCATAATATGCGGTTCATCGACTATCGGAGTGAACACGTCAATATTCTTTACTAAGACAAGCTCGCTTCCTGGAATAGGGATGACAGCAGCATCCTCAATATCACCAAATAGACCAGTATTCACCAATAGATTATTTAAATCATTTGCACCGAGCTTACAACTTCATCCATGTATTTTAACTTCTGAGGTCAGTCTATACTCATGCTCTCCTTCCATTATTCACCTCAAATCTGTTTTAGTGTTTTTAATTTATATGGTTTTTGAAAGTATGTAAAGAAATTCAAAATCATATATTAATATTTTAGATTTTATTTATCGAATATCTTAATAAATTATAAAAAAGGCTCCTAAGCTCATAAACATACAATAGATCTTAAAAGATAATTGAGGTTATGAGATATTAAGTACACGCATTGAAAAAATGGTCTAAATATCTTTTTTTAATCTTCATTTCTATTATTCCAATATATCGTAGATTTCAATTAAAATTAAAGTGAATTTTTATTGATAGAGTACAATTTGAATTATTGCCCCTATTGTGGTAAAAAATTGGGAGCTAATAACGGAAAAAAACCGAATTTTTGTAGTTACTGTGGTCAAAAATTCAAAACACCGATAATCTCTATAGAAGGGAAGATACAATGTACCATTTGTCATAATTTTATCTATTTAGAAAAAGATACCACGATTAAATGCTCTTTTTGTGGCAGTATCTATCATTCTTCATGCGTTTCTTCTTGGCTTATGAAGTATAATTCTTGTCCAATGTGTCAAAATGTATTCTTAAATCCCACATTAATCAATTATAATAGAGTAAGGAAGAAATAGCACTTTTTAAAAAAAAGCATCAAATAAAAGAATAAAATATTAAGATAATAACAGATCTATCTTTTTAGATATTTTCCGTGTAACATTAAATGGATCTCTATAAAAGAGATTCAAAGTAATCTCATTAGCACTAGGATCTGAAAGTTTTTTTTCAACAATTCTATTCATCTTTAAGACATAATTGAATTTTAATACACTTCCAGGTTTTAATTCATTCATATAGAGATTTCTTGGAAAACTTTCATTTTTAACAAGGACCAAATATACTGGTATTCGTAGTATGAGTTGCAGATCTTTGAAAGTGAGGTTAGTTGGATTACTTAATTTAAAATCAAGATGGATTTTATTCCCAATGGATTTAATCGTTTTAAATAATAAGAGATCTTTGGATTCATATAAATCTTCTAATGTAGGTGAATGAAGTGTATCATCTTTGATTTTTCCACTTAATTTATTTTTACTTATGAATTTAAGGACATAATCTGTAAGTTGGTCAACTTCCAAATCCATGTATAAAGCTAACTTGTTTAATTTAATAGGGTTCATCACTTCTAGATAATATTTAATTTGATTTAGATATATTTTTTCAAGATTCTTTTTTTGGAATTTTTTCATTCTATTTATGAGCATTTCTTTAGAAGAAACAAATTTAGTAATGAACGGACGTATGTATAAATTGAAAATATTGTTATCATTCGTAATTTTACCGATTATAGTATCAATCTGATTTTCATATTCTTCGATAAAATTTTGAACTTGCGTTTGATTCATTTCAATAAATTTCTTTGCATCATTAAATTCATTTTTTTTGATTAACTGACTTACTTTTTCATTAAGTTGTTCAAATTTGTCATTAAAATTCTTGAATCCCTCGATTCCTTGGCTAATAATTGATTGTATATGACCTTGGAATAATTGGAAACCGAGTTCATTTGTAATATCTTTAACTTTACCATTCGAAACAGCTTCACGAGATTTGATATTTATGAAATATTTAACCATTTTGTCCTTGATAAGCTTAATTTGTTTATCCAATCTGCTTAAATACTCCTGAATTTCAATCTTTAGTTCTACCCAATTTTTAAGCAATCCCTTAAAAATATCAAATTCTACATTAGTTACGATAAGATCTCTAATTTCATCATCCAATTTAAACAGATAATTTCTTAATTGTGTGATTTGAGTAAATTTCTCTTCTAATTCCTCGTTTTGTTCATTAGATAGGATAATTTCATCTAAATTGTCTGGAAATTCATAAAATTTTAGCACTTCATATTGAACTCTCAAGATATTTATACGATCTTGAAATATCTTTATTTTACCTTTTAATCCTGAGGAAAATTCCATTTTTTTCTCGTCAAAGATCTCTTGAATAAATCCTTTAATGATACTCAATTCATCAATGATCTGCAATTTTGTTTCTTCCCAATCTTCAATTAAATTAAATGCTAATCTTTTGTATTCAAATTTATTAATTTTTTTATTGAATTTCCTTATTCGATTTAATATCTTTCTATAAGCATTGCTCAACTCGATCTCAGTTTCATTAAATTTGAATTCTTTGATTAAAGTCATCATTTTTTCGCGAAATTTGGCGGGGGATTTTTGAAATTCCCTGATTTTGCTCGTAAATAGTTCCAATTCGTAATTTACTCTACTAATTGTTTCGTCCATTCTGTTAAAATTAGTCTTAATCTCCTTCAAAGTGAATATAATTTCATTCTTAACATCTGGATCAGTTTCAATTATTAGTGCTTTATCTAATTCTATGAATATCCATACTGCTATCTTTCTAATATCGAGTATATAAACTAAATTCTGAAGAAGTGTTATGTTTTTTTTTCTTTCTCTCCAATACTTCGATTCAAGTCGATATAAAATCTTTGTAATCTCATTTTCGATTTCTACTTGGTATTCTTCATATAATCTTTTAAAAACCAATGCAACGCAATCTCTTACAGCTTCTGAAGGGCTCTCTAATTCCTCAAAGATATAAATAAAGATATCCGGAATATTATTTTGACTAAGATGGTATAATGCATTAATGACGGTATTTCTATAATCCTCATCATCCAGATCGAGTGAATGTATTAAGTTTGACCAAATCTGATCAAAATTATTTTTAGAAATGCTTACAAGTGCATCAATTACTCTTTGCTGAATCCGATAATCATCCTCTTTCAATAAATTGATTAATTTAGGAATTATTGGGATTATTTCAGAAGATTTTTCTTTCCCAATCTCACCAAATAACCAAATAATAAGTTCTTTGACTCGATCTTCCTCATTATATAGTAAATTGAGTAGAATATGCATTATTTTATCTTTAGAGAGAAAATATGTTCCTAATATTTTCAATAATTCTGCTGAAGATCGAGCCACATCCTCATCTAAATCACGCAGATTGACGATTACTATTGAAAGAAGTGGCTCTAAATCCGGAATTTTAGAAAAATCTTGATTTATTATCTTTTTAAGAGTTTTCATCACTTCTAATTTAACTTTCCAATCATCATCGATAAGTTTTGCAATAAATTCCTCAATTATAATTAGAATCTCTTCTTGGTCTATATGTAGTGAAATTAACAGATTTCCCATTATTTTCACTGCTAATCTTCTCACCGTTGGTTCAATATCATAAAAACGACTTCGAACTTTTGTTATTAATTCTAACAATAGATTTGGTCGATAAATTGAAATTTGAAAAAGAATTTCTAATGAAACTAAACGGATCCATGAATTAGAATCATCAATTGTGAAGTTCATATACTTTGCAGTACGTAAAGAAATAGCAGGTGTTTTATCACAAATATGATTTAACAGATTCAATGATTTATATAAAATTTCCTTATCCAAGCTATCTCGATTTTCAATTAGACCGAAAATGAGCTCACCAGCTTCTTCATAATTACCACTAAAAATTAATTTTTCTAACCGTTTTTCATCTAATGTTAAGATCGTCACTTTGCGTCTTATCTGATTAATCATTTAATGATATATTTTTTCCAATAATCTCTTTTATCGTAAAAGTATAAAAATGTTTTTTTATAAGAATTTTAAATCAAAAAATACATAACAATTTAGTTTTTTATAATTAATGAGTTTGAATTCATAATTGAATTATTAAATGGATAAATGAGAAATTGATGAATATTTTTCATATAAAAAAAGAAAGAAAAATAAATTAATTATATAATTCTATAATTGCCGTACCAGGCATTGAAACCCTTTCTCGATATGTTAAGGTTCCACCATCGACTTCCTTGGTTTTCACTAACTTTCGTTCAATATCTTTTTCAGAGATGTACCCTCTTTCTCCCGCTTCAAATTGTTTGAGAATTTTTCCATTTTTATCTTTAATATCAACATTAGTAAATGTAGTTTGCTTCACGTCAAAAAAAACCCTTTTACCTTCAATTTTTGTAACTGTCGCTTCTGTAACTAATGTGTCTCCGCATCTAACCATCCCACGCATCTCGATATCAATATCAATTAACTTTCCATACTCTTCTTGATTTAGAAAATCTTCAAATAATTTGGATATGAATCCGAAACTAAAAAGGCCATGAGCAATTATACCTTTTAAACCTGCTTTTATCGCTACTTCATCGCTTGTATGAATTGGATTTGTATCTCCTGATGCTTTCGCATATTCCCTCAATAATTCTCGAGTAATCTGACTAAATTCGTTTTTAATTACTTGCCCAACTTTTATATCTGATATTTTTACCACTTTTTATACACCTCTTTTAATATCCTCCAGGTCTTACTGCAGCTGTTATTAAAGGCTTGCATACTAATTCATCATCTTGGTTTTTAACTAGAACTTCTATTTCAGAAAAAAGAACCATTGTTTTTTCAATAACCCATACTTTCCCGAATTTTGCCGTTATTGAGAGTTTATCTCCCGGTTTAACATCCACACACCCTTCCCAATCATATTTCTGACCCCCGTGAAGTAGTTTTCCAACATTCAACATGAAAGGTCGCTCCACACCATCTTGAACAAGCTTCATTCCAAGTAATAATTTATAAAGTGCTTTAATTGTGAAATGATTTGCAAATGCATGGCAAGCTACAATTCCATTTTCTTCGGGGCCCACATATTTAGGATCGGTAATCCCATAAATTTCTGCAAAACTAACAAGAGTCTTGTATCTAATGGATACCTTTGCCGTGCCAGGAATTTCCTTTCCACCCAGATTTTTAATTAAAAAATCTGCATTTTTTTTTATTTCTGCGTTGTCCATCTGATCTCACATTATTTTCATTTGTGTTTTGAATTATTATTATTATTAACTTCGTGATTTATATAATTAAAACTTTGATTTGGATATTGATTAATCAGTATTTAACTATCCATATCTTTTGGAATAATTTGGGTACTAATAATATCATTATTTTTTAAAAAAAAACGAGTTATTGTTTCTGATTCTGCTCCATTTAAAATTATGCAGGGTATTCTATATTCATCAATTAGAACGGGTAAGTATTCATCAATGGGTATCGAATTCTTTTTGGTAAGTATATCATCATCCATTTTTAGTAACTGATCTTTAGTTTTTAAATCCTTCAATTCTAGGGTAGATATTTCTTGTATGCACGAATTATCTTTGCGAATGATTCCATTAACATCTTTTATCAAATATACTCTATCAAAATTTAATTCATGTGCTATGTATAACGCGATAGAATCAGAAGTTACTTGCCAATTATGGGGTAGTATATCCTTACTTTTTAAATACTGATAAGGAAGAAAAATAGCAAATACACGTCGTTTCTTTTTTATTGCATCAATTTTTTCAATGGTTTCAATATGATCATAACAAGATGCCAGTTTCTTTCCATTAAAATTCATGGCATGTATTGCCATCCAATGTGATTTTTCATCCCCCAAAACCATCTTCTCATCAAGATTCCTAACAAAATTAGCGAGAGTTCCTCCTCCAGGAATAATAATAATTTTATCGAGATTGTTATTATTATAGAGACTATTTAATTGCGAAATAGAGTTCTCCAAATATGCTTCATTTTCAAGGATTTTTCCTCCAATTTTACATAATGCATATTTCCTTGTCATGATATTAATTAATCCTGTATTTGGTAATAAAGTGCTCCTGCTACAGCATAAGCGGAGGAACTTATCATATCAGGTATTTTTGTAAGAGTTTCGTAAGAAAAGATCAAATTGTCATTAAAACCCATTTTGTGAAGACTTTTCTTTATAAGGTAATCTGCTGACATGCCTGTAATGACAAATTTAGGATTTTTAACCATATCTGGTTCTTTTATCATCAACTCATTAAGAAAAGCTTCAATCTCATCAACTATTAAACTTAATTGCTTTTCGTATATGTATTCTGCTATATTACTCAATTCTTCCATTGTAAGCATGCTTTTATCAGCACAGATTATTCGTGCTAAACGAGAATAACAATCTTCTAAAGAAGTTCTTCTATTATCGGCGGTATCATTTATATATTGGCTTTCCATAATATTGTTTAAAATTCTATGAACATCAGAAACCAACGCAAATTTTTCAAAGGATATTCGAATAAATTCATCCTTATAAGGAACTTTATGAGTAATTGAAGGAATTGTAGCTCTTAAGCCTCCAGTATAAATTAATTCATGATAGACTAATCTCTCAACATCAGTTTTTCCTTTTGGAATCGGTATTCCATCTTTTATGGGAATTAAATCAATCGTAGTGGAACCAGAGTCTATTAAAATGCAATTAGGAATTATCTTTCCTAAAAACAATGCCGTAGATACCCAATTAGCTGCAGCAACTTTAAGATAATTTTTTCTAGCTTGTTTTTCTGACATGTAATTTCCTTGAGTACTAATAAAGAATAATTTATTGGATGGAAAAACCTGAATCAATGCATCAATAGTCCTATTAATCCCTTCATTTTTGGTTTGAAAAGCATCAGAAAGTTCACATGTTATTGCAATAGCGAAGTAAGTAATTTCATCTAATTCGAGATTATTTTGGTTTAAGAGCAAGTTTGATATACGAGTGAGCATTTCTGGAATATCTTTGAGAGTTTTTTCCCAAAATGGAAAGTATTCAATAGATGAGGATGCGTGTATTATATTACCCTCGCTAAACACCAACAAAGCTGCTTTCGTGTTAGCACCTCCAATATCTAATCCTAAAATAGAGATAAAACCTTTTTCATTCGTATTAAAGATTCACCAAGATTGTTATAATTAAGATTTATTCTCATACTTATGTTTGAGATAAGCTATTAGCTTATCTAAATTATCTCCGGTTAGAGCGTTGGTCATGAAAAAGTCATTTTCATTTAAATTCAATTTCTCCTTTAAAAAATTAATTTCCGCAGAACTGGCCAGATCTTTCTTATTCATAATGATTAACATGTCAATTTTTCCCTCTTGTGTAAAATTTTCCTTTATTTCATTATAGAGTTGAATTTGAGATTCAATAGAGTAACCACAAGCGGGAGTTGGATCGAAGACAAAAATAATCAAATCAGAGATTAATTTCAAAGCTAAAATTGCTTGAGCTTCAATATTATTACGCTCTGACATTGGGCGATCTAAAATACCGGGCGTATCCATGCATTGAAGTTTGATTGCATCAAATCTACGTTCAATATGTAAATGACCTAAAATTAATTCCTTTGTAGTGAATGGATATTCCTGAACTTCTATCTTTTTATTTGTTGAAATGTTGACTACTAAACTACTTTTCCCTACATTGGGATAACCTGCAAATACAACGCAAGGCATTTCATAATCAATCGATGGAATTTTTCTTAATTTTCCTCTTATATTATTTAAATATTCGAGATTCTTATTTTGCTGCCTTAAAATCGATGATATTCGTCCAAATGCAGCGCGGCGTATTTTATCTGCTTCTTTAGGTGCTTCAATATGATTTAAATTTCTAAAGCTATCTCTTTCAATCTGACTAAGTATGGGCAATATCCCGTTTAATTTTCCTAATGTAAGTCTTAATTCATCGACATCAACTAATAACGAAGCTAATTCCCTATAAAAATCGGGCAATTCTTCAATCATGGGGACGCTTTTAATGATTTTAAGTATTCGCTCAATGAGATCTTCGATTGCTACTTTTATCCGTTTGTATTCCTTTTTTTTTGCTTTCATGAGAATGGGAGCGTTTTTCGAAACTTGAGCAGAACTCTTCATTGCTCGTTTGAAAGCAATATCTAATAATTCTTTTGTGTTTGGAACGTGATAAAAATTTAAGAATGGGTTTTGCATAATGATGGGAATAATAACATGTTTAAATTAAATAAAGAAGGATTCGATATTATTTTTTCTCTTTTAATTCCCTTAATTTTTGCTCTGTTGCGGATATCTCACGGCTTAGATCTATTACATCATTTGGAATAGATTTAAACTCCTCTAATATAAATTGAAATCGAGAGATTACACGGTCAAATTTTCCCATTTTTTCTTCTTTTTCTGCTTTAATTTTTGCCAAATTTACCTTCTCTAACTTATTCCTTATCAGTGGAGGAATAACAAGATGTTGATCCAATTTCTTCTCTTCGTATCTCTGTTGTTCACTAGTGATACTGTCAACTCGTTTTTGAAAGTCATGTTCTTCTTGCTTTTTTACTAGGATTTTTTGTTCTATTTTTCTCTGTTCTTCTTTTTTATATAATTCAATGTTCCTCAATTCTTTTTGTAAAGTACGAGTTTGATCCAACCAGCCCATCTGATTAAAAATTTTAATAGCTTGTTGGTATGAAAATGTAGCTTTATCGTAATCCTTATTTATTAATGCTTTTTTTCCGTTGGTTAATAAATCTTCTGCTTCTTTGAGAAGTTCTTCTTCCCTTTTCTTCTTTTCTTGTAATGCTTTTACACGCGCTCTTCTTTCCTCAATTTGTTGTTTGCGTAAATTTACTTGTTCCTTTATAATATTCCCTTGAAATTGCATTTGTTCTTGTTCTTTCTCCTTTTCTTTAATACGCTGTTGAAATATTTTGGGGTATTTTGATTCAATGGTTTCCCCCATTTCTTGAGAGTTTACAGAAACTTTCTCATTTTGAGGAATTTTAGGTCTTTCTATTTGATTTTGAAGCTTAATTCTTCTTCTTTCTGCAGTTGCTAATGCCACGATATCCTTGATATTTATTTTATTCCTTAATCCTTTTCCAGTTTGTTTCCATCGTATATGCTCCTTGATTTCATTAATTTGCAATAAAATTTGCTTGCTTTCAAGTTCATATTCTAATTCATTAAAAAGATTATAGGTTTGTTCCAATAATTTGAGAGCACCATCATATTTTTCTTCCATAGCAAGTTCTCTTGCTTGATCCAACATGGCATAACCTTTTATTTCTGATGATACAATAATTTCTGAATCTTCCTTGCATTCTAAATCCTCCTTTTCTTCAAGATTTTTTGAAGGAATAGAAGCAGCAGGATCACTTCGTTTCAAGTTTTTTATTCTAACGATTTCCCTTATAACAATTCCTACTTGCTCGGTCAATCCTATCTTAGAATAAAGCTCTTTTGCTTCGTTCAGCATTGAGATCGCTGAATCATAATTTTTAAGTTTAATCTGTGATTTTGATCGTTCCTCCAATTTCTCAGCTTCCTTTATTAAAGGGTCATGCAAGGCAATTATTCACCTTAATTCACTTATATTATATTGATAATTAAAAAAGATAATAAAATTATTCAAATTACTAATGTTAATCATTATTAATATACTTCCATTTTGATTTAAATGATGCAAGAAAAATTAGAAGTTGGTCTCATTGGCGCAACTGGAATTGTAGGGCAAAATTATATTAAACTCCTAAGAAATCATCCTTGGTTTCAAGTTGTCGATGTTGCGGCATCTTCACGATCTGAGGGAAAAAAATATTCAGAATCAGTACGGAATAAATGGCAAATGAATGTCGATATTCCAGAGAATATAAAGAATTTAATAGTACGAGAAGCTCACGATATTGATTCTTTAGATCCTCAGATAAAGTTCGTGTTCTCAGCAATTAATTTACCTAACAAGGAGGATGTTAAAGAATTGGAATTAGACTATGCTCGAAAAGGAATTCCCGTAATAAGTAATAATTCTGCTCATAGATGGACACCAGATGTACCTATGATTATCCCTGAAATAAATCCGGATCATATAAATATCATTCCTATCCAACAAAAAAACAGAGGTTTTTCAAGAGGGTTTATTGTAGTAAAACCTAATTGTTCAATACAAAGTTATATGACGCCAATCTATTCACTACAAAATGCGGGGTATAACGTTGATAAAATGATCATTACAACACTTCAAGCGGTTTCTGGGGCCGGATATCCGGGAGTTTCTTCAATGGATATCATTGATAACATAGTACCTTATATCGGAGGTGAAGAGGAAAAATCAGAAATGGAACCTTTAAAGATTTTGGGGGCTGTTGGAGAAAAAGGGATAATAAATGATGATTCAATCAAAATAAGTACAACTTGTACTAGAGTACCAGTAATTGATGGTCACATAGCTAGTGTTAATATCAAATTTAAGGAAAATATACCCACTAGAGATGAAATAATAGATATTTGGCGTTCATTTCGAGCAATACCGCAGGATCTTTCTCTTCCTTACGCTCCAAAACAGCCAATTATATATTTAGAGGATGAAAATCGACCCCAACCCAAGAAAGATCGTGACAACGATAAAGGAATGGCGGTTACTGTCGGTAGACTAAGAAAGGATCATGTATTTGATTATAAATTCGTTGCTTTAAGTCACAATACAATTCGGGGCGCCGCAGGAGGGGCAATTTTAAATGCGGAGTTGTTATTTAAGAAAGGATTTTTGTAACTTTTTAAAATTCATGTCTATCAATGATAATAGGTAATAATAATTTCAATAAGGAAAGCGAGCTTTTAGATTTAAATAACTTGAAGGCAGGTGAATTTGGATATACATCAAGATATTTGGGATTTTTAGCCATTTTTAAAATTTTATATAGTTTAAATATTGATACTTCATGCATGTTTAAAATGCATTTTTCAATTTCTTTAATTAATTCAACATCTACTTTAACTGTAAAATCTAAATGATCCATGGTTTCGAATAAACTTGAATGAATTTCCTTTGTATCAAAATTCTTATTAAATGCTCTGGTGTTATTGGCATTGGTTATTTTTACCAAAGAGCCATTTAAAAAATGAAGCAATAAGGTAATTTGGAAATCATTATTTCTGTTATTTGTTAAAAGTAATGATATATGCGAATTTAATCCAATGTTGGAATTAAGAAGATTAATCGCATACTCGGGAATATTCCAATGAGAGAGCTTTCTAAGATTGATGTTAAATCCAATTAATCTTAATAAATATCTGATTAGGGTATTGTATATTTTCGGTCGAGGAAACATCTTCCAGTGAGTATCGAAACTTCTTAATCCAAATAAAAATTTCTGCAGGAGAAGTTCCATCTGATTAGTCTCAATAGGAACTTTCTGTTCAAAAATTTCACTTAAAAAGCTAATCACGGTATTTAAATCCATTGAAATTATACTTTCAAGATTATTCTCTTCTTTTATTTGAGGTAACCATGATTCGTCTAAATCCTCCTTGGGAGATAGCACTTGACGAATAAATTCAACCTTGTTTATATTTTCTTCTTTTTCAATTTGGCAAGTAAATGAAACGTCATTAGCATTGAAGTAAATCGCATGTTTATAACTGGGGCACAAATTATTAAACAAATTATAAATACGGGATATTTTTATATCGTGAAATATTGAAAATAACTCTTTCATGAATCTCATTATATCTGGTTCTGGATAGAGTATGATAAGTCCTTTTTCGATGCATTTTTGTGCTAAATCTAATAAATTACTCATGAATTCATTAAAGGAATATTTTTTTAGATTTTCACAGTGTGAATTCATTAAATCGATGGCGCGTTTTTTAAAAATGCGGATTGACATGATTTTGATTCCATTTTCCTTAATAATGGAATCTTGAATTTTTGTGAACAAGTTCTCAATATCATCTAAATCATTTTTCTTGATGGAAATTACATCATTTTGTAAATGGATCGCCTTTTTATGTATTCCCGCTATTTTTGTTTCATATAAGTAACTTTCTAATACTAAATTGTCAATGTCATAATCGGAAAGGATAATATCAGCAATATTTTGCTGAGCATTAATGAATTTGGGATATATTAATTCTGTTAACTTGTAAAGAAGAAAAGCATCTATTTGAATAGGAGTGAGGGGTATCCTTACAAATTCGTTTAAGAGCTCTGGATTTTCAATAATTTCTATATTCGAGTTAAATTTTAAAATTTTGTTCCAGTTGTCCTTAAAATAACGATTAATCATGCTTTAAACACCTTCCTTTTTCACTTTTTTAATGTCAGTCAAGGTATAAGTTTCCATAAGATTGCGATACAATAGTAAATTAGGAACTTGTTGTTTTCCATGATAATCTGAAATTAATTTAATGCTTGAATTAAAAGTTGGAGGACATCCTGGTATTTGTAGGACTTGCTTATTTTTTCTTTTCTTGGTTATTTGTATTTTATTTGGTTTTTTTCTGTTAAAAATTGATTTGATTTTATCTAATAACGGAATACTCTCCTTTGAAGTGATTAATGTATTAAATCCATAATTTTTTGTGCTATTAATTGCACAATTGCCAAATAAGATCACGTTTTTCTTTATCTCGGGCTCTGGAGGATTTTTACCAATTAAAAATGATTGACCCGCAATATATTTTAAATCTTTCGTCATGTAAGTTTTCACGGTGTTTAATAGATGATATGCCATGTGATAGCACCCAGAGCATGTCGAACCCGTTTTTATGTCACAATTATGAATTTTAATCTCTTCTAAATTCTTTTTACAGTAATTAATATGAATGATAGAAGTTTCCAAATCCACACCTATAATATTAATATTATTTAAGTCAGTAGTTCCAATATTTCGTTCACGAGCACTAATGATTAAAGGATTTTCAAGTGGATCATTATCCAATAATTTTAAAGTGATAAAATCTACCGCAACAGCATCATTACCACCGACCATCAGATCTGTTTTGATTAATTTAGAATCGCTATAGATATAAGGTCCTGCTCCTTCCATTAGATAATAAAGATCATTGAGGATTAAATCTGGTTTCCTCTTTTCAAATAAATTCAATAATTTTGAGACAAAATTTTTCTTATAAAAGTCATTTTCCAAATTTTGTTTCATAGGATCATTGAAATTTAGATTGTTAATATCAAATGAGTTCATCATAGATAGTGTATAATCGAATAATGGATCGACATTTACTTGATTAACAACAAAAAATTTATCACAATTTTGAAGGATATCGAGCAATTCAAATTCCGAGTCTTCGTCTAAAAATAGTAATTGTGCTCCTAATGGGTTTATTGATTCGTTGATTTCTAACAAATTATCAATATTCCTTATTTTTACTCCCTTACTAGAGTAACTTCCCAAAAATATGTTACTTGCTCCTGCTTTCTTACAAGATTTGATCATTGATTTTATTAATGCAAAGCTTGTATTCACAGGGAATCCTTCTGGTGAATTGATATTAACTTTTATGAAGATTTTATCATTTTCTGAAACAAATTTTCCGATTCCCCCCAAATTTGTTAGAATTTCATTATAAGTGTTAAGGGGATTATCTCTTTTTGCTATTGCTACGTTAACTATATCCTTTTCTAGTTGACTCATAATTCTGAAAAATATGAAATAGAATAAATTGAATAAATTAAATAATTAAATAAATCTTAATTAAATTTTTAGAACGTGATCAAGATTTTTACTACTTATTCGATAAAACTCAAAGATGATCCAATCTCAAGTAATATTCCCCAGAATGTGATTGGGATTGATTTAGGTCAGAGTCTTACTAAAATAGCATATCTACATAATAACGATTTGTGCCTATCAATCCATCCTACGCATGATAATTATCAATATATTAATAAATATATAGTAGATAACAACCTAACTAACATGAAATTAAATCTAACTGGAGGAAAAGCTTATTACTACCAGAAACAACTTTCTCATGACCATAAATCGAACATTTTTAACGAATTTGAAGCAAATGTCAGTGGAATTGACGTTCTTTTCAATCTTATAAAGTCAAAAAATCTTCCTGAAACTCTTATTACCACAATTGGAACTGGATCATCCATGATCTTAAAAAAAGAAAGTTATGAGCATATTGGAGGATCAGCACTTGGAGGAGGCTTTTTTATGGGTTTAATTAAATTGTTATATAACATCACGAGTTATAAGGAGGCAATAGAATTATCCGAACAAGGAGATCGTTATAAAGTTGATTTAAGAGTTGCTGACATATATTCTCCCGAAGATCAAAGAATTGATGCAATTTTTCGTGAATTTACAGCTGCATCATTAGGAAAAATTAACTCACGAGATAAAATTGAACATTACAATAAAGAAGATCTTTTGAATTCACTCATCTGCATGATAGGAGAAAATATAGGGACAATAGCAGTTGAGCTAGCTAAAAATCATAATATAAAGAACTTGATTTTTTGTGGAGGTTTTGTATCAAATAATAAAACATTGAAGCAAGTTCTCACGATACTATGTACAATTAGCAAAAAAAAGGCAATATTCTTGAATCATTCCACATTTGCGGGAGCAATCGGAGCATTGAAATTATAATGTATGCCCATTTGGAGACCTCAAATCATCGTCTTTTTAGTAAAATCTCATAGAGGAACTATAAAATGGGCACAAAAATAGTAGGATATATAGTATTATTAAATTTGGTATTCCTTTAAGAAAAACTCAGATTGACTCGGAATGTTTTGTAAGCAAATCTTCGTTGGTCCGTCCTAATTTAATTGCTAATTCAGCTATAATGGCATCTAAATAGGTAAAAGCGACTTGTTCAAAAGCTGTTCCTTCGGGAGTTAGCAATGCAGTATCATCGTGGCGATCTGTCAGGTCGATCTTTGTACGTCCTTTTAATTTAATGGTAACATCTCCAACCCGCCCAATTATGGTTTCTGGATGGGAGGTTATGGTTATTATCCCATAAGGTTTTATAGTATTCACGTAACTCTTTAGCAAGCTTACAACGATGTTAGTTGTTCCCGAACCAGATAAAACAATGAGGAGATCATCCTTGGTTAAAGCAGGCATGCTCGCTAAATTAGTAACCATATAAACTTCAGCACCTAAATGAACTAATCGGGTAGCAAAACACTGTAAAATGAATGCAGAACGCCCAGATGCCAATAAGAAGAATTTTCTCTTGTTTTTTAATCCATCATACACTAATTCTATGAAATGCTGCGTATGCTCGAAATGTTTCGGTTTCATGAGATGTTCCATATTTTCTTGAAGATTCTTCATGATGAGCTCCATGGATTGAAATAATATTTCTTTAGCCTTCCCATTTACTGGTTTCCCAGTTGCTGCATTGGTTTTATCTGCCATGATTAATCATTATTTTATTTTAATTAATATGATTTAATAAGAATGAATTGAAAAAATATGTTTCGGTTACTAATTCATCAATTCTAACTCTTATAAATAGCGATTATCAAGTGATTAATGAATGAACAATAAATCCCCTATTTACTAAAAACTAAGGGACAAAAGGAGTTTTTATCGGTTTTTTGACTGGGACGCCCTCAGGATATTTTTTCTCTAAATAATACGTATGTATTCCCACGTAAATCAATAATAATGCAACTCCAAGCATAAATATCCAAAATCCTAAACCCAATGCATAAGTGAGATAATTTTCGAAAACTCCGACTTCAAAACTCCTTATAATAATTGCCGTGATTGATATTATTGAAATAGAGCCCCCACAAATGCAATCAAAATATATTGCTTGCCGTTCTTTTTTAATCTCTTTTTCCGTCTTCATGAGAATATTACAATTTCTTTAACTCTATTACTAAAAGCTAATTAAATTAATGAAATTTGTGAATTTAAATTTTTATAAAGGGAGAATTTAAAAAAACAATCAAAAATTTTTTGCCGATCGATGAACTAGTGCTTTTCAATAAGAATGTAAATATTTTAGGTAATAGGATTTCAAATCATGAATATTAATGCGATCGTGAATCAATAATCCGTCGAGTTAACTCGGTAAAAGATTCATCGACATGTTCCCCCGTCTTCGTTGATGTTTCAATGTAAATGCTTCCTTCACTTTCAGCGAATTTTCTAACTTCTTCGGGATTTATGACAACACCGACATCTTCTATTAAATCTGCATTATTACCAATCAAGACAAACGGCATATTTTCTCCCGCGAATTGTCTAATTTCAGTCAACCATTTACGAGTTTCTACATATGTTTGCTCACGGGTTAAATCAAAGACTAACAAGGCTCCTGCAGCTCCTTTGAAAAAAGTACTTCGAATAAACTCAAATCTTTGCTGTCCTCCAATATCCCATATTGCGAGAGTTGCGATTTCTCCCGGTCTAAATTCTACATCCTTAGTTAATATATCTACTCCCACGGTTAATTTATAATTGGCTGCAAATCGATTCTTGATGAATCTCTGAACCAATTCTGTCTTACCGACTGCTGCTGCACCAGTTAGAATAATTTTGAGTTTAAAACTTGACATGATTATAGATTACAAAATGTAAGTATTAATAAGCAAATCGAATTTATAAATAATTTCTATAAAATTTGATAAGATTTTTATATAAAGTATAGAAATAAATCTAATTGGAAAATTCAATTCTTTAGTAGAAAAGAACTAGTTTATTTTTGTGTATTTTTTTCTTTTTCATGTTTATGAGTTAAAATTGAATGAATTCCAAAAAGGAGATTGAAAAACACAAAAATTACAAACAAACCTCCTGCTTGTAGGATTTGCATATCTACTGCAACAATTTTTGGAACGATTTTTGAAACTTGGACATAGATTTTCATGATTATTAAAAATAATGCTATTGTATCCAATTTAAGGATCTTCAGTTTGGTCTGAATATAACCAGCTCTCGAATAAACTGTTCCTAATATATATAAAAACAAGGACCAATCAACAACAAAGGAGATTAACATATAAATTGGATTTACTGATGTAGAGCTGAAGAAAGCACCATATAGATAATCAATAAGAATATATAACGTGTAAAATAGGGATAACAAGAAAAATAGAGAGATGAAAGCCGAAAACTTTTTAGTGCTAATTAAGCGAAGAATAACAATGATCATTAAACTCACATTTACCCAAAATAGAATTTGAAGAAGACGGATTACAACTAGAAATAATGGAGTGGGTGTATTACTAAAAAATTTCAAAATTATTAGTGAAAACCACAAGTTTAACAGAAAAAAAATAAAAAATTCCATTAAACGAGTCAAGATACGACTTTTTTCTTTTTCATATAGATAATCATCTACCTTTGTTGAGAAATCCATGCAAAATTTGAATGCAAAAAAAGCCGTAAAGAACTGGTTTATCGTTAACAGGATAATAAACAATAATTCTGAGGTTACGAAAAAAACTAAACGATTCAAAATAAATGTTAAGAAGAATGTTATTGCGTAAATAACGAAAAATACCCATTTTTTTAGCTCGCTAATAGCTTTTATAAATGAAATAAGAAAGAGTAATATTGCGAAGTATAATAAGCTTCCACCAAAAAGCAACACAACCAATCCAAGAATTATGCTGGAATAAAATGAATTAACTAAAATTAAGATCCAGATAAATGTAAACGCAATGACAATAAAAACATATACAGGTGTTTTAAATAGTCCTTTTAGACCAGTTATAAATTTCAAATTTCTTCAACCCTTAGTTTCTTATCATTCCTTGTTGTTTTATCTAATATATTTTAATTATTTCTTCCGATATTATTTTAAAGTATAGTTCACAGGTATTAATTCATTAATAAATGAAAGAAAAGAATCTATCACGGTATTAATTAAGAAAAGAAGGAGCAATAAGTGAACTACTTAGTATTAACATTATTTTGCAAAAATAAAAAAGTAATAAAAAAAAGATATAAGATTTTTTTGTCCAATTGGACTGATGACACATGCTTTATTTGTATTTAATCGATAAGAGTAAATCATTCTTTGTAATTTTCTTTCGATTA
>CAZOYD010000025.1:0-27966 GCA_964583985.1 uncultured archaeon
TCCTATTATTACCCAAAGAGGAGTGGATCGATGGGAGGCTATATGGATGCAATCGGTCAAGACTGGACATTAGGACAAAATTTTGATAATATAGAGTTGGCACTTAATGGATTTGAAAAACGGGCTATAAAAACGTATTTTGGCGGGGAATCAATACCTTCATTTTTTCCAAATTATGGTCCAGGAATTGTTGCAGCTGTTTTTGGGGTTATTCCTAAATTCAAGTCGGAGACAATGTGGTTTAGCAGGCCAACTAAAATTGAGGATATAATTCAAGTGCTTGAAAGTACAAAGTTAAACCATAACAATGAATGGTATGCCCGTTTGCTGAGAATAACGACCCAAGGTTCTGAACGTGCAGCAGAAAATGGATATCAATTTTCAATCACGGATATTGGAGGAGTATTAGACATTTTATCCTCATTTCTTGGACCTACGAATTTAATACTAGCCATGAAACGGCAACCTCAAGTTATCGATATTTGTAGGCAAATACTTTTAGAAAAATTGCTGCAAATCTATGATGATTTGCATGCCATTATTCAAAAGAGTTGTAAAGGAATTAATTCATGGCTAAATGTATGGTGTCCCAAGAGTTGGTATCCCGTACAATGTGATTTCATCGCAATGCTTAATCCTAAATGGTTTAAACGATTTGTATTACCGGATCTAATAACTCAAATTGAACACATGGATTATGCCATACATCACATGGATGGTCCATATCAAATCCCTTTTTTAGATGATTTTTTATCAATTGATCAATTAAATGGCATTCAATGGGTGCCTGGAGCAGGAAATCAACCATCGGGTTCAAATGAGTGGTTGTCCATCTATAAGAAAATTCAAAAAGCTGGAAAAAATGTGGTGATTGACACCTTACCAGAAAATGTAACTCATTTATATAAGCAGCTGGATCCAAAAGGACTTTATGTAAGAGTAGGATTTTCTTCAGAAATTGCTGCGAACTTTTATTTACCATCGTTTGTAGGAGGTCAAGAGGGAGATTTAATTCAGAAAGCGGTAAATTGGGTAAAAGAAAACAATTATTCAGCCATTGATAAAGACAAGCTAACTCATTTTTTAAATCAAGAGCATGTGGATTTAGACCAAAAAATTGAGAAGCAATTTTTAAAGGAAGTAAACAACTGCATGCGAGAAAAATTATTCTTTACTTGAATAATTGTTTAGTGGTAATTTTAATATTTATAAAGAAGTTCAAGTGATTTAGTATTATGAATATAAAATCTTTGATAATGAGAAATAAATGGTTTAGTGCTATTACATTAGGTTATTGCGCTTGGTTAATTCTCTTATTGATGCTGCTGTTCACCAATGTGAGGCACGTTATGTTCTATGATGCCCTCGGACAAGTTGATGTTTCTGCTGACTATAATAGCATTTTTCCCGTGTTTAGATATCTCTTGGAACCATTTGCAATAGTAGCTTCTATTTTAGGAATGGAATTCACGTGGATCTTTATGTTTTTGATGATTTATCCGATTATTAGAATTATCTTTGTAGTTGCAAGAAAGATGGGCAAATTTAAATCAAGAAAACTAGGTTTTACTCTACGAATAGTGAGAGATATTATTGAATTTTCTTTTAAAGTCTTAGTTTCTGCGGTACTAATTATTTTAGTGATAATAATTATAGGATATTCCATCCAAGGTTTTTTCTTCGTGAGTCGCTATTTCATGATCCCAGTTCAAATTGCCGTGCATTTCAGTATATTATTGATTGGGATTAAAGCGTGTTATATCCTGATCAAACTAATTCATCCTAATTTGAAGTTATCATATGCGAATTCAAAAGGTAATAGACAAATATCTAAGAGATCAAAAAGGATTAATACTTTTAAAAAAGAAACGGTGTATTTTGTCGGGATTGGAGTATTATTACTTGGTTTAAATATTGTATTAATATCTACTCCCTTTTCTCCTCAAAAAATCGTACCTACAACGCCACTTGCAGAAGATGAATTTTTGATTGATTTACATGTTCATACTGTTTATTCTGATGGCTGGTTTACTCCAGAAGAAAGAGTGCTCTGGTACATTGATCAAGGAATATCAATTGCTGCTTTTTCCGATCATGACAACTTGAGAGGAGCATACGCCGCGCAAGCGTTTGTAGAATCAAATAATTTGGATTTTACAATACTAATTGCAGAAGAATGGACAGACCATGAAAATGATATTCACATGAATTATTATGGCATTGATGAAGAAATAGTACCATTAGAATCCTATACTCCGGGAGGTCCCAAGGCCATGAATGCTTCGGATCTCATTAGCTATGTAAAATCGAATGATGGATATATTACAGTAAATCATTATAACTATGAATCAAATCCTAATGGGGGAAATGGGGTCCCATACTCTTTAGAACAATTACGGGATTGGGGAGTTGACGGTTTTGAAATTGTGAATTCGGGGAATTATCAAGGTAAGTATATTTCCATTCGACAATTCTGTTTAGATAACAATCTTACTTGTACAGGCGGTTCAGACATTCATATTAATGAGGACATTCATACGTTTATAAAATTAAGATTAGCAGATCCATCTAATAAATCTATTGACAATATCTTTCAAACTCTGAGAAATAACACTCACCAAGTTGTAGCAATAGAATATTTTCCAAGCGTGTTTAATCTAAATAATGATCTAAAAGATTTAGGATTTTATGTATTCAGTGAATTTATCAATTATATGCGGAATATTGATGCATTTCAAGCTATTTCTTGGATCGCTTGGTCCTCTGGCGTTTATATCCTATTTTCCTTGATTTATTGGAGATTGAAAAAGCGAGATATAAGTTTAATTAGAAAGAAATTTATCTAACCTAATATCTTTTTTTAAATTAAATCTCAAATATAAATTCCAGTTTTATCGTCATCGTTGTCTCCGAGATCATCATCTTTTTCGTCATCATCTTCGTCATTATTGAGGAATTTTTTAGAGAGATATCTCATAATTTCTTCCATGTCGGCGTTTGGATCTAGATCTCCTAAATCACTCATGTTAATTCCAATTATTTTTCCCTTTTTTAAAGGAAAAACATTATGGCGAATTTCTCTTTCTAATTTTTCTTTTTGCCTAGCATCATCCATTAATTCTCTTTTCAACAGACCTTTGAGCTCATCAGCAATCAACTCATCTAATTCATTGGGTTTTAAAGTTAGAAGCACTTCCGTACCATAAAGTTTGGTGATTTTCTTAATTGCCTTCTGCTTCTTTGATTCAGGAATTTGATTTATAGAGTGTAAGCCTAAAAGCTCAATAATGTTTAACCAGTCAAGTTGGAAAGACCAAATATCTGATTCGGACATTGTAAAATATAAGTTTGTTTATCAATAATAATAATTATGAACAACTGTTAAATCTTATCCTAATATTTTATCCATCACAAGGATCGGATTTATTTTCGTTATTTATTGGTTTTTTTAAATGAAAAAGTCTCTAATGGTTGAAACAACCAGATCAGGTTCATCATGTAAAATCCAATGCGATGCATTCTCAGCACGAATAATTTTCAATTCTTGTACATATTTAGAGAGATCATCCAAAATCGAAGGTAATAACGCAACATCTTTCATACCATGAATCACTATAGTGGGTACTTTGATATATCCTGTCCAGTTATTAAATGTAGTATTAGCCCTATAATAATTAACGCCTCCAATAATTGCACCAGGTTGAGCCCACGCTTTCAAGTACTCATTTTTATCAAAGTTTGTAAATCCCTTTTGATTTATTATTCCTTCAAAGACAGCCTTTTTAAGCCATTTATAATCGTTTTCAATCACGAATTTCTCGCCTTGAGGTTTGAGGAACTCAAAAATGTAGAAACTTGCTCTCTGTTGAGCTTTATCACTTTTTAGTCGTTCTTGAAAGATTTTAGGGTGAGGTGCATTGAGGATCATCAATTTCTTCACCCTTTCAGGATATTTTTCAGCGAAACACCAAGCAATAACTCCTCCCCAATCGTGTCCAGCTAAGAAAAAGGTATCGATACCTAAAATATCCGCTAAATCCGTGATATCCTTTATTAAAAATTCCATCCTGTAATTATCTACATTCGTTGGTTTATCAGATAGGTTATATCCTCTCAGATCAGGAATTATCAAACGATATTCATTTTTTAAACCCTGAATGATATTTTTCCATCCATACCAAAAATCGGGAAATCCATGCAGCAAAATTATAGCAGGACCATTACCTATTGTAGCAACATGTAATTTTAACCCATCAAGCGTTATATATTCCGTTTTAATTTCATTTAGGATATTCATATTATTGATCTAATATTAAGAGTTTTTTAAAAAATTATTTCTCATGGAAAATAATTTTTATTTATAAAAAAGGGACTTTTGAAAAAACTTAATGCTATTGAATATTTTTTGTTTCGTTAAACCTAAAATTGAGACATATCAGCTTATAAGAGATAAAAATTGATAAGAATTAAGTTAAAGTAAAAAGATTTTAAAATATGAAGATTTGTTAAAAAGAATTATTTATTACTCAAAATAGTTATTGAAGGATTCTTCAAAATCATCTGTAGAGGGATTGTTGATCTCAGCGAATTTATATCGACCACGAGGAATTTTTGCAGCTTTCCCGTTGAAATGTCTATTTAAAGACCTCTCATAATCATTAACGCTCATGCTTTTTTCTTCAGCAAATTTAATCTCTCCAAAATACTTCAAATACTCTGGTAGTGAATCACTCATTTAATTTTTCACCTATTTTATAGATACAATTTTTAGTTAAATATTTATTTATATAAATAAACAATGTAATTATAGAACTTATAAATCTATTCATACTAATGATAATGCAAAAACTATGTAATTGTTATTATATAAAAAGGGATTTTTTTCCCATTATATATATTATTGCATAAAAAATGATCGGATTTGATCATTTGGATTTGAGATATTAATCCAGATCAATTCTTTCATCTTGAAATAATAAAAAGAAATAAAACAGAATATGATATAATTAGAGTGTTTCAATCGAAAAAATTAATAATGTGGTGAGGAACGATGAGAAAAATTGATGATAGGACTTATCTCTCTTATCTATTACAATCTTTTAACATCGAGAAATTAAAAAATACATGTAAAGAGTTTGGTATAAAGGGGTATTCTAAATTCAAGAAGAAAGAAATAATAGAATATCTTTTAGATTCCCTCTCAGAGGAAGAAAATCGTGCTTTAATAAAAGAAAAAGAATTAACCATTATCTCAGAAGGAATTCAATCTGCTATAGAAAAAATTAACGGAACTGATAGAGAGAGGTTAAATGATATTAAAATAATCAATCCTAATTCCCATGAAGTCCAATTTAAATTTATAGGAATGAATTGGGAAACGATTTCATTTCTCTCTATAACAAAAAATAATATTGAAAATCCTGAGCGTGATTGCGATTGCCGCATAGGATCAGAGATGGGTTTCTGTGGTCATTTTTGGGTTGGTTTTATTTTCTCATTAAAACAAGATTATTTCAAGTTATCTGATTGGAATTTAACTGTATTGCCTGAAAATTTTGATAAGATCATTGAGAACATGAAGATTTCAACCTCCGATAATAAAACTCCAATAAAACTAATTGATGAATCCTCTGAGGGTTCCACATTTTTGGATCTTGAAGGAAAAAGCATTACTATTTATGAAGGTGAAATCAATAAAATAGAGAAAAAAGAACAAGTTTTTCAAGAAAATATCACAATTTATTACTTGATTTCTTTAATCAATGTTAAAATCGGACCGAGAGTACAGAAAAAATCCGAATATGATGAAGGAGATATCATTAAAGCTAATGAACTTGTAATTCGGATAAGTGAGAAGTTGCATGAAGAACACAATCTAAAAATTGGAAATATAATAACTGTTAATGGAAAATTTACAAGAGATAATTTCTTAAGGTTAAACATTGTTAAAAATATTAGGAAGATTGCACTGATTGAACAAATTAAGTAAGATTTAATATGGCATGAATCGATCTAAATAAATAATTCAACAAACTATTTTACCCCGTAAAATGAAAAATAAATCAATTTCAGAATTATTAAATGATGCAAACATGATTCTTGCTACGGATTTTTACCAACTTACCATGGGTGCAGCCTATTTTCAATATAATTTGGAAAATAATCGAGATGAAAATGAAGATATCGCAGTTTTTGAATTATTCATTAGAAAATATCCCAATAACCGAAATTATCTGATATTCGCTGGTTTAGAACAAGTAATTCACTATTTATTGAATGCTCGATTTTCAGACGACACTATTAATTTTCTGAAATCGAAAGATGTATTTAGAAATATAGATCCCAATTTCTTTGAAGAATATTTGCCTAATTTCAAGTTTAACTTAGACGTGTGGTCACTGAAAGAAGGTACATTTTTCTTTCCAAATGAACCCATCATGAGAATACAGGGACCAATGTTCCATGCACAACTCGCAGAAACATATATTTTGAATGTAATTAATTATCAGACTGTAGTTGCATCAAAAGCATCACGGATTACTAATATTGCTCCTGATAAAGTATTACTTGAGTTTGGAACTCGTAGATCTCATGGCCCCCTAGCAGGCATTTATGCTGCACGAGCAAGCTATATAGCAGGATTTAATGGCACTAGCAATGTATTAGCAGATTTGAAATTGGGTATTAATTCAAGTGGAACAATGGCTCATAGTTTTATCCAGAAATTTGAAACCGAAGAAGAGGCTTTTGATGCGTATTACAAGATTTATGGGAAAAATTCGATTTTATTGATAGATACTTACGATACGGAAAAGGCTGCTAAAATAGTTAGCAAATATGGGAATAACATATGGGGTGTTAGAATAGATTCAGGAGATCTCATTAAACATGCAAAATCTGTTCGAAAAATTTTGGATGAGAATGGGTGTAAGGAAGTAAAAATTGTTGCCAGTTCCGATTTAAATGAGTATAAGATTAAGAAAATGATTGAGAATAACGCACCCATTGACGCGTTTGGAGTGGGAACTGAATTAGCGACATCACGAGATGATCCCTCTTTATCTGCAGTATATAAATTAATAGAATATAATGGAAACCCTAAGATTAAAATTAGCGAAGAAAAAATAACATACCCCGGAAAGAAGCAAATTTACAGGATTTATGACGAACATGGAATATTTAAAGAAGATTTTTTAACATTAGATGATAATATTCCACCACAGAATTCAGAGGCCTTATTATTTCCAATAATGGAAAAAGGGCACTTGATCAACGAGCTACCTCAAATAAAGGAAATTCAGCAATATTTTTTTAAAAGTATAAGAAAATTGCCAGAAAAATATAAATCCTTAGAAGAAAATCATGTTTTTAAATTAATTCTTTCAGATAAGCTGGAGAAATTGGAAAATTCATTAAAAGAGAGTTTCACGTCTCAATAAAAGATTCTCTATAAAACAACATAATCTTTTTAAATTGAAGAATTGAACTATATTAATTATGAAAGAAGAAGAAGAATTATTAGTAAAATTAAAAAGCGCAATTTTAAAGGGAGAGCCAAATAACGCAATTGAATTGGTTAATAAATCTATTAATATGGGAATACCTGTCAAAGAGATATTGAATAAAGCAATTCTTAAAGGCGCTGAAGAAGCTGGGAATTTATATGAAAAGGATGAATATTTTCTTCCTGATTTACTAATGACTGGTGATGCCATTAATGTCGCTACTGATCTATTAAAGAATTCATTAAAAGAAAAATCTGAAATTGAGTCTAAAGGTACTATATTAATTGGAACAGTGGAAGGTGATGTTCACGATTTAGGTAAGAGTTTAGTAGTCTCACTATTACAAGGACAAGGTTTTGAAGTTGTTGATTTAGGATCAGATGTTTCACCAGAAGAGTTTCTTCGGAATGCAAAAGAAATAAGTCCCATACTGATAGGTTTGAGTGGACTAATGACAATGAGCATCTCTAAAATGGTTGAAACAGTTAATTTACTTAAGAGTGAAAATATACAGTCTCGAATAATCGTTGGTGGTGGAATTTTATCAAAAGAATCATGTGATATGATAGGAGCAGATGACTTTGCCAAAGATGGCTGGGAAGGAGTTAAAAAAATAAATAATTTAATACAAATCAAAGAGGTGAAACAATAAATTGGTTAAAGATTGGAGTGCTTCTGTTAATAGAATATTTAGGACAATAGGAGGATCAAAAAGAGTAGATAAAGTTCCGTTTCTTGCATTTGCTGGGGAACAAATGATTTGTCGAGTAACTGGAAAAACTGTGAAAGAATTATATAGTTCTCCAAAAATTTATGCTAATGCTATTATAAATACTTTTGAGTTTTTAGATACCGATTCTATAAATGTTCCAAGTGCCTACGCAGGACCCAGCGAAGCATTAGCATTTGCGGAAGCGAACAACAAATTAGATGCGATTAAATGGTTTGATTATAAACCTCTAATGTGTAAACAAGGAGTAATTTGTAAATCTGAAGAAGATATTGAAAAGTTAGAAATTCCAGATCATGGCAAGAATAATCTCTGGAAAACTACCTTACTCACTGCAAAAATGATTAATGATAAAATAAAATTTCCCCAAGTAATCAGCTTAAGCATTTGGTCTGTTGTTCAGGAGTTGCGTGGCTTAGAAGCCTATAAGGACATGCGGCGAAATCCAGATTTATTATTAAAACTGTGTGAAAAAATCTATGAATCTCAAATGGATGTTTATGAAAATTGGCTTGAAATTGTAGGCATGCCTCCTAATGTTTTTATTGCAGGATACTCATTTAACCGTCACATGATGAGTTTTCAAGATGCCATGCGCTATGAAGGTCAGTTCATTAAGAGGATGATGAATAAAATAAAAGTTCCGTTCATGCTTCATAATTGTGGAACTTCGCCATATTTCACAGAAGTTGTTAAGGAAATTGACTTCATTGCAGTGAATGGAAGTCATCCGTTAGATATTGAATATTGGATTGATTTCAAAAAGAAAAATCCAAAAATTGTAATTATAGGTGCCAATATTGACGTGAGTCGAGAAATGTTCACTGGAACCCCTACTGATGTTGAAGAAAAGGTAAAAGAAAACATCTTAAACTTAGCTCCGGGGGGTAGATATATCTGTTGTCCTGTTTGTAGCTTACCTTGGGGAGTATCCATTCCCAATATCTTAGCAATTCCAAAAGCAATTGAAAAATATGGGCATTACCCCATAAAAGTCAATTAAAATTATTATGATGAAATAATAAAAATAGGGATGTTTTCAAACCTAAACTTTCGGAAAAGCTGAATAATTTGGAAAATTCATTAAAAAAAGCACATTAGATTTATTTTATAAATGTGCCTTGAGAATATTCTCTAAATGCCAATCTCAATTCTGCTTCAGTGTTCATGACTATTGGACCTTGCCAAGCTACTGGTTCGCCGATTGGTTTACCTGATATTAAGAGGAATCTAACGGGCTTCTCATTAGTCTTTATGACTATTTGATCTCCTTCTTGATAAATTACTAGATTTTGAGCAGTAGTTAAAATATCTTTAATCGGATCAAATATGGCTTCTCCCTCAATGACATAAGCAAAAACGTTATGAGTTTTATCTATTGAATGTTTAAACTCCGAATTCGGGTCAATGGTGATATCTAAATATTCTGGGTCCGTTATTATATCTTGTACGGGTCCCTTGAACCCATTAATTTCACCACAAATTATTTTTACCCTTACACCATTTACTACGACGATTTCGGGTATTTGTTCTTTTTTAATGTCTCGATAACGTGGGTCCATCATTTTATGAGTGGCAGGAAGATTCGCCCATAATTGAAATCCAGCCAAAACTGGATCATTTACATTTTTTTTCGGCATCTCTTGATGGATTATCCCACTCCCTGCAGTCATCCACTGGACATCACCAGCCCCAATTACTCCACTATTATCCATGCTATCTTTATGTTCCATTTTTCCATGAAGCATGTAAGTTATCGTTTCTATTCCTCGATGTGGGTGCCATGGAAAACCTGCTAAATAATCATTCGGATTGTTTGAATGAAAATCATCCAAAAGTAAAAATGGATCTAATGAAGGATCAGCATATCCAAACGCGCGTTTTAAACGAACCCCCGCACCTTCTATAGTGGGTCGACTTCTTAGAGTTAGTCTTACTTCTCGAATTTTTGGCATTAAAAATCTCTTTTTATTGTTTTATTATTATGCTAAAACTATCCAAGCTAACCCAAGTAATAAAAAGTATTCATTATAAATCATAATGGAATCTTGCGATTAATCTTGAATTTATAAATTTTGAATCTGTTTCAAACCAAATTATGAAATTAAAAAGAATTTTATGAGTAAAGAAGCTAAAATATCTTTTTAAAGTTCTTTCCTACAATTGATAATATTAATCATAAGATTAAGTAACTGATTTTATTTATAAACAAGAAGTCTTTTAAATGTATAATTAACCATTTAAATTAACTTTTAATAATTTGGTGTTAAAATTTTATGTATCATTTAGACGGAACAGATATATTAGAAGAACTTTATTACCGAAAAACCTTTAGTGTATGCCCAGAATGTTTGAAAAAAATTCCAGCGGTCGTGGAAGAAGATGACGGGAAAATATACATGAGAAAAACATGTGAGGAACACGGTGATTTTGAAGATGTCATCAGTTCTAGTGCAAAGTACTATAAATGGACGCATTATCAGAAAAAAGATAAAAATGGTAATGTGGTATGGCAATTTGAAAAGAATGGAGAAGCCAATCCTCCGGATTGTATCTCCGATGATCGCGGGTGCCCTTATAATTGTGGATTATGTAATTTGCATCTATCGACCTGCTCACTTGCTTTAATTGATTTAACGAATAGATGTAATTTCTCCTGCAATTTTTGTTATGCTAATGTAGAACAAGCAGGATACTGGATCGAACCATCTTTAGAAGAAATTGATAGGATAATGAAACACTTCCGAAATAAACCTATCCCACCACCAGCTATAATGTTCACTGGTGGAGAGCCTACCGTGCGAAAAGATTTTCCTGAGATTTGCAAAATGGCAAAAGATAATGGATTTCAAGAAGTCATAGTTGCAACTAATGGATATGGCTTCCAACGGAAAAAGGGAGGCGCAGAATGGACAAAAAGATGTCGAGATATGGGCTTAGACACGCTCTACTTCCAATTCGATGGAATTAATGATGCTACTTATGAAAAAACGCGTGGGATTAAAGGGCTCATGAAATATAAAATGCGAGTGATCGATAATTGTCGAAAAGCTGGTTTTGATTCAATTGTGCTTGTCGCAACAATCGCAACTGGTGTCACTGACATAGAAATAGGAAATATCATTCAATTTGCAATTAATAATATAGATATAGTGCGTGGGATTACCTTTCAACCTGTTTCATTGTGTGGACGTATCTCAGCAGAGGAAATGCAAGATTTAAGAATCACTAATGCAGATGTCATAAAAGAAATTGAAAAGCAAACAGGAGGAAAGCTTAGCATGGATAATGCATGGTATCCGCTCTCAACCATTGTAGAATTTGGCCGATTAATAGCTTATTTAGCAGATGTTGAACCCGCGGAGTTTACCTGCCATCCTGACTGTGGATTTGCCACTTACTTGGCTGTAGATCCCGATACAGGCGAGATGGTCCCACTCATGGAATATTTCGATCCTTTAGAAGTCATTGATTTCGCAAATAGATTTTGGGAGAAGGTAAAACACAAGGAGAAAAAACCACTTCAATTCTTTGAAAATATTCTCGGAGATTTTGGGAAGACTCTAGATAAAGGATTAAACTTTTTAGACAAGCAACAATTGAGAGCCCGTTTCTTACTCGGTGTACTCCAATATATGAAGAAACCGGGTAAATTGATGGATATGTTCAGCCGACTCTTGATGAATGGCGATTGGGAGAGCGTGAGTTCATTTAGTTATGGAACACTTTTAATCTCCAGCATGCATTTCCAAGATGCATATAACATGGATATTGAACGTACGAAACGATGTATTGTACATTTTGGTGTAGCAATGCCTGATGGCTCAGTATGGGAAGCTCCGTTCTGCACGATGAACACACTGCATCGCCCACGTATCGAAAAACAAGTGGCGAAGAAAATCACACAAAAAGTACGGGACGAGTTTGACACATCGGTTGGTCAAGCACGCGCTGACATTCAGCTTGAAGTCATGCCAAATGGTGGAACGAAAAAAGAGGAGGAAGAATCAGATGACTGATGAGGTTATAGAGACCAAGGATGGCTTAAAATTAAGAAAGCTTGCGGAGTTAAAAACAACAACCGCGAAAGAACTTGAAGATGCCATGCTTAAACGTGTCGATTATTTCAAGGAGCAGAATGAAAAGAAGAGTGGATTCAACAGCTCGATTCAAAATACGTTTTTCAAGGCTTTTTCCTCGATTTTAGATTTAAAAATTGGAATTGACAAGGCACTAGGGCCCGAAAACTTGAAACAAGTCCATAAAGCGATAGATGAAATACTCTTATTTGGACTTTAATCTCCTTTTTTTTAAAATTTCTATTTTTTAAATTATTTTTTAGTATTCTTATATATAAGCGATATATTTTTAATCTTTTAAGTAAGTACTTTCATTGGTGGTTCTTGCATGTCGATTAAAGTGAAATTGTATGGCAAGTTAAGAGAGAGGGCAAAGGAAAAAAAATTGAAAAGGGACTTCCTGCGACTTTATACATCGAAATAGGAGATTCAAGATCAATAATTGACCTTCTTAAGAGATTAGAAATAGAAGAAAAAGAGATCAGTCATATTTTTGTGAATGGAGTTTATACAGGTTTAGGAACGCAAATAAAAGATGGTGATAGAATTGGTTTATTTCCAACAAATATGGCGCTAATATTTGCTGAAATCCCAGATGTTAATTCATTTCGTATAAAAGTTAAATTCTTTCATGATTTAGTCGGGCTTGAAAAATCAGAATTATATGTTAAAATTCTTGAGGGAAGCACCTTAAATTCTATTATTAAAAAGCTCAATCTTTCGAATCAAATGTCAAATCATAAAATTCTTGTGAATGGGAAGCAATTAGATGATTATAATTCAGTAATTATAGCAAATGATAAAATAGAGATCCTTCCAGCATGAATAGTGAAATGCTTGAATATTCCTTCTTTTTTGTATTAAATAATTTTTCAAAAATTATTTTTTAAATAGTATATTGAAATAAATAATATGATCATTGATATTTACATTTTATCCGTGGTATTACTCACATTTGCAAACGGGTTTATTCATTTCTATTTTGCTGTTAAGATAAGGCAGAAATATCCTAATGAATCTAATTTTATAAATTCCGTTGTCATTTCTATTCTATGGATCGTTGCGGGAGTATTATATCCTTTCTTTTTCCCGATAGACAATCAATTCAGCCGTTTTTATCACATGCTAGGAGCTCAGATTATATGCATTTACTCTTATGCGGTAGTACTATTTTTATTTGTCGTGCAATACATTTTTAGAGTATGGAGGCATCCAGGTATTAAAGAAGAACGCACGATTGAAAATTTCCTTAAAAAATTTAATGAAAGAAACGAGAAAAAAAAACTTGATCTAAAGGATAAGTCGCATTCAATCAGCACTGATATTAATAGAAAGTTATTCCACCTAATCCCTCCGGGAGTTATAATCATATTATGGGAATTCGCAACACATTTTTGGGGTAATGTTTTCAATCAAGATGTAATTTGGGGAATAACGGACGTGGAATATGGAGTATGGTTGATAATGACCATCGGATTCACGGCCATCATGGTATTTGGAGTATTAGATTATATTCGACTTTCGTTCATATTTGAAAAACACAGTGCTTATCATTTAATGCCCAAAAACCTTACAGGCATTTTTTTGAAGACATTAAAACGAGATGAGATTTACGAACTTTCTGCCACAGCAGCATTAACTCTTTCTTTTGTTCCAATTTTCTTCTTTCCAATAAGCATTTTTGCCGCCGCAGCATTGATCGCTTCAATAGGAGATGGTGCTGCCTCACTTATTGGAATAAGGTTTGGTAAGCGGCATTTTCCTAAAAATAGCAAAAAAACCATTATTGGATATGAAGCGGGGTTTTTGGGTTCATTTGTTACGGCTATAGTGGTCTATTGTATTTTTGAACCAACGATGCCCTTCTTAAAAATTACGATCTTATCCCTTGGGGGCGCGTTGGTATTTTTAATAGTTGATTTATTAAATTTAAAAATAAATGATAATATCCTTAATCCAATCTTTTGCGGTCTTTTCATGGCTTTATTGTATTATGCGATTTAGGTAAAAAAGATAAACTATGATAAGAAAATTATTAAGTTTTTTTCTTTCGCATTAATCGATGATTTTATTCTCAATTTAATAATCTATAATTTTATAGAGGGGTAGTTTTTTAATAAAAGAAAAGGATTTGTAAGTGCTAGTGATCAATAAAATTGAAAGTAATCGAGGAACTTAAAGAATTCTATGTGTCAATCAAAGAACTGATTTTTGTATCTTTAGAAAGAAAGGCTAATAAATCGGCGTTTCCAATAAGAATTCGAGCATCTAAAGGGGCAGAAATTCACCAGCTTTTTCAGAAAAATCGAGAGAAAACTGAACCGACATTCCAACGGGAAGTTTTGGTTAAATTGCATACAGAAGTTCAAGGATGGAAATTTATTATATCGGGACGAGCTGATATCATATATGAAAAGGATGATTTCTTGGTTATTGAAGAAATTAAGTCAATATCTGATCTTGATCACTTTCAAATTGATTCCCAAATTGTTGAAAATTATACTACACAGTTATTATTATATGGACACTATTTTCAGCAGTTAGGAGAACAGATTCACTGTCATCTAGTTTTAGTTGATATTTTCAATAAAAAAACTAAAATTATTGATATTCCTCCTAAAGATCTTTCTGAATATATTCAAAAACAATGTGAAACAATCCTAAAATCTTGGGAGATAGAAAAAAAATTAAAAGCAGAACAAAAAGAGAGAGCAAAAACTATTATCTTTCCCTTTGAGAGATATCGTCCTAATCAAGAAGAAATTATTCAAAGAACATTACAAACCATTAAAAATAGAGAACGATTGATGCTTTTAGCTCCTTCAGGTTTAGGAAAAACTGTAGGAACTCTATTTCCTGCGTTAAAATATGCTTTAAAAAAGAATTTACGTGTGATTGTTGTTTCCTCAAAAACTACCCAGCAACTTATATATCAAGAAACTTTAAAGTTGTTTATTAAAGAGAAAGCGCAATTTCAATCGATTATACTTACTGCTAAAGAAAAAATTTGTATCAATAGTGCTTTTATATGTGAGGAATCATTTTGCCCTTTTCTTAAAAATTATAATAAGGTTTCATTGGATAAGATTGTGTCAGAAATACTTACAAAACAGGTTATTGATGCACGATTTATACGAAAAGTTGCACGAAAGCATAATATTTGCCCCTTCGAAATTTCTCTGGATTGTAGTCTCTATTGTGATGTAATTATTGGTGACTATAATTATGTCTTTCATCCCTACATAAAACTTAGACGATTTTTTGACCAAGCTTTTGATGATATCATACTAATTGTTGATGAAGCTCATAATCTACCATTCCGAGCTATGACTTACTACTCTCCAGAGTTAACTTTAAATGCCATTATTAAAATTCAAAATTATTTATCTACACTTAATATTCCTAAATCTATTAAGAAACGAGGTATTACTCTTTTTCAGCAAATAATTGACTATATGTTGGATTTAATCAATCGATCTTCATATTTGGCTACGGAGAAGCCAATCTTGATGAAATTTGATAAAAAATTCTTCGAAAAAATATTAAATGACTATGAAAGATTTATACTATCATATATTCAAGCTTTTACTTCTCGAAGAGGATTTCAACCGGGAAAAAAGGAAAATGTGTTAGAATTTGCATTTAATCTTCGTGAATTCACGACTATACTAAAAGAAAGTGATACTCCTGAATACAGTGAATTATTATATATAAAAGAAAGAAAAATCAAAATATTATGTAAATCAGCAGCACCGAAACTCGAAAAACAAATGAAAGGTTTTCATTCAGTCATTGTTCAATCAGCAACACTATTTCCATTTGAGTATTTCCAAAAGATGATAGGGTATCCTTCCTCAGCCCAGAATTTACATTATTCCTCTCCTTTTGCTCAAAAAAATCGTCTTTATCTTCTTATGCCCAATGTTTCTACAAAATATGAAGATCGTCAAGATTCTTATAATAGAATTGCATTAACAATTTGTAATATTGTAAATATTAAAGAAGGTAATTATTTAGCCTTTTTTCCTTCATATGCATATCTAAAAGCAGTTCAAAATGAAATCGAGTCATTAACACTATCAGTCGAACTCATAGTTCAAGATCGTCGAATGAGTGAGAGTAAGCGAAGAAATTATCTTAAAAAACTCCAAACATCTGATAAAAAATATCTTTTACTAGCAGTGCATGGAGGGATATTTGGTGAAGGTGTGGATTTTAATGGAGATATGGCAATAGGAGCATTTATTATTGGTCCAGGATTACCCGCTTTCTCAATGGAACAAGATTTAAAAAGAAGTTATTTTGAATTCAAATGGAAAAAAGGATTTGATTACGCTTATAGAAATCCTGGGATGATGAAGGTTATCCAAGCTGCAGGGCGAATTTTCCGATCTTCAACAGATCGTGGTTTTGTGGTGCTGATTGGTCATAGATTCAGCACCCCTTACTATAAAGATGTATTACCAGCCGATTGGAAAATAGAACAACCCCAAGATCTAGTTAAACGTATACAAACATTTTGGGGAACCAAAACTAGCAATTTAGAGGATAAAACACAGGATTTCCAAATAGAAAAACCAAAAATCGATGAAAAAAAATTGTTTAAAACTGCTGATTTATTAGATTTAATAGATTCTCGATCCTAAGAAGAAAAAAAATTCTACCATTTCCATTTTATCGCTTCAGCATGTCCGAGGAGATTATCTACGTGTACTTTCATACCATCATCTAATATTAAGTCTCCTGTATATAGCCCATATACTAAATTCGACTTGGAGTTGAATATAACATAATTCATACTCGAAGGATTATGCATTAGAGGGATAAGCGTCATTTCAAACCGGTGATCCTCACTTGAAAATTTCCAAGGGTCCATTGGATTTTCTGGTACGTGAAATTTAATAGGTCCTAGTTTGTGTCCTTTCCCATCATATCCAACCATATTCTTGTCGTGAAGTGAAGGATCTTCGTATGAATATCCGTGACTAAACCAAATCTCATGATCATCTTGTGTTTTTCCTGCCGCTGCACCCCAATACCAATTTATTTTATATGGCCAAACTCCTCGACCCCAATCTAATCGTGTATAGCTATCTTGAGTTGAAAATTCATATTTTTTTTCTCCAAAATGAACTACACCTTCTACTGGCATCCAAACGATTTTATCAGAGTAATAAAAAAGTTTCTTTTTCTTGTAACGGTTAACCTTTACAATCGAATCTTTTGTTGGATCTTGATATATTGATAGATTTCCATTTAACCCACGATCTGCAAACGTTGGAAAATCAAATTCAATTGTACGTTTATTTTCTGTTCTTATAATTTTAAGATCAAATCGTTCTTCATGAAATTCAATATTCCCTTTTTCTGAACTTATTGGTAAATTCCATGTACCCCTTGTAAAAAATTGTTGAAGTCCATCAGAATAAACCATCTGTTCTTTATAATCAACTATTTCAAAAGTAACGAGTCCTAGGTAACCGACATCTGCAATAGTCACGCTAAAGTTATAATCTGAATGATTAACTACGTAATTATCCCATTCTTTCGTTCGAAACCAACTAGCTCGTCTTTTCTCACGATTATATCTCAAAATTGGTTTTTTTATCCATCCATCTTGGATTAGTAACCCCTTATCATCAAATAAATCCGATGGTTCAGTAATTTCATTATTCATTATTGTCATCATTTAACATCCTTAATACCGAGAGATCAGAAAAAATCATCCATTTTCTTAATACCTTTAATTTCTTCAAATGTAATTCCTAAAGCATCTAAAACTTGTTCTAAAGCAGATTGTAACAAGTCCTTATATTTTTTAATATCAATATCTTGAAGAGTAGCAATTTCTATTGCTTTTGCCCCGCTAGAACCTCTTGTTTTTATAAATTTTACACTATCTCCTTTACGATAAGTTTTATTAATTGCTTTAATTGCGTTCTCGTCAAGATCATTTGATTTTGCGTCTCTTAATTTATATTCAATTAATTCTTTTGCTGCTCGAACGTGTTGTGGAATTACATCATACTTATTTATAGATTTTTTTAACGCAATATTTATGGCATAATCCTCTAAGGTAAAAGTATTTGGTTTTCCTATTTTTTTAAGATTGGATCTCACAATTTTAATGATTCTATCACGTGCTTTTAAGAAACTTGCATCATCTGTTATCTCCTTAAGTATTTCAATCATTTCATTAAATACTTTTTTAATAAAATCGGGAGTATTTTTCTTTTTGGCGACAAGTCCTTTAATATCAACAGTTTTTATGCCTTTATATATCCCTATGTAATTCTTTTTCCTTTCTGAAAGTGCTAAAAATTGATACGTTTTTTCTTCTTCTAAATCTAAGTCAAGTTCATTTTTACTCCACTTAGTAATTTCAGTCATTTGAGGTTTAGAAGGATTGAGAAGAAAAACACTATCCGTATCACCATATAATACTTTCACACCTAATTCTTCTGCCTTCTTTATTGTCTGCTTGATTGAGTATTGTCCGATGCCTGTGGTACTTTCTGCTACGGGGAGACAAAAGAGTGGAAAGTTTTGACTTCCAAACACACCATACGATCCGTTTATGAACACTTTTAATGCTTGTTGTATTGTTGTATAGTAATCTCGTTCTTTTTGAGAGAGTAATTTATCACCAGACATCGGTTTAAAGAATTTTACTCGAATATCACGGAAAAACCCAACGACATAAGCAAAAATTCCCATTTTATGAGTGCACACGTGGTATGGAATTCCTTTCACAAAATTATCTTCACAATCCTTATGAATACAAGATACTGTCTCATAAGATAAATTGTATTCTTTGATAATTGAGGGGTACAAGCTTGAAAAATCCATTACTACAACATCATAATGTATCCCTGGCACAGGAGGGATCACGTAAGCACCTTGGAATGATTTACCCTCAATTATAGATTTAGAATAACCTCCTACTCTCATTTCAGAAATCTCTGATCTCCTAGGGATCAAATATTGTTTTCTTCTGTGTTCAAAATAGAAAATATTTTGAATCCAAGTAGATATCTGGCGCCTTACTGTTTCATGAATAGGCATTTTTGTTATTCGACATAATAGAATGATCAAATTCCAAACTAATGAATTGTTGAATCTGGTAAGATCTAACGTTAAAATGGAATCTTTTAGATTATACCATGTTAAGACATCATATTCCATTTCATGAATTTCTTCTTCGTGTTGATACTTTTCTCGACCTAAGAGTGCAGAACTTATAGCATTTAAAGAATTCGATTCATAAGCTCCTCCAAAAGCATATCCAGATATGCTTCTATTGAAAAAGAAACCAAATAAATCGATATGAATTCCACTTAGTAGATTGCATTCTGACCCGGCCATAATTCCGAATCCTCTCTTAATCTGGATAGGATTTAAATCTTTACTAATTCTAAGCTTATTCGCTCTATGGAATAGGTAGGTTAAATCAAAATTATCTCCATTGAAAGTAATGATAATAGGATATTCCCAAAATAATCGAAATGTCTCAATTATCAAATCTTTCTCTTTTTTAAAGAAGTATATTTGGGCATCCTCAGGAAAATCTTCGTGTAGTTTGTTAAAAATAAAACCTTCTCTTTCCAGGACATATACTAATTTCAATCCATCAGTACTCACAAATGAAACGCTAATTACTTCTTGTTTGGCTTCACGAGGATTGGGTATTCCAAAATCATGCTCACTAATAGAAACTTCAATATCCATGGCTAACCTTTTCACATCAGGGATGGGAGTTAGAAAGATATCTAAAAATTTTTCGGAAAACTCTTGAAGTTCTTTCTTTTCCTCGCTAAAAATGTTCCGAAGTTGTTCTGCTAATTTTTTTAGATTAGCATCCTCTTCTTGATAATTAATTCTATTTAATTTCCCATTTTCAATCGAATAAATTAAGCCAGGAATTAATTGGGTATCAAAAATATAATTAAGATGATAGCGAATATCGGCTTCCCATGCTTTATAATCTTCTTCTGAAAGAATATTCTTTATATTCGTTCCTGATCCACCAATATCAGAAGGAGTATTACCAATAATCTTAGTCATTTCAATATCTTTATCTGTTAATAAATCCATTCTCTTAGTTTCTTCAAAACGCTTAAATCCACTAAAACTTGTTAAATTGGTAACCGATTCCAGAGTTTTTATTGATTCCTTGCTCAAACAATATGGTTCATGACCAGTAGTATCAATCCATAATCGAATTTCATCAGTATCTAAATCATAAAATTTACATACTGCTTTATTTTGACCCCCATCGTATTCCACATCCAATAAAAGCCCTTTTTTCAAATTTTTTACAATTTGATCTGTTTCAATTAAGTAACGAATATATTTTGAACTTGAAGATTCTTTTTGAGAATCAAGAACAATATCAATTGCTTTCAAGCCAAAATGATGATCTTTATTTTCAAAATAGGTTTTTTGAACTTTTTTAAGTGATTTTGATTTTTTTGTCGGTTCACGCTTTATTTCCGATATTACTTCTTCATTATTCACATTTTCTTTTTTTTCCTTTATTGGCTGAGATTTTTCTGATATTTGTTCTTCAGCTTTCTTTTCAGGAGATTTCTTATTATCTATAAAGGAAAATAATGATTTTTGATTATCGTCAACTTTAGGAGCATTCTTGGATTTTTTTGAAGTCGGCATAATAATTACCAAATTTTAATTTTCTCTATTTATAATTAAAACAATATTTATTTTAATTCAAACTATTCACAGTCTAATATCTACAAAATCAAGGGAGAAAAATAATATGTATGTTTATTTCGTTCCAGTTGTCATTTTCACATCTTCAATTAACATATATGGAGCAAAAACAGGATTGGTTCCGAGCCAAGTAAAAACTTGTTTTAATTCTTTTCCTAAAGCTATTGTATGTTCAAGCATATGATAATGATCAGAATTGATTCTTAATTCTCTAACGGGTTCAAGTTTTTTTCCTTTATTTGTAATTAAAAACATTCCGTCCTTTGGAAGTGAAGATAAAGCACCAGGTGGAGCATACGATTGATACCTCGTATACCACGTTGATGTTATGAGTAATGTGGGCTTGTTAGATATTTCCATTAATTCCTCAAGGGAGTAATCGCCAGTGGAAAAGACCGTATTAGTAGGTTTAGGGACAGTGATACCCGCATTTCCAGTAGATTCTTGACCTTTATTGGAAAGTGATGTGTTCGTGAAAAATTGATGAATTTTTCCCTTGTTGATCAATAAGGTTTTTTTTGTTGGTACTAGCTCATCATCAAAGGGAGATGTTTGTATTCCATAATCCATGATACCATCATCCCAAACCGAAATGAGATCGTTTGCGATTTTATCACCTTCTTTTTTCCCTACTAACCAAGCAAGTCCCATTTTTTGGGTATATTTATTCATCGCAATTGATGGGGTGGGAGCTTGTAGCTCTGTTGATACTTTTGGATAAATTATAATGTTATAGATTCCTGGTTTCCCTTTTTTACCGCCTATTGCTTGCTTGCATATCATTCCTGCTTCTCGTCCAGCATCAATTGCATTAAATCCGTGATCAAGATGAGTAGAACAGGATATTGCTTCTCCTGTAGCATACATGTCTTCAGCAAACGCTCGTATTCTGAAATTTAAATGAGTTTTATTAAATGATCCTTCTAATCCCAGACTATTTTTTTGAATTACTTGAGTATCTCCATAAAAAAATGAACCAGCAACCCTATTTGCTCCTTCATTTAAAGCAGTTTCAGTGGCATCATTAACTATATCAACAGCAGTTTCATCCAAATTAACAACTTTTTGATCAAATATTTTCTGTTGTATTGAAGGATTATATTCAAATGGTCCTGCTGGCATCTTTTTATAATTCAGGTTTAATTTAGCAACTTCAAGAAGCTTTTCACAATTTTGCAATGCTTTATCTATAGCTATAATACTTAGATCATTAATTGAAATATCTAAAGTTCTTCTCCTTTGAGATAGAAACAATATTATCTTTATTTCATTCCAACTTTTATATATATCAATCTGACTCTCAGAAAATCGAATTTGATTTTCATTATTAAGAAGAGCTTTAATCGCCCAATCAGTACAAAACTGTTCTAATCGCTCTTCAATAATATCAATTAATTGGTATGATTTTTCTTCCATTTCATTCATTGTATTTTACCTCAGGCTAGCCTCACTTTTCTCAAGCGTACAAATGGACCTCCTGTCCAAACTGGACATCCTTGACCTGGTTCTGATTTTCCACAAAATGCACCTTGCCATTCCAGAGTTTCTAATTTCCCTTGAGCATCAATACTACTAAATAATCCTGGTGAAGAAATCTCGAGTGCTGGTTTCAATATCATTGAATTCGTAAGTTCCCCATTTTTTATTAAATATGCTTCTTGGCCTACATATTTCGATTGCAGTCTCTTATCATCAATGTTCCATTCAGTAAAGGAATTCATAAATATTCCTAATTTAACATCTTCAACCATCTCTTCAAATGAATAATCCCCTGGAGCAAAATATGTGTTTGCCATTCTTATTAATGGTTCTCGATCATATGCCACTGCTCGAGCAGCAGCATTACTTTGAGTTCGAAAAATTGAAGCAGACTCTCGATTTTGAAGCATTTCATTAAAAATTCCATCTTTTATCAGCTCTCTTTTTCTCGCTTTGACGCCCTCATCATCAAATAAATAAAATCCATATGATCCTTTAATCGTGGGATCATCGAATACATTTACACAATCATTGCCAATTTTATATCCAATAGAATGTTCACGTAAATAAGATTCACCAGCTTGAGCACCTTCCCTTCCAAGAATACGATCTGCTTCTGAAGGATGTCCACAGTTTTCATGTGCAATTATTCCAGCCACATCCGGTCCTAATATGACATCAATATCTCCCTCAGGTGGTTTTTTTGCTTTAAGAATGATATCAGACAATTTTACTACCGTATTTCTAACTTTTTCCTCTAAATTCCAGGATATTAAATCATCCCATCCTGAAGATGTTGCATAAGTGGCCATTGATTGCTCATTCTGTCCGCCACCCTTAATTCCTATTACTACTGGAATAAAAGCAACGCGAGGAATATGACTTCTAATCCTTGAACCTTCACTATTAACGAAATAAGCTTCCCGTTGTTCTGCAAGAAGAACAAAAATATGAATAAATTCTATAGGATATTTCTCATTAAAAATATTGACAAAAGATTGCAAAAATTTTATTTTTTCTTCTAATGATACGTCCATGGGATTTATTTTATACTCGCTTTGCCATTCTTCTTTATAAACTTTCTCATCGCTCATTCCTATTGGGGTTTTTCTTTGTTTTCCACTCCTTTTTGCATTCCGATACGCACGATCCACACTCTCCATTATCATTTTTTTTGTAAATTGATTTGTCGATGTCATGCCCATTCCTCCATCGGCAATTATCCGGATATTTATTCCACTTTTTCTTGCAAACGCATCGCTTGTAAGCTCTATTGGCAAGTTTCCGATATGCAGTTTTCCATTTATAAATGAAACAGTATCCGTGCTATTTATTTCAGATCTTATTTCCACATATTCACAATACTTGCCATTAGATTGTGCATATTCTAATGCAAATTCAACGAGAGCGTCATTTACAAACATTAATTATCTTTCCATCCTATTAATTTAATTAGAACGCTTTAATGATTCAATCTATGGAATGTAGAATTTAAACCTTGCCAATCATAGAAATTATTAAAGCTTAAACCTAATTAAGAGGAGCGATAAATATACTATTTAGTGATTTCTACCTTGTTCAATTGCTTTCTTGATTTCTCGTAGAAGGAGTGTTTTCTCACTTATAAACCAGTCTAATTGGCTTTTTGGAGGTGCTTCTTTATATATTATTTTGGCAACTTCCCGGATTTCTTCTTCCATTGGTCCAATTAATTGTCCATTAACATCATCTCTGATTAAAAGGACTACATTATCCGTTTCAAGGGGCTTGATGTCATATCCATTTCGAACATTTTTATTGATTCGTACACAGAGATCAGCAAGATACCAAACACTTTTCTCATAAGATTCATTGGACTTGTATCGTTGGTAAGCAAGTATTTCAACGTCTTCTTTGCTAAACATTTTTATAAAAATATTAAAAGAAGTATATTATTTGATTAACAAAAAGATACATTAATTTTTAATTATTACTATTGGATGAACTCGCTGTAAAAACCGCAAAATTAATAAAAAATTCGTATTTATTTTAAATATAATTTCAGTTTCACATGAAATTACATGCCTCCGTGGCTCAGTGGTAGAAAAACATGGATTTCTTCGTTTTTACCAAAAGCAGCTGACTTGTAATCAGCCGGTCGTGGGTTCAAGAATTTAGAACACGTTGTTCTGAGTTGAAACTCCCACCGGGGGCTCTTTTTCTTTACTTATAAGCGTAAAATTGCCCACTTCGACCCAAACTTCGCTACACGGTACTTTTATATAGGCAACTTTTCATTATTTCTATAATAAGGAAATTAATTATTATTTTTATTAGGGAAAACAAGATGAGACATCCCAAGAGAGAGATTACAATTAAGATCAAGGATCCACGCTTGCAAAAAATCCGAAACGAGTTTCGCAAGTTGTTCTGGAAAGTCGTGGAAAAAAAGATAATGGAACTTCATGATCTGATTGACACGATATTGGCATCAAATTCGTTTTGGGATGAATCTGATCCTCTTTATACCTCATTAAGTTATGAACATAGTTTATACCGCAAGGAACAAGAGAAACTCCGCAATGCTAGACGCGATTCCATTACCTGGTGCTCAGTGTGTTGTAGTTTCGAGAAAGATATGATCTATCGGCCCGCTCATGGCATGTGGTTATGCACGGAGTGCAGCACCAAGATCCCTGATGTCATTCCAGACTAACCAATTGGGATTTTATAATTAATGGCAAGCATGTATTTCTATATGATTCTAAAATACTACCTCTTTTAATCTTTTTTAATTAATAAAAAGAAGAAAAAATTTTAATTAAATTCTTAGGTTTTGTGCTAACTCATAATCTTCCACGGGAATTTTTCTAAACGCCAAGTAGCTAATGAATAATGTAAGAGAACAGAAAGCAGAAATTACAAAGAATATCATAAAGAAATTAAAATGAATTGCGGCAAGTATGGATAGAATAGAGGCTCCAATTAAGGTACCTATATTTTGTCCTAAATTGGCTAAGGATACTAATAGTGCAAAATAAGTACTTTTCAGATTAGGATAATACTTCTTTGATAAATCGCCTCTTATCGTTTGATTTACGACAGTATAACCATTTTGCAGCCCACCTTGTATTAGTAATAAAATAATTCCCAGAATCATAGCAATCAAGAATCCCAAACTGAATAGGAATGGAATTACTAGTATCAATAGAAATGGAATGTAGATAAAAAAGATGAATGTCGTCGTCTTTCTGCGATTTCTGTCTCCATATTTTCCTGCGATGGGTGCTCCAATAAAGATGCCGACTCCATTAGCAAGATAAAATATTGTAAACCAGATCTGAGCCCCAACGGCTCCAGTTCCGGTCAAGGAAAGGATAGTTTGGTCAACACTTAATTCTCCCATAGAAACTAATACTACATACATGAAGAAATCGATGATTACTACTGCTTGTATCCCTGCTAAGGTTGTATAGACATAAACTTTCCAATTTCTCTTTTTAGTAATTACCGTAAGTAATCCCTTACCCCACTCTTTCGTGGTAATCTCCTCAAGCGGGGGTTCTTTTACATAAAAGGTTAAGAAGGATACAACTATATTTAAAACACCAGTTATCAAAAACAGCAATGGTACGATGTTAAATACTAAAAAGATTAACCCTAATAACATTCCACCAGCACCATATCCTAAAAACATCATTGTCCAAGTATATCCTTGAACTCTAGATAGCTTTTCTTTTGGTGTAACATCCAGGATCATTCCATCAAGAGCACTATCAGCAAATGCCATTCCTAATTGTGTGGTAAAATAATAAATAGCTAGCCAGACATAAATATCTGAGACAGGTAAAAAAAAAGCCATCATTATCCACATTGCTCCTCCAAATGTTCCAAAACTTACGACCCAAGGAAATCGTCTTCCAAGTTTTTTAGATCCCCACCTGTCATTGAAGACACCGACTATCATCTTGATTGCCCAAGGAATATTTCCAATAGCATAGACTATCAGCCATAAAGCTAAGTCAATTGACCCCAGTAAGTCTAAAATATATGTTTTCCAAAAAAGGTAAGGAACTCCTTGACTTAATCCTTCAGCAAAGTAGAAAAGAATGAAGATTTGGGTGTATCTTTTGTTATATGAGATATCATTTGACATATTATGATCTTGATTTAAATCTTAATAAAAGTGATCCTTGAATTTTTTGACATCATAGTAAAGATGGAATATAAAAATTCCTTGATAAGACTTATTATCTCTTCATTTTTCTAAATATACAATGAATGGGCTTAGTCATGTCATATTTTGTATAATAGATGATGTCCGATCTAGTCATTTTTACGATCTAATTGAAAGAGGATATCTTCCGAATATTAAGAAATTGATGGAAAATGGAATATATTCAAAAAATTGCATTACAGATTTTCCTTCTGTCACTTATCCAACTCAAGCGTCAATGATTACCGGTACCTTCACTGGGAATTTTCGGAAAGAGCCTTGCCATGGCGTCCCTAGTATGAATTGGCTGGATCGCGCTTTTGCTCCACCCAGATTACGATCTTATATGACCTATGGTACCGATAAGCGAATACAGATTTATAAGATCAATGACGATCTTGGAGATAATTGTCAAACATTCTTAGAGATGGTTGGAGATGCCAACACTGCAAGCATAACTCAATTTATCAATCGTGGTGCTAAGTATTTTTATCCTGAAAGGAAATCCAAATTGGCATTATATTATTTATTGCTAAAGCACACGCGAAGAATTGAATATAACATCTGGAAGGCAAACACCGTGGTTGTTCATAAATTATTGGAGACGTTCAAACGACCAAAAAAATATTTTGCGACAAAGGAGGCTCCCCTGGCTAGTTTACTATGGTTTATGTCATCTGATATCTTGATGCATCTTTATGGTGTTGATTCTAACATCTATAAAAAGAATTTATATCACATTGACAAGGTGTTGGGATTATTTCTCAAAGAACTTAAGACAATGGGATTATTAGATAGTACAGCTATCGCAATCGCTTCAGATCATGGAAATTATGCAGCAGATAAGATTGGAAATCTCAATGATTTCTTTGAGCGGAATGGATTAACACATTTTCATCATAGAAAAAATCTCAATGGCAATATTGACGTAGCTGAATTTACTGGGGTGGGATTATTCAATTTTAGATCCCCGAATTTAAATAAAAGAAGGTGGAATCACCCCTCAAATAAAGAACTTGAAAATTTTGGTCCAAAAAAAGTGAATTTATTCAATGAAATGTTCAAGATTGACGGAAGTGAATTGATGTATTATCGAGGTGAGAATAACACGCTAAATTCGGGCACGATTCAAGTTCGTCAGAAAAGTTCACGAACAGGTGAAATTATTTCCGCATCTATCGAATATAATGGGATTGGTAAGGATTACAAAACGAAATATTTACTTGAAAAGCCAGATCAAGATCCATT